>JAGVSJ010000002.1 GCA_019720975.1 Candidatus Sysuiplasma superficiale
CTCAGCGAACATGCGGTGAAGGGCGATTCGGCCGCAGGTGGTTCACCGCAACAGAACTCACCGGATGGCCTTCCTCGCCAGTCGAGGCTCTCGGCACAGGAAAGGAGGTGTTTACGGCAGAGAAGACTGTTCAGTTTGTCTGAACAGACATTCCTTCTCAGTTGTCACTACAAATCGAAAGTGAAATTCCCGAACGATCACGCACAAAATCCTGTCGAACTCGGGTTGAAAGTATTCGAACGTCACTGCTAGGTCGATATAGGTTTGAAGCAATCTCCCTCAGAGGAGGGCATCATGCATCCGATGTAACTGTCAGAAGCACTTCCACGCTTCATCCCTTTTCGCACTTCTGGATATGTCAAGTACAATCCTGTACGGATAAATATCGATCCCTGTCCTTTATCTCGAACGTTCCGAAACGTTAGCGGCAACTATCCTTGCAAGCGTTTCGTTTAACCTGTTTCCAAAGCAGTCATTTGCGACCGTTTTCTCGTAATCGGTATGACTCTGTCACGATCCTTATGTCCATTCATCGGAGCTGTAATCCATTGATGGAAGAAATATAATTGCGAACCTTCTCTATCGCGTCCTGGCTGGCACTATAATCGGAAAGGTTCATTTCGATCTTTGGTTTCTCAATTTCCCGCGCAGCTTCAACCGGTACGCTATCCGCTTTCCTACCCATGAATTAGGTATCCGAGCGCCAATGTCGGTCCGGCAAGCGGTTCTGTTTACTTGACCTCAACCAACCACGGTTCCGGCCATGTGTTGCCGATGCGCAAACCTGTTCAGCGGGCAAAGGAATGAAACGCTCGTCAAGAGTGTCGACTACCTTCCTCGAACTTATGTTCCTGGCGTTGAATGCCTTCTCATTCCCTGTCATGGACATATTCCGTAGGAACAGTGTGCCTATATCCCGAAGATCTCAGCGCCTTCCTCTTTCCTTGACCTGACGAACCTGTGTCAAGCAGTGAAATTGTGGACCTTCCGAATCCACCGCACTAAAGATTTCTGGGAGATAGGGAGCAGAGTTGTTCTCCTCACTTGTGATATCTTCGATTAAGCCTGTCATCGGTTTTTCAATCCTTTCATATCTACCTTATAGGTTTGAAAACGATCAAGTTATGCATCTATTAGGCATCACTCTTTCGGAAATATCTTTGACAGGACTGGCCTGGGGCTCCAGTATTTCATTTTCCTCCTTATCGGCACAGGCCTATGTGATGATTGGAACCACGATTTTCAGCACGGATTTTTGCATCAGGACTCTAAATTCGACTTCGCTGATGCTCCACGGCTGTATTGGGCTTATGAATATTGAATCTGACTTTGCTTGCCAACACTTATCTGCAATCAATTATGTTTTCAAAGAAAAACCACAAAATTTGCACCGTTCTTCGGCTGCTGGAGTTCTGCTACCGCATGCCCAGCAGTTAACCATTCTGGTTTCGTTTTTCTTGCTGTAGTTGTCTAATCTTTTCGGTTTCTTGTGCTCCAAAGTTTCATCCTTCATTATATGGTCGGAGGATGCGGCATCCTCTTCTGCCGTTAAATCGGTCATCAATTTTTCAGATTCGAAAAGCGTATCTATCCTGTCAATGACATCATCAGCTGTGGCAATCATTGCTGTTCCAGCTATCCTGTTCCTGACGTTCTTGCCGGAAGACTGCGCGCCATCGGCAGTGGCCGAATTGGCCGAACCACTTCCTTCTTTCATTTTGAATCCGTCATCTGCCAAACCTTCATACACATCTAGTTTCCCGGCATCATTGTATCTATTCAGCAGTGTAATTTGAGTGAATGGCAAAACAAGCAGATTGAGTGCAAACACGCCGTATGCATATGTGGTGCCGAATATGTCACCAAAGAATGTAAACGACGCAATCAGCGAAACTGACACAGTCACGCTTATTGCCATTGATATGCGAAGCAACAGTCTGCCTGAAAGGTACTGACACAGAAGATTGATTCCCCCAAGAATCACGCCCGGAATGAACGAAAGGGATAGTGGCAATCCGCCTTCGTAAAGGAGAGGTAACAATGGTGAGGACACGGAACCGAATGAGCCCGGTTGCAGTTGATATCCGCTTGCTGACTGGAGGAATGATATGGATGATATGAAAAATGGAAATGCAACAGCTGCGAGTGAAATCATTTCGGACGGAAATGTGCGTAATACAAAAGCAAACGAATGAAAATTTCTTTTAATCGTTGCAGCTGAAAACGTGGCTTCAACGTCGTTCATCTCATTTTGCGTGATCTCATCCCACTTTCCCTCGGAGTTACATTCTTCTCCCTGATTGAAAATTTCCTCGATTTCGCTAGCATTGTGACAACTGTGCCGAACATTGCAAGTGTTATAAGATAGGGAATGGCGATTGTAATACCAGCTCCAACGTACCCTCCCTGCAATTCAAATGAGCTTGTCGCGACCTTTCCATGTATGTCGGAAGCTGAAATCATCAGAACTTCGGCATTAATTGAAGTGAATGCAAACGTAACTGTCAGATTTGCAACTTCAGATATCGTCTGGCTGAGGTTGGAGGCGTTGTAGCTTGAATAAGGCTGATAGAAGGAATTACCCGTTACCTGCTTGAAATGTGTCGTATCTTTCCCAGACAGATATTGATCGAAGACAACCTCTTCGGTAGTCCTGTTTTCCGGACCGATTGCCTTCAACGTAACATTCTTTACACTCTTCCAGGAATTGTAGTCAAAGATCACTGTCCTTACGAACACATAGCCATGTGAAATGTACATCTGAATAGAATAGAATGTCGGCGTGATGTCTGAAACACCAAGGCTTCCGTTGGCCCTTAGGCTGCCGGCTAATAGGGGACAAATGAGTACTATTGCCAACACTAGGAGAGTTTGAATGTGCATGGCTCATCTTTCCCAGTTCTTTCTTGGCTTTATTCTTTCACTGCGATTTACGGAATCTCTTCTTCCTCTTGCGTTAGTATCACGTGTTGGGATTTTTTTCCCTTTTTGAGCTATGTGTGCTCTGCCATGTGTTCTTCTGATTAGAATAACGGCAAGCAGAGCAGATACCAGGGCCGTGGTGCTGAGCATAAGCGACGAAAAGTTGGCATCCTGCGAGGCGACACCGCCATGCCCTGCAGAGCCAGGTATGCCGGTAACACTCACTTTCGTCACAAAACTCTTTGATACAGGCGAACCGGGTATGGAGACTACAGCTGTAATCCATCCGGTTGTCCTGTCTTCTACCGGTTCAAATCCTATTTTGACTTCGGTTTCAGTCCCCTTCGAAAGGACAAAGGAGACTGAAGAAGTGTAATTCTCATTTCCACCGCTTACAAAGAGCACTTTCAGAGCGGAAGAACTTACATTAACAGTCACAGGTCCGTTCCCTGAAAGGTATATGTCTATTATATCCATCTCACCGTAAGCGGCTGTAGCGGAACTTCTAAACTGCACTGTTACGTTGCTTAACGCGTAGATGGCATAACCTTCATGTCCGACATATATTGCGCCATTAACAGGGAACTGAACGTCTGGGACATACTGTGCATAATTCTGTCCCTGAATCTGATCTGTGAACTCCGCGGTCACGGTGCCGGAGAAATTTATTATTTGCGGGGACCAGTTTCTTGCATACACTGTTATGGAGTGGTATACAGTCTCGCCGGGCTGGACTGTAAGGTTGTTAAGCGTTGCGGATATGAAAGAATTGCTGGCGCCGAAATTGAACGTCACTGTTTCCGGAATGCTTCCTGAGTTTTTTGTCATCTCGAGCTCGCCAAACTCAGAGGAGTTGACTGCATTGTTTGTGAAAGGTTCGACTACGACATCGAAGGCGGGAGCGGAAACAACCAGTCCTATTGCAGGTTGTGAAACATCAAATTCCAATTGGTCAATGAAGTTCGAACCGTTGAAGATCTCGAGAGTCCATGTGCCCACATCTGCCTTGTCATACATACCGCTCACAAAAGAATATTCGTTCCCGTGAACGCTCGACAGGCTAACATTGACATAGTTTCCATATATGGGGTCGTACCAACTATTGTTCGACTCAGAATATGCCCACTCGTAATAGTTGAGCGGCGTTCTGTTTGAGGGCACCGTGTTTCCGTAAAACGCAATTAGACTGACACCTTCTGTGGGATTAGGCTGAATCGTGACGTTGACATAATTCCAGACGTCTGTAAGAAGAAGTGGAATGCCATTCACGCTGCTGTTTGTCGGGGAGGAAATGACATGCATGGAGATTCCAACGCTCGTTGATGCGGCAGCGTATGAGGAACCAAATGTGAATGATGCCGCGATCAGGACTAACGCCATGATCGCGAATGAAAAGTTTTTATTGTTTCTGACCTGCATGCGAAACAATCCCCAATTACGGGAATGCCTGATTTTCGGCCCAGAGCCTCCAGGTTATACTTCCGGTATATGAACCCGCTACTGTCCCAATTGGCACCTGGAAAACGAATGTGATCGTGATTGTTTCCCAAATCCCATTTTTCTGTGCCAGGGCGAACGAACTGTTAGCTATCCCAAAGAGAGAAACCTGACCCGGCGAAGGACCAGTGGTGTCATTGAAAGGTCTTGCTTCACCACTTGTGGTTGTTCCTATCTTTGGAAGCCCCGTGGTTCCGGCCGCTGTCTCGGAAGCGGCGTAGTAAGGGCTGAGTGGTGAAGATCCGTTAAAAGCGGGGGTGGCGGAACTCGTGTTGTCGAATATGCCTATGTTGTGGCGCAGGAAGGTGTATACATGTCCACTCACTGTTGCAGTCAGGTTTGAAGCTTCCAGTGTCAGAACGTAGTTGTTGTTTATCGAATAGTGAAGTATGAGTATGCCCAGCGAATAAACGGCAGAAGAACTCGGGGCGCCACTTCCGGAGATAGAATCCTGCACGATGGTAACCGACTCATAGTCATTCACGCCGAAATACATTGTTGCTGTTTTGGATATCGCACCATCGCCCTTCACTGTAGCATTTACCGCCCATGCAAATGCATCGCCAACGGTGGTTGACGGAGCTGTGCCATTGTGGATCTGGGAACCAAGATAAAATTTAAACGTAAAGTTCGCCGTTGTGGAGTTATAGTATTTGTACCATCCACCCGAACCGAGCAACCAGGCTGTCGGATCATTCCCGGCAGCAGGCCATATCATTTTCACGGAATAGGTATGTGAGCCGGAGAGGGTGTTGTTAGTTAGATTCAGATACAGATTCATATCCTGCCCTTTGGAACCGTTATAGGCGGCTGTCGATGTGCCGTTGAGATAATACATGTAGACGTCGATGTACTGTATAGCAGAATATCCGGAGGTGTCAGTCGCATTGATCCACACCAAATAAGGTCTTGATGTGTTCACATTGAGTTGTGTGTTATTTATCCTCTGAACTATGCCCGAAGTAGCAGTTGTATTGTTGCCGATTCCAAACGAGTTGATCTTTATTGAACCTGAATTTACAGTGAGATTTGTGCTACCACCACCGCTCGAACCTGGGGAAGCGGCAAGGCTGAAACCGCTTCCAACCATGATTGCAAATCCAAGTCCAATACATAACACTGCCAGATATTTCGTTCTCATTTTTCTGACCCCAACGTAATTTTGCGCATAATTTGAAAATTCCGCAGAAGTTCAAATAAGGTGTTTTAAGGATATCAAAGATGTCAATGTCTGGTTTCTGCCTTCACGGAAGTCATTTGTTTATTGAACTGGCGCGCGAGATGAATTTCTGCCTCCAAATCATCATCATTGGCGTAGCAGAATTTATCCGGAATCCTTTACAAGTGCCGATGTTTAATCTCCTGTTTCGAGTACACGCCAGTACAGATGTCTCATCAGGAAGGGGGCCATTGAAACAGGATATATTGAATTGTGCACATCGACACCCAGCACATCTCTGAGCTCACTGTCGCAAAGGACAGATGAGATCTTCTGCTCAGCCCCTTCTATGGTAGTGTGATATGACAGGGTCAACACTTTTTCTCCGTTTGAAGCTGCAAAACATAGGGCTCCTGTTCTGAACATTCTTGTTATCTTGCCTTCGTCAAGTCTCCTTGTTACCGGATAAACTGAAACAGAGAGCGTGTTACCGCCAAGTGCCTCCGGCGCTAGAAATCCCATTGTCTTCGCCACCTTCCTCTGAAGAATCTCTCGTCTCAGTCTTGATACGGTTTCCCTTGACACTTTCATTCTTTCGGCCAGTGCCCTGTCTGAAATTTCAGGCTCTGCGATATGTGATATCAGAAATTCCTTGTAACGCTCTCTCTCACCATCATCCTCTGCTTCGGCACCAAAATTAAACTGTTCCGGTTGCAAGTCGTGGACGGGATTTGAGCCGGTGAGGTGAAGCGCTGTCTGCTTGTACCCTTCCGCCCAAATGCAATTCCTCGAAGTAAGGTCGGAAATGAAGAGTGTTTCATTTATCTGTCCTGCATCTAAATCGCCAAGATTGTTCCTGTATGTCTCAATTGAGTCCTGCGCATCCGCCATGTTTCTGTGCTGTTCTATTGAAAATATCTTCCTGTGTGACGCAATGAGTGTGGTTATGCCCTTCACCTCTGCTGATATGCGAAGCAATGCGTGAGTCAGGGCTTCATCTGATTCGAGGGGTCTGATTCTTAATTCTCTGGCAACAAGTATTTTTCGATCGAAGAATAGAGGGCTAGGGACAAGTTCTACTTTGACAAGTCCTCTTTCTTTTAACGTTCCCTTCACGACACTGTATGTTGACGCCTTTATTCCATGCATTCTTGAAACGTTGGTGTCGTCGTATCCCACGCTCTCAAGCATTGATAGTAGAACCTTGAGTCTGGTCGGAGTGAGTTTGAAATCATGTTCTGACTTGACTGACATTCCAGGACGGATTATGCGGGCTTGATTTCAATCTTTTGAAATGAATCACAAAAAGGATTTCTTTCACATTTCTCTCTTCCAGAAGAGCAAATTTTCAAATCATTGATTTATACCCGTTGCGCGTTACCCGCTCATATGAAACTCCTGCACACGTCGATAAACGTGAAGAACATGGATGAGAGCATCACGTTCTACACCAGCAATTTGGGGATGAGACTGAGAAGCAGAAGAGAGATAAAACACAATAATGCAGAAATTGCCTTTCTTGAAATAGAAGGGACAAATCACAATATCGAACTGACCTGGTGGAAGGATAAGAAGGACTATTCGGAAGGCGATCAACTCGATCACATAGCATTTGGTGTCAGCGATATGGACGGAACAATGCAGAGGTTCAGAGAAAAGGGTGTGGAGGTTGCAAAGGAACCATACAGCATGGGAGACCATAGAATAGCATTCATAAAGGACCCAAATGGAATCTGGATAGAACTCATAGAACAGAAATAGTGCCAACCCGGCGATCCTGAACGCAACTGTTTCAGGGAACTTGCCCATTCAATTTCTCCTACGCCACTCTGCTCTGTGCTGCCAAAGCAGCTTCCCGTAGCAGCAATCTCCGGAACCGCCAGTACAGATTGTTCCGAAATTGAAGTTCGAATCTGCGGAATCCCAACAGCGATTTCTGCCTTCAAACACCGACTCTCTGGATGGATAGCGCCCACAAATGATTCTTTTTTATAATCCTACGATAATCATGCCAGCATGGCTGGATCAAGGGGGATAGTCGGTCTGTTTGTTGTCATTTCCATTGTATTGTCTGTGTCTCCTTTCTATTCCGCCGCGCCACAGGCCGCCGGGAAGAGCATGGAGCAGCTAAGTTCCGCACCTGTTTCCACAAACGGTGCATTCGCGCTGGTTTCGTATTTCACAAATGGCGGTGGCTATTCCACTTATGGTTGGGTATCGCTGAGCGGTCCGACCAACAGGGTTGACCTTACATCAAAACCCGACTATTTCGGAGAACCTTCTCTTCAGGTGCCCTCCGGGACATTTCTTGTGAACACGGACAATGTCACACAGGGCGATCAGTTCGTTTCATTCCAGGCCGCAGTCTATTCCAATGGAAATTCTGCATTCGTCGGCTTAGTCAGCAGCAACGGTGAATTTGTTTCGCTTATTGAGGTCAAGGGCGATGCAGTCTTTGCCGGACAGGATATGCAGAGTCTTGGACTGATAGGATATCTTCCCCAGAATTCGGTATATCCCGCAGGGTGGTCCTATGTCACAGCAAATGTCTTTAATTCCAGCACATCCAAACAGTTCATGTGGACTATGCAGGTTTTTGTTGATGGCTCTTCAAATATACTTGCCAGCATCTCAACCCCGGCTGCTTATCAATATTCAGGTATAGTAATCGGTGCAGCAAGCACTTCGTCGCACTTGCATGAGCAGGATGTATCCTATTTCACAGATATTATATTCACCTCATACCAGATTCCGATTTACCTGCCGGGCTATAATCCAATGGAAGGGTACGGTCAGGGATCCGGATTACTGGTGAATCTTCTCCCTGCGTTCACCATCCTTCATGCCGATATGGTGCTCGGCAGCTGGAATGTTCCGGAGACAGGCATATTGAGCTTTCAGATAAACGCCATGAATTATTACGGAACTACACGTTCCTCCTGTGTTGGCTTCTTCCAGCTGGGAGTGGATATAGACCCAAACGGTCACATTGCACCCTGGTACGTTGAGGGAACGAACTGCATCGCTCACTATTTTCTAAATTCTAACAATCCGGCAGTTCAGTCAGGCTTTTACACTCCGCCCGGGACTCTGCTTTCCCTGAGTATAGTAGATCAACCTTCAAACGGGACCATTTTCTTCCAGATAGTGGATTACAGCGCGACAAGCCAGTATAAGTACTGGAATGCAACGATTCCGTACACAGGTACAGCATTTTATTCAACCTATACCCAGCTTGAGTTCCAGCCCTCTTCAACCTACCCGATACAGGATTATTATTTCAACGGGACCCTTTACAGTATTGCATATGGAAACAGTTACAGCACTCTGAAGACACTTAACGGGAGTTACATGCTGCCCTTCATACTCAATGCGCCTCCAAGTTGGAGCTTTGCATACTATGACAGCAGCATATCAGGTTATCAGCAGATAGGATGAGACGCCCGGAAGCCGACGCACAGGTACGCTGACACCTGAATTTACTTTCCCAATTCTTTGGAACGCAGGCAGCCGTTGCTTATAAACGACCATACTGGAAAAGTACATATTGCAATGAGCAGTGATATTCTATCATGCCTCACGACAGCAAAGATGGAGTCGACGTCCTGATCAGGACATTCAACTCCGGGCGTACGCTTCGCGACTGTCTGCAGTCTGTAGTGAGCTGCATCCCGTACAGGAAGATTCTAATTGCAGACCACTGCAGCACTGATGGCACACCCGAGATAGCAAAGGAGTTCGGCGCCGACGTCCATACCGAAGACACAGGACTGGGATATGCAACAAAGTTACTCATCTCTCTTGCGGAGACAGAATATGTTCTTTTCGTCGACAGTGATGTAAATGTCGTTTCCAGGAGTTTTATGTCGGAGGCAATTGATAAGTTCAAATTGCGAAACACGGGGGCGGTTGTAGGTTGTGCGCTGGGACATGAATTTCTCTTCGGCCTTCCTCTCGGGCTGACTCTTTTCCCGCTATCTGTTGTGAAAAAAATACATATTCCGGAATGGGTTCAGGGAAGAGAAACATTCTATTTTGAAGAACTGCTGGACAGTATGTCGCTCAAGGTCAGATATGTCAGAAACGCCATGACACATACAGGTGTGTACAGAAATTATCCTTTCTGGCCGGAATGGCAGGGCGCGCAGATAAGAAAGACCCCTTCCAGGCGCCTCCGGCAGCTTGCCGGTGCCTGGCTCGTTGTCTTACTGATGCATCTTAACAGCAGGAGCAAGAAGAACTTTATCTATTCGCCAGTCTATTATTCTAAATTGGTCCGTGGTTTCATGAATCCTGACAAATGGGGAAAGATGGACAGAAGATTGGTGGATAATCAGCTCAAAGGCCAGCCCCGATAATGGATTTCGTTCTGCCTGCGGGGAGCATGTATGATTTTAACGGGTGATTGTAATTAAACTGTACTCGGAAAGATTTGCAATCAAGTATCTCTTCTCCAGCAAAGGTGTGTGTCTTGGTATTGATACAAAGAAGGCCTCCTTCCTGTTTTTAGTTTCACGGCAGGGGATTTTGCTGAGGAAGAGACCTGTTGGGGACAGGATCGTCGAAAATATGGATTATGAAATAGACAGGATACACGAAGGACTGATGGGAGGGAAGTGAATCTTTCATGGATTTCGGTTATAAGCATAAAAACAATTGTGAGGGTGATCATTCTGCCCTTGCCTCAAATGTCTGAAAAACCGCTACTTCTTGAGACTTCTGGCGGCATGCTTCCTCTGTCCTATGTAATGGATGAAGACAAGGTCTATCTGATGGAATCAGGCAACAGCGCAAGGTGGCCTTCGTTTTGTCTGCGGCGCAGACAGGTCGATTTTGAGATCGATGGAGTTCGTAAGAGCGGTGTGGTTTCGCTTGTGGTGAAGGAGGATGAAAGAAGAGATGTCATCGAGCGTTTCCTGCTCAAATACGGCAGTGATTACTTTTCAAAATTTTTCAGTGAAGGCTCAAGAATAATATGCATTGATCCAAAGGCAGCATTTCATCCTTCTGACAACAGCTATTATGAATGGCTGGAGGAAGAATTTGACAGTGTTGCCGATAGCTATGATACACATATTTTCGGGAACAGAGTAAATCTGTTGCTGAGGAAGAGGTCTCTGGAAACACTCAGGAATTATCTGAAGAGAGGCGATTGTATACTGGAGATCGGTTGCGGCACCGGTGCCGAGACTATCGAACTGCTGAGAGACGGTTATGAGATATGTGCTGTTGACATTTCATCCAGGATGCTTGAAAATCTCAGAAGAAAGGCACAGAGTGAGGGGCTTGCGGAGAAACTTACACTCAGGAAGATGAGAGCTTCAGAACTCTCCTTTCTAAGGAAGGAAATGGGAGGTGATTCCTTTGATCTCTGTTATTCTACCTACGGCGCACTGAACTGTGAACCGGAATTGGAAAAACTGCCGTATGAAATAAGCGTGCTGCTCAAGCAGAACGGTTATTTTGTTGCCGGCGTCTACAACAGATTCTGCATTTCTGAGATTCTTTGCTATTCCATCTCAATGAAATTCAACAGGCTCTTCTGGAGGTTGGGCAATCCGATTCCAGAAGGCAGGTCAAGATTCTGTATCGACGTCTATGCATTCAGTTTCGGTGAGTTCAGCAACCTTTTTGAGCAGCATTTCGAAGCGCTGGATGTAAGGGGTGTGCCCGTGCTGTTGCCTCCGTCCAATTTCAAACTTCCCATCTCTCTGATGGAAAGGAGATTCGGCAAGCTTGAGAATATCGACAAGGCCCTGTCCGGTGTATGGCCGTTGAACCTTCTTGGCGATCACTTTATTGTCGTTATGGCCAACAGGAAAAAGAGATTGAGGGAATAGGGCAAGCCGGACTCCGTGTGAATTCTATCAACATGAATCACGAAACCTAAATAAAGTATCTCAGGCCGTTCAACCTGTTGTGTCTTCTTCCGTGAGCGGAGGTTATCCCAGGGCATCCCCAATTCATCACCGATCTTTTCCAAGTTTTACAAACGAATGCGGAATGAAGCCGAACGGATGTGCTATGCCCGAAATTCCAACGAAAATCTTCGAAGGAAGGGTGTTCAGTATAGAATAATCCTCAAGACCACAAACCCTCTCCTCAATTATTTTGAAACCTGCATCCCTCACAAGCCTTCTGAAATACCTCTTTGAATAGAAATACTCATCAAAGTTCGAGCGCAGGATCTGCCTGATTCCCTTGATCTTTTGGCCTGCCTGCCGGGAAGCCTTCTCACAGTCATGGTCAATATAATCAATGACAGAGGCCAGAGATCCTGAGTGAAAATAGCTGATTATCGCTACACCGTCATCCGTCATGACACGTTTTAACTCCCTAAGTAAAGTTCCCGGATCGCTTAGAAAGTTGAAAACACGGACCATAATTACGACGTCGAACGATGCATCAATCGCAGGGATGGACATCATATCCCCACATATCCTGTTAAATGCTGCCAATCGCTTCACCTGGCCGCATTTTTTCAGGAAATCATTGATTCGGTCAAGAGCGAAGTATTCCCCGCAGTAATCCGAGATGATGCTTCCTATTCGCCCATTTCCGGCGCCCAATTCCAGCACCCTATTCCTGCGATTTTCCTCAAGCATTGAGAGTATGATTCCGCACTCGACTTCTGTCACCTTATCTCTGCCGCGCCACAATTTTTCAAAGTCCAGTCTGGAATAATCGTTCATGCACTTTGGGTTATGAATCGAAAGTTTAGCTATTTTACATGTCCTGCCCAGTGCTGATAATGAAGCAGCAGGAAGATCCGCCGATATTCCCGCTGCTGTTCTGTTTTGATTTATTGAGCATCTGTATCACAGCAGGAGAATTGCAATCAGCACACCGGTTCGATTGCAGGGCAGGTATGTTTGTGTTCTCTGCCCTTCCATATTGCAGGCTATCAATAAATCGTATCTCGGCGGACTGTGCCTGTTTAACGGGCAAATGGATGGCGAAGGAAGCTGCTCAAATTTAAATAAACAGTGTTTGATGCTATGCGCATGCCGGTCGAAGAGGAAATCGCTTCCTTTGTCACGGATCTCAGGTTCAGCGATCTTGACGAACGTGTTATAAATGAGGTGAAGAGGAGAATAATCGATTCTTTCGGCGTCGCAATTGCCTCACTGAACTCCCCTCCTTCGGACGCTTTCAGCGGTATGCTAAAACTGAATCACGGTGAGGCGAGGGTAATAGGTAACGGCTCTTCTTCGCCTGAAGCAGCCTCATTCTACAACACATTACTGATACGTTATCTGGATTTCAATGATACATACCTTTCAAGGGAGCCTCTGCACCCGAGCGACATGCTGGGATGCCTTCTTTCCGTAGGTTCTCTGATGAGAGCGGACTGCAAATCACTCATAACATCTATGGTTGCGGGATATGAGGTAAGTATGAGGCTCTGCGATTCTGCATCCCTTCGCAAGCACGGGTTTGACCATGTGAATTTTCTCCAGATCGGAATGGCCGCGGCTCTATCCAAAATGCTCAATTTCAATGAGAAGCAGGTAGTGAATGCAATCTCAATAGCCACCGTGCCACATATCGCGCTGAGGGAAAGCAGGGTTGGCGGCCTCTCCATGTGGAAGGCAGGCGCCGCCGCAAATTCGAGCAGGAATGCAACTTTTGCTGCGCTCGCAACAATGAACGGATTCACTGCTCCCCCTGCGCCTATTTCCGGCAAATTCGGTATGAAGAATACCGTCATCCCGGATATGGATATGACAGTATTCAGGAATATGGATAGAGCGGACGCAATAATGCGATCTTATATCAAGAAATATCCTGTAGAATATCATGCACAGTCGGCAGTCGAAATTGCCTTGCGCCTCCATTCGAAGGTGAAGCCGGGTGAAATTTCCAGGATTGAGGTGGAAACATACGAGGCAGGCAAATCCATACTGGCCGATGAGGAAAAATGGCATCCGGAAAACAGGGAAACAGCAGATCACAGTCTTCCGTTTGTTGTTGCTGCCGCCATCGCGTCAGGAAATTTCTGGCTCGACACTTACAGACTGATCGGAGACGGGAAGGTAAGTGAACTCATGAAAAAGATTGAGGTTAGGGAAAGAAGGGATTTCACCGAGGCATATCCTTCGACTCTTCCCACAAGAATCGTTGTCCACTCCTCCGAAGGAATATACCAGGAGGAAATGGAAGTGCCGGAGGGGCACAGCAGGCTTCCCCTGTCAGATGAGGCACTGCGCAGGAAGTTCGTCCTGCTGACAGGGGATGGTGGTCTGTTTGAGAAGCTCCGTTCATGTGAAAAACTCAAGGTGGATCAGATTGTCTGAACTGTTGAAGGAAAAGTTCATGGTGGTACCTGGCGTTTTCAACCCATTTACGGCTCTTCAGGCTGAAAGGGCCGGCTTCAGGGCTGCCTATCTTTCAGGCGGAGCGCTCACGTCCTCAATGGGAATACCGGACATAGGCCTAATATCTCTCAGGGAACTGAGCGATGCTGTCCGTCAGATAAGAGAAGTGACCGACATACCCCTTATTGTCGATGCCGACACCGGTTTTGGAAACGCGCTCAGTGTATGGAGGACTGTCAGGGTTTTGGAGGAATCGGGTGCCGATGCAATACAGATCGAAGACCAGAAGGCACCAAAGAGGTGCGGCCACCTCGAGGGTAAGGAACTGATTGATGCAGAGGAAATGGGTCAAAAGATAAGGGCTGCTGTGGATGCCAGGAGGAATGCTCTGATAATTGCTCGCACAGATGCAAGGGCAGTCGAAGGAATGGAAGGCGCAATCAACAGGGCAAGAAAATATTACGACAGCGGAGCAGACATCATTTTCCCTGAAGCACTGCTTTCAAGGCAGGAATTCAGCAGATTTTCAAAATCTGTCGACGCGCCACTTCTCGCCAATATGACAGAATTCGGCAAAACTCCATTGATCGACTCCTCTTTTTTCAGGAAGGCTGGTTACAGGTACGTCATATTTCCGGTAACCGCTTTCAGGGCAGCCGCACTCGCAGTGGAACATGCATTCACCGCCCTTGCCTCCGATGGTACTCAGAGGGGAATCATTACTTCCCTGATGACCAGGGAAAAGCAGTATGAGATCATACGTTACCATGACTACGAACTGCTTGACCGGCAGATTTCATCGGACGATGTTGGTGCAGGAAGAAGACGCCGCACCCGGCTGACGGGGAAGTGAATTGGTTGAAATGGACCACTTTTAATAACGAATCGACATTACCATTCGCAACTGCAGACAGGTTTCATTGTCGCAACAAATGGAGGTAGAAAGAATGAACATTAGCAACGGTCTGGAAGACGTTTACATAAAGAACACATCTATAACTTTCATAGATGGTGAAAAAGGGATACTGCGCTATCGTGGATACGATATACATGAACTTGCGGAAAACTGCACATTCGAGGAGGTTGCCTATCTGATGATATTCGGCGAACTGCCGTCCAGGAATGAGCTTGTCTCCTTCTCCGGCACTGTGCAGAAGTCCTTCTCATTGCCTTCCTATGTTCTCAATGTCATTGACGCCCTCCCTCAGGATGCAGACATACTCTCTGTTTTTGAAACAGCATTTGCTGCATTCTCCTCGGAAGAAAGGAATTTCAGCTGGAGCAGGGAGGCCACTCTCGCGAAAGCGCCAGAAATTCTAGGCCATGCTGCCGCCGTGCTTGCTGCAGCTTACAGGCATAGCCAGGGGCTCAAATATAATCCTCCTCCGGCATCAGACAGTTATGCAAAGAGTTTTCTTTCAGCATCATTCGGAGCGGTACCGGAGAGAAAGATTGTGGACGCGATGAACAGATCACTTGTCCTGTACGCCGATCATGAGGTACCGGCTTCAACAACAGCCGCACTCGTTGCAAGCTCCACTCTTTCGGATATGTACTCGTCTATTGCAGCAGCTGTGGCAGCGCTTCGTGGCCCTCTCCATGGGGGTGCTGCCGAAGCAGCATACAGGCAATTCACTGAGATAGGCAGAGCTGAGAACACAGATGAATGGTTCAGTAAAAATATAATCCAGGGCAAAAAACGGCTTATGGGTTTCGGCCACCGTGTCTACAGGACATACGATCCGCGCATGGCAATTTTCAAGTCGATGGCTGCCTCGCTTGCGAAAGATGAAGAGGAAAGGAATCTGCTGCGTATTGCTGAGAGACTTGAAAGGCTGGGAGTTGAAAAATTTTCCCCGAAGGGCATTTATCCAAATACCGACTTCTATTCAGGAATAGCATTCAGGTGCATTGGTTTCCCAGTCACAATGTTCACCTCACTGTTCGCTCTCTCAAGGACTGCCGGATGGATAGCACACATGTCCGAATACGTTGAAAATGGTGGCAGGATAATGAGGCCACGCGCAGTCTATATCGGCCACGGACCCAGGGAACTGCCCGGGGAAAAGGCACGCTGAAATGCGAGGCATTCTTTAACACGCGTTTTGAGAAGTTTTTTAATCGTTACCGTACTAACTTCAGGCAGTATCAGAGTTGATTGTATGTCGGATTCACTCACAGTGACGGATAACAGGACAGGAAAGCACTACGAATTCCCGATAAAGGACAGTACGATTGACGCAACAGATCTCAGGAAAATCAAAGTTTCGGACGATGATTTCGGTCTGATGTCCTTCGATCCGGGATTGAAAAATACTGCCGTATGCAGGAGCGCCATAACATTCATTGACGGAGAGAAAGGAATACTGCGGTACAGGGGATATCCAATTGAGGAGCTTGCAAGCAAATCGAGCTTTCTCGAGGTGAGCTTCCTGCTGCTCAACGGTGAACTTCCCTCCAAGACTGAACTGGATGGCTGGACGTCGGAAATAACCCTCCACACCATGCTGAATGAAAATATAAAGAAGCTGATGGACGCCTTCCACTATGACGCGCACCCGATGGGTATGCTGATAAGCACAATTGCCGCTCTTTCTTCTTTCTATCCCGAATCAAAGAACATATTCGATCCGGAAGTGAGGAGAAAACAGATCGTGAGGCTCATAGCAAAGATGCCCACGATTGCTGCCTTTGCACTGAAACATTCCCGCGGCCTCCCTTATGTCTATCCTGATAATGAACTCAATTATACTGAAAATTTTCTGAACATGGTTTACAGGCCTTCGCACGGGACTCAATACAAACCAGATCCGATTCTTGCGAAAGCCCTTGACACGCTTTTCATACTTCATGCAGACCATGAACAGAACTGCAGCACAAATGCGATGCGAGCTGTCGGGAGCGCTCAGTCAGATCCCTACAGCTGTGCGGCAGCAGCCGCAGCAGCACTGTACGGCCCTCTCCATGGGGGTGCAAACGAACAGGTGCTGAGGATGCTGCGGGAGATTGGAACGAAGGAGAAAATACCGCAGCTGATACAGCAGGTGAAGGAAGGAAAGAGGAAACTTATGGGATTCGGTCACAGGGTGTACAAGAATTTTGATCCCCGCGGCAAGATAATAAAGAACATTGCCGAAGATGTCTTTCAGGTGACAGGAAGGAACCCATTGATTGATGTGGCGCTGGAACTGGAAAGGATAGCGCTTGAGGACGATTACTTCATTTCAAGGAAGCTCTATCCAAACGTTGATTTCTACTCAGGCATCATATATGAGGCGATGGGTTTTCCCACCTCGATGTTTCCTGTCCTTTTTGCAGTCGGCAGGATGCCAGGGTGGCTCGCTCAGTGGCAGGAAATGGTGACCGATGATGAACAGAAACTCGTAAGGCCAAGACAGATATATACAGGCCATCAGAAGAGGACAATCTGACATCTACGGGTCCCTTCAGTATTTGAATTTGCTGCTCCAAATACAAATGCCCCGTGCATCCAATGGAAGGATTCTGCCGGAAGCATCTTCGCGCGCCTGAATCAGGTAAAGCTTCTCCATGCCTTTCACTGACTTGTCTCTGTCGATGTTCAGGATATTCGCTGTGTAATTCATCCCCCTGCCAGTCATGCGTAGCCTTTTACCGAAAGGTGCTGTTGATGCGACGAAGGGTTTTTCACACTACCAGAGGCCTGCCCGCAGACACCATCCACCCACTGCCTTTGCTGCCTGCATTCGGCGTGTAGCCCGCATGTCTGGTGTGGTCTGGGCATGTGCTTTGCTTCGCTATATGAGCCAGCATGACACCGTTCAGTCAGATCTGCTAACTATACCTATTTAGTGCGCTCTTCTGCTATACGGACAACACTTTCTGCCAGAAAGGCATACCGTCACAAGGAACGCCTGCAGTATGTTAACAGGAATATTGCGAGCCTTGAGCGCCGGCTATTCCCACCTGGCACCCAGGAAGGAGGCCGGCGATGTGCATCCCGCTTTCAGCTTGAGGCGTTCTTCTTTCTCTCTTTCATTCTTCCGTGGTGGCCGGGCTTGTGGTACTCGAAGCCAAGTATGAAGTCAGTGAGACCGAATACGATAAGGGCGTATGCAAGATACGGGAGCATGTCCGTCCTCGATGTGTACAGCAGGAATGCGATACCAAGTATCAGCGCTGTGCCCACAAGAGAAAGAGCGAATGCTTCATATTCCCTCTCCCTGAAGTAATGCTCCTCGATGAACGCGATGAATATTGAGCCAACAGCAAGCACCCACAGCGGTTCTTCAGTAGTAAGTGACGCGCCTGAGATGGCAATGTGAATTGAGAGCGCACCCAGGGCTGCCGCAAGTGCAAAGGGGAAAATGACAAGCACACCACGAGCAAGATAGAGCAGACCTCCGAAGAGCATTGATACTTTCATTTCGCTGTACGGATCACATTGGTGCAAATAACTGTTTTGCTGAAAGGCAGATCGCCCATCGAATCCAGAGCTTCGTACGGTCCGGAAGCCACTTTCGCCGGTTTTTGAAGGCGGAGTTTTTATGTCCATGGCTTTGATTGTGACCATTGTGTCTGCCATTCCGCTCCTTTCCGGAGACATTTCGGTTGTCTCCACCTCCACATTCGGGTCTGCAGCCATATGCCGGATGCCCCTTTTGTTTTTACGCACGCGCTGTCCGTTGGTTTCCGTCTCACGCACGGCGGTGTAAAACATGGCTCGGGGAAGTCAGTGTAAAGCTTCCTTTTTCTATTTTGTCCGTCACGGAGACTATTCAGTCGAGGACCCGAATGGTGACGGGCGGTTAACCGAAAAAGGTGCAGCACAGGTTTCCGGTGCGGCCTCTCTTCTCCGCTCTCTTCATGGCTCCTTCAGTGTTATAGCCTGTTCCCCCCTCAGGCGCGCGATAGAATCTGCGCATATGATATCCTCCGCCGTTAGTGCAGAAGTTGTGATTGAGGAATCGCTTGAACCTGAGGGAGACCCTGCAGGCGCACTGGCCGGACTGTATATGAAGAGAGGCGGGCCGATGATCGTTGTGGGTCATCAGCCGTCACTTTCGCGTGCAATCGCAGGTCTCTGCAACGATCTTGAAACAAAGCGAAAAATTGAGAAGGGCGGTATCGCATGTGTATATGCAGAGATCCGTGGCGGAAGCCTCGCATGCAGTCTCAGATGGATTCTGACGCCTGATGGAGTAAGGTCCGCAAGGGATAATCACGCCTGAGGATCGTTCAAACCATTCACCTGCGCCATTAAATGAAAATCATATGCCTTCTAAAGCGAACCTTGAGCGGAATGCGATTCTAAGAGGCGTCCGATCTACCTATTATGCCGGAGAGCATGTTGGGGTAGTTTGATGAAATGCTGTCGGGCCTGAGCTCTAACAGTTTTCTGGCATCCTCCTCCCTGTCTACGACCCACGGGTGGACAGAATAGCCTTTTCTGTGAGCGATGTGCACGGATTCCGCCTTCATCTTTTCCCACCTCGGAAATACAGACGTGATGCCGAAGTCATCCAGTATTTCCAGATATTCCTCCGGCGGATCCACTATCAGAAGACCTGTTTTGAGCTCATTGTCTAGTTCAGAAATCTTCTGCAGAAGGGACGGATTAAAGGCAATGAATACTGTCCTCTCCTTCCATCTGCTTTCACTTTCAACAGCGTTCACGATCCTTTCTTCAATTCCTTCGTAGAACTCCGATCCGTGTTTTATCTCCACCACAGCTATATTGTTCCTGCATACCAGTTCAAGCGCTTCCTCGAGTGTCGGTACCTTCTCCCCCCTGAATTTTGATGAAAACCAGCTTCCTGCGTCCAGTTTCCTCAGTGTCTTAATATCTGTCGAGTTGACCATGCCTTTTCCATCCGTCGTTCTGTCAAGCAGTTCATCATGTATCACAACCGGATGACCGTCAGAAGTCTGGTGCACATCGAATTCAATCGCATCTGCGCCCATTTCAATGGCAAGCGAAAATGATGACAGTGTATTTTCCGGAGCGAGACCCGAAGCCCCCCTGTGTCCTACTATGAAAGGTCTTCTTCCGTCAGTCGCCGGTGAAAGGAACAGATCTATCGCACTCATTCCGCTGCACTTCCATATCGGGTTTGCTGAATTTAATGGAATTTAATACTTAACATTTGTGAGCGCCTCAGTAACCGAGTGTGCCCTGTCGGCCCCGTGTGCATTCCCGATTCAAATCTCAAAATATAAAAACAAGGACAATGTACGTGCACATGATTAGACAGAAAAAGAAGATGAACGGTAAATGAAAATAGAGCTGAACAGTTTCTTTGACGAAATATACGAAACGGATGAAAAGGGAATACCAAATTTCAAGATATATTCCGGCGGCAAGTGGTATTTTCCTGTAACAGGCGAATTCATTGATGTGAGGAGTCCGATAGACAACAGTCTCGTTGCGAGAATATCGGCAGCGTCTGAGGAGGATGCAGACAGGGTCCTCAATGATGCCTACAAGGCCAAACCGCTGATAAGGCGAATGCCCGCTATTGACAGGATGAATGCGCTGACTGCGGCCTCACAGCTTATACAGCAGAACTTCGAGGCGCTGAGGAACAGCATTGTGATCAACAACGGCAAGACGGTCGCCGACGCAGCGGGCGAGATAAAATCCACAATGCACAGGCTGTCCCTGACATTCGAAGAGACTCGAAAGATATTCGGAGACTATATACCAGGAGACTGGGCAGAAGAAAATGTCGGAAAATATGCACTGATCATAAGGGAACCGGTGGGACTTGTGCTTGCCATCTCACCGTTCAATTATCCGCTGTTCATAACATTCACAAAGGCAATACCCGCTCTTCTGGCAGGCAATTCTGTCATCATAAAGCCTCCGAGTGCGGATCCCATTCCCCCCATACTGATGACGAAGATAATGCAGGAATCTGGAATACCGCCGGCTGCCCTCAGCCTTGTGACAGGCAAGGGCTCTCTGGGGAGCTACATGGCTGAGAGCCCTATTGTCGACGTTGTCACATTCACAGGAAGCACGGGAGTTGGGAAAGAGCTTACCAAGATATCCGGAATAAAGAAGATACATCTCGAACTGGGAGGAAAGGGTGCGGCAATCATACTGAATGATGCGGATCTCCCGGATGCGGCGACAAAGACGCTTGCAGGTTCACTTAAGAACGCTGGCCAGAGATGCGACGCGATAAGCCGCGTTCTTGTCCAGTCGGGTGTTTACAGGGACTTCTGCAATCTTCTTGCCGAAGGCATAAAGGAATGGACGGCAGGCGATCCAAGGGATGAGGGTTCAAAGATTGGCCCCATGATAAGCAGGGAGGCTGTGAATCACGTCATGGAACTTGTTGAGGACGCCGTCAACAGGGGAGCACGTCTTGTTCACGGTGGGAAGAGCAGGGAAAATTACATGGAGGCTACCCTTCTGCTGGACGTTCCGCTGGAAGCCAGGATCATGTGGGAGGAAACCTTCGGCCCCGTGGTCCCGGTCCATGAATTCAGAACGATCGATGAGGCAATTGAAATAGCCAACAGATCGGAGTATGGACTGGACTCAGCTGTATTCACGAGGGATCTTAATTCAGCCTGGAAGGTCGCAAAGAGGCTTGAGGTGGGTGAGGTTACGATAAACAACTATCCCGCACACGGAGTTGGATTCTTCCCGTTTGGCGGTGTCAAAGAGAGCGGCCTTGGAAGGGAGGGTATAGGTTACAGCATTGATGAATTCACAAACATGAAGACGATTGTTTTCCAGACCGCAGGCGCCAGTATATGGGAAACAGAGAAGACACCGGCGGAAATACTCTCCCAGGCCGGAAAACTGTGATCAGGAGATGTGATTCTTCTTCTCAGCCGATGCAAGTTCCGATGCCATTTCAAGTATCAGTTTCCTTCGCTCCCGGGACTTGACAACGGCCGAAGCAACAAGCACCCCTGCGGCACCAAGCTCGTACGCACGTTTCACGTCCGCCGGTCCTGAAATGCCGGCACCCGCTATGACAGTGGTGCCGCTTCCTGATTTCATCGCTGCTGCAATCGACTCAACAATGACTTCAGGTCTTGCCATTGACACAGATATTCCCGATCCTATGAGCTCAGGCGGTTCGATTGCAACAACATCCGGATTCAGCGCACATACCGCCGCAACCGCCCTCGGCGTATCAGCACACACGACTGTCCTGAGGTGTGCCGCCCTGCTCCTGTCTATCACATTCTCGATTTCATAGAGCTTCATCCTGTGTTCGCTGTGATTCAGCAGCACGCCGCTGGCTCCTGCATCCGCAATCATCTCCGGAGAAGTGAAACCGGTGGCAGCCCCGGGCTCATTCGGATCGCAATGCTGCGCATAAACATCAACACCCGAACCTACTGTCTCGCGAAGCCAGGGGATCGGCGGGCAAACGCCGCAGCGGACGCCGTATTCCTCCTGCGCTTCCGAAAGATATGAAGCTATCTCCGTTGAACTTCTGCCAAACGATTCGCTGTAACTCTTCATGTTGATGATTATGTACCTGTTCCTGTCGGCCTTCAAGTTACACCTCTGTCGTCCGATAACCCGAAGAGTGCTATTAAATATGCCCCGTAAGAGGGATTGCGGAACGGAGAAACGATAAGTGTCACAGCTTCCCGCAGCATTCCCTCAGTCTTTCCGCATCGCACCATTCTCCCTGCATTTTGAGACAAGTGCAGAAAGAAGTTCAGATATGTTCTCCCTTACTCTTTCATCCTTGAGCCTTCCCTCTCCGTCGAACACTGTCTGCGGATTCATTACAAAAACTTCGGGAAGATTCACAGGCTTCATATTGAGGAAAACAAAAACCTGTCTGAGGTGGTACTGTGCTCTGGCTCCACCGAGCCTCCCTCCGGCGCTCATCATTGCAACAGGTTTTCCCTCAAATGCACTGTCACCGTAAGGCCGGGATGCCCAGTCAATTGCATTCTTCAGAAAGCCCGGTATCGAATAGTTGTACTCCGGGGTGACTATGAGAACTCCGTCGGCATCCTTTATGCTCTTCTTGAACACCCTGACCGGTTCAGGCGGATTCGCTTCGAGATCCTGGTTGAACAGTGGAATCGCAGATATTTCAGCTATTTCAAGCCTCGAACCTTCAGGCATCAGTGATTTCGCGCTGTTCAGGAGCATTCTGTTGTACGACCCTCTTCTCAGGCTTCCTCCGAAACCTGTTATCCTGACTTCATTCATACTGGGAAAATGGATTGTGCGTTGGTATATAACTGGCCACCACGATTCTGAAAATAAAAGCTGGTATGGTAGCGGGCACATACCGCTGCATCCGGATACCGCTCATTCGCCCTTACCGAGAATGAAGTTCCACAGATCATCATCTATCGGCATCACCGAGAGCCTTGGCAGCCGCACCAGAGGGGAGGAGCGGAATCGCGTTTCCCTTCTGATATCGGATAGGGTGACAGTTTGACTGAATTTTCTCAGCGGTTTTATTCTGACAACGGCAAATCCTTCGCTGTCAGTGTATGCATCACCTTCTGCGACAGCCAGGCCCACTGCGGCCTTCTCTCTGCCTGTGTGGTAGTATATTATCTCATCCCCTGCACGCACACTTTTCAGGTATTTCAGCGCAAGGTTGTTCCTGACACCGTCCCAGACTGTATAACCGTCCGATTGAAGCATTTCGAAACTGTAATGTTCAGGCTCCTCCTTGAACAGCCATTTTGACATTGATACGACAATGCAGTTGATTCGATTTAAGGAAATCGCCATCGTCGCGGTTAGCGCGACGGATTCCGTGTCAGATGACAGACAGTTTCTGCCGTCAAGTGTGCAGAATGAAACAGAGAAAATATGATTGGACCCTCAATTTCAAATTCAAATGTCATTGGAAACAAGGAAAGCCGGAATCGTAGGCGCCGGTGGTTATACGGGGTACGAACTGATACGAATAATAAACACCCATCCCGGGCTTGAACTTGCGTATGTCCAGTCAGAAGGACTTGCAGGCAGACCCGTTTCCTCTGTATATCCATGGATGAAGAATGATACCGTCTTTTCCCCGAGAGATGAACTGAAAGGTCTGTTTGATACCGACATAGTATTTACATGTCTCCCCGCAGGAGAGAGCATGAAGATAATTCCACAGCTGGTTGACAGCGGACTCCGTGTGGTAGATCTGGGACCCGACTACCGTCTTCATCCAGCTTCGGCTTTCGAATCAGTCTACAAGACAAAACATACAGATGCCAGGAATCTACAGAACAGTGTTTACGGTCTCACAGAGATAAACCGTTCGATGATAAGCGAAGCATCTGTTGTCGCGAACCCGGGATGCTATCCGACAGCTGCACTGCTTGCCCTCGTTCCTCTTTCCGATATTGTGGGGGGCTCTATTGTGATCGACGCAAAAAGCGGCACGTCAGGCGCCGGAAAGGAGCCTACTCTCTTCACCCACCACTCTGAAATAGGTGAAAACATAAGACCCTACAGTGTCAACACCCACAGACACATTGCCGAGATCAGCGAGGTGCTTTCAAATATTACGGGGAGGACACAGCCGTTTATGTTCGTGCCTCACCTCGTACCGATAGTCAGGGGCATCGAGGAAACAATATACCTCTATGATACGGATGCTTCGGAAGCTGAAAGGAGGCTCTCTTCCTTTTATGCCGATTCTCCCTTTGTCCACATCGAGCATGACTGCAGCCTGAACATGGTCAGCGCCTCAAATCACTGCTTCATCGATGTCAGACAGGCCGGCAGCAACACCATTCTGCTGGTGTTCATCGACAATCTCATGAAAGGGGCGAGCGGCCAGGCCGTGCAGAACGCAAACATAATGCTGTCATTTCCGGAAGACGCCGGCCTGACCGCGGCGCCTTCAGGTGTGGGTAGATAAATTGAAGATCATACAGGGCGGTGTAACCGCACCCTCGGGTTTCCTCGCAGGAGCCGGCAGAGGGGGCATCAGGAAATCTGGCAGGGACGTAGCCATAGTCATTTCCAGACGGCTGTGCAATGCGGCCGCTGTCTTTACGTCAAACAGCCTGAAGGCCGCACCCGTTGTTGTTACTTCGAGAAAACTCGCCGATGCAAAGGGAAGAATAAACGGCGTAGTTGTCAACAGCGGAAATGCGAACGCACTGACTGGAAATGAGGGTGTACGGAACGCGGAAAGGATGTGTATATACGCAGCCGGAAAGCTTGGTCTGCAGCCGGAAAGGATTGTTGTATGCTCCACTGGAATAATAGGCAGAAAGATGCCAATGAAAAAGGTGTACCGCGGAATAGAATCGGCTTCCTCCTCCATGTCATCTTCTCTTGCCGCCGGAACTGCGGCAGCAGAAGCGATACTTACAACAGACAGCCACAGAAAGGAGATAGCAGTGGAGCAGATACTGGAGGACGGGCGACGTATCAGAATAGGCGGCATGACAAAGGGGTCCGGCATGATAGCTCCCTGCTTGAAGGGTCTGCACGCCACCACGCTTACCTTCATAACAACCGATGCACCTGTCACAAGGCGCTATCTGCAGAGCTGTCTCGAACGACTCGCAGATTCAACATTCAACATGATATCTGTCGACGGCGATCAGAGCACAAACGACACCATTCTGCTTCTTTCAAACGGAAGCTGCGGCGGTCCTCCGATCAGTAAGGACAGGCGCTTTGAGGAGGCGCTTGAGTTTGTAATGGCACAGCTCGCGAAACTGGTTGTGATGGATGGTGAGGGTGCAACACATCTTATAGAAGTGGAGGTCACTGGCGCGGCGGATGTTGAAGATGCAAGAAAGGCAGCGAAGTCAGTAATCTCCTCAAACCTTCTGAAATGCGCCGTCTTCGGTGGCGATCCAAATGTCGGAAGGATCGCCTCCGCGCTTGGAAATTCAGGCGTCCAGATTGATTTTTCGAAGCTCGACGTGTGGCTTGGAAGCAGTCGCAGGTGCAAGATAATTTCAAAAGGGCTCGTGAGCGGGAATCTCAGGAAGGCTTCGGAACTGATGAGGGAAAAGGTTGTGAGAATCACCGTGAGTCTTGGGGATGGGGAAGCGAGAGCGATCGGCATGGGGTGTGATTTGAGTTATGATTACGTCAGGGTCAACTCAGCATATTCTACCTGAGAAAGCAGACGTATGCGTCCTGAAGGCGGGAGGCAGCATGCTCTCCGGCCAGGGCAGCATGCGTAATTTTGCGTCGGCCGTCAGCCGGCTTTCCTCCAAATCCTGCAGGTTTATTATAGTCAACGGCGGCGGGAAGGAAATAGACACGCTCTGTTCCCGTCTTTCGATCGACGTTAAGAAGGAACAGGGTCTCAGGGTCACAACCCCGGACGTCCTTGATGTTGTTCAGATGACTCTTGCCAGAAAGTCAAACGAGCTCGCTTCAGCCCTGATGGCACACGGATTGCGCTCCCTTCCAGTTCCTGCATTTGCGCTCGGTGCAGTCAGATGCAGAAAGAAAGTTCTGCCGAATGGCAGAGATCTTGGATACGTGGGTGAAGTGGAAGATGTTGACCCGACGGTTCTTCTTTCACTTGTCACAGCCCGCTCAATCCCTGTCATTTATCCCATAGGTTCTGACAGTGAAGGCAATCTCTACAACATTAATGCGGATGAACTGGCGGCAGACATCGCATCGTCCCTGAGGGCATCAAGCCTTCTTCTCCTGACCGACGTTCCAGGGGTCATGATAAATTCCACTGTTGTTCCGTGCATACATGTGTCTGAACTCGATGACCCCCTTCTTGCAGGTCATCTGCACGACGGTATTATTCCCAAGCTTGAGTCTGCCAAAAGGGCCGCAAGATCAGGAGTAGGCAGGGTTGCAATAATCGACGGTAGAAGGAGCGAAAACATAGAAAATTTCTTTACGGAAGGGAAGATAGTTGGCACAGAAATACAAAATTGAGCAGGGTGTGAAGGGAAGACAGGACAGTCTGCTTGGCGTCTACAGGAGAAAGGGTGTATCATTCGCAAGCGGAAAGGGCGCAAGGATATGGGACACCTCCGGAAGGGAGTACATAGACTTTGTGGCAGGGATAGCCGTCAATGTGCTGGGCCATTCAAATCCCAAGCTCGTCTCTGCAATATGCAACCAGGCATCCAATCTGATACACACCTCGAACCTGTATGAGATAGAGAATCAGTCGCAGCTCGCATCAAGGCTCTCCCGTCATTTCCCGGGCAGGAAGATGAAGGTCTTCTTCAGCAACAGCGGGGCAGAGGCAAATGAAGCCGCACTCAAATTTGCCGTCAAATCAACCGGAAGGGGCGGATTTGTTTCGGCAAACAACTCCTTCCATGGACGGACAGCAATGGCGCTTTCTGTCACTGGCCAGCCGAAGTACTGGAGCGGCTTTGAGCCTCTTATATACAGGAACGTTGAATTTTTCGATTACGGCTCGATAGAATCGCTTAAGTCCCATCTGAACAGAGATGTGGCTGCTGTCATAATGGAACCGATACAGGGGGAAGGCGGAGTTATCGTACCGCCGAAGGGTTTCCTGAGGGAAGCATCAGCCGTCGTTCACGATAACGGCTCTCTTCTCATAGTTGATGAGGTCCAGACCGGAATGGGAAGAACCGGAAGGATGTTCGCCCACCAGTGGGAACAGGGATGCACACCGGATATTGTCACAGTAGCAAAAGGCCTGGCTGGAGGTGTTCCGATAGGTGCGACCCTTGTCGGTGAGGATGTCGCCTCGGCCATACATGAGGGAGATCATGGCTCAACATTCGGCGGAAATCCGCTGGCGACCGCGGCCGGCCTGGCTACCATGGAGGTGATAGAATCCCCGGGATTTCTGGACAGAGTCATATCCAGAGGACAGTATCTCTTCCACAGCCTGAGTGATTCCCTCAGGGGAAATGAAAGCGTTACCGAGATCAGGGGAAAGGGACTGATGGTGGGAATAGAGATGCTCGGCGATTCCGCAAAGAAGTTCGCGGATTATGCGTTCGAGAGGAACATTCTTGTCAATGTTGCGCATGACAGCGTCGTGAGGCTCCTTCCTCCGCTTGTGGTCACTGAAGAGGAGATAGACTCGCTCTGCGCGACGTTCAGATCCTTCAGCTCCTCCGCAAGATAAGCCGTATGTACCTGGAACCGATTAACTTTTATTTAGAATCGGATATGCGAAATCGAGCGATGCAATTGCAGGAGAAATCATCAGCAGAAATAGCGAGAGAGTACATCAGCGAACATCCGAGCATAATTGACTGCCTTTCCTACGACATAGTGAACTTTTCTGCGCTGGCAAGAAAGATAATGGATGAAACAGGCGCAAGAAACGAAGAGGCAGTAATGGTGGCATGCAGGAGATACCAGCAGGAGATGGCGGGCAGAAGGGCCAGGGAAGCGTCGATCATCAGCACTGTGAAGAACAGCCGCGTGATGACCAAGTCCAAGGTCTCCATAATAAGCGCCAAGAATGAGCCGCGCGCTCTTCAGGCACTCCAGAGGATACAGAGCAATGCCCTTGCCAGGAACAACAGCATGTTCACTGTCCAGCAGGGGAGCAAGGTTCTGACAATCATACTCGGCGAGGAGATGGTCGAGGAAACGGTGTCAATACTGGGGCGCGATCTTGTTATAGGCACGAGGAACAGGCTCAGCGAAATAACCATTCAGAGTCCTGAATCCATTGTCGAGACGCCGGGTGTGCTGGTGCGTTTCTCATCAGCGCTTGCCGAGATCGGTGTCAACTGCCTTGAGGTCGTGAGCTGCAATACGGAGACGACATTTGTCGTCCCGGAGAGTGATCTGATGCGCGCATACAACCTTCTCAGCAGGCTTGTCAGCTGAAGGCTGTTCAGCCAATGTCAATTTTCGGACTTATCGGCGCTGTTGAAGTCATATTATCTACAACAGCATTATTTTCACAGCGACAATGGCACGGTCATGGCAACTGTCAAACAGGGCAGGGGCGGTAAGGAGATCGCAGTTCTCGCCTATTCGGGCGGCCTGGACACGAGCGTGGCAATCAGATGGATAATGGAAAAGTATTCTGCTGACGTCATAACTGTGTCGGTGGACGTCGGGCAGAAGGAGGATCTTCGTGAGGCTGCGGACAGGGCAGTTGAAAACGGCGCCATAGATGCAATTGTTGTGGATGCAAGGAAGGAATTTGCATCTTCATACCTTTCCAGCGCAATAAGGTCAAATGCACTGTATGAGGGGAGATATCCGCTCAGCACAGCACTAGCACGTCCGCTGATAGCATCAAAGGTGGCCGCCGTTGCGAGGAGTTACGGTGCAAAGTACGTTGCTCATGGCTGCACAGGCAAGGGAAACGATCAGGTGAGATTCGAGCTCGCTTTCACAGCACTGGACCCTTCCCTGCGGGTGATCGCACCGATAAGGGAGTGGAACATGAACAGGGAGGATGAGGTTGCTTTCGCTCAGGAACGCGGCATAAAACTCAAGAAGTCACAGCCTTCACGTTTCAGCACCGATGAGAATCTGTGGGGAAGAAGCATAGAGGGCGGGGAACTCGAGGATCCCTGGACACCGCCTCCTGAGGAGATATATGAGTGGACCTCGCATCCGTCAGAATGGCCTGACAGAGATGAGATGCTTGACATCTCGTTTGACTCCGGTATACCGGTTGAGATAGACGGAAAACGCATGCCGCTTGATGAGCTCGTAATGGAGCTCAACCTCCGGGCCGGCAGGCACGGTGTAGGCCGCATTGACCATGTCGAGGACAGGTTTGTGGGGATTAAGTCAAGAGAGAACTATGAATGCCCTGCAGCCTCCGTGATACTTCCGGCCCACAGGGCACTTGAGGGAATAACGCTCTCCAGGGATATACTGCTCTTCAAACCTCTGCTGGAACAGAAGTTTTCAGAACTGGTGTACAACGGCATGTGGTTCAGCGATCTCAGGAATGCTGTTGCCGCTTTCGTTGACGAGACACAGAGGAACGTCACAGGCAAGGTGAGGGTCAGGCTCTACAAGGGAGCGGCAACAGTATGCGGCGTTTATTCTGAGAGATCAAAATACACCGCTTCACTCTCCACCTACGGCAGGGGGGACACATTCGACCAGCGTGCGGCCCAGGGTTTCATTTACATAGCAGGCCTTCACCTGAGGGGCACGGCGTCAGCGGAGCTGGAAAAAATTGAAGTCAAAAAGAGATCTCTGGAGCGGAAGGTTCAGAAAGAGGCTTGACCCGGAAGCGAGGGCATTCTCATCCTCGCCTGAAGACGCAGCAATTGCCAGGCATGACATAATCGGAAGCATCGCACACGCGATGACGCTCCGCAGGGCCGGCATAATAAGCGAACGCGAGAGTGAGGAAATTGTGGAGGCCCTGCGCTCGATATATAAGGAGGTGTCTGCTGATGCGGCTGAATTCCTTTCCGGAGAGGAGGACGTCCACATGGCAGTCGAGAGAAGGCTCACATCCATGTCACCGGCCGGTCCAAAGCTTCATACTGCCCGCAGCAGGAACGATCAGATTGCTCTGGACCTAAGGCTCTATGTGAGGGAAAACTCCCTGCGGATGATGAGGGGCATAATCTCTCTTCAAAAGGCGCTTCTCAGGCGGGCATCAGGGGAGAGATCAACTGTCCTCCCGGGATACACACACCTCCAGCATGCACAGCCTGTCTATCTCAGCCACCATCTTCTCGCCCATTTCAACAGGTTGGAGCGTGATTTCAGGAGGATTGCTTCTGATATGGACAGAAACTGTTTTTCACCTCTCGGCGCCTGCGCGATTGCAGGGACTAGCCACGGTATTGACGTCAGATACTCGTCCTCACTCCTGGGCTTTCCCCGCCATTTCAGCAATTCGATCGACGCAACATCAGACAGGGATTTTGTTCTGGACGCATGCTATTCCAACGCGGTCACCGCCCTGCACCTCAGCTCCATGGCCGAGGAGTTCATACTCTGGAGCTCCGCCGAATTCTCATTCATCGATATACCTGATGAACTGTCAACAGGGAGCAGCATCATGCCGCACAAGAAGAACCCGGACATGGCAGAGCATATACGCGGTCTGGCCTCGCGCCCTATCTCAGACCTTTCAGGCGTCGCGACAATACTGCATTCGCTTCCGCTTGGGTATGCCAGCGACCTTCAGCACGTGAAACGATATCTCTTCGACTCGTTCGAGGTGACATCATCTCTGCTTTCTGTTGCTTCATCCTTCATGTCTTCCGTCAGATTCAACAGGGAAAGGATGAGGGAGGCGGCATCAGACCCTCTGTCCTATTCTGTCGAGATAGTGGATCAGCTCGTGCAGTCGGGGATGGCGTTCAGAGAGGCGCATGAACTGGTCGGAAGGGCAGTACTGAAATCGCTGGATACGGGGAAGGCGCTTTCGGATGTCCTGTCTCAGGCAGGCGTGAGGGCAAATGTGCCTTCAGTTCCCGAGGAGTCGGTTGAGATGAGAGGTTCAGAGGGAGGAAGCAGTCTGGAAAGCATCCGGAAACAGATGAGGAGGGCTTCTTCGGTGGTTGAGCGGGAGGGCAGGGAGCTCGGGGCAGCGGAACGGAGATATGAGAGTATGGTTGATACCCTCCTGGGAAAATGAAACGTGCCATATTTTGTTACGAAAATGGAATTAAGCCCCATTCCCATGACGCACAGGGTGCCCCCGTTGGTTCTTATGGAGTGCGCTGAGTGCGGACAGACCTTCAGCAAATATGAGAGCTGGATACTGCATGGCGCCGTGAAGCATCTTTCCTGTCCCGCAGACAGGATACCCTTCAAATCCTTCGATGAGGCAAGGGAGCACGCCGTTTCGGTGCACATGCTCAAGCTCTGAAAGCGGGCCGCTGATGCTATGCAATGCCTGCCATCTCCATGACCAAGTCCATATCCACGCTCCTCCTTACAATGGCCGCAACCTTCTTTATCGCCCTCTCCTCTATATTGCCCGCAACACTGAAGCTGTCGATACCCTTCTCCATGCATATCTCATCCACCAGCTTCTGGAGGAATCTTCTGTTTGAAAAAAGCCCGTGAACGTATGTTCCGACCGCCGCGCCAGTGACCTCACCATCCAGTTCATTCACAGCCATGCCGTTTCTTCTGCAAATTCCTATGAAGCGTCTCCCCTTCGCCGCCGTTGTGCCGAAATGGATCTCATATCCGCTTACAGCAACCGGTCTTCCCTCCTTCTCTTCAAGAATATACCCGGAAACGCTGTCTGTCACCTTCCTTGCCGTCATTTCTGTTGTGGAATCAAAGACACCGACTCCCCTGACGCTGTCTGCATCGCTCTCCACATGATGCCTGTCAATTATTCTGCGTGAAAGCATCTGGTAACCTCCGCATATGCCTATGACCCTCCTCCCTTCCCTCACGCGCTCCTGAAGCATATCATCAAACCCGTTTTCCCTGAGGAAACGCAGATCCGCAACGCTGTTCTTGCTCCCCCCGAGTATGACAACGTCCGCCCTTTCGCATTCGCCAGGGTCGTCGGTCAGGCTGAATCCCACATCCCTCTGATATATCAGCGGGTAGAAATCACTGTAATTGCTCAGAAACGGTGTTCTGACAGCCGCAAACCTGATCCTTCCCTTTCCCATTCCTGCCGTCCTCAGGGAGAGGGAGTCCTCATCAGGAAGCGCTGCCCCTTCCACAAACGGGATTGAACCGCCATACTTCATTCCTGTCCTCTCCTCAATGACGCGGGCGCCCTTCTCAAGCACGGATGCATCTCCCCTCATCCTGTTGAAGAGAAAGACAGAAAGTCTCCTTCTTTCCGTTTCATCGAGGAGTGTCCAGGTTCCCATGACAGAGGCAAACGCACCTCCCCTGTCAATGTCGGAGACAAGAATAACCTTTGCTCCGGCCAGACGCGCAGCATACCCGTTGGCAATATCCCTCTCCCTGATGTTTATCTCGGCAGGCGATCCCGATCCTTCCATTACAACTATGTCGAAGTGAGAGAGCGAACGGAGGGAGGACGATACGGCCTTCCTTGCATTCCCCATGTCCCAGCTGAAGTCACCGCCCGCAACAATCTTCCCGGAATAGTGGCCGTTGATGATAATATGCGGTCCCCCCACGTCGGGCTTGAGCAGAACCGGGTTCATGGCGGAAAGCGGCTCTGTTCTTGCTGCATGTGCCTGGACATACTGTGCGCTTGCAATCTCTCCCCCGTCTGCAGAAACAGCGGAGTTGAGGCTCATGTTCATCGCCTTGAACGGCGCGGCGCTGTAGCCCATGTCTGAGAATATGCGGCAGAGGGCCGTGCAAAGCAGGCTCTTGCCTGCACCTGATGATGTTCCCTGAACCATCAATGCCTTCATTGTCGGCTGTGCCCCCTTCCTCATCCTCCGGTGCAGATATAAAGGTCAGTCACAGTGACGGGGTGAATCCATCACGAACACCGAAGCGGTCAATTCCTTTCCTGCTATTTCCCTGCTATGTCCTTCCTGACTATCTCCGCCTTCAGAAGCTGTATTGCAAACGCAGGATCCACGCCCTTCGGGCAGACAAGAGAGCATGCACCTGCAAATTCACAGTCCCATACGTCTTCCAGTCTGTCCACCATTTCAAGCCTTCTGTCTCCAAGCTGGTCGCGCGAATCTGCATAATATCTCTGAACCTGTGCCAGTGCCTGCGGTCCGATGAATGACGGATTGGTGTTCACAACCGGGCATGCGTCGACGCAGAGACCGCACATTATGCAGTACGAGAAAGGCAGATACTTGCTCAGCTCCTCTCTGGACTGGGGGTACTCCTTCTGGGCGCTGTACTTCTCTTCTATGTCATTCCTGACAAGGTGCGGCTTTATGCTCCTGTGCCTTTCGAAGAAGTCATCGAAATCTGTGACAAGGTCCTTCAGGAGGGGATGGCCAAGCATGGGGGAAACAACTATTCTTCCCTCTCCGCTGTTCTGCAGGACATTCGTCTCACACGCAAGTACAGGTTTGCCGTTCACGACCATTGCGCATGAGCCGCATATGCCCATCCTGCAGCTGTACCTGATTGCAAGCGTGTTGTCCTCCTTCTCCTTTATGTCAAGCAGTGCATCGAGGACAGTAGAAAAGCGGTGAACCCTTGTCCGGAAAAGCTCACTTTCGAGCATCTTTGTTGCAGGATTGAACCTCTTGACCTCAAATTCCACGGATCTGGAACCGTCATCCTTTCCCTTCTCCTGATATGCTGCCGCTGTTGCCTCCCTCTCGTTGAGATGAATGTAGTTGTACGGCTTCTCCCGGTCAATGAAGACATCCCTGAAGCTCATGAGGCCGAAGACAATGAGTCCGAGCATTATGAGCGAGAGGAAGATGCGGGAGACGATTGAGAGGTGGAGAAGATTCGTTATCATGTAGAGGAAGAGCAATACGGGGACACCGAGCATCGGAGCGTACACTGTAAAGATTGAAACCCACGATCTTCTCATAAACACACCACCATCACAGCATCTCCGCAGCGAATACAATCAGACCAATCAACCATACAATCACAACCGCGTAAGGTATCAGCTTGTAATTTTTCCCCTTGTCCTCAGTCTTCATCATCGAGCTCATGAAGGACTCGTTCAGATGCCCGAATGCCCTTCCGCCGCTTCCCACGAGTGCGAATGCCTTTGCCGACTCGTAGACCTGTGAGGTGAGGAGGAGCCAGACAAGAACAAGCAGCGCCTTCCAGACACCATTGAGAGGGGAAAACGCAAGACTCAGTATGAAGAAGATGAATGTGAATATCGAAACAACAATGAGTGTTCTGTAGGAAAGGAGATGGTAGAAAGCCTCCCTGTCAAATGGCAGCAGGCGCGTCAGGTTCGACATTCTGCCGCGTGCATCATAGAGCTTCTTTTCCTCTTCCATCCCTAGTACACCCTCTTCTCAGGTTTCCACCTGGTGATCTTCACAGGTATGTATTCTATCTTCACGCCGTCATCCTCCTTGAAGGCTATGGTGTGTTTAAGCCAGTTGGCATCGTCCCGCTCGGGATATTCCTCCATCGCATGCGCCCCTCTGCTCTCCTTTCTCCTCAAAGCACCTTCAATAACAACCTCCGCAAGATCCAGGAGGTTCTCCACCTGCAAGGCGTCACGGAGGTTTGTGTTGAAAACCCTTCCCTTGTCGGAAACATAGATGTCGGAGTATTTCCTCTGCAGTTCCTTCACGGTTGCCAGCGCCTTCTGAAGCGAATCTGTTCTGCGGTAGACATATACGAGCTCGTCCATTGTAGACTGAAGTCTGGACTGCAGCTCGTATGGATTCACAGTCCCCTTCCTCTCCAGAATATCGTTGATGCGGGATTCCTCCTGCTCAGCCATCTCATCAAGTGTCTTCCTGCCGGTCATTTCTGGAACGGCCGATACGTAATCGGGTATCGAGGTGCCTGCTATCCTCCCCCAGACTGAACACTGGCTGAGCGAATTGCTTCCGAGCCTGTTTGAGCCGTGGACGCTGACACATCCGCATTCTCCCACGGCCCAGAGACCGCCGGCGATCCCTCCTTCTGCCGAAGCCATCACCTGTCCATTGATGTTTGTATGTATTCCACCCATTGTGAAATGGGCAGCCGGCCTTATGGGAAGAGGTTCCTTGTGAGGGTCGATATTCAGCATCTTGATGGCTATCTCCCGTATCATCGGAAGCCTTTCATCAAGCAGCTTGCTGTCAAGATGTGTCAGGTCCAGGTGGACGTACCTGAGTCCACTCTCTTCATGAACGAACCCCCTTCCCTCCCTGATCTCGGTGACGATTGCCCTTGATACTATGTCCCTCGGCGCAAGCTCCATCTTGCTCTTCGCATACTTTTCCATAAATCTTTCGTTCTTGTTATTCCTGAGATAGCCGCCCTCTCCCCTGGCTGCTTCAGTTATGAGTATTCCGCTCGGAACAAGCGCAGTCGGATGGAACTGGACAAATTCCATATCCTTCAGCGGAAGGCCGGCCCTGTAGGCAAGTGCAATACCATCCCCTGTGCTTGAATGGGCTGTTGTTGTGAACCCGTATGTTCTCGAAAATCCACCGGTGGCTATCACGCACGCCTTTCCACGAAACAGCCTTGAATTTCTTGTTGCCAGATCTATTGCGAAGATACCGGAAAACCTTCCGCCGTCAAGGAATAGCCTGGTGGCAAAATGCTCATGGAATACATCGATGTTCTCGAAACCTGTGACCTCATCGTACAGCGCTCTCATCATGAAGAAGCCTGTCTTGTCAGCGGCAAACGCGGTCCTTGGAATGCTCATTCCGCCAAACGGTCTCTGCTGTATGTGGCCCGAATCATCGCGATTCCAGGCTACACCAATGTGGTCGTAGAACCTGATCTCTCCCGGAGCCATCTCTACAAGCTGCTCGACGGCGTCCTGGTCTGCCAGGTAGTCCGAACCCTTGACAGTATCGTATGCGTGCAGCTCCTTCGTGTCCTTGTTGCTCTCGGGGTATAGGACACCGGATATCCCTCCCTCAGCCGAGACTGAGTGACTCCTCATCGCATGCAGTTTCGTAACAATTGCTATCTTCAACTTCCCCTTGCTTGCAAGGCTCGCGTGGATGGCGCTTGTGAGCCCTCCGAGACCTGAACCGAGCACTATTAAGTCGTAATCAAAAACTTCCATGACCATCAGGCAAAATTTAGGATATTTGACTAACACTTAAATCTATTTATTTAAAGATAAATTATATAAATTATATTCTTTATTTTCTGGAACGGTCACAGGTCTCAGGCATTGCACACACGACCCCTTCAGCATCAGGGGTTGGAATTTGCACTCTGATTCCCTTTCTTGTGTATCACATGGCAATCCCACCGATTTCAGAAAGGTTAATATCAGGTTAGGAGGTATTTCATTCCGGGTAGTTCGCTTGGGTACCGAAGTCAGGAAGAAATGCGTCCGATGCGGCGAGCTCAAATATGACGAGCATCCGAAAGGCAAATTTTTCCATACATCCAATCTGTACATACTCGGCTGGTGGTGCGATGACTGCCTCAAGAAGACGCCAAAGGAGGAAGTTCAGAAGTGGGTGGATGAGAGGAAGAAAGAGGTAGAGGGCAAGTACAATCTCATCTTCCAGCACTACAGGGAGCACAGGGTACCCGGTCAGGACGAATAGCTCGGCTGTCGAACACAAATGTTTTTCAGCGATAGACGAGCCCTGTTATTGCTCCTCTGACAGCTGTTTCCCGTTTTTCGTATTGTGCCCGATGACTCCCGTTTCCAACCGCAATTGTGCAGATCGGTCCGCAATCCATATTGCTCTTCAGACAGAGTTTATCAATTGCATGCACCATCAGTGCGGCAGAACCTGCATCAATCTCCCTTGATTTGGATTCCGCAAGAAGTGCGATTGTTGCGATACCGTGCCTCTCCCCCTCTGAAAGAAGAAGCCCGGGAATGCCGGTGATGATGCCTTCCTCCATGATTTCTATCCCGGCCTCCTCAAGCATTTTCTCCCCTTTTTCCGAGGAAGCGGTCCCGTAGATGCTGATCTCCCCCGTCTCCTCCTCCCTTTCAACAAGCATTCCCTGAGCAGAGAGCAGGAGACTTGCATTTATGGATGAAGCCCATTCCGCTATCTCCGATGCTATCCTCTTAATCCCGTTCTCTGGAGCAGGTATCTCCGAGTGAATTACAGCAAGTTTCCTTCCGTTAGGCAGCATTCCCCCGTAAACAACAACCGGAGGTACATGCTTCCTGTTCTTGACTATGGTAATAGGAGGCATTGAGTCGAGATCAAGCACGGCCATCCTTTTGAGACCGAAAAAATCAATGATGTATCTGGAGGTGATGGAGGAGACACCCCCCATGCCCGGGAACCCTTCTATGACTATCGGGCCGCTGTCTGCAGAATGCGATCTTCTCATGAGCCTTACTGCGCCATGTACCGATTAAAATATAACCTGTAAAAAGTCACATATTGATAACAGGAAGGGGAACGACGTGCGAAGACACCGCCGGACTGTTCTGGTCGCACGCACCATCTTCCCGGGATGCGGCCCTGCAGAAGGAAAAATCGGAACGATGACGCTTTCTGCAACTGCAACTGTGAAACCGAATGATAAATAGGAGTTAGGATTGAATGTGAAATGGTCTGGAAAAAAACTGTATGGGCGAATCATCTGAATTCAAGCAGGCTGGAACCGTCGAGAAAACCTCCAGGAGTGTTTCTCTGAAAACAGCTGCCGGGAGGCTCAGAGGGATGTTCTACCTGCCAGGAAATGCATGGATACTGACAAGCACATCCACTCTCTGGTCGGTTGGCGGTGCCATGGCATCGCCTTACCAGTCTCTGTTCTATTATTCAATAGGCGCGACCCCCATCCTGATAGGATATCTGGCTGCCGTGACCTCGCTGATTACTGCAATGGCACAGCTCATCGGGGGGTACGTGGGGGACATCTGGGGAAGGAAGAAAGCAATAATCATCTTCAGTTTTGTAGGTGTTGGCAACAATTTCATCTATTTCATGGTGCCGAATGCCTCCCTACTCCTGATACCGGTGATAGTCGGTTCCGTTTCTGGCATCTACGGTCCGCTGTTCACAACCTCGCTCACCGAGGCGATGGAACCTTCAATGAGGCCTAGGGGTGTAGCCTCCTATTCCTTCATAAACACAATACCGGCAGTCCTGTCGCCTTACGTGGGTGGTCTCCTGATAGGCGCATACGGCGATGCACAGGGAATCAGATATGCCTTCATGATATCGGGCCTTCTCGGAATCATTGCAATAACCTACCGCGCACTCAGGATGAAAGAGAATTTTTCAGCGCGAAAGAGGGTCGGCCTTTCCGAGTTCTTCCTGACACTTCTCTCTGAGACGCGGAATGCGTTTGCAGTGGTTGGCAGGGATGCAAAACTCCTGCTGCTGTATTCCGTCATAGCTTCGTTTGCTGTCGGCTTGACTTCCTCCTTCTCGGTTCTCTACTTCGTTCAGGCGCTTCACTTCCCGCCATATTTCTATGGCGTGGTTGTAGGCGTATCTTCGCTCGCAGTAATGCTTCTCCTCTTCCCGGCAGCGAGGATGGTGGAGAAGATCGGCCTGAAGCGTTCAGTTGTCTACTCCTCCCTTTCGGTGCCGCTGAATCAGCTCTTCTTCACGAAAGCAAAGGATATGGATGAACTTGTCACCTGGGGTGTTGTGGGCGGGACTGGCACCGGTCTGCTTGGTCCGCCTTTGACATCACTTCAGTCAGATATTGTGCCGAAGTTCATACGTGGCCGGATAATGGCAATGTTCAGCGCACTTCCGCTAATCCTTTCAGTGCCTGCACAGATACTTGGCGGCTATCTTTACTCGATCTCTCCGCTCCTCCCCTTTGTTGTTTCGATACCTGTCTTCGTTCTGTCGGTGATAGTACTTCTCAGCGTCAGGGAACCGTCGAGACTTGAGGCCTGACATCGACTGCCCATGAATGTGTTATATGTTATCAGAAACGTACTTATAACAGTCCATACTAATCGAAAAATCATGAACTACGGCCCTTACGCCCCCGTACTTATATTCGCTGTTGTTTCTGTTCTTTTTGCCGGTGTAGGCATGCTTCTTTCCTCTCTGCTCAGGCCGTCAAAAATGGAACCGCTCAAGGAAACTACATATGAGTGCGGCGAGGTCCCTATTGGAGATACGAGAATACAGTTCCACTTCCAGTATTACATGTTTGCACTGATATTTGTTATAGCTGATGTCCTCACAGTGTTCCTAGCGCTATGGGCCTATTCCTTTTCGACGATGTCACTGTATGCTAAATTTCTGATGCTTGTTTTTGTGGGGTTGCTCACAATTGGAATACTGTACGCACTTAAGAAGGAGGAGATCCTGTGGATATGAACAGGGCGCAGTCCCGGGCCGATTCCAACGCACCAAGTGCCATTGCGATGTCCCACGACACTTTCATGCAGTGGAGCAGCGAGGTCGCGGAAATGGTCAGGAAGAGGCAGGAGGCAACCCATGCCAGGACAAACAAGCTGACTGGGACCGTTTTTAACTGGGCAGCCAGAAATGCACTTTATCCTCTTCATTTTGGCATTGCATGCTGTGCAATAGAGATGGCGGCGGCCGCGGCGCCTCGCTTCGATATTGAGCGTCTCGGCGTCATTTTCTGGAATTCCCCAAGGCAGTGCGACGTTCTTCTCCTGAATGGCTGGATCTCAATGAAACTCAAGCCTGTGCTGGTCAGGCTCTATGAACAGATGCCATACCCCAAATGGGTGATATGCATGGGTGAATGCACTATATCTGGCGGTCCATGGTGGGACTCCTATAACATAGTAAGGGGCGCCGACACATTCCTTCCTGTTGACATATACATACCAGGGTGCCCGCCAAGGCCGGAAGCCCTACTTGACGGATTCCTGAAGCTCCAGAAGAAGATAAGGTCTGAGAAAGAAAAATACATGCTGCCTCACTGAGGGAATCAGATGTCAACCCCAACAGTTGTTCTGTCCAGAGAGGAGAAAGATTACACGGGGCTGGGAAGCAGGGATGTCAGGCCAGTCTCCGAGCTTGCAGATGAGCTGAAGAAGAGATTTCCCGATATTGCAGTGACTGTCAAGACAGACAGGAGGCTTGAGGCAAACAAGGTTCCCAGGGAAAGGCTGCTGGAATTCTGCACCTTTCTGAAGGAGAAGCTTGATTTCGAGCATTTAACCTGCATGGGCGGCAATGATCTGCGGCGAAGCTGGGAAGTATTCTACCATATAAGCTCATACAGGAACAGGTGCATGATACAGGTGAAATGCGAACTGCCCAGAGCCGACCCGTCAGTCGAGAGTCTGAGCCGTCTGTGGGCGGGGGCAAACTGGCACGAGCGCGAAACATATGATATGTATGGCATAGTCTTCAACAATCATCCCAAGCTTGAAAGGGTACTCTCACCGGAGGGGACTGATTTCTTCCCCTTCAGAAAGGACTTCAAGCTTCTAGAGCACTGGAAGATTGACTGGGAAAACAAGGGAAAGCGGCCCAAGCCCCAGCCCCTTGTTTCCGATGACACCAGGAAGATGGGTGATTCCAGTGGCTGAAATGTGGATAAACATGGGACCGCAACATCCTTTCACGCACGGTCTCTGGACGCTCAAGGTGAAGGTCGACGGCGAAACAATAGTGGATTCAGAACCGGTCATCGGCTACCTTCACCGGGGATTCGAAAAGTTATGCGAAAACAGAACCTACCCGCAGATAGTCCCTATATGCGACAGGCTCTGCTATGTTGCTTCCATGAGCTGGGACCATGTCTACATTTCGGCTGTGGAAAACATGCTCGGTCTGGAAGTGCCTCTCAGGGCCGAATACATAAGGGTGATTGCACTGGAGATACAGAGGATTGCGTCCCACCTCATATGGCTCGCATCCTTCATGACCGATCTGGGAAATCTCACCGCTTTCCTTTACGCAATGCGGGAGCGTGAAATGTTCATAGATCTTCTTCAGGCCCTCTGCGGTGCAAGACTCACATACAATTACCCGCGTATAGGAGGTGTGTCGCAGGACATGCCGCGCGACTTCCCGCAGCAGTGCACGAAGATACTCAACCTCTTCGAAAAGAGACTCAAGGAGTATGAATATCTGATAGAGGAGAGCGAGGTATTCAGGATAAGGACACAGGGAGTAGGATATCTCAGCCCCTCCGATGCAATAAATATGGGTGTCACCGGTCCCCCGCTCAGGGCAAGCGGTGTTCCAATCGACATCAGGAGACATGACCCCTACTCCGCCTATCCGGATATAGACTTCGATATATGTGTTGAGAAGGACTGCGATGTCTATGCGAGATACCGTGTCAGGATCAGAGAGATGTATGAGAGCGTGAAGATAATCCGCCAGGCACTGAAGAGGATGCCGCCTGGGCCTGTCCTGGGCAAAGTTCCGCGGCACATACCCAAGGCCGACGGTTACGCACGCACCGAAGATCCGCGCGGGGAAGCGTTTGTTTACGTTCAGGGCGACGGGACAGACAGGCCGTACAGGGTGAAGATAAGGAGCCCCATCTTCGTCACCGTCTCGGCCGCGCCTGCGATGCTCAAAGGATACAAGCTTGCGGACGTCCCTTCAATAATGGGCAGCCTTGATATGTGTCTGGGAGAGTCGGACAGGTGATAATCTGAACTATCTCTACAGCATAGCCCATTTCATCTCTGCCCTGCTGCTCGGCCTTGTGGGGCTGCAGAACAACTCGTTCCTTGAGTACGGCCTCAGCTGGCTGATAGCTTCAGTCATACTGCTTGTTGTAGTACTTGTCAATGTCATCATATTGATTTACGTTGAGAGGAAGGAACTTGGAAGGTTCATGGACAGAAGGGGTCCGATGGTTGTGGGGCCGGCAGGGTTTTTCCAGAATTTTGCCGACGCATTCAAGTTTCTCGTCAAGGAAATGATACTTCCCGAGAGCGCGGATCCGCTCGGCTTCAATGGCACTCTTGTCATAATCGTTGCCTCGTCACTCCTCATAATGGCAGTTGTGCCCCAGGCCCCTGATTTCTATTTTGTCAACTCGGATCTCGGCCTCCTTCTCGCATTCGCAATATTTGCAATAGAACCGTTCGCCGTAGTCATTGCAGGATGGGCCTCCAACAACAAATATTCCCTTCTTGGTGGTTTTCGCTCCACCGCACAGATGATGAGCTATGAGGTCCCGCTTCTCATAACTGTTATATCTGTTGCTATCCTTGCAGGCAGTTTCAACTTCATGACAATAGTGAATGAGCAGTCCTCCCATGTCTGGTACGTTCTGCCGCTCGCGATAGGCTTCATAGTTTTCCTTGTTTCAATGGTGGCTGAGATAGAGCGCATACCTTTTGATACACCTGACGCTGAAGCGGAGCTTGTGCACGGCTGGATGACGGAGTATCCGGGGATAAAGTTCGCTTTCCTTCAGCTCACTTCCTATGTCAGGTCACTTGCGGGTGCAGCAATCATGGTCCTTCTCTTCCTTGGGGGATGGACGGGACCGCTGCTCCCGCCTCTTGCGTGGTTTTACATAAAGGTCTATGCTGTCTTCACCCTTTTTGTTTGGCTTCGAGGTTCTCTGCCGAGGGTTAGGATTGACCAGGTTCTCAACATAGGTTGGAGGAGTCTCCTTCCGCTGGCGCTTCTTAACATACTGATAGCTGTTCTGTTCAAGTCTGTGGGGTGGTTCTGAAATGGTTCAGTCGGGCAGTAAGAAAAAAGTCGGATTGATGGGATATGCGTTCAAGCCAATGTGGGTCTCTCTCAGGACTCTCATCAGGACTTCTCTCGCGGGAGGTAAACCGAACACCCTTCTCTACCCTGAGGAGAAAATGGAGCTCGCCGAGGACTACCGCGGGGAGCTGGGTCTTGTGATGGAGAGGTGCGTCGGTTGCGAATACTGTGCCAGAATCTGTCCGAACAAGTGTATTGACATGATGATCGATGACATGGGAAACGGTATCAGCAAGTGGATGCCGGCACTGGATCTTGCGCAGTGCATGTTCTGCGGTCTATGTGTGGAGGTATGCCCCTCGACAGCACTCCACATGACAAACAGATACGAAACCGCAACCCAGGACAGGAACGACAAGATATTCAAGCCGCATGAATGGGCGATAAGGCCGGACGAGGCGCCTGATCAGAAGCCCTTCCCGTATCCTGAGCTTTATGAGATAAACTGCACCGGATGCGGTGCGTGCGACAGGGCATGCCCTCATGAGGTGATCGACATGGTCAGCATCCCCGGCACAGCCAAGAAGAGACCCAACGGAACGCTTGGTCCGGAGAAGAAACTCCCAATGTTCAATTATGAGCTGTGCGTCAGCTGTGCTCTCTGTGTTGATGCCTGCCCCTTCGACGCACTTGAAATGCTCCCGAGGAGCACAACTGCCAGCGACCCGGTTGTCCAGATACGTCCCGCCGATGCGCCGGTGCCGAAGGAGGTCCCCGCATGAGCGTTGATACGGTGCTCTTCGTTATTGTTGCCGCTTCCTCTGCACTGCTTTCAGTGATGATGGTTGTCTCAAGGGAAATAGTGCACAGCGCCTTCTACTTTGCAGGCGTTCTGATAGGCATATCGCTGATATTCTTCCTGATGGGGGCATTCTACGTCGGCATCATCCAGATACTGATCTACGTGGGTGCAGTTGTCGTTCTGATACTGTTCGGTATAATGCTGACAAGACGCAATATACTTCTCGGATGAGGGGTGAAGCAAAGTGGAAAGATATCAGTTATCCGCGGCAATTCTGTCCTTTCTCCTGCTTGTCGTTCTGACAGTTGCATTCTCATCCCAGACATGGGGCTACGTGGGCGAGACAATCGCGGGCACAGCTTCCCTGTCCTTTCAGATGTTCAATCCCGGAGGCTACGGCCTCACCTTCCTGCTTCTCGCCGTTCTTCTGACATCATCAATGATAGGCGGCGTCTATCTCGCAAAGGAGGAGTGACAGTGATACAGGTAGTGGACGCAGTCTTCCTTTCAGCAGTGCTCTTTGTGGTGGGTGTTTTCGGTGTCCTTTACAGGAGAAATGCAATAATGATACTTCTGGCAATAGAACTCATGCTCAATGCGGCAAACATAAACTTTGTTGCCTTTTCCAACACAGCGCCGACGCAGGCGTCAGCCGCAGACGGCCAGATATTTGCGCTCATATCCATCGCAATTGCCGCGGCTGAGATCGCCGTTGGTCTGGCCATACTCCTGGTGCTGTGGAAATCAAGGGACACGATCGAGGTAAACGAAGTGGCAGATCTGAGGTGGTAATCTGGATCCGCTGCTGCCTTACGCCTCCCTGGTAGCCCTTTCCCCGATTATAGCATTCGGCATCATCGCCCTGATGCCGAGTTCCAGGCCGAGGATTTCTGAATGGATTGCTGTCACAGGGGTAGGTATATCTGCAGCGCTATCTCTCCTGATACTTCTTATCGAATTCACTGGAAACGGAACAGGAATTTATCCTGTTGCATTTCAGCAGCAGTTTGAGTACATAACCTTTTCAAAAACTGCGGGCGTCTACCTCGGAATTTATGTCGACTGGCTCACAGTCGTGATGATGGCTGTTGTCTCGTCGGTAAGTTTCCTGATAGTTCTCTACAGCGTAGGCTACATGCATGAGGAAGGGCGGAGGAGGAAGAGGTACTTCGGAATAATATCGATGTTCGTCGGTGTTATGCTTGGCCTCGTAATGGCCAACAACCTGCTGGAACTCTACATCTTCTGGGAACTCGTTGGCCTGGGTTCATATCTTCTCATAGGCTTCTGGTACGAGAGGCCGTCGGCGGCAAAAGCAGCCAAGAAGGCATTCATTGTCACAAGGTTCGGTGACATGTTTCTACTGTTCGGTATCATACTCCTCCTGAACATAGGCAATCACACTGTCCTCTATTCAGAACTATTCACTCCAGGTTCAGTCACCGCCCTCAAGGGAAGCGGCCTTCTCACGATAGCCACACTCGCCCTCTTCGGAGGTGCGATGGGAAAGAGCGCCCAGTTCCCACTCCAGGACTGGCTTGTGGATGCGATGGAAGGTCCTACACCTGTTTCAGCGATGATACACGGCGCAACGATGGTGAATGCCGGGGTATACCTAGTCGCAAGGATGTATCCGCTCTACAGCCACGACCCTGTGAGCTCCCTCTTTGTGGCGTTCATCGGCGGTTTCACCGCTCTGTTTGCCGCCACCATGGCCATAGCAACATTTGACATAAAGAGGGTTCTCGCCTTCTCAACCATAAGCCAGCTCGGATACATGTTTCTCGCCCTGGGCGCTGGGGCCTACGTTCTCTCTGTCGAACCGGCAGGAAGCAGCTCTTCCGTCTACTATTCTCTCGGCTACAGTGCAGGCGTCTTCCATCTGATGAACCAGGCGATATTCAAGGCTCTCCTTTTCCTGTGCGCCGGCAGCGTGATGCATGCCCTCGGTGGCACACAGGACATGCGTCAGATGGGAGGACTTGGAAGGAAGCTGAGGATAACATCCACAACAATGCTCTTCGGCTCCCTCTCGCTTGCGGGCATAGTACCCTTCAGCGGCTTTTTCAGCAAGGACGCTGTGCTTGACGCCGCGCTCGGTGCATCCTCATACAATTCAATATTCATACTGCTCTGGCTGTTCGGGCTGGCAGGCGCCTTTTTCACAGGCCTCTATATCTTCCGTCTCTGGTTCTACACCTTTTCCGGGAAGGCAAGGTACGGAAGCGATGTGCATGTCCACGAGTCACCTCCTGTGATGACAGTTCCTCTCATCATACTTGCAGTACTGACGCTTGTAGTGGGCTTCTCAGTTCTCGGCGTGGCAGGCTTTGCGCAGGCCGTTCATTTCCCTGTGGTTGCAAAGGCATCGCTTTCCCCTTACACCCAATTCAACGGCGTTTTCGGTATATTATACGAACCTGCAACTTATCTTTCGCTGCTTATCGCCTTTCTGGGCATCGGTCTCGCCTATTCCTACTGGGGAAGAGGGAGGACTGCCGAATCTTTTGTTTCAGGGGCCACGGGCCGGAGGATATACACCCTGCTTGCCGAGCGTTACTATTTCCCACAGATGTATGACTCGATGGGCATAGCCCTGGGCTACTACATAGCAAGGGGACTTGACTTCTTTGACAGGAAGGTTGTTGACGGTATAGTCAACGGCATAGGCCGTTTCTTCATGAATTCGGCCGAGAGGATGAAGAAATCGGAGACCGGTTTCGTTCAGAATTATGCGGATGTCATCATTCTGGGAGTTATTGTGATTGCTGTCATACTCATACTTCTTCCAGTGATGGGGGTGTGAAGATGTTTCTAATTTCTCTCATGCTGGCATTCCTGCTTGCGGGCTTTGTAGTACTCATTGCGATGCCCGCAGATCTCAGGAAGAACAGGATTGTTGCGGCATTCTTCAGCGCAGTACCGCTCATTCTTGGAGTTTACATGCTCTTCTCCTTCAACTACGGGAACCCCGCATATCAGTTCAGCGAACATTATACATGGATAAGCACTGCATATTTCAGGATAAGCTATGCCGTCGGAGTCGACGGGATAGCGCTCCCGATGGTCTTTCTCACCGTACTTGTATCATTCCTCGTCGTCCTGTTCTCCTGGGACGTCGGGCACAGGAGCAATCAGTACTTTTCGATGATACTTCTTGTTGAGGCAGGCGTCCTCGGCGTTTTCACCACTCTTAACTACTTCATCTTCTACATCTTCTGGGAGCTCGTTCTCGTTCCGATGTACTTCGTTATACTCATATGGGGGTCTGAGAAGAGGGTTTACAGTGCAACCAAATTCTTCATCTACACACATGCTTCGAGCCTTGTGATGCTCCTCTCCTTCTTCGCCCTGTATTTCGAATATCACAGCATGTTTCCTGGCAGGCCGTTCACCTTCTCCATAACAAGGATAGCTCAGGTGTCACCCCTCTTCCCCCACTTCTTCCAGATCATAGTTTTCTTCGGTCTCATGTTTGGTTTCATAGTGAAGATGCCCGTCTTCCCCTTCCACACATGGCTTCCGGACGCTCATACGGACGCGCCCACGGGCGGCAGCGTGATGCTCGCATCCCTTCTGCTGAAGATGGGCTCATACGGTCTGATACGGATAGCAGTTCCAACCCTCCCCTACGGTGCAAAATATTTCGAATACCTCATCGTCGTCCTTGCCGTAATAAGCATACTCTACGGGGCCTGGGTGAGCATGGCTCAGAAGGACCTGAAGAGGATGATTGCAAATTCATCAATAAGCCACATGGGGCTTGTGCTTCTGGCCATAGCGGCAGCAATCTTCACACTGAACCCGAAGACTGGATACATCAATCCGATAGGCATAACCGTTGCAGATTTCCAGATGTTTGCCCATGGGCTCATCACTGCAGTGCTTTTCATGTCAGCAGGTGTCATACAGCATCACGCAGGCACAAGGGATATGGACAGACTTGGCGGACTTGCGAGAAGAATGCCCACTCTGGCGACACTCATGATGGGCGGCTTTCTCGCATCGCTCGGAATGCCCGGAATGGTCGGGTTTGCCGCCGAATTCAGCGTTTTCTATGTCACCTATCTCTCATTCGGTCTCCTGCTCATAATACCCATATTCACCGTTGTGATAACAGCAGGGTACTACATCTGGTCAATGCAACGCTCCATATTCGGCAAGGATTCGGCTGAGATAGAGATGGGGAATGTTCATGACTCTAACTGGTACGAGTCGTTGCCCATGGCCATACTGATTGTCATAATCGTTGCATTCGGCGTCCTGCCGTGGTTCATGTTCAATCCTATCAGCATGTCCGTGATACATTACTACTCACTGATGGCAGGTGCACTTAAATGATACAGTTCTTCGCTTCCGGAATGTCACCGCTTATCGTAATGGTTGTCGGCGCACTGATCACTGCAGCCCTCTCCTTCTATGCAAGCAACAGGACGCTGGCATTTGTCGCGATAGCAACAATGCTGCTCACTTTCCTTCTTCTCTTCATGATACTTCTTGATGTTGTCCCCAATCCGCAGAACTTTGGCAGCGTGATGACGGAGGATGACTTTGCAGTTGTGTTCCAGCTCATATTCATGTCCGTTGGATTCATCTGCCTTCTGCCTTCGGCTAGATACATACAGGGGGACAGGAATCAGGGAGAATACTACAGTCTTCTACTCCTCTCAGTTGTCGGCATGATGGTCATATCGGCAGCCTCCGACCTTATCACACTCTTTGTGGGCATATCGCTCACAGGACTTGCAAGCGCCTCAATAGCCGCCTTCAGGAAGAAGGATCGCACAGGTATAGAGGCGGCGATGAAATTCTATATTATAAGCGCGCTTTCGGCAGCGCTTGCGCTCTACGGTATATCGCTGCTCTATGGACTGACGCACACACTGCAGCTGTCTCTCCTGGCATCATCCCTGCAGTCAATAACTCCTCAAAGTCCTTCCTTTCCCACTGCGATGATAGCTCTGGTGATGATAGTCGCCGGCTTCGGTTTTGAAGTGGCGATCGTCCCCTTCCACATGTGGGCTCCCGATGTTTACGAAGGGACCCCTACTCCTGTATCGGGCCTGCTCTCCTCGGGTTCAAAGAAGGCAGGTCTGGCGGCACTGTTCAAGGTGTTCATTGTCGGCCTGATAGCTTTCAGGACAGAATGGGGGCCGGTATTCGGCGTTCTTGCTGTACTCACCATGACAGTCGGAAACGTTGTGGCGCTTCGGCAGAAGAGCTTCAAGCGGATGCTTGCATATTCGAGCATAGGCCAGGCAGGCTACATGCTGATAGCCTTTCCCGTATTCGCGGCGGCATACGGTGACGCTGGTATTTATGGTTCGAACCTTCAGGTGTTCTCAATCTCTTCAGGCATATTTCAGATACTCACGCACGCAATCGCAACTGCGGGTGCGTTCATTGTTGTCGCAATAATGTCCCCCACCGTAACAGGCATTTCTGTTGACGATTTCCGCGGCCTCTTCAGAAGGAACAGAGTTCTCTCCATATCCATGACGATATACCTCCTCTCCCTGCTCGGTATACCGCTGCTTGCCGGATTCGACAGCAAGCTGCTGATATTCTCGAGTGCCGTCGGTGCCTCCATTATACCAGGGTATTCCTGGGTCGTTTGGCTTGCAGTTTTCGGCATACTCAACAGTGCGGTCTCCCTGATATACTATGTGAGGGTGATACGAAACATATTCAGTGATACGGATGCCCCTCCCGTGAAATACAGTGGCGGACCGCTCGCAATGGCCTCTGTCCTGATAGCTGCTGCGCTCATCATTGTCATTGGCGTTTACCCCGGTCCTGTGATTTCGGTGTGCAACAGTGCAGCCAGGGCACTGATGGCCCTCCTCTGACCGGAGCACCCGGAACCTGCTTTCCCTGAGAGAAACAGTCACATCCGGTCAGTCACCAGTCAGCCCGGCGGGAACGCATCCTACCCTCCCGCTCCGCAAGGCATGGACGGGCGAATAGGTTAAATATGTCAATCTTTTAGGCAATTATTACAAGAGGAATGGTTGCATTTGGCCGATCAGCCGGTAAAGGATAACCAGAAGGCAGACTTTCACTTCATAGTTCATCTGGCGAACACAGATCTGGACGGAAACAAGAAGTCTGTCGTTGCACTGATGAAGATCAAGGGACTCGGCAAGAGGGTTGCCGAGAGGGTGGCGGTGATGGCGGGAATTGACAGAAACGTCAAGCTAGGCTCCTATCCCGAATCCAAGTATGCTGAAATCGAGGAAGCAATAAACTCCATCTCAAAGACCTTCCCTGCGTGGATGGTGAACAGACCGTCAGAATTTGAAACCGGTGAAAGCAGGCATGCCATTGGAACAGATGTGGACATGGCCGTCAGGGAGGACATAAACAGGATGAAGATGATAAGGTCATACAAGGGAATCAGGCATGAAACAGGCCAGAAGGTCCGTGGACAGCGCACGCGCTCCAACGGCAGGACCGGTCTGACCATGGGTGTCACGAGGGTTGCGGCAGCGGCAGCCCCTGCCGCCGGCGGTGAAAAGGCAGCCGAGGCTGCGCCTGCAGCTCCAGCGAAACCTGCGGCCGGCGCAAAGCCATCGAAGCCTGCGCCTGCAGCAAAGCCTGCAGCCGGCGCCAGGGAAAAGGCGAGCTGATTTTTAAGGTGATCAGATGGGTGATCCTAAATTTCCGGTCAGAAAATACGACAGGCCATCGCATCCCTGGGAAGGGGAGCGGATAAAGCGGGAGAGCAATCTTGTCTTCAAGTACGGTTTGAAGAATAAGAAGGAGCTGTGGAAGGCACAGTCGTTCCTCAGGGAGATCAGGAGGCAGTCCAGGGCACTTCAGGCCAGAAACAGGCAGGGTGACAGGCAGGCGGAAAAGGAGACCGAACTCCTTCTCAACAAGTGCAGAAGGCTGGGTCTTGTGAAGGAGAACGCTGATCTGAACGATTTGCTGCTAATCAACATAGAGGAGGTGCTGTCGAGGAGGCTCCAGACAGTAATACTGAAAAAGGGACTTGCGAGGAGTGTCCACCAGGCGCGGCAGTTCATAATACACGGCCACATAAGCATGGGTTCGAGGCGCCTCACTGTCCCGGGCTACATGGTAAGGATTGGAGAGGATGAATCAATCGCATACACCGGCAACTCGCCTCTTTCAAGTGATATGCACCCGATGCGCCCTGCCCCTGACTTTGTCGGCGTTCTGAAGGAAAAGAGGCCGGAAAGGGATGAGGGCAGGAATTCAAAATACTCCAGAAGACCGGCCGCTGTTCCGAAGGCTGTCGAGAAGGTTGTGAAGAAGGAGATCAAGAAGGAGGTCGTGCCTATAAAGGAGGTCGTGGAGGAGGTCGTTGAAAAGGAGGAGCCCCTTCCAGACGTTGATACAAACGGGACGGAGGAGCAGAAATGAAGATAGGGATAGCTAATATCTTTGCGAGTTATAACAACATACTCATAACGGTTACGGACATAACCGGGGCTGAGACACTGGCGAAATGCACCGGCGGAATGGTGGTGAAGGCCGCAAAGGACGAATCCTCACCGTACGCAGCAATGCGTGCTGCCGAGAGGGTTGCCGAGCAGATCAAGGAGAAGGGCATCGACACGGTACATGTCAGGGTTAGGGCACCGGGGGGCAATAAATCGGCATCACCCGGACCGGGGGCACAGGCGGCAATAAGGGCGCTTGCAAGAGCAGGCCTGAAGATCGGAAGGATAGAGGACGTTACCCCTGTGCCACACGACGGCACGAAGAAGAAGGGCGGAAGAAGGGGCAGAAGGGTCTGAACAGGGTGCGCAGATGGATATAGAATTCAGGGACGTCAAGGACAGCTACATCCGCTTTGTTGTTTCGGAGGCGAATCCGCAGAAGATCAATGCCATCAGGAGGACACTGGTATCCGATGTTCCGAAGATGAGTGTCAACAGCGTTGAGTTCCATCTCGGTCCCATAATGGGCGAGGACGGAACGGAGTACGAAAGCGTCACGCCTCTTTTTGACGAGATAATTGCACACAGGCTCGGTCTTGTTCCCCTTCCAACATATCTGGACGAATTCAATTTCAGGAATGAATGCACCTGCAAGGGGGAAGGGTGCCCGAACTGCACAGTAATGTATTCCCTCAACAAGAAGGGACCGTGCACTGTTTATTCCGGAGATCTTGAGCCGCTGGGGAGCGAAAAGTACAGGGTGAAGGACGAATTCATTCCTATAGTGAAGCTCGGACCGAAACAGGCCGTGCTTGTTTACGCCACAGCCGAACTTGGCAGGGGGAAGCAGCACGCGAAGTTCCAGGCGGTGCAGGCTCCGGGCTACAGATATTATCCGTCTGTAAGATTCAATTATGAAAAACTGGACGTGGAGAAATTCGATACCGGCTGCTGCCCCGAGGGCATACTCGAGAAGAGGGATTCCAGGATAGTTGTCACCGATATTGAGAAATGCACCTTGTGCAAGGCATGCGTTGATGCTGCCCCGCGCGGCGCTGTGGAGGTTACGGGAGATGAAACGAAGTTCGTGATGCAGTTTGAGACAGACGGCTCTCTCACGGCATCACAGGCTCTCATAAAATCCCTCGAGATACTTGAGAAGGGCTCATCGGACCTGCTTGAAAAGCTCAAGGCGCTCTGATATTTCCATCATCCTGGACACTATGTCCATCATGTCAGTCGTGTTTACGGCCGCGTCAGCCGCCCTTATCGCCTTCCGGCTGTTTGTGTTTACTGCAACGCCTCCGCCTGTCACCTCGAATACTGCAATATCGCTTGCGCTGTCTCCGGCATGTATGACTTGCGATAGCGGCAAACGCTCCCTTCTGCAGTAACGTCCTATCCAGTCAGCTTTCCCGGCCCTGGCGTCATCCGCCCTCTGTATTATGCCTGCGACAACCGGCTGCTCAGCGCAGAGAAAACCATCGAAACCGAACCGCCTGATGTACCATTCACATACATAAGGGGGGTTGTGAGTCAGGAGCAGGGGCCTGATCCCGGCCTTTTTGAGTACCTGCACCCCCTCGCCTATGTTGTCAATCAGCGGCAGATGCTCGAGTATCCTGTCCATCCGAACCCTTTCCACTCCGGCCGCCAGGTTCAGCAGATTCCTGAGGTGCGTGTTCTCATCCACCTTATTCCTCCTGAAGAGACTGGTTGTCCGTCTGTATTCCTCCAGTCTTCCAAGCAGGGAGGCTATGCAGTACCAGCCATGTCCGAGCGTCAGTGTCCCGTCAATGTCGAAAGTGGCAACCCTCATAAGCATTTCCGCTCATTCAAATTCACTCAGTTTCGTCATCTTCACGCTGTCGCTCTCGAAAAGGCTGTTCATCGAGCTTTCTATGAGCTCTATGCGCTGGACGGTGTAGGAAGGCAGGTTGAATCTCCTCACTATCTCCTTTGTGAGCTCAAGATATTTCTTCACGCTCGCCTCATGGACAGTCAGTGTCAGCTCATGGCCGCAGTAGCAGACACCCTTCAGAGGTATCCTTCTGTACTTGGCACCGCATTTTGTGCAGCGCAGCTCCTGTGCCGAAAAGCTCTTCAGATTGCCTATCATGTCGGGAAGGAAATGCCTTGTGATCACGCGCAGTGCAACATCCCCGGCATCTACTGCCCTTATCTTCTGCGCGAGCCTGAGCTGAGCCCAGAGCTTGTCTTCCATTGTCTCCAGAGTGCTGTAAACAGATTCCTTGGGACCTTCCGCCATGTCCTCTGTGTCGTGCGTGAAGCCGAACCCCTCATACTGGCGTTCAGTGAATATTCTCGGCCCGACCGTATCCATAATGCCCTCAACCTCCTTCGGTCTTGCGAAACGCTCAGCGGCCTCAAAGAAGGCAAGCGGATATTCGCTCAGCAGGTCGATATTGTGGGCCTCCTTGTCAATCTCGTTCGGATCAATCCTCAGCGAAAGAACGAGCGGCGCATCCATGAGCCCTCCCCTTGTCTCCGGAAGATAGGATCTTGAGAAGTTCAGCAATGCATCCATGAGCAGTATGACAGAATCCTCATCACCGTCTGCATTCCGTCTCTTTGCAGCGTGGAAGAAAGGGTGACCGTAACCGGCATTCGCGTCAGTGAAGCCGATTATCCTGCATAGTATTCCTCCCGAAGTGTGGGGGGCCAGTCCAAGGGCGAGATGCCCGATCAGGTCCCTGCTCTCCCTGAGACGGTAGAAAGGCTGCAATCCGTAAAGTTTTTCGAGCGTCTCATCTATAAAGTCTGCGACTTTCTTCATATAGTCTGCAAATTTCACAGACGGAATTATGTCCTGTACCCTGAGCTCGCAGAGCTGCCTGTCTGAAACGAGCTCCCTGCCTGCGGCGTCAACGGTATAGCCGAGCTCCCTCGCCTTCCCGACATCAAGCCCTATCTCCGCAGGTCTGAAATGTGTGACAGGCACATCCGTCATGTCAAAGCGCACCGTCCCGTCCCTGAAGACGCTTATACCGTGCTTTGCCCTCAGTATTCCTTTTTCGACAGCCTCCGGCGTCCTTGCTGAAGATATCAGTCCCTGCACCCCTTTCATCTCATAATATTTTGTCTCACCTATCCTCTCCATTGCATCTGTCAGTATGTTCTGTATGTTGATGCGAAATGACGCAGACTCCCCCTTCGAGAAGGTGTGGCTGCCGCACCGGCAGAGCGAGAGGAAAGTGACGCTCCCGCAGGACGGGCATGTCCTACGATTCATCTCAACAGTGAACTCCCCCTTCCTTGCGGCGGATGAGAACAGCCTCTGCATGCCGCCTGCGGCACCGAGCGGGAAGAGAACATGGGGTGACGGTTTCATCCTACGCTCCGCTGCCTTCTCAGGTCGGGCCATTCTTGAGCCTATTCTTGTCACAGCTCTAGGCATGATCCTTATGCCTGCAAGCTGGCTCACAGTTTCGAGTGTGGTTGAAAACAGCCCGGGCTGTCTTATTCTCCTTATGGTCGCTCCGTCCGCCTCGAGACCCAGGCAGAGAAGCAGGGGGCGCGCATATTTTTCAACAACCACTTCGTTCGACACAACACGGTGGAGTGCCCCCAGCTTCTCCAGTATCCCCTTTTCTCCCGAGAGGGGGAGTCTCAGAAGTCCATCGGTGAATCTGCCGTGCTTTGATACAAAGTCAATGAGTTTGTAGAGCTCCTCAGGTGTGATATCGCTCCAGAACAGATTGTATGACGGATGGAGCGGAACATCATACTTCAGTGAGGTTTCCAGAGCCTCTTCCCATGTCTGTGTCTTCCAGTTGGGTGGAAGCACCTTCATCTTTGATCTGAGCACCTCCCTGTGCCATTCGATGGAGTAACCTGCTGGAACAAGGGGGTGGTTGTTTTCAAGGAATTCGCCGAACGGTATCAGTATTTCGCCGACGTCAATTATCTCACGGATTTCAGGCACAGCCTTCAGTGCCTCCGCGCTTGAGTTGAGCTGAACAACATCGCCATTGTTGAGAAGCACTATTGGCCCTTCCGCCTCCGTGCAGGGAGTAACAGCCCCTGCCTTTCCCGGCCTTTCCAGCTTTATCTGTGTCCCTATTGCTATGAAACTGTCAAGGACAAACATTGTAGCCGGGTTGATTGCAACCGCCGACAGTCCTGTTGTTCTTGTCCTGCCGTATCTGAGTCTGAAGCCTCCCACCCTGGACGGATGGCAGAAGATTGGGCGTCCCGCAACCATGTCCTTCACGTACTTCTCATTCGGTGTGATCCTGACCTCACCATCCTCAACGTCTGTCGCACGGTTGCTCATCATCTCAAGGAAATTCCATCCGTCAAGATTCAGATTCCCCACGTGCTTCATTATCTTCGATGCCTTCTGGCAGAGACCGTCAGCTATGACTATGCAGGCACCTCCCCTGAGCCTGTTGGTCGTAATGCGCGCAAGATCTCTGTAGCCCGCAACCTCCATGTCCTCTGTCCCCTCGCCATCGATGCATATGGGGCAGTTCCTTACGACAAGTTCTATCTCTTCAGCGGATGGAAGATACTGCAGATGCTGAGCCTGCTTGTAGAGAGGTATTTCCTCCTTGAACCTCTCAACCTCCTCCTCAGTTGCTATGAATCGTCCGATGCCGAGTTCCCTTCTCACGACGTCCGCAATGAGTACGCTTAGGGCCTGGCCCGTACCTCCGGCAGATCTTATCGGACCGGAAAAATAAAGCGTGACGTAATCGTTCTCCTGCCTTTCGCCTGAAATCTTTACCGCAGCTATGCCCTCAAGAGGCGCCACGAGTATGCCTTCTGTCAGAATGGCGAGGCCCACCCTTACGGCCCTTTCTAGCAATTCGAGCTTGCTGCCCTTTCCGCTGTGCGCAATCTCTTTTGCAATGATGAGGGACATCTCTTCCCGGTTGTGATCCTCGGAAAGTTTCCTTATCCTGTCTGCTATCCCGGAAACACCGTATGAAGAGAGCAGCTCTTCCACCCTTGCAGCCATGTCTTCAGCGAGCGGTATTTCCACCTTCTCCTCAGGATCAATGCCATGTATCCTGGCGCGGCTTGCTATCTCATAGCATCTGCGTGCATCCCTTTCGAGCTGGAGGAAGTAATCTCTCATTCTGGGGCTCATTGCTGTTTCCGGCATGGCTATCAGTTTTTCAGGGACTGAGAAGCCAATCAATCCTGAGTATTAATCTCTAACCCCGTTCGCGCATAACGGATTTGAACGGCCTTCCTGCCCCAATTCCTGATGCCGCTTCACTCAATGCGTCTTCCGTCACGTTACAGTTTTCAGCGTGTTCCCGCGTTCAAATGCACTGTGCAAAATAACATGCGGAAATGGCCGCGGCCGGAGATATGGTGTATGCTATGTGCAGTCTCAGTCCTTCCGGCACAGCTACTTCACGAATTCGCCGCAGGAAACGCAGACTACAGATTTTCTGCTTATCATTGCACCGCAGCTGCTGCACCTGATGAGTGACGAATCATCCGCCATCCCTGCTGTGCCGCCAGCCGCGGGCTGAGTTGTGGCCTTCTGATTTCTGCCTATCCTTTCAATCTTCATCGATGAAAGCTTGATTCTGATCCTGTCGGAATCGGCCTCCCTTATCATCGGAACAGATTTGATGCTTTCAACACCCCTCAGCCCGGCTGCTGCAGGGGTTTCGTTCCTCCCTGCGTCGTATGAACCGATGTCATGTGTGACGGACACGGCTGTCTGCCTGGGTGCGGACCTGAGGCCAGGCTGTTCATTCCTTTCCTCTCTTTCCGGGGTTGCTGTGCCGCGCAGTTCCTCATCAGGGTCAAGAAGTACCACTTCCCTCCTGAATTTGCTCATTTCATTCCTGTCCATTTCCCTGTCAAGTTCCATCCTCAGCACCTTAATCGCACTCTGGATATCAGAGAAACTGTCCTTGATCTCGGCATTCTTCCCTATCTCTTCAAGTAGTTTAATTGCCCTGGCGTACTCTGCCGTAAGCATGTCAACCTCCTTCCTCAGCGTGAAGGCCGCACTCCTGATATCGAGCTCTTCGCCCAGCTGACCACCCTTGTCTGCTGTCTACAATCCCCCTTTGTTAATACTAAAGTATTGTTAGCAGGTTTCTAAAGTTGATAATCAATTTCCTTTGCCAAAAAGCTCCTCATTCAATCGCCCGAGCAGGACATCCATGCCATACCCTGTCATGGAAGAAAAGCTTATGATTTTCTGCGAGGAAGGGATGCCGCTGATGTCAGCCTTGCTGTATGCAACCATTCTGCGGCGCGTTCCGAATTCACTGCAGAGTGCCTCGTAAAGTTCCGTCTGCACTTCAGTGCTGTAACCGCAGCTCCCTGTGGGGTCGACGATGTAAAGGAGAAGGGATGCCTTGTATTTGATTGCGAGAAGGGCCTTTCTCTCGTACTGGTTCGTTGTCCGGAATGCGCGTTCAGTGAGCCCGGGAGAATCTATGAAGTCAACCGGAAATGACGAAATACTTCCCCTTCCGATGATCAGTCTTGTGGTGGTGAATGGGTAGGGTTCAATCCTTGTCTTTGCGTTGGACACGAAGGATATGAAACTGCTCTTTCCGACGTTGGGAAAGCCGGCTACAACAACGTTGTTTTCCGCGTCAATCTGAGGTATTTCCCTGAGCCTCTGTGCAGCCTCGGAGAGAAAGTTCAGCCTTCCATCGATCCCTCTTATCATGGAGGCGATCCTCCCGTAGGCACTCTCCCTTGCAGTTCTCATTTCGCCGATTCCCCGTGCCCTTGCAATCTGTCTTGCAGCCCTGCTGGCAATGGTTACAATGTTGTTCCTGCACCCATGGACCGACGCTATTGCCTTCTTCAGTTCATCAACGCCAATGAGCACGTCTGCCATTTCATACTCGAAGGTTCCCTCATTGAATGATGGAAAGCCGGTGACATAAGATGAGAACAGGGAGTCCGCCCTCCTGCCAAGCTCGTGCAGCCTGTTTATGTTCCGCCTCCTTGCCCGTGACGTCTGGTCCCCTCCACCACCCTGCGCCCGGGATGATGCCGAAAACAGATACTCGATTGTATCCTCTGCATTCATGACCCTTGGAAGCCTCATAACCCTCACCGTCCAGGCAGACCCATCTGGTACCACAATGTCAATCAAGTATTTTTGTATCCACAGCAATCGGGCCCTATGCGCAAATACGGCAGGAGCAGCAACTTTTCGCTTGAACCGCATTTCGATATGCTCTACAGGGGCCACCTTCTTTTCACCGAGGAGGAATACTGCAGGATGCAGCGGGAGGGACGTGCAGGGGGAGACAGTAAGGTCATGGCACGCATAGACCGCCGCTTCCTGCGGCTTATGGGCCGCCATGCCTTCACAAGGCTGACTGACGGAAGACAGGCATTCACGGAGGAGCTCAGAAACACAATTTCAATTTACGAAAACAAGGTGCATCTCTCAAGGGAACAGCTGATACACAGATGGAAGAGCCCGAGTGTTGCAGCCGACTCTCTCATGATTCACAGGGGCAGACTGCTGCTCGTAAGGCGCGGACATGAGCCGTATCGCGGCTTCTATGCCCTGCCAGGAGGCATAATGGATGACGACGAGACGCTCGAGGAATGCGCCATACGGGAACTTTTCGAGGAGACGGGAATAAAGGGAAAGGTGAGGCAGCTTCTCACTGTTCTGAGCGATCCTGAAAGGGATCCGCGTGTGAGGATGGTCAGCGCAGTTTACCTTGTTGATTTCGTCGGAGGCAGACTAAAAGCAGGAGATGATGCATCCTCGGCGGCCTTCTTTCCTCTGGATTCCATTCCGCCCCTTGCCTTTGACCACGGTCAGGTTGTCTCACGCTATATCAGGGAGGCTGTGCTCACACAGCCGGAATGAGTTCGCTGTCTGAACGGTAGAATGGAAGAAAGACCATCTTCTCGTGAGATGGCTCCACCCGGAAACCGTTCAGCAGGTCCTCTCTTCTCCCCTCAGACGTTTCAGCCGCCAGGAAGTAGTATTCGACCTCGCTTCTCGCGTCGCTGCTTGTCCTGCAGCACTTCAGATGTTCGACATCGTTGAACGAAAACGTAGTGGAATAAACAGGGTTGTAGGCAGTCATCCGCGCGCCTATGGTAAGCGCCTCACCCTGGCCGAGCTCTGCGGCAGGCACATATACGAACATCCTGCCGCCATTTCCTTCTTTTATGAATTCTCTGAGGTTTTTGTGCACTGTCTCATCGCTGCTGGGCAGATCGAATGTGCTGAAAAATCTCCAGAAAGGGATGTACACCCTTCTTCCTTCCTTCACGCTGCTGAATTTGGCTATCTCAACATCAACCACAGACTTTTCGCCTATTTCGTGCAAACTTTTGCAGGATGAACAGTAGGCGAGTATCTCCCCCTTCTCAACCTTTGTGCTCTTGCCGCACCTGGGGCATCTCTCAGCCACCGGGTTCATACTGTCACCTTCCTTGGGCGGGTTGCATAGCTGTGCCTTGGCGCCCTCAGTGCATGTCTCAGGCCGTTTACCACAAGAAAGACGGCTGCGCCTGAGGTCAGGAGCCCCAGACCCGGACCGTGTAAACCGCCGAATGAGATGAGCATTGCGCCAGCCGCTGTAACGCCGGCGCAGGAAGTCGCTATGAGTGTATCCACAAACGTGTCTTCATTCCCTTTCTGTATTTCCGGATCGTTCATCGGTTCGCCATTGATACCATCGAGTGTCAGGGCATGTTCACCCCTTTTTGTGCGGAATCTCACAATCCATGCCGGATAGACGACAAGAGTCTGGTTGATTACAGTGACTGAGGTCTTTCCTCTCCCCTCATGCGGCCCGTAAGTCGAATCCAGCTCCTCAGCAAGCATATCTCTGGCCTTCCTTTCAACATCCACCGGCTTGATTGACAGGGGGAGCGAAGGGAAATACCTTTCAGGCGATATCAGCGCATCCGAACCGCTGACAATGACAGGCTGTCCTATGTACTGGACATTATCATAGGCAGGTATCCTGTATCTTCTGACAAGCTCTACCGGGCGCACCTCCTCCCCTCCCTTCCCCCCGGATATTATCCATCCGGATGCTCTCGCCGTTATGTTCCATATCGGAAGGTAAACGGGAAATGTCTCCACTATCTCGAAATAGTTCGGCCTTCTTCCAGGAAGAAGGCGGTGTTCTATTATTCCGGCAGCCCTTGTATGGACAATGTCCTCCGGCACGCCGAATGAATAGGTGAGAATGTACGAGCCGGAGCTGTCTCTGGGAAGCCTGAACGCAGTGCCGCAACTGGGACAGGTGGTTACAGGCTCAAATTCGTCGAAATACACAGGCGAACCGCATTCCACGCATCCGCTCTTTGAAAGCAAATCACTCCCTCCTCTTCAGTGAATATGCAATAAATAGGACAGCTGATGCAGCAACCGCAATTACGCCGTAGAGCGCACCGATATAGGCAAGGAACCCACTCGCAGATATTATGACAAAGCCCGCCGCCATGAGGGGAAGCTGGCTCTTTCTTTCCACCTCAACGCTCAGGTCTCCCGATACCTTCCCGTTGGTCGCATCCACTGTCACCGTGTTGAGCCTGCCGCGGTACAGGTACTGCGTTATCCAGAACGGATAGAAGATGAGTTTTCTCGAAGATGGTTCAACCGAAATTATGGCGGAGTATGCAGATGGCATGGTGGTCGGAAACAGGAAGTTCTCTCTGCCTGTTTCGTTTGTCACGGCCTTCAGTACACAGCCTTCAAGGTCAATCATCCGGATCCCGGGTTGCGCTGACGGGAAACCTGCCGCAACCCTGACCAGCGGATTGCCATTCCTGTCCTTTTCAAATATGAATGTGGGATAGTACTTGAGGCTCATCTTTGCAAATTCAATATTCCTTGAGAACTCTCTGCCGCCCTTTACACCGGAAGCCCAGACATGTATGGCAGACATTGCATCTTCTTCGCTCAATCCGGCCTCCTTGTAGTATGGTATCACTGAACCCACACCGTCATAGATGAAAACACAATGACAGTGCTGGCACTCTCTCCAGTCAGTGTCGATTTCGTCATTTTGCGGCGCCTCGCATGAAGGGCATTTTACCACAGTCATGTTTGCATCAACTTCCGATTTTTCCGGCATGAAATGTCATTCGTTCCAGAGAACAATCATCCCATCCGTCAGACGTATTGTCATACGATTATTTAAATTTCTCACTCGTCCATTTGATTGTAGGACGGATTTGACCGCGGCTCCGCCCGCTGCCCGGGATTCATGGCAGTGTGCAGCTGCAGTGTCAGAAGCGGTTAACATCTTAAACACAAGATATACTAACCGATCAGAGGTAAATTGTGGCAACGGTGATAGGCTGAGGGCATGGAGGATAGAGGAATTTAATCGCCCCGACGGTTTAAGATATGCTGAGGTGGACGATCTGCACCCGGGTGAGGGAATGGTCAGGGTGAGGGTCGGTGTGTCGTCAGTGAATCACATTGACAGGCTTGTCATCGGCGGCAGATTCAGCTGGGTACCGCTGCCCAGAACACCCGGTTCCGAATTTGTCGGGACGGTGGAGGAGATCGGTGAAGGCACACCGGCCGTATCGGTGGGGGACAGGGTTGCCGTCTTTCCCAAGATGTTCTGCGGCAAATGCCGCTACTGCCTCATGCACCAGGAGGGAATTTGCCTGAGCGGCTGGAACCCCTCCAGGGCTCCCGTCGACCTCTCCACAAATATGCTTCCGCTCTCCATGGACGGCGGATGGGCTGATCAGGCTGTGGTTCCCGCCAGGAATGCCGTCGTTCTGCCGGACGGCCTTTCCTTTGACAGGGCATTTGGAATACCGCTGAGCGCCACGACAGCGTGGCATGCCATAGAAAGATCAAGGGCTGCAGAAGGTGAGATCGCTGTCGTGATGGGCGCAACAGGCGGAGTTGGTCTGTTCGCTCTTCAGATCCTGAAGCTCAAGGGATGCCGTGTAATAGCTGTTTCCGGCAACGAATCGCTCTCGGCGAAGCTGAGGGAAGCGGGAGCTGATGCCGTATGTGCGGGCGGCGCAGAACTGAATGAATGTGTTACCGGCATCGGCGGGGAAAGGGGGGCAGACGTCATTGTCGATTTTCTGGGGCAGTCAACCTTCAGGCAGAGTGTTTCTCTGCTTGCGCCCGGCGGGAGATATGTCACCGGAGGAACACTCACGGGCAATTCTGGTGAAATAGACCTGCTACGCCTCTATTCAAGGCAGATTGAGATCATCGGTTCAACGACAGGTTCAATACGGGATCTTGCGGCAGCTGCCGCAGCCTGTGCGGCAGGGAAAATCAGAACATTTGTGGACAGCGAATTCGGGCTGGAGGAGATACCTGACGCGATCAGAAGGCACTCTGAGCATGGGAGATTCGGCAAGGTGAAGATAAGGGTTGAATGAGTTTCGGAGATGAGCGCCATTTTCACAATCGACCTGGCTATATAGTCACTATAGTGCTCAGTAGTCTACAACGCATTTGATTTTGTAAGGACTGGTTCCTAATTCCTCCCCGAGGTTAAAATGAATAAGACTTCAAAAACTGGATACGGAAGCCAGGACAGCGTGGGGGGTAATGGGACGGAGAGCCCCTTCGAACCTATGGACAGGACCGGCGTGAAGCGCTACCATCTGAAGACAATACTGATTGCCGGAATGGGGTTCTTTACGGATGCCTATGACCTCTTTGTCATAGGCGTGATCGCAGCGATGTTCAGCTTCTTCCTGCCCTTTCCTGTGCCGAACACCATCTTTACATTTCCGCTCGCCGGAAAGGTTGCAGCTGTCACAGGCATAGAACTGATAAGCTCGGCAGCAATATTCGGAGCCGCTATTGGACCTTTTATATTCGGGCGTCTGGGTGACCTTCTCGGCAGGAAGACAGTATACGGGCTTGAAATGCTGATACTTGTCTTCGGTGCCATAGCGTCAAGCCTTTCCTGGAGCTTTGCTTCACTTGTCATATTCAGATTCATTCTTGGTCTCGGAATAGGTGGCGACTACCCGATGTCAGCCACGATAATGAGTGAATATTCCAATGTCAGGAGCAGGGGAAAACTCATCGGTACAGTGTTCGCGATGCAGGGGTTCGGTCTGATTGCCGGCATAATCCTTGGAATAGGACTGCTCGCAGCCATTCCTACATCCCTTAATCTTGTCTGGAGACTGCTTCTGCTTGCGGGTGCAATACCGGCTATCTCTGTCTACTATTTCAGGAGAAGGATGCCGGAAACACCAAGATTCACCTATCTGGTGAAAAGGGACAGCGAGGCAGCGTCGAAGGTTATATCCGAGCTCACGGGAAAGCAGCCTGCGCGCGAAACCACAGGAGTGAGTCAGGCGAAGGGAAAGGAGGGCTCCTACTTCACTCTGCTTTCAGCATATCTTCCGCTTGTATTCGGAACAGCGCTTAGCTGGTTCCTCTTCGACATATCATTCTACGGAACATCTATATACACACCAACGCTGCTGAATTCTCTAAGCCTGATTTATTCGCCCGGTCTCAGCCATGTCCAGCATCTTCTGGTTGCGGAGGAGTACACAGCCGTTGTGGATATACTCTTCACCATCCCCGGTTACTGGATAGCAGTCGCAACCATAGACCGTGTGGGCCGCAAGACGCTGCAGACTGTGGGTTTCTCCGTGATGGCAGTAGCATTTGCAGTCCTGGGATTCTACCCTTCTCTGATAGCCCTCGGAATACCTTTTGTCGGCATATACGGTCTGACATTCCTCTTCGGCAATATCGGTCCAAACACAACGACATTTGTCATACCGTCCGAATGCTTCCCGACAAGATTCAGGGGAACGGGTCACGGTATAGCTGCCGGCTCAGGCAAACTTGGTGCGGCACTCAGCACACTCACATTCGGTACGCTGATACTCGTACTGCATGACTCCGGTATGATGCTGCTGCTCTCGTTCATAGCATTCATCGGCGTTCTTGTAACGCTCTTCCTGATAAAGGAAACAAAACAGGTGACACTGGAGGAAGCATCCGAAGAGTGGTCTGCCCCGGCAGTGACGGAATGAGCTGCGCCCGGATGTGCAGCACACAAACACCTTATATTTTTACAGTTCCGCCGGACCTCTCGTCATAATCCATTCAGGTCCAGTCCCTTAAAGAGAAGATTGACTTGCACTTGATGACCTTGCTGAGTCCCTTCCTGCCGGCGAACCTGAAAAGAAGTGAAAGCATCCAGTCATTGCTGAATGTGAATGATGCGTACCGGACCATCCTCTTTGCAGTCTCAAGGTCCCTTCCTATCGCTCTTCGCCATTCCAGTTCATATTTCTCGAGCGGCGCGCGCCCGTTCAGATGATCGCCTATTGTCCTGCCGGCAATCCTTCCGCATATCATCGCTGTGCAGATGCCACCTCCATTTGTTGCCATCACATGTCCGGCGGCATCCCCCACAAGAAGAACGTTGCCATCAACTGTCTTTGACAGGGGACCCGCCATTGGTACCCATCCGCCAGCTATCATCTGTCTGGGTTTCGTATTGAACTTCATCCCTGTCTGTTTGATGAACTCCTTTGCGTAGAAACCAACTTCCCTTTTCGTCAGTGCGGGATCCGCCCCCAGCCCAACATTCGCGCCGCCTGCCTTCGGTATTATCCATGCATAACCCGCCGGCGCAACACTTCCGAAATACATGTACACGGTGTCACCAAACTCGCCATTCATTGTTGTGGACATTGCCGGATAGAGAAGCCTGGGCGCCGGAAGTCCAATGGATCTCCTCACGGCTGAGAACGGTCCGTCGGCACCGACGACTATCTTCGCATCAAACGTGCCTCTGGTGGTAACAACCCTGTTTCTGCCGTCAAACTTCATGAACTTGGTATCTGTCATCAGTTCTGCCCCGGCCTTGACCGCTCTTTCCGCAAGATATTTGTCGAAATCCCTTCTCTCGGTTGAATAGCCGGAAAAGTTGATGTCGTATTCCCGCCCATCGGGAGAAACCATCCTTATGACTGATGTCGGCTTCGATACCACACGGGCAGGCACGTCAAACAGCTCCCCCGGCTCATCGACATTTTCGAAAAGTCTCTCAATCTCCTCTGTTTTGGGCATGAACTCGCCGCACTGTACAGGCCATCCTATTTCCTTCCTGCTGTCTATGAACAGAACGTCAAGACCTGCCTTCGCTGCATATTCGGCCGTGCTGCTCCCGCCAGGACCGGCTCCGACAACAACAACATCGAACACTGCCGTGACCTCACCAGCCCTGAGTGCATGCGGGATTCTGTATTGCCCCCATTCCCTTCTCTATCAGGGAGTTTATACTCAGCAAGGGATCTTACCTCGCTCTGGCAACTATTGAGCTTGAGAGCCTTTCCAGCTCAGTTTTGAAAGGTGATGGTTCGAGAACCGACAGGCTTTCGTTCGCAAGCTCTACGTATTCCTCCGCTATTGCGATGGAACGAGGGACACACCTGCTCTCCCGTATCATACGTATTGCATTTTCCACCAGTTCACGCGGTTTGTTCCTCTTTGCGACGACATCTGAAAGGAGTTTCCTGTCCACTCCGTCATTCATGGCAAGTATTAGCGGAAGTGTCATGTTTCCCTCTCTGATGTCGTTTCCCACACTCTTGCCGAGTGTATTGGAATCGGAGGTTATGTCCAGTATGTCGTCGACGATCTGGAACGCTATTCCTGCATACGTTCCGTAAGAACCAAGCGCTTCGATCTGCTCATCATTCCCTCCCCCATGAAAAGCACCAAGCTGCGCGCTGGCGGAAAATACCGAGGCTGTTTTGCCGCTTATTATCTTGATGTATTCCTCCATCGGTATGGAGGGATTGTTTCTCCACTGCTCCTGCAGCATTTCACCTTCTGCAAGTCGCTCATATGCTTCGGCTGCTATGCGAATGGACTCGGGACTCAGGAACTGACCGTACTTGAAACCCTGAACAAACATGAAATCACCTGTCACCAGAGCATTGTGGACACCGTATTTCCTGTAGGCCGTTACCCTTCCCCTTCTCTGCTCCCCCTCATCTGTTATGTCATCATGTATCAGCGTGGCGCTGTGTATAAGTTCCACCGCAACAGCAGCGTCTATGGCAGAATGCATATTCCTTGGATCTCCACCAACGGCCTTGAACGCAAGTATGCAAATCGCGGGTCTGATCCTCTTTCCCCCCGCCGCTATGACGTGCATTGCAATCTCAGTCAATATCGGGCTGTCGGATCTGACGCTTCTCTGAAGCGTCTCTTCCACCTCTTTCAGCTCCTCACCGACGCCGAAGTCAATTGCAACGTAATCGTTCATAGTCATAGAACCCGTAACCAACTACATTAATTTTGTCTGAAACAGATGAAGTCCCAGTTTCAGCAGAGGAGCATATGCTCTGCGACTGCCGAGCCTTCTGGGAAGTTGACAGGACTGTCAAAGGCAGCAGCATGCTATTTTCTGTCAATGCCCTGATGTTCCGCAACGAAGAGTTTCCTGCAACTTGTACAGCAAAAGTATTTCGTGACGCCTCTGTATCTCAATGTCACAGGTGAGGAGGTTATGTCCCTTCCGCACAAATTGCAGGATATTGAAATCCTGTATCCGCTCTCTATGTTCGGTCTTTCGTTGTTTACTGTGTAAGAGATTGTTGGCGTAACCGCAATTCTGTCAACTCCTCCTGCGGATGAGATTTCCGAGTAAAGCGAAACAATCTCCTTCTCTGTTCCAGTGAAAATGCCCACAATCCTGGAATCCTGAGTTACAACGCAATGAGTGAAACGATCTGAAAATTTTTCAAGGTCCCTAAGATGTTTTGGTTTATAGCTTATTTCAACAAGGTAATCTCTGAGGCCAAAAGTCGCAGAATCTAGGAGTACCGAAAATTTTTTTATTGCCCCCACTTCAATCAATTTCTGGAGTTTGGAACTCAGAGTGGGAACAGAGGCTCCTGTTCTCTTTGAGATTGTTCTGAGGGACTGCCTCGCATCTCTGCGCAGGGATGTTATCAGTTCCCTATCTGTTTCATCCAGAATCATACGATCTTTTTTCATTTGAGAGGTACATTCAGGGTTTGATGCCGTATAAACGTTAGCATTTTGCAGATTTTTTTTATTTTCATATCAAATAATCGACATAATTGTTACAATTGTAAACAGAAAGTTTATTATACGTGGAAACCGGTCGAAATTCCGGTGAAATACGATGGCCAAAGATCCGGTGTGCAAGATGAACGTGTCAGAGACAGGTGCCAGATTCAAATCAGAGTACCTTGGCGTAACATACTATTTCTGCTCCGAGGGTTGCAAGAAGAGTTTTGACAGCAACCCCGTAAAGTACGTGAAATGATCCGATCCAGGGAAGCTCAGGGTAACGTATGGCAAAGGATCCGATCTGCGGAATGTACGTGGACGAGAGCACAGCAACGCTGAAGAGCGTTGTGGGAAACCGCTCCTATTACTTCTGCAGTTCCGATTGTAAGCAACAGTTTGATCAGCCGATACTGAGCTGGAAGAGAAATAGATTTCTCACGCTGCTGAGCTGGGGTCTTGCAATTCCAGTCTTCTTTCTCACATACTTCATTCATTTTTATGGTGTATTCATCATAGTCGCCATCTTTGCCTCCATAATACAGTTCGGACCTGGAATGCGTTTCTACAGAGGCCTGGCAGATGCTCTGAAAAGCAGATCATCGAATATGGATACCCTCATTGCAGTCGGTACGACAACAGCCTATGTTTACAGCCTGTTTCTTGTTCTGCGGGATCCATTTTCCACATCGCTGACCGTCTATTTTGACACGTCTGCCCTGATAATCGCACTCATAAGGACAGGCAGCCTGATGGAGGAGCTGATGAAGGACAGGGCCTCCGAAGCCACAAGAAGGTTGATGGACCTGCAGCCGCGAACAGCAAGGGTAATCAGGGAAGGCGTTGAGAAAACTGTACCTGTGGAAGAGGTGGAGACAGGCGATACGGTCATAGTCAGGCCGGGAGAAATCATACCAGTAGATGGGATCATAACCGAAGGCTCAAGCGAGGTAGACCAGTCAATGGTCACAGGCGAGTCAATACCTGTGCCTGTCAGGGAAGGCTCGGAGGTCATTGGAGGAACAGTAAACACAGTTGGCTCCTTCCGTGAAAAGGCAACTTCCGTAGGTTCAGACAGCACCCTGTCCAGGATTGTCGAGCTTGTTTCTGAGGCAAAAGAGGGACGTGCTGCAATTCAGAGGCTTGCGGATGTCGTTTCCTCCTATTTCGTCCTCATAGTCTCAATTGCGGCGCTTGTCTCCTCGCTCTTCTGGTACTTTGTCGGCCATGCTGGTGTCACTGTCGCGGTACTTGCCTTTGTTTCAGTAATCATAGTTGCCTGCCCGTGTGCGCTGGGTATCGCCACACCAGCCGCCCTTATGGTAGGGGCAGGAAAGGGGGCAGAAAGCGGCATACTTTTCAAGGGAGGAGATTCGCTGGAAACCTCAAGAAAGGTGAGTATGGTTCTCCTTGACAAGACAGGCACAATCACTGAAGGAAAGCCTTCTGTTGCTCAGCTCATGGTTGCCGGGGGAAGCGGCATCACAGAGGAGCGTTTCATCTCCCTCTTTGCCCTCCTTGAAAAGTATTCCGAGCATCCTGTGGCAAAGGCAGCCACTGCGTTTGCCTCAGACAGAGGCATTCAGCCCTCCGAATACACGGTTCAGCAGTTTGAGGCCATAGCCGGGTACGGTATACAGGGTATAATCGGCGGAAGAATTTACTGGGCCGGAAATCCCGAGCTTGCAGACAAGCATTCAGCTACCCTTGATGACCGCATTGTATCGTTTCTGCATTCTCAGCAGCAGCTCGGAAGAACGGTTGTACTGTTCGGCTGTGAGAATACCATCCTCGGAGCGGTTTCTTTCGAGGACAGGATGAAGCCTGGAGCAGCGGAGACGGTAGGTATGCTGAAGGAAATGAAAATCGGTGTGGCCATGGTTACTGGCGATGATACTGCTGCCGCCGATCATGTCTCAAAGAGAGCAGGAATCGAACGGTATTTTGCGCGTGTCAAGCCCGATGGAAAGGAAAAGATTGTGAGAGAACTGCAGAAGGAGGGCTACACTGTGGCAATGGTAGGGGACGGAATAAACGATGCTCCATCCCTCGCAGCTGCGGATCTTGGCATTGCCATAGGAACAGGAACTGATGTCGCCAAGGCCGCGGGGGATGTGATCCTGATGAAAGGGGATCCGCGGGACATAGTGATTGCTCTGCGCCTTGGGAGGAAGACGTACGCAAAGATAAAGCAGAATCTGTTCTGGGCCTTTGCTTACAACACAGTACTCATCCCCATAGCAGGCGGTGCACTGGTTCCCTTCCTGGGCACTGGAATGTACAGCTACCTTCCCGTGGCTGCAGCGGTTGCAATGGCTTTCAGCAGTACAACCGTGGTCTCAAATTCGATTCTCCTGAGGCTGTACAATCCATCGATACCGGGAGTTGCATCAGCATGAATTCCTCAGGCGACTCAGAGCCCGATGTTGATGTCGAAATAACAGGCAAACTTCTTGCCAGGATGGAGGAAAGATATGGCAGACCGGTTCCACTCCTTGTAAGAATACGTCTCACGGAAGGACCATGCAGGGATGACTGGTGCCAGCCAATACGCAGTCTGGTTGCAGATTTTGTTGCGGACGGTACAAGACCCGCTTCTGCTGTTCCAGTGAAATCATCAAACGGCATTACCGTCTACTTTGATCCTGGTCTGTTGCAGTCAATAAGGAAGAGAAAGGGTAAGGTTACCATCGGCCTGACACCCCTTGGCAAAATAAAGATCGAGGGCATACATTACCCATACTGAATTGCCTGCAGCATTCATTCTGGCATTTCTGCAATTTTAGATTCTTTGTGCAATGATTAAAAAGAGGAATTGTGTAGGGGTGCAGGAGCGAGGGTAGCCAAGTATGGCCAAAGGCGGCAGACTCAAGATCTGTTCTCGAAGGAGTTCCTCGGTTCAAATCCGAGCCCTCGCATGGCTACAGTGAGTTCTGTCCAAGGAATTGGGGGGACGTTGCTGTGCACATCATCCACTGCCAGGGAAGATGCTTTTAAAGGTGTGTGGCATGAGAGCTGCTGGGCACTCAACGCCGGGTTACTGGATGAAAAAGAGCAGTCGAACGGATTCATCGGCAAAGGGGAAGGAACTTCCCACAAGAGCAACTCCGATAGGCAGGAATTTTTTCACTCCAGACGACATTCATGATATTGATTTTTTGAGGGACATCTCCTTCCCCGGCGAGTTTCCGTACACCCGTGGCATCTCTCCCTCGATGTATCGCAACGGCGAATGGAGGATTGCGCAATCGGTCGACTCGCCTGACCTGAATGCTGCCTCATCGCTGATCCGGGAAATTGCAAACAGCGATGAGCCTGCAGCCGCCCTTTCGTTCAGCCTTCACACCGAACTCGGCATTTCCGGTCTGCCGGGTACCAGGGCAGTGAGAACGGCATCGGGTCTGCCTTTATCCTCAGTGCGTGATATCGACAGGTTATTTTCCGGTATCAGGAGGGAGACTCTGTTTACAGGGTTCAACGTCTGTTCGTCTGCCGCCCAGCTCGTTTCTATGTACATGGCGTCGTGCGAACAGGCGAAAACTGATATTCGTGGCATACAGGGCTATGTTGAAAACAATGTGTTTTCACCCTTCTCCCTTTCGATGAAAAATCCCCTTGGATTCCCGCTCGCAACAGATATTTCGTTCTCTCTTATAACCTACTCGCTTAACAGATTGCCCTATTTTTCCCCATTCAATCCCGGAGGATATCACATTCGCGAGATCGGCGGCACTCCGGAGCAGGAGATAGCGTTCACTGTTGCATCCGCTCTTTATTACATCCGCGAAGCGGAGAAGCGTGAAATTGATCCGGCACAGATACTCTCAAGGATGTCTTTCATTCTCGGGGTGGGGACTGATATACCTGTTGAAGTAGCCAAGTTCAGAGCCGCGAGAAGAATCTGGTCACGTGTTTTGCGCAATTCTTTTTCCGGGCTGGATGACAGCGCATTGAGGCTGAGTATTTTCTCGAGAGCCCTCCGTTTTCCCCTTGTTAATGATGAAATGGAGATAAACATGGTGAGATCAACCATGCAGCTCGTTGCAGCTGTTCTTGGAGGCGTCCAGAGCATCGAGGTCAGAGGAGGTGTGCACCCTTCGTTGAGAGATCAGAGAGTGGCACGCACCCTGCTGATGATACACAGGATAGTGGGCAATGAAAGCGGCATTGCAGATACGATAGATCCTGTTGCAGGCTCATATTATATTGAGTCGAGAACAGATGAGATTGAGAGGTCAGTAAACTCACTTCTCGGAAGGATCGAGGAGCATGGGGGTATTGATAAGGCGATCAAATCCGGTATGATACAGAGCGAGGTGAAGAAGAGCAGGGAGAAGCTGCTGCATGAGATGAAAGAGGGCAGAAGACTGCTTGTGGGCTACAACATACTCCGGGACGGCAGGAGAAAAATAGACATCCTCAGGGAACCTGTCAGTCCGTCATTCAGGCTGATGGATCGCAGTGGAGTGGCCAGTGAGAAATGCCTCAGTGATATCGCTTCTTCTGAACCTTCCTCCGGAGCGGCGATGGATGCGCTCATTAAGGCTTTCAGGCATGGTCATTCAATTGGAGAGGTTACCTCTGCAATCTGTCTGATGTGACCGCAAGGGGCTGCAGCCTGCCGCACCATTCCCTGCCCGCGACCCGTGATTCACAGAAATCCGCTGGAAAGGTAGCTGTGCGGCGAAATCAGGCCAGAAACCGCAAGGCAGATTATGAATACAAACATATAGAGGACTGAAAAGAGGAACGCACGCCTGTAGTACTCTCTGCCCTTCATACTCATCCCTCCTGCTGAAATGACAAGAAGTGCGATATTCATCACTGTGATTGCCACCAGAAACTCAAGCGCAAGATGTGTAATGAAATACAGTGCGTAAGTGGTTGCCGCCGTGGCAAGATTGAATATGAATGACATCTCTGTAATGTACCTCAGATCCTTCACAGCCGGACCCACAGGGACACCCGCCGTTACGTAGTCTTCCCTGTAGTATATCGACAGATTCCAGAAGTGGGATGGCTGCCAGAAAAAGACAACCATGAATATAAGCAGTGGTACCTGCAGATGGCCTTCGGTGTATACAGACCATCCGCCAAACGCCGGAATCGCTCCGGCGAGTCCCCCCCATATTACAGCGTTCGGCGTTCTTCTCTTAAGCAGAATTGAATAGAAAACCAGATAAAGAAATGACCCAAGGCCTATTATGGCGGCTGTGACCGGATTTATGAGCAAGTAAGACATCAGAACAGATGCGACGATAAGTATACAGCCAAAGAGGAGTACGTTCCGCGCTTTGAGACGTCCTGAGGGTATCGGCCTGGATGCAGTCCTTGGCATCAGTGCGTCAATGTCCCTGTCCAGATATGAGTTGATGGCCGCAGATCCGCCCAATCCCATATAACCTGCCATGACAAGATATGCCAGTGAAGTGAACCTGATTGACGGACCTGAGGCAACAAGAAGGCTCGCGACTCCCAGCAGCAGTTCAGCAGTTATCAACCTGAACTTGAGCAGCTCCAGATAATCAGATATTCTGGCCGTGAAGCCTTTCTATTTACAACTTATTAAAATAGTCTGTGGAAATCATCCGCACCGGCACAACCGTAAGGATTGGCGGAGCAGTTATATGTGCAGTGGATCAATCAGCTTTCATGCGTATTCTGATATACACCGGTAAGGGCGGGGTGGGAAAGACTTCCGTTTCAGTTGCAACTGCAATCAAATGTGCCGAAAGAGGATTGAGAACTATAGTGATCAGCACCGATTCCGCTCACAGCCTTTCTGACAGTGTTGATGTTGCAATAGGCCCTTCAATCAGGAATATTGCGAAGAATCTCGACGGATTGGAGATCGACATACTGAAGGAGCTCGAGGAGAACTGGAACGACATCAGAAAGTACATCTTTTCGTTCTTTGCCTCGCAGGGAATGGATGAAATATCAGCAAAGGAGATGGCAGTTTTTCCCGGAATGGAGTTCATTGCAGCGCTCTTCTACCTTGGCCGCTTTTACTCGGGGGATGAATATGATGTTGTTGTGGTGGATACCGCGCCCACGGCCGATACACTGCGCCTTCTGAGCTTTCCCGATGTGGCCGACTGGTATTTCCAGCATTTCTACGGCTTGATGAAGAATTTCATAAGGGTTGCACGTGTAACAGTCGGCAGGGTTGTATCCATACCGCTTCCCCCCGAGGAGGTAATGAGGGAATTTGAAAGGTTCAATCTCAGAATAAAGAGCGTCCGCAAGCTGCTTACCAATCCTGAGATAACATCTGTGAGACTCGTAACGAATCCGGAAAAGATGGTGATAAGTGAAACCATGCGCGCCTACACCTATCTTTCCCTCTACGACCTGAATGTTGAGGCGCTGATTGTAAACAGGGTGCATTCTAAGAATCCGCTAAACACCAACGAGGGAAAGATCAGGGAACAGGAGAACTATATCGAAATGATCGAGAGTGCATTCCATCCGCTGAAGATATTTTATTCAAAGCTGTTTCCTCTTGAAATCGTCGGACTGGAGTCTGTTAAGAGACTCGGCGATGAACTTTTTGGAGACACAGACCCCTCAGTCATATTTTCCAGGGAAAACCCCCTGAAGATTGTGTCAAAAAGGGGAAACACCTCAATTCAGCTGAAGGTTCCGTTCGCCAACAGAAACGAGGTAGAGTTATATACGACAAGAGACACTATTGTCGTGGGTGTCGGCCAATATCGAAGAACAATAGCGCTTCCCCTTGGCCTTTACGGGAGAGAGGTAGAGTCCGCTGAGATATCGGACGGCGTGCTCAAAATAAAATTCAGAGAGGATTCGGATGCAGGAGGAAAGGAAAAGCGACCAGCAGGAAGAAAGGGTAAAAGAGGTTATTGAACATCTTTACAACGCAGGCTTCAGCTCCCTGTCAGCGGTCAGGGCCATAATGCCATCGCTCCCCCCCGGATCAAGGGCGCTGAAGGAACTGAAGAAGGCACAGAAAGAGATGCTGCTTGCGGCCAGGGCGTTCATTGACGGACAGATAGACTTCCTGGACAAGATGGACATCGTTCCTGCAAAGAGTCAGGAAGGCAGGAAGATCAGGAAGGTCGAGATAAGGGAAAGGAAATGATCTTTCGGTTTCTGCGTGCAACAGCGTGGGAACCGGGTTTTTTGCAGTCCTGACGATATTCCCTGATCCTCCCGGACTGCCTTCAACTGCCTGTCTGCTGAATTGAGATTCAGGCCTGTTGTGATGGGTGCAGGGCCGTCAGTCCCGTTTGTGCGTCTTTGGTGCCGGCCGGAAATTTGGCAGGGTCGGGATTGCTCTGCTGAATCACAGTGTGGCAAGGTAGTATACGTTGAAGACAATTATTGTTGCGGCTGAAAGAACGGCAAGAGCCACGGTATACTTCCTGTTCACAAATTCACCCATTCTGCTGCGCTGAGAGGTGTATACAATGAGCGGTATCATCGGCAACGGGATCATGATGCTCAGAACCACCTGGCTGTAGAACAGTATGTAGAACGGGTTCAGACCGATCATTATCGCAATTGTTGTCGGAATCACGTTTATGAATCTTGTCACAAGTCTTCTCTTCCACGGATTCACATTTCTGCCCAGCATACCTTCCATAACCGACTGCCCTGCAAGCGTTCCGAGCGTCGATGCGGAAATTCCCGATGAAAGGAGCGCAGCAACGAACATGTAACCAGCAAGCTTTCCGAAGAGAGGCAGAAGGGTGTAGTATGCATCGTTTATCGTCTGGACGTCGTTAAGTCCCCTTGCATGGAAACCGCCTGCGGCCATTATGAGCATTGCTGCATTGACGAACGATGCCGCTCCGAGAAAAAGTATGGTATCATTCCTGTGATAGCCCAGCGTTGCTCTCTTGGTCGCAGGATCGGCCCCTTTCACCTTCTGTCTGACAAGGTCTGAGTGATAGAAGAGGACGTGCGGCATCACAGTTGCACCTATGATCGACATAATGAGTACAACGTATGCCTGATGTATTTCGGGAATGACCGAATAATACACCGTTGACGAAATATCAGGTTTGACAAGGAAAAGCTCGTATACATAGCTGAGACCAATCATTCCAACGAAGAGGAAGAAGGCCTTTTCCAGTTTTCTGAAACCCTTCTTTGAGAGGTAAATCATGAGGAAGACATCGAAGACCGCTATGTAGGTGGCCTCAAGGTACGGTATGCCGAACAGCAGGTTCAGCGCAAGTACTGTCCCGAGAAATTCGGCAAGATCGACGGCAGCCGACGCAGCCTCTGCGCTGAGCCAGTAAGGTATTATGTATTTCCTCTTCCTGAGAGTCGCGGAAACCAGTTCCGGAAGCGATTTTCCCGTGGCAAGTCCGAGCTTGCCTGAAAGATACTGCAGCAGCATCCCCATCAGCCCTGCAAGCCAGACAACCCATAGCAGAACATAACCGGTTGTTGCGCCAGTCTCGATGTCGCTTGCGAAATTCCCCGGATCGATATAAGCAACGCTGACCAGAAGCGCCGGACCCATGTAGGCGATGAGTCTCAGCATCTCCTTCCTGCTGTATCTGCCTTCGATCTTTTCGCCTGAACTGAAAACCATCCGCATACCTGTCCTGAAATGGGAGAGGAGCCAGTCAGATTACTGCAGACTCAATGTTCTCCCTGAGCCATTCCACAAGGAAATCCTTCATCGGCGGTCCAAGATCTGTCTTCAGTTTTTCCAGAGCGCTGACGCCGTTTCTTGTTGTTCTGTAGTACTTGTGCACCTTCCCGTGTTCGACGCGCGTCTCCTCGGTCAGCAGACCATCGCTCATCAGCTTATGCAAAACAGGATACAGCTTGCCCGGACTCAGGACATGCTGATGCATTCGTTCGGCGTCAAGCAGATCTGTCCCGGAGACCTGTGATTTGGAGCATTTCCAGAGCACATAGGGCCTGAAGAGCCCTCTCTCGAGGTATTTTGTCATCTCGTCCATTATTCCACCTGATTGATATCAATTAACGATAACGTTTACTGATATCTGAAACTGATATTAATACCTTCCATCCGCTTTTGCGCATACCCAATTCCGGGGCATGTTTCCCTCTGCGCTCATTGTGCCTCTCATTGAGCCGGAATCCCGGGTGCCGGAGACGGGGGAGATGTGTGGAGGGCATCACTGTTGTGACAGTGCGTGGCATCTTCAGTGTCGGCGAAGAACCGGGAGACATTCGTCATCAGCACTCATGGTCGGGGTAGCGCAAATGCCAATGGATTAATAACCGGTACCTGTGAACTGATTCCAAGGAAAGGATGAGCATTATGAAATACTACCTGAAGGTCGGCATCGTGGTGCTCGTTGCAGCGTCAATCGTCCTCCCGTCAGCCTATTATGTTTACGTTTCCATGCGCCAGCCTGGGCCTCTTCCCTCCTCCTTTGTGCCGGAGGGAGCAGTATCGGTGTTTCGTATCCAGGCGGGAAATGAATCCATCCTTGGCTTCTACATCAACAACTCGTTCGGCTTCATACTGGAAGGGAAAATGCAGGCGGTTCAGTCGGATGTCTCCTCCCTCTTCAACGGAAACACGACCAATTACCATGGGGAGATAACAATACGGCAGTATGAGAGATACGGCGGTTCCGAGATATATTCAATATACAACCTCTCATCTTCGTTGGACGCGACGCTGAACACTGTGTTTTCACCTGTGAATCTTTCTGTCTCGACACTGGATATAAACACATCCGCCCTCTACATATCGGAAGAGGACCCGGGGATCGTGGTGATTGGAAACCTGTATGCTGTTCAGGCATCCATCTCTGCAGGCAGGAACGGGCACGGTATGAACGCCGCAGAGCTGAATATGCTCAACAAGACGGCAGTGTTCTCGCTGTATTATGATGGAATGAATCCGATACTCACATCCGCACTCATCAATTCTTACCCCTCTGCCACACACGTGAAAATATATTTTGTTAACGGAAGCATTGCTTCCTTGGCATCAGCCGCAGTCATGAAGTATATGGCAAATGTAACTTCAGGTGTTTCCGTGAATGGTGATTTGTTCTCCGCAACCTTTGATTTCGGCACGTCCAACTATGCGAGATACGCCTATCTGGTAACAGAGGTGGAAAAGGCAGTATTCAAACCGGCGGGGTAGGAAGGGAAAATGGCTTCCCTCAGACTGGTCAGAACAGTATCCTGGTATTATTTCCGTAACTATTACAGATCGAAGAGCTTCTACCTGATGCTGTCCGTTGTCATTCTCGTATCCGCTCTGATGACCTATTTCACCTTCAGGTATGAAAACAATCTTTCCACCATACTTCCAAGGGCGGACATGGCATCATTTTCCCCCGGCCTCAAGGAGGATGTATTCGGTTATCTCTGGGCCTTTGTTCTGCTTGACCTGCCGGTCTTTGCCGCTGTCTTCTTCGGTTCACCCGCAATATCAAGCGAGATAGAAAGCAGGACAGCCTACCAGATATTCCCTCTTCCGGTAGGCAGATCGAAGCTCCTGCTCTCCAAATATCTTGCGGCTGTTGCAGTAACATCCCTGTGCATCCTGATATATGTTCTGGTGCAGGCATCGGTATTCATCTACCTCTTCCACTCGCTTGGCATATCCTTTTTCCAGTCCTCTGCGCTGCTGGTGCTCTTCATATTCACCGTTACAGCATTCACCTTCATGATAAGCGGCATCTTCAACAGGAACACATACGCTTATATCACTGTCTTTCTGATATACTTCCTTGTTTTCAACGCATATGAAATAATAGTCGAATTCCTCTACAGGACAACACCCTACTACCTTCTGAATGTTTCGGCCGACATCATTGACAGGGTATACTTCAACATAATACCAGACCCTTTCAGCACCTCATTCACCCTTTCCCCCGCAGGAACTTCAGTCATTCTCCAATCGGTCGGTGTGATGGTCTCCTACCTCATAGTGTCGCTCTCCGCTGCATTGATCATCTTTGAAAGAAAGGAGGTCAAATGATGCCCTCAATAGAGCTCAGGTCTGTGACAAAGAGGTATGGAAACATACTCGCACTTGATTCTATGAATCTCAAAGTGGACGAACCTGCATGTATAGGGCTTCTCGGTCCTAACGGCGCAGGAAAGACAACAGTCATGAAGATACTTACAAACATTGTCCATCCGACATCTGGAGAGGCAATGATAAACGGAATCAGTGTTGTGGAGAACCCGCAGAGCGCGCTGCGCGATGTCGGCGCGCTTGTCGAACAGCCTGAATTTTATCCTTACCTCACTGCCAGGGAAGCCCTCGAGTTTGTTGCAAGGGTCAAGGGAATGAATGCAGGCAGTGTGCCTGATGAAATCAGGAGGCTGAGCGAACTCACGGGAATCACAGAGTACCTGAACAGGAAATCAGGAACCTTTTCACGAGGAATGAAGCAGAGACTCGGTATTGCGGCCGCACTCGTGGGAAATCCCGAGATTCTTGTCCTGGACGAACCGACCTTCGGTCTGGATCCGAAAGGCATGCTGGAGGTGAGGAGTCTGATCACGAATCTGAAAGCAGCGCAAGTCAGGATAATATTGCTGAGCACTCATCTCACTTATGAGGCAAATGAACTCTGTGACAGAATCGTTATAATCAATAAGGGGAAAACCGTTTATGACACAGGGGAAAGGGTAAAGGCAAATTTCATCAGAATGGAACTGGAATCCCCTGTCGAGGGATTCAGTCTCCCTGACGAGCTCGTAAACGGTTACATGATTGACGGTTCAACCGTTATAGTGGAGAAGAGGGAAGATGTGTCCAACAGCGAACTGATACAGTACGTTTCGGGAAAGGGGATCAGGCTGAAGTACATTCTGCCCTACAATGATATTGACGACATCTACGTCAGAGCCGTTCAGTGAGCTGAAGCGTATCGAGCAACCTGCCGAAACAGGAAGCCGGCTCAAACCAGTCCGTGCAGACCGCCGGGCGGCCCTGACTGCGGCGTTGTACAGATTCCCATCCCTGTGATTGGCATGGCTTCAGAAGAAGAGCGAAAACCGCGACATTTCTGCAGTCAGAAACGAGTCTCGAACATTTACAACGGAAGGAGGCCCTGAAGGTGCTGTCACGGCAGTTCCGTGGCATTGTATAAACCCTGCACAACAGAATCAATGGAAGATGTTTCTGAGGGTGGAAAGTCCTTCATCCCAGTCCCTGATGAACTTCGGCATTTCCCTTATCGCCTGCATGCCCTCCTCCGTTATGGAGTAGATATGCCTCATCCTCTGCCCTTGGCTCTCCGTCCGTCTCTCCACCAGACCTTTCCTGTCCAGTTCCGAAAGCACAGGGTAAATGGCCCCGGCACCCGGTCTCCAGAATCCGCCAGTGCGCCTGACTATCTCCTGAATTATCTCGTACCCATGCATCGGTTTCTCTCTGAGCAGGCTGAGTATCAGAGGTTTAAGTACACCTGAAGGGATCAGGTTGACCCTGAATGGCCCGCAATCGCAGCAGCAGCTATTTCTCATTGCCTTCACTTCCTCTACGGGATATGTCAATCTGTCTCATATGTTGTGCCATGAAAGCAACAAAGGTATTGCATGGTATAGCGAATGACCTGTTTCACTCATTCGCCGATGACTCTTTTGGTCCACGAACCGTGTCAATGTACTTCTGAAGATCAACAATCTGGTTTTCAAGTTCCTGTTTGTACTCCTCGAGTTCCGACACTATGTCCCTTGCGTTCCTGTGCCTGCCACCATGCATATGGTGCATCGGCCTTTCTTCTTCATTCCAGCATCCGCAGCAGCATCCACATTCGTTATGCATTCCTCTCATTCAATCACTGAAAGGGACATATCTTTGATATGATATATAGTTTACGATATATCACATGCTAGCAATCAAAGAGGGAGATGCACCAATTTCAACGACCCGGCCATACTTCCAGCGCTTTTTTACAGGAATTTGTGCTCCGTAAGAAGCTCAACATCCTTCCTGACTGCTTCGGCGCTTGCCTTCAGTGCAGCTGATTCCTCGCTGCTGATACTGATCTCGACGATCCTTTCAACACCGGATTTCCCCAGCACCACCGGAACGCCTGTGAATATGCCTCTTATCCCGTATTCGCCATCAATATAGGCAGAACATGGAAGTATCCTTCTCTCATTCAGTGCTACGGAGGCAACCATTTCATATATTGAGGAGGCCGGCGCATAAAATGCACTCCCGGTCTTGAGGAGGTTCACTATCTCATCTCCCCCCATCCTTGTCCTCTTCACAATACCCTCGATCTTCTCAGTGGAAAGAAGCTGTGTCAGTGGCACGCCCGCCACACTGCTGTTGCTCACTATTGGAACCATTGATGGTCCGTGCCCTCCCAGAACGAATGCAGTGACCTGGGAAGGATACACTCCAAGTTCCATTGAAACAAATGTCCTGAATCTTGATGTGTCCAGGACACCGGCCATGCCAACAACCCTGTTTTTGGGAAAGCCCGTTTTCCTGAAGAGGAGGTAAGTCATTATGTCCATCGGATTCGTAACAACTATGACGAAGGAGCGAGGGGCGTACTTCCTTATGTTTTCAGCGATAGATGAGATGATAGCTGCGTTTTTGTCGAGAAGGTCTGATCTTGTCATTCCTGGTTTCCTTGCAAGACCGGCCGTGACAACTATTATGTCAGAATCGGATATGGATGCGTAATCGTTGCTTCCGCTGACCTTCGTATTGAAACCCTCAACAGGTGCCGATTCCATCATATCGAGGGCCCTTCCCTGGGGCAGCCCCTCCACAACATCAACAAATACAACCTCATCAGCTATGTCTCTTTCAGCGATCTTCTGCCCTGCGGTCGCGCCTACATTTCCGGCCCCAATCATTGAAATTTTACCTACTCCAGACAAATTTTCACTTCCTTTCCACAATCTTTCTTCAAATATCCGGCCTTTTCTTCCTGCAGCCGGAAGTAGAATGAAACAGGATAAATAGATATGCCGGCCCGGTCCGTACAATCTTCCGCATGACCCCATGCCTTTGCTGCCGGGCGGGAACGAACCGAACGGTTCCACCGGCTGGAAACTGACATTATCCCGTGAACATTGTCCCACATGGGTACAGGGCAACGTCTGCTGCAAGCCATCTATTGGGAGCCTGTCCTTGTTCCGCGCTGATGCAGCTCTGATACTGCCTGAAAGAATTTAAACGGCTTAACTCCAATCCCCGTGCGGGAGAACAGACAGATGGAGACATTCGATTTGATAGTGGTGGGGGCGGGGCCGGCTGGAAGCACCGCCGCCTACCAGGCGGCCAGATCAGGCTTTAAGGTTCTGCTGCTCGAACGGGGTAAGTCAGCAGGAGAGAAGAACGTCTTCGGCGGCAGGATTTATACGCATTTTCTGAAAAAGGTGTTCAACGGTTTCCCCGGCGATGTACCGTACGAGCGTTTCGTTGTCAGGGAGACTGTAGGAATTATGGATGATAAGAGGTGCGCAAGCTTCACCTTTTCCGACCACAGTTCGGAGCCTTCCGCCGCGGACAGCTTTGTGGCCAGAAGAAGCAGATTTGACAAGTGGCTTTCCGAGAAGGCGGAGGAAGCAGGAGCAGTACTTGTCACCTCGGCAAGGGTGGATGATCTTTACATGAGTGACGGAAGGGTCAGGGGAATAGTTTCCGCAGGCGACAGGATAGAGGCAAGATGCGTCATCGATGCGGAGGGGGTTACGGCATCACTTTCGCGGAAGGCTGGAGTGCGCTCTGACGTTACTCCGGGCCAGTTTAAGATCGGCGTAAAGGAAACGGTCGAGATCGGCCGAGAGAGGATAGACGATATATTTGCACTCAGAGACGACGAAGGTCTGGCAAGCGTCTATATCGGGTATCCGAGCAGATATCTTCCGGCCGGAGGGGCATTCATCTATACAAACAGGGAAAGCGTTTCAATAGGGGTTGTTCTGGATCCTGTCGAGGTCTCAGGCAAGCGTGTGGAAGTACAGGAACTCGTGGAAGAGTTCAGGCTTCATCCACACATCCAGAGATTGATTGGGAGAGGGAAGGTAATTGAATATTCCGCACACATGATACCCAATTCTGTTCCCTCGAACCCGCAGAATCTCGCAGGCAGCGGTTTCATGGTTGCTGGGGATGCTGCCGGTTTCTTTATCAACAACGGTTACACCTACAGAGGGGTGGATCTTGCCATCGCATCCGGTTACTGCGCCGCTGAAACATTCGTCGAGGCAAGCAAGGAAGGCAGCTTCGACGCACAATCACTGCGATCCTATGCGCAAAGGCTCGAAGAAATAGGACTCCTTCCAGACATGAGGCGTTTTGAAGGCAACCAGAAGGTGCTTCACAACAGCAGGATATTCTCTGAATATCCCGGACTGGTCCTCGATATGATATCCGGACTGTTTGCTGTTAAGGGTTTCGGAAAGGGCAAACTATCAGACACGGTGAAGAGCACAGTATACAGCAGGACATCGAAATTCAGGCTGTTCAGAGACATATATTCGCTTTACAGAAACATGTAGGTCTTGTTGTGAAAATCATCTTCTGGAAGGCGCCCTGCCGCTCATTATGCTCCTGGCCACGGCAATTGCCATGGCTGTTTCCTTCACGTCATGGACACGCAGCATCGAGGCGCCCTTCATCATGGCGCAGACAGCGGATGCAAGGCTGCCTTCCAGTCTTCTCCGCCCTGTTTCCTGTGTGATGTGTCCGATGAATGATTTTCTCGATGCACCCACAAGGAGCGGATGCCCGAGAGATCTGAATTCATCAAGCCTGTTGAGTATTGTTACATTGTGCTGGAATGTTTTTCCGAAGCCGAGGCCCGGATCAACCATTGCCTTGGAGGTGTCAATGCCTTCGGACTCTGCCCTTTCAATGCTCTCTGACAGGAATTTAAGTATCTCGTACACCACGTCCTCATAGACAGGGTTCAGCTGCATATCAGCAGGATTGCCTCTCATGTGCATTATCACATAGGGGCATTCCCTTCTTCCTACAAGCCTTCTCATCTGCGGCGATCTCAGTCCTGTGATGTCATTGATAATCGAGGCACCTGCATCAAGTGCAGCCCTTGCAACTTCAGGATGATAGGTGTCCACTGAAATCGGTATGTCCACCTTTGAATGCACCTCCCTGATGACGGGTATTACCCTGTTCATCTCCTCGCTAGCCGTTATCGGGGTAGCGCCCGGTCTCGTTGATTCACCTCCTATGTCTATGACATCCGCCCCCTCCTGCTCAATCTCCACAGCCCTTGATACTGCCTTTTCCGTTGTAAAGTACTGTCCGCCGTCAGAAAAGGAGTCAGGTGTTACGTTCAGTATTCCCATTATCCTCGCGCTTGAAAAATCAATTGTGAAACTCTCACATTTCAGAACCCTTATGCCGCCGTTGAGATAGTTTCCCACCGCACGGTTTATCCTGTCCAGTATTTCCAGTTCCTTTCTCTCCTTCCTTGATTCTGAGAGAGAGCGTATTGCTGATGTGCTTGTCTTGAGCACAGCAACATCCTCTCCAGCCACAAGAGACCTCACCGTCATGTGTTCCCTGTAGGCAAGAAGTTCTGCAAGTCCGCCTGCATCAGCCTGTCTCAGATCTTCACCGCCGATTGTTATGATGAGGGAACAGTCGTCACCGCCAGCGGTTTCTCTGCGATAACCCTCAGCCTGAAATCCGAAGGGAAGCGTCCTTACCGAAATCATGATTGGAATTGATCGTGAATGGGATTTTTAACTTTCTCTCATCCGTGGGCAATCAGCAGTGAAACCGAGAGGAACACTGTCGACACAAACTGCAGGAGGAGAAAATATTTTGTCTGCCTTGAAATCGACGTTGCGTCTCCTGGCAGTCTTCTTATTCTGCCGGATATGAAGATGCTCAGTGCTCCCGCCGCAATGGCCGGCAGAAGCACGTAGATACCGACATAGAAGTACAGGAGGGCGGTGAAGAAAACGGCAGCAGCCATCAGCGACGTCAGCACCTTGCCTGCATATCTGACTCTTAAACTGTGCGAACGGAGATAGCGCTGTCCCCTTCTCATTCCTGTGTCAGGAAGGTGGTGGGCATACCTTATTGCCGTCACCCACAGTGCTGTGGGAATGGAAATGATTACGGGAAGAATGCTCAGTTTACCTGACGCAAGGAAATAGAGGGCAAACATTGGCAGCGGCCCGAAGGAGAAGAATGCGACAGGTTCCCCAAGGCCACGCAGCCCTAGCTCGAACGGCGGAAAGGCATAAAGATATGTCAGCAGGAGTCCGGAGAGGCCAATGAGAAGGATGACTGTAATGCCGGTTACCGCAGCAAGGTACAGACCAGTAAGACCTGCAACCGCCAGCGTGAACGCCCCGTAGGCAGCAAGCCGTTCAGCTGTCCTGCCGCCGTATTTCACAAGAAACGGTCCGGTTGGAATCCATGTCTCTTCCTGTGTTATCATGACCATTTCCGCGCTGTCTGCGATCTCAGCCATTATATTCACGCCAACCTCAAAGATCAGAAGGGCCGCAGATCCCAGCAGGAAGAGGAAGGGCCTGAGCATTGCAGAACGGAAAAGTGCAAGCGAAGCCGTAAGAAGGACCGGGCCGCCTGAGGCCCAGTACATCGGCAGACGGAGCCCCTTTATGAATGTGGATATCCTGCTCATCCGTTCATGTGGATGCATATCGCTCAATTAACTGTTCCCCGGAAGGCTAAATCATGTAGGCAATCACAAGCAGCACAATGAAAACATACATTCCGACTATATTGTTTCTGAGTGCCTTGATGAGGTGGTCAATGCTGTTCAGGCCCGGCCTCGCGTAGATGTATGCGCTGTAGATGAGCGGAGCTGAAAGGAGGGATATAAGGGTGTAGGCGGATATCAGGTGAAGAAAGACACCGGCAATAATGAGAAGATAGATTATTGTTGCAATTATTGCATACAATGCCACTGCACTGGCCTTTCCGAGTGTTGTCGTCACATTCTTCCTTCCTGTTTTTGCGTCTGCCTCAGCGTCAGGAACCTCATTCATGATAACGAGGTTGGCAATGAGGAGACCGCATGGAATGGATATATACACTGCACCGGCAGAGTAGAAGTGTGCCTGGACAAAGAACGCACCCATGACGATCAGTCCTATGGCACACAGCATGAATTCACCGAGACCCCTTCTCTGCCAGACAGTGGAGTAGAATGTGCCTGCAACACCGCCGAATACGAAGAGAGGAAGCAGTTCCCACCCGCTCTCAACCGACAGATACACGCCTATCAGGAACGCAAGAAGGAGTGCCGCAGTTGCAATTCTGAAAGCCTCTGCAGGTCTCAGTCCACCATCAAAGATTATCCTCCCGCCTCCACTGTATGAAGTTTTTGTGGTGAGAAGATCAGTGCCGAATTTGTAATCAAAGTACTCATCATATGTATTGGCTGCTATCTGAGATGAGACGGCCCCTATTGCTGTAAGGACGAAAAGGGGCGCATTATACATGCCCTCTCTCAGCGCTATGAGTGTTCCGAGCACAGCGTACAGAAAGCTTATCAGGAGGTGCGGTTCAAGCACAATCCTGAAAAGTATGAGTCTCAGCTTGCCGTAATGCATCTGAAAGCGGTACACTGGAGACGGATAAAATGATGTCGTTTAATCAATTAACCCAGCACGGCGGCTGTTCAGCTTATCCTGTTCCCTGTAACTATTGCGACACCGCGTGTCGTAAGGTACCTGAAGTGCGTATCTCCGAAACCCATTCTCCTCATCTCTTCGGACAGGGTGCTCGGATCGCCGAGCGACATGTATGCATAGCTCAGATGTTTCCATGGATTTCGTCCCCACTGCTTCCTGATCCTTCTGGGCACGGCAAGATATGCCAGATGATAGAGAACATGCTTCATGTAAAAATTCATGAAAGCCTTCCTGAAAACGCTGTCCGGGAGTGCGATGTCAATTATCACCACCTTTCCTCCAGGTTTCAGGACCCTCATTATATCGGACAGTGCCTTTTTCCTGTCAATGAAGTTCTTGAACGAGAAACCTGACATGACTCTGTCAAAAGTGCCGCTCACGAAGGGCAGGTGTTCTGCCACACCTATCACAGGGATGTATCTCGGGTCAGACAGCCTTTCTGCGACCGACCTTCTGAGCATATTTTCGTTGGGCTCTAGCAGAACCACCTCCCTTCCCTTGAGGTGGACTGAAAACGATCCTGGTCCGCTGCCAACCTCAAGGACTCTCATATCGTCAGCTGTTTCCATGGCCGCCTTCCTGCGCCACCTGTCCATCATGCCGAAGGATATGAGGGAAGCGGCCCTGTCATAATAGTCCTGTATGGACTCTATGTCCGCCTCCACTCCCGCCCAGCCGTAGCCCGACTCTCCTCTCCCTCCCTGAACAGCGGCGGCGGAGCTTTCATCAGTCGTTTTTGATGCCGGCTTCTCTTCCATACATTCTCAAAAACCCTGCAACGCATATATTACGGTTGTCACCAAAGGCAGTATTCGAATCCAAAAAGGATTAAATCGTATGAAGAAGTAGGTCGTGCAGGGTTCATCATGAAAGCCTGGTTCATCGATGGGTTTGGCAATTATGAAAATCTTGAGTTTGGTGATTTCACCGATACCGCTCCATTGAAGGGGGAGGTCAGGATAAGGGTAAGGGCGGCCTGCGTGAATCCGATAGACCGCTCCGTGATCACAGGAAGATTCCCATGGATGCAGATGCCGCATATTCCCGGTGCGGAATTCGCGGGTGAGGTCGTTGAAAGGGGAGAGGGTACTGAGGCGCCTGAACGAGGCAGGCATGTGGTGGTCTTCCCGAAACTGTTCTGTGGTGAATGTTATTATTGTATCAGGGGCGAGCAGAGCGCATGTCTTGCCAACAAGCACATGGAGAGTGCACCCTATATAATCGGCCTCCAGCGAAACGGCGGGTGGTCGGAATTTGCAACTGTTCCGGCACGGAATGTAATGGAGATACCCGATGGTGTGCCCTTCGAACAGGCCGTTACGCTGCCCGTTGACGCCACAACCGCCCTGCATCTCGTCAGCCGGTGCAGACCGTCGGTGGGGGAAAAAGCGCTTGTAATGGGTGCCCCGGGAGGCGTAGGGTCATTTGCGTTGCAGATGCTGAAGATGTACGGCTGCGAGGTGATATCTGTTGTTGGGAACAGGGAACAGGCCGATATGGTAAGGGGACTCGGTTCAGACCATGTCATTGACAGAAACCTGAAGGATATCGTTGCCGAGGTCAGATCAATAACAGGGGGCAGAGGGGCGGATATTGTCATCGATCCGCTTGGTTCATCCACATTGCAGACAAGCGTAGAGGCACTTGCGCCTCTTGGGAGATACGCGACTTGCGGCATACTGACAGGACCGAAGGCCGAACTCAGCATACTACGCCTTTATTCGATGCAGATAGAACTCGTAGGTTCCACATCCTCGAATCTGCCGGACATGTACGCAGTTCTCGAGATGATGGGAAGGTCAAAACTACGCGGTGCTGTTGACTCCACTTTTCAATTCAGCGAGATGAGGCAGGCGCTGTCGAGGCTGGACCAGCACGGAAGGCTCGGAAAGATTGTGGTTAAGATTTGAATGACATCACATGAAGAATTTCTTCATCTCATTCCATGTTGCAGGGTCCACGTATTTCTTCTGAACGCCTTCGCTGAGCGGCACTTCCTCTATCTTCGTCCCTCTTATTGAAACCATGATGCCGTATCTGCCCTCATGGGCCGCCTCGATTGCCTTCAGGCCCAGCAGCGATGTCATGACCCTGTCATATGAGTTCGGTGCAGTCCCCCTTATCGTGTGTCCAAGAACGGTTGCCCTGGTTTCAAGCCCGGTCTTTTCCTCTATGTAACGTGCGAGCCAGGAGGCGTTTGTCTCTCCCTGCGCTTTTGCAATGAGTTCATGACCGAACTCATCCCTTTCCGCCTTCTCCCTGGACACGAACTTCACACCTTCTGCGACAACAACTGTACTGCTCTTTCCTTCATTGTGCCTTTCTCTGACTATCCTGACCACTTCATCCGGATCGGATTGAAATTCAGGTATTATCACAGCGTTTGCTCCTGCTGCAATGCCGGCAAAAGCAGATATCCACCCGGCGTCACGGCCCATCACCTCTGCTACCATCACACGACCGTGCGATTTTCCTGTGGTCTTGAGGCTTTCGATCATCCTCATTGCTTCGTCAACGGCGGAGAAGAAACCGAATGAATAATCTGTCCCCGCCAGGTCATTGTCAATTGTCTTGGGCACACCGATTATTTTCTGGCCATTCCTCCACAGTTCCGCCGCAACCCCAAGGGTGTCGTCACCACCCACTGCTATAAGACAGTCAAGACCGAGGAGCGTCATGTTGTTCACGACAGTCTGCAACCCGTCCTTTCTTTTGAGCGGATTTGTTCTTGAAGTTCCGAGTGCAGTACCGCCCGTGCCGATGAGTTCTTCAAACATATTGTAATCTATCCTGACAGTCCTGTTCTCCAGAAGCCCTGCCCAGCCGTTCCGTATGCCAATCACTTCGACGCCTAGATGCGCTGCACCTGCCAGAATTCCTCTGGTGACCGCATTCAGGCCGGCGCAGTCACCTCCGCCGTTAAGTACACCAATTTTCAAACTATCACGCAGTCTTCAGTACCGTTTCAGGTTCCCTGCCTTCTATGACAACGGAATTGAGGCGCTTCGAAAATTCAAGAGGATCCTCGCTCTGCCAGACATTTCTGCCTACGGCGAGGCCCGTGGCACCTGCTGAAATGCAGTCATGGGCCTGCCTGAGGAAATCAGTCTCATCCTTTGTCTTCTTTCCGCCTGCCATGTAGACCGGTATCGAACCTGCTGCCCTGACAGCCCAGGAGAATGACTTCCTGTCTCCCGTGTACTTTATTTTGGCTGCGTCTGCCCCCAGTTCCAAAGCAGAACGTGCCGCATATGCTATCATTTCAGGTGCGGTATCATTCTTCACATATTCGCCCCTGGGATATATCCACAGCACTACTGCAAGTCCGAGGTCATGCGCCTCCTCCTGAATCCTTCCAAATTCAGCCATCATCTCTCCCTCAAACTGGCTTCCGATGTAAATCGTGTAACCTATGGCGGAGGCGCCGAGTTTCTCGGCGTACGAAACGGAACAGTTCTGCCTTGCTACGGGATCCCTGCCATATATTGCCGTTTTGCCATTGACCTTCATAAGAATCGGGACATCTATCAGCTCATGATACTTCTCCGCTATGCCTTTCTGGCACACAAATGCATCAAATCCGCCCCTGTTCGCAATGTCTATAACATAGGCAGGGTCAACGTTCTTCTCGTTGAAGTCTGTGGGACCGTGTTCAAGGCCCTGGTCGTAGGCAAGTATAAGTGAATGCCCGTTTCTCATAAATCTGTTCATTCTTCCCATTTTTCTCTCCAGCCCTTTCATTGACGTTGCAGATCATTCGCTCTATTCATATAATAATATTTTCTAATCCGCGGCTTTGCTCCTTAAATTCTTTAACACCCGAATGGTATCAATCCCTATTGCAGGCATTCAAGTAGATCATACAGAAAATCACGCCTTCCTCGTGGCTGCTGTCCCTCATGCGTGGTTTGAGGGACATGTTGGGCCGTATCGGCGTATTGAATAAAAGCCGCAATGGGAAGGACTGCCCGTCGTTCTATTGGGCAGAAAGCAGTCAGGTGGGACTTGCGTCCACTGTCCGGCGTGCTGGTGCTACACCCGGGTAGTTCCATGGCGCGTGGCACTGTGCGATGCCTGCTGGCAGCCCATTGAGCGCAATTTAGATGCATGATAAACATCGATGTCAGTGGTCGGACATGGCTGAAACAGTCCATTCAAGGAAGAGGGGCAGGCAACCCAGGGAGCATATGGCACGAAGCACAGGAATTCATCCTGAGTGGAACGGATTTGGGAGCAAAAGCCTTACCATGTATGGGACAGGAACGCATTGACACTTATAAGTTGCGGCCATGATTAAAGGTGCAATTACGTCTATTCCGCGTATATTGCCGGTTTCGATGGGAAACTGATTTCCCTCTTCCTCGAAAATTCGTCAGAACCCGCCTGCTCAGCTTTCATTATCCTTATCTCACAACCGAACTGACCGGAAAGAAAGGAGCTGTTTTCTGAAAGGCAACCGTACTCATCAATCTTCATTGCAGTCTCGACCATTGCAGTTAGCCTTCCCTGCTGTCTCTCCCTTGCAATTGTCTTCAGCGCCCTTTCAAGGCCCTTTGGATCTGACCTCCCGATCTTCTTCCTCATTTCCGATGCTTCCTCCGTCAGGTTGCGGTACTCAAATTCCAGCAGTTTTCTTTTCCACTCCTCAGCGACTATCAGAGTAATTCTCTTAGGTCTTATTCCGGTCACCCTGAGTATTTCCTGGACGTCGGAAATGACATTTTCAAGATAATCCTCTGCCGCAAGTGATGAATGATCAATATCAAGTGATGACGGTTCCGGAAGCAACTGGGAACATATAGATCCCTCACCGCCTATAATTTCCCATATCTCCTCACAGACGTGGGGAGTGAATGGCGCAAGCATGAGCGCCTGCATCCTGACGAAATGTTTCATTACGTCACGGTTCAGAAGACCCTGCTTCCTTCTGGAATACCATCGTAACGAATTCTGCATGTCGAGGAGGCAGGATTTGACTGCAGACTTGTGCATCATGTTATCCATGAAATTGCGGTAGCTGCTGTAAATCAGATTTACAGAAGAGATCATCCATCTGTCAATATAGTCTGGAGCGGATGAATCAAGGCCGACTGCCATCCTTGCATTTTCAATCAGCTGAATGAGCCTCCTCGGAGCCGAGTCAGCGAAATCCTGATCCCAGTTTGGGTCGTTGAAACCCTCATCTGCATACGCTTCCGTAAGCCTGGTAACGTCCGCACCAAATTTCTGAAGAGCTGTTTCCAGGTTCAGTGTATTCCCGGCTGACTTACTCATTTTAGAGCCGCTTATGGTTATCCATCCGTTAACGCCATAGGCTCTGGGCCAGTGTTCACGCGGAAATATTGCGACATGGTTGAAAATGCAGAAGGTAAGATGGTTCCCCACAAGATCCTTTCCCGAATTCCTCAGATCCAGAGGGTACCAGTAAAGGAATTCACGCCGCATTGATTCAACAGTTTCCTCATCGAACCCGCTTGAAGATGCCGCTTTTGCTCTGCTGCCCGAACCCAGAAACACGTAGTCAAAGAATTCTCTACCCATCTGCCTTTCAGACGTGTTTCTTCCGTTTTGAATTATTTCGGATATTGTGTAGTAGGCCATATAGATTGTTGAGTCCGAAAGTGATTCGATCTTCCACGTGCTGTCCCATGGCAGCTCAGTTCCAAGCCCTGTGTGGTGCACGCACGCCCAGTCATTCAGCCAGTCTATGACATTATCGAACTGCTTCTTCATGAAATCCGGATAGAAGGACATGCTACTCACGGCATCGTGAGCTAGCTTCTTCCATTCAGTGTCTCCGTAGGCCATAAACCACTGGTTTTCCACAACCTTGACAATGCACCTGGTAAGGCATCTGCAAACCACCTCTCCTGAAGGCTCGTAAAATATATCGGCAACACCTTCCTTTCTGAGCCTCTCCTTTATGAGTTCCCTTGCTTTCGAAACATTCATTCCAGAATAAATACCCGAACTTTTGAGCATGGTTCCATTATAGTAACCCTCTCTGTATATCTCCTCCCTTGCCCTGTCGAGTTTCTCTCTCTCTTTCTGACTGCCTATTGCCATTCTCTCAATGACAAGCTTCGCAGGCAGCGATCCGTATCCTGGCGTGTCTATTATCTCTATTGGCACAAGCTTTCTGACGACCTGAGCCAGTCCACTTTCAATCTTTCCACTTTCGGCTTCGGCCTTAAGATCCTTCAGTGCTGCATAATCGTCGGGCGAATCGCTTGGTACGGATGTCACAATTCCTGTGCCCTTCGCTGGATCCGCGAAGGAAGCCGGCAGGATCGGAATCCATTTCTTCATGGTGAAGGAGTATACCTCCTTGCCTATCAGAGACGAACCACTGACCGTGCCCAGCTCTCTTACAGTTTTCCCCTGTTCCTTGAGTTTGGCGCAGCATTCATGGCTGACAATCCATGTCTCATTTCCAACACTGCACCTCGCATATTCCACAGCGGGATTTACCCATATATTTGTCTGCCCGTAAGATGTTTCTGGCCTCAGCGTTGCAGTAATGATAAAATCATCTTCACCGGTTCTGAATTTCAGAAGCGTGTATTCTGTCGGTGTCTCACCTTCGCCGCTCAACCTGTCATGGTCCCCCACCGGTATGTTGTCCTTTGGGCACCATATCACAGGATGTGAACCCATCCGGACATAATTGCGTTCCTTCAGTACTGTGAACTGCCATCTGACAAACGAATCGTAGCTTCTGTTGAGATGCGTTGTTATAAACTTTCTTCTCCAGTCAATGGACATGCCGAGTCTTCTCATGCTTCTTTCCCATTTTTCTGGAAAATAAATTGTCCAGTAAACAGGATCAGAAAAATTTACAATTTCTGCTGGACTTATACCCATAGATCTCATTATCTGCAGCTGTCTTGGTTCGCCTTCCGCGATCCGTCTGGCAGCGGCAACTATGGGAACGCCTGTGCAGTGGAATGCAAAAGGAAAAAGAACGTTGTAATTGAGCATCCTCCTGTATCTGCACTGAAAATCCACACGCAGGGCCGTGAAGGCGTGTCCGATATGGGGAAGACCGTTCATATAGCTGTAGGGGTAGGTGGCAAAGAACTTCTTTCTGGAGTCGGGGGTGGACTCGAATATGTGCTGCTCCTCCCATATCCTCTGCCATTTTTCCTCCAGACCGAAAAGGTAAGCGAGTTCTTCCTGTTGATTTGTCATATTATAACCTCCATCCACCATTTCTGCTGCCACTATCATCAGAAATGGTCGTAGCTCACCAGCTCATGCAACTGCTTTGGCGGTGGAACCGTATTTAGTTCGCTTGATATCCCAAGAGGAGAAACGGAGACTATCCTGCACTCGGCCGGTGCCTTGATTATCTCTCTGATCTTCTCCTCCTTGAATGAAAACTGCCAGTCTGTATACATACCCAACTGACCAGCAACTAGCGATATGCGACCAATGACTATGCCTGAATCCACGGAAAAGCTGTTGAGGTAACCGCCGAGCGTGGGATAAGCCTCATCAGGCAGTCCGCAAACAATGAGACCAACGGGTGCCTCTATGAGCGACTTGTTGTTTGAACAGGCGGCAGAAAGACTCCTCTTGATCTCCTCACTTCTGACGAATATGATCTTCCACGGCTGTCTATTGTCTAGGGAGGGACAGCTCCTTATTGCAGAACTGAGTAATTTCAGCTTTGACTCATCTATCGGTGTCTGTGAGAATCTCCTTGGGACAACATTGTTCTTTAAAATTTCACTTGTTTCCATTTGACCAACTGTCCATGCCCTTAGGTGTCAAAACATAAGGATGATAATTTTGAAAGATCTTCGATGAGCACAGAAATCACAACATCTCCTCTAAAAAATCCTCTCTGGGCTGAAAAACGCAGCTGACCAGGCTTTCCTGTTCATATTACAGGGCGAAGATACCCTTTCCTAAATATTATTTTTTGCATGCAACAGGCTTTGCACGAAAAATCACGGATATGCTTGATAATATTCGACGCTCTGCGATGGCGTCAAGCAAGTCTCACTACGATTTGTGCCATCCGAAAGGCTTCATTCTCTGATGGCTGATTTAAGGAACACGGTGAACATTGCCATCGACGGGAACTGAAGGATGGGATAACTTCACGCAACAAGCTGTGTGCCACCGCTTACAAAGAATTGAGAGAGAAGTATCCCATTCTCAGCTATTATCATGTGGAAGCAATCAGCATCGCCGCTGCGCCATCAAAGAGTTACGGGAAGACATCCGGGGGAAGGGACACGCACGCCTACCTCATTTCAGAAAGCCATTCATCCCCACATGTTTTTGCTCCAAGACTGTTGATGGTGTGCTTTTCGTTCCTGGTGGAGACAGGGAGTAGGAACAGGTTTCTTCGCTCCATTATACGATTGCATCCCGAAAACACTCAGAGAATTAAGCCTGCAGTTTCGTAAACAGACTGAAAAGCCTAATATCCCCAGTATTTCTAAGCAGAGCAGGAGCCGATGGTCATGGATTTCAGAAAAGAAAGGGATTCTCTTGGAGAGATGCTTGTTCCCGAAGATGCATACTACGGCGTGCAGACCAGGAGGGCGCTGGAAAATTTCCAGATAAGCGGTCTGCACCAGTCTGATGAATTCATATGGGCAACAGCCGCTGTCAAGCTAGCGGCCTCACGCGCCAACATGCGGACCGGTGCACTGGACAGGAAAAGAGGAGAGGCAATAGCAGCGGCTGCCCTTGAGGTTCTCAAGGGTGGGATGCGAGACCAGTTTGTGCTGGACGTATTTCAGGCAGGAGCCGGTACATCCCACAACATGAACGCAAACGAGGTGCTGGCGAACCGTGCCATTGAGATACTCGGCGGGAAGAGAGGGGATTACACCGTGGTACATCCGAACGACCATGTCAACATGTCACAATCGACAAACGACACCGTCCCTACAACCATAAGGCTGGCATCCATAAGGCTCATAGGCGAACTGAATTCCGAGCTGAGGAATCTAATCAAATCGTTTCGAAGAAAGGGAAAAGAATTCGATGATGTCATAAAATCAGGAAGAACTCATCTAGAAGATGCTGCGCCGGTAAGGCTGGGTCAGGAATTCAACGCGTACGCAGACATGCTGTCCATTGACTCTGAACGTCTCGTTCATGTTATCGACAGGCTCTCGGAGCTCAATATAGGCGCTACCGCAGTTGGAACCGGAGTCAATGCTGACCCTTCCTATGTCAGGGAGGTGGTGAAGGAGCTCAGAGCTATAACACATTTCAAGCTCAGGAATAGCGAACATCTAATGGCACTGACACAATCAATGTCCGATTTTGTCGAGGCATCGGGGGCACTAAGGTGCCTTGCGGTTGACATCACAAAGATTGCGAATGACCTTAGATTGATGAACTCAGGTCCGGTGACCGGGCTTGCAGAGATAAGTCTCCCTGCCGTTCAGCCTGGTTCGTCGATAATGCCGGGTAAGGTGAATCCGGTTATCGCCGAATGCATGAACATGATAGCATTCCAGTGCATGGGCAATGACTTGTCAGTTTCGCTTGCATCTCAGGCAGGTCAGCTTGAGCTCAACGTGATGATGCCGCTGATAGCGTTTGACATCATATTCTCACTTAAAATAATGAAGAATGGATTGAAGATGTTCAGAGAAAAGATGGTGGAAGGCATCACTGCAAACAGACAGAGATGTCTTGAGATGGTAGAACGCTCGCCCGGAATCGCGCTTGTACTGAACCCCTATATAGGTTACAGCAAAGCTGCAGAGGCGGTCAAAGAGTCGCTGAGGACAGGCAAATCCATAAGACAGATTGTGCTCGAGAAGGGATGGCTCGACGATAAGACGCTGAATCGTGTTCTCGACTTCCGTGCGATGACTGAGCCTGGCGTCAAGGGGAGAGACAGAAGACGGGCGAAATAGTGGGATATAAAATTGATGGACCTTTAACTGTCCGTGCCGGAAGCGTCTGAACATTGTGCTTGAGATGCCGGAGAGCGTTACAGGATGTGCTTGCTGTTTAATTAGCTATAAATAATGCCTATTTTCTGCACATTTCCGGAGAGATGGAATACAGAGGTATCACAGATGGCTGAGGCAAGTGTTCAGACCGGAACGACGGTTCAGGCCGCTCCAAGGAGAAGGGTCACGAGGGGCGAATATGTTGTGGCGTTCAATGAAGAGACAAATCCTGACGTGAACGTGTTGAGATTCAACCCCACCAATGGCCAGATGTTCGATTTTGATGCAGGTCAGTTTGTCTCCGTTTCGGCTGTAAAACCTGACGGAAAAAGAATTGCAAGGGACTATTCCATATTTTCACCCCCCGCATTCAGGGACGGTTTTGAACTTTGCGTTAAAAGGGTTCAAGGCGGATTCATGTCCAATTACCTCTGCGATCTTAAGAAAGGAGACAAGATTAACGCAATTGGGCCCATGGGTGCATTCACCATAAGAAAGCCTCTTCCGCCTGAGATTTTCTTCGTTTCGACAGGGACAGGTGTCGCACCGTTCAGGGCAATGGCGGAGACACTCCTTTCGCAGGGGGTCAAGGAACAGATTTATCTGATATTCGGTACCAGGCATCCCGAGGATATAATTTACAGATCGTACTTCGAAGAGCTCGAAAGCAAATATGAAAATTTCCATTACCTCCCCACATTGAGCAGAGCAGACGACACATGGAAAGGGCACAGGGGCCATGTCCAGGAGACGCTGAAGAAATATCTGCAGGACCCGGCACAGAAGGACATTTACATTTGTGGCCTTCAGATAATGGTTGATCAGGTCAAGGATCTCGCCGTTTCGTCTGGCGTGAGCCCTAACCATGTCTACTACGAAAGATATGACTGAATCAGGCCAGACAGCAGGACAGAAGGGGAAAAGAAGCAGACGCGCACAGAATTAAATAATTATGTTAAAATCAGGTAGCATGCGTTTATACTACCGCTGCACGGTAAGGTGAGTAACTGTCAGAGGCAACTTTGCCTGCGAGATGCGGCGAATGTCCTTTCTTCATTCAGACATTCACGCAGGAACTGAAGAGGAGAACGCCCGAAGGGTTGAAGGCTGTTCCAGTGCTCACGGGACTGTGCGGAGCTATGAGGCTCAGTGAAATAAGGGCTGAAGTTCCGAAATATGAGACTACGCACAGGAGAGCGGCAGACTCTGCATGTTACTTCTCATCCGGTGATGGACAGAAGCTGGGCAAAAAGGTTGCATGGCTGATCGACAGGCAAAGGATGACAAAGACCCAGCGCTGAGTCAGTCGGCGATTATCTTGCCGTGAGCCATCTGACGCGTTGATGCGACACCTATGCCTTCTCTGGATATCGCTATTAGGCCTACTGAGACACTCCTGTCATAGAGTGAGATTCCGGCTTCCACAGCTTCCTGCGGATGCATTCCATGTTCCATCATATCATAGACTGTCTTGCTGAGCACCTTTCTTATAATTTCTTCCCCGATGCCTGTAGCCGCAACTGCGCCCTTCCTTCCAGCATAGATGCCACATCCGATCATCGGAACGTCACCGACTCTTCCCTTCAGTGCCGGAAAGGTGCCTCCAGTAGAGTTGGCCGCAGCAAAATTACCGAGAGCATCCATCGCGACAGAACCAACTGTGTCCACAGAATAAGTTTTCCAGTTTTTAGGCCACTCGGGCCTCTTGCCTTTACTGAAATCATCAATTTCACGTTTCAGCCTTTCTCTCCCCCTGTCCGTTGAAACGTCATATTCCTGGAATCCCAGTGATCTTGCAAGCTCAATTGCACCATCACATACAAGAAGTACGTGGGGTGTCTTCATCACTTCTCTGGCAAGCCTGACAGGATTCCTTATACTGGTGATATGGGCGACAGCTCCACATTCGCCGCTCGAAGACATCACAGCCGCATCCATGTATGCGATACCGTCAAATCTGAGTACAGAGCCTGTACCTGCATTGAACCTGCTGTCATCCTCCATAATCGAAACACATTCTGTAACACACTCGACGGCGGAAGAACCCCTCTGAAGCAGAGCACTGCCCGCTGCAGCGGCCCTTTCAGGTCCGTCACTTAGTTCTGAGGGAGAGCCGGAGCCTCCGTGCACGACAACACCATATTTCATACGTCCGCAGATTGCATCTGTGTATGTCAAGTTTCTCAATATTGTGTCCCTGGAGCAGAAACCGTTCAACAAAGTTCCTGCAATATCTGCTCAAGTGGTTTTTTAACGCAAACAAACATGGGCGTATCCCTTACAGTATACTTACTTGCCTCCGTGTTCCTCAGTTCCATAACAAGAGACTGGAAAGACTGGATATCGTTTCCGTCAAACGAGAGGAAGAAGTCCTGATCGCCGATGCCGAAGGAATAGGCTGTGTTTATTCGAACACCAGGATATTTCCTTCCAACAGTGATGTGCTCTGTCATTATCCTTTTTCTCTCGGAAAGAGGGAGCAGATACCATTCCCTTGTCTTGACAAAGGGATAGACAAAGAGCAGCTTTCCTTCGCCACTCTTCAGATTGACTTCCGACTCACCATCGACGGCATATTCTGACTTTCTCTTTGTGCACAGATAAACATAAGGAGTTTCCAGAAAGCGTGTCAACCCGGCTCTCCTTGTCTTTGCGAGCGCATTTTCCATCACAATAATATCGTCAGAGACAAAATGCAGCATAAAATCAGTTTCCGGGCGCAATCCGGCGAGTGAATAAGAAGCTGCGAGGAGACCGCTGTCCCTCAGCGTAACTTCAAATTCTGAGACCATTCTCCGTCTTTCCTTTGCTTCCAGATCCAGCAGTGACTTTGAAATCCTGTAAAAGGTAAAATTGTGAATTTCAGTTTTTCCGTCTGCACTCATGTAATTCCCACGCCTTCACTCAGACAAAATATTCAACCCTCTGTTTCTTGTATTCTTTTGTGCTGTAAAGTATGACATAATCACTCAGCCCTGTCTTTCTGGATAGTTCAGATGCAATATGCTCGCACTCGCTCCTTTCCCTGCCATGTATCATTGTGAATGTACTGTAAGGCCAGTCCTCATAAGTCGGGCGCATGTAGCAGTGACTTATCTCGCTGAATTCACGGGCAGCCTCTGCGATTCGCGCGGACTCCTCCTCGTCGGCCCGCCAGCATACCATACCGTTGGCTACGAAACCGGCCTTCTGGTGCCTGAGAATGGCTGCGAATCTCCTCATTACGCCAAGTTCCTGATATGCCGCAAAGCGGCGGAATAACTCCTCGTTGCTCATGCCAAGCTCTGCCGACATGCTGTCAAATGGTGCTGGAATGGTTTCTATATCGCGCTGCGTAACGCGTATAAAACGCCTGTCTTCCTCTCCGGGGACAAAAGGGGTTTTCCAGCTGCGCTTTTCCTCCTCTGTCCTTACAGCCTCTCCCGTCATGTTCAGGCGCACACCTATCTTGTACAGTTTGATTGCCGGAAGGACATGCCACCTGCTTACGCCATTTTCCTCCGCAAGTCTTGCTGCTTCCTTGCTGACGTCGGTTCCTGGTGGAGTGGCAAGTGTGAACCACAGATTGAATTCACCGTCCCTTCTGTAGTTATGACTTACACCCGGATGACTGTTTATTCTTTCGGCAACAGAATCAATCATCCGCTCATCAACGGAAAAGGAAACGAGCGTGCTTGAATAGCCGAGTCTCCTCGTATCATAAATTGCACTTATCTGCCTTATGATGCCGATTTTCCTGAGCCTCGATATACGCTCTATTGTTTCATGCTCATCAATGCCTGATCTCTTTCCCAGTTCTCTGAAAGGTCTGGTATCCAGGGGAAAGGACCACTGCACTTCGTTAAGCAACTTCCTGTCTGTATTATCCATGTCGTCAATGGCTGGCGAATGTCCTTCGTGTTTACTTTCCCTGAGCAAGTGAGTTCACCTTCCTGATAGCAAGTTTTGATGCCTCCTCCTTCCTGCCCTGTTCAAGCAGAAGCCATATCTCAGGGTCATATACGACAGAGCACAGTATCTCCTTCCTCCGTGACATCTCGGGTATGCCGTACCGGAGTTCCTTCCTGAGTTCGGACTGTATGTCTAGCATTTCCCAGAAAGCCCTGTTGAGTGCGTTCATAATGGTTTCCTTCGTGAACCTCGACATAGTTGGGGACATGCCGTTCGTGGAAATTGACACTGTAAGTGGCCCGCCTTTTATCATCGAGGCGAAATACACATCCGAATCCACCACATCAACATTATTGCACAGAATACCGTTTGCAGCGCAATGCTTCATTATTCTGTCATTTAGCGAATGGTTATCGGTTGCGCAAATTACAAGGAATGGCTCACCTATCAGCTTCAGGACATCATCCCCTGACACCTTTATCCTTTTCACATCAAGTGACTCAAAACCATCGGTAAACTCTTCGCTGTAGACGGTTATTGAGCGTGAATATGGCTGCAGGAGAGCTGCCTTGTGAAGAGCCACATCGCCGCCTCCTACGATGACGATATCCTTTTCTCTGAGAGATATCATGAGCGGAAAGTGAGGATCATCGGCAGAACCGATACCTTTCTTCCTGCCCTCTTCTGCACTGACACCAGGACCTTCAATCATACGCGGCTTCCTATTTTACTACAAATATAAGTAGTCTACAGGAAACCGGGCATACTGTGGTTGAAATTTTCTGCTTTGAACTCCAGAAGGCAAAGCTGTGTTATACCTGCGGGATGTCAACAATGCCTGGTTCCATTCTGCTGTACTGTGTTATGCTGTAACGGGGCCGTTCAGAAAAAATGGAAAATGTTTGATAAGATAGGTGTTGATTCAGCTTGCCTGTTCGGGAACCGGTGTTGTTATGACCCACGCAAATATTGGCGAGACAACAGAGGCGGTTGCGAGACCGTCAGTTGTGGAGTAACTGGTCTTTTCGGTAACATTTGTGAAGGCACCGGTTATGGGGTTCCATATGAAGAATTCATTGCCGTTCGTCAGGACTGAAATCTTCAATTGGTATGTGGCGCCACTAAGTTCGAAGAGTACCGGGTTGTTGGTTCCAGGATTGAAGGTGTACTTGCCGTTTATTTCAAAGCCGAATGCCTTGACCCCTTCTGTTCCCAGAGGGAAATTCTTTGGCCCGGGACCTGTGGCACCCGTTGCCCAGTGAAGTATGCTGAAGCTTGTCACTGTAACCAGCCCGGAAGATGTTTTGGCTTCCAACCCGGCTGGAACATGCACTGTAACTCCGTATGCCGTAAAATTTCCGCCTTCAGGTCCGACAGCAAATGTGGTAACTGCTGTCGGCATTGTTCCCGGAGCTGCACTCGCGTTCGCCGCACCTGCCAAACTGCTGAACAGGAAGGCAGCAGCGATCATCGCCGCTGCCGTTCCATAAACCGTTTTTCTCATCATCGAAGTATTCACTCTCCAATATACTGACCGCAGGCTTATTATTTAAGCAAGAATTGCAAATCATATGCAAAAGATATGCAAATTGAGTGCAAGAGAATGGTCAGGGAAGCATGCAGTAGTTTATTGACACTTCACAGATATCAGTTGCATAGTAAGCCGTTCTCCTTATCGATTCCTCTATCAGCGCCAGCATTATTGCTTCCTCCCCGCGTACCTTCTGTATCTCTCTTGAGAGATCGGGGAGCATTGTTTTGAGATAATCTCTCTGGTCTATCACCTGATTTGCCTCCTCCACGTTTTTCCTGAAATAAGCATTCATAGCGCCATCCAGCATCTTTATTGCAAAGGAATGAGCGACGGCAAACTTCTTTCGAAGGTCCGCTCCTGTCTCAAAACCTTTCAGCTCCGATACAGACCTGGCAATCTGGACCGCATGATCACCGATCCTTTCCAGATAACGGGCTACCTGGAAGTAGGAATTGCTCTCGTCTATGGTGATCTTTAGCCTTTCCGCAAGACCGATATTCTTCATCATCATATTGTGCTCCTTCATGATTATCCAGTAAAGCCTGTCAGCATCATAGTCTCTGTTTATGACATCAATCGCAAGCTGCACATCCGAGCCCAGCAAAGCGGAGATTGCATCTTCCTGCATCGAACGCACTATAAGGTGAAGGCGCCTCACACCCTTTTCCTGGGAGAGTTCCAGCGGATCGCTCAGGTCCTTTATGACTATGCTGTTGATGCTCTCTTCGACTATTTCAACCCCTGTTACCGACCTGGTAAAATGCCTTATTCTCTCCTTCATTGCGTTGTCTATCCTGTCCTTGGCTCTGACGGTTATTGAATCGAATCCCATCACATAGGCACCTATTAGCATCCGTTCCAGATGTACTGGACTTTCCTTTTTAATTAAAAATTCCTTTGCCCTGGAGTTGCGTAATTCGGGTATGGATGCACTTATCGACAGCATACCGTTTTCCGCAACTGTCAGCGCAAGTGAGTCGCCTGCGCGAATACCCATCTTCTTCACCCAGTCCTTAGGCAGAGAAACGGTATAAGTTGAATTTCCAGTGAATTGCACTTTTCTTGTTTCCATACTCTATAGATATCATTCAGATATATGTTTTAACCTATTTCAATATAGTATATATAGACTATATTCATAAAAGCATCAAATCTGTGTTGCTGACGTGACAATCCACCTACCAAAGAGAACACACTCCATGCCGATATTCTGCTGCAGAATGCCCGCTCCCGCACCGTCGGAGGGCTGCAGTTGAGCGGTGGCCAGAGCCCGTTCGCATCCCTAGATGAACAGGGAATCAGGAAATACCACATAAGGACACTTATCGTATCGGGAATGGGATTCTTCACAGATGCCTATGATCTCTTCGTTATTGGCGCGATTCTTCCCATAATCGGCATTTACTTTGATATCTCCGACAAGTCACTTGCCTATGCACTTATATCCAGCTCCGCTCTATTCGGAGCAATAATAGGTCCGCTGATATTCGGGCCTATAGCCGACAGATACGGCAGAAAGATAATCTACAGTTTCGACCTCCTCATACTGGTGGCTGCCGCAATCGGTTCGGCGACGGCTACAAGCGCATCTCAGCTCATTCTGTGGCGTTTTGTACTGGGGATAGGGATAGGTGCGGATTATCCTGTAAGTGCCACAATAATGTCTGAATTCTCAAACAGGAAGGACAGAGGCAAGCTTGTAGCGTCCGTATTCGCTATGCAGGGATTCGGACAGCTGACAGGGGCCCTGGTAACCCTGCTTACACTGTTCCTGCATTTCCAGCTTTCACTTTCATGGCGCATACCGCTGGCAATGGGTGCAGTGCCAGCGCTTGCCGTTCTGTATATGAGGAACAGGATATCGGAAACGCCGCGATATGCGGCTTATTCCGGCATGAGCAACGGATCTCCTTCTTCCTCGCACAACATTCCAATGGATAGGGAGGAAGGAAGTCGTGGCTACGGAATAAGAATACCGAAGCGGGACATAATATCGATGTACATACCGCTGATACTCGGAACATCACTCTGCTGGTTTGCATTGGACGTATCGTTTTACGGAACAGGCATATTTGCCAACACAATAATACACGACGTCGGCGCCATCTCCATAATTCATTCTACTGAGATAACAGCGGCAATCTTTCTGTTTTCCGCCTTTCCAGGCTACTGGGCGGCTGTCTATCTAATCGACAATATAGGCAGGAAGAAACTGCAGCTGCTCGGTTTCATCTTCATGGCGGTGGCGTACTCCTCAATAGTGCTGATACCGTTCATCGTTTCCGACGTCACTGCACTCTTCGTGGTTTTCGGCTCAACGTTCTTTTTCATCAACATGGGGCCGAACACAACAACTTTCGTCATACCTGTCGAGGTATTTCCCACGCAGATCAGGACTACCGGGCATGGCATTGCTGCAGCCACTGGTAAGGCAGGAGCAGCCATGAGTGCTTTCCTGTTTCCATTCATGCTGAAATACATACATCTCAGCGGAATATTTTCATGGCTCGCAGTTGTCTCCATACTCGGACTGGCGCTGACTGTGCTGTTCATACCCGAGGGGCAGGACAGAAGGCTTGAAGACATCAGCGGCGAAGAAAGACTTCTGAAAACATACTCTGAATTTTCCGATCTGATCTCACAGCTCACCGAGAAGATCGTCCTCGCTTCCGAAGAGACCAACAGCTTCGTAAACGAATGGGGAAATACAGGAGAAATTGCCAGGAAAATCAAATCGATAGAGCATGACTGCGATGAAATAGTACACAGGATATTTGTCAGGCTGAACACGAAGTTTCTCGCTCCAATAAACAGGATGGAAATTGTTTCACTTGCACAGGCACTGGATGACATAATGGATTATATCGAAGCTACGGTCGCCAGGTTTGAGATGTATAATATCAGTGCGTCTGATGAGTACATAAGGGAATTCATGAAAACGATTCTTTCCTGCACAAAGGAGGTAGCGGTGGGCATCGCAAATATAAATGATATCTATTCCAAAAGGTTCGACAGAATAGAAAGGAGCTGCATAGAAATCAACAAATACGAGAATGAATCCGATTCAACGCTTCGCAGGGCTCTTCAGACACTCTTCAGAGGAAGTGATGCCATCCATATAATAAAACTCAAGGAAATATACGACAATCTCGAGACTGTTACTGACAAGTGCGAAGATGTGGCTGACATACTTCGCGATCTGATCGTCAAGTACAGGGGTCTGTGAAACAATTGACCCATGCGGGAATTGCGATCCAGGAACTCTTCAGTCATGATAGAAGCAAACTAATATCAGTGATGTGAAAACCATAGCGTGACAACAGCTGGCGACGCAGGATATGCATAAAGACCGCAGGAATCTTCTCGCCCGGGATGCATCTCAGACAAAGGGTGTCAGCGGCGGAGCGTACTCATACACCGTTGCAAAGCCATTTGTATACACTTCGACGAAATAATATGTTTTCAGCATGCTGAGCACTGAGGTTGGAATTGGAAGATCAGGCTGATTTGGATAGAAGTTTGCTGAATTGACCATCTCCCTGTCTACTATAATGTAGCCGATCCTCGCACTTCCTGCAGGTGTTTCCGAAAGGTTGAGATTGGCGAGGAGGTCATGAAGACCCGTCGAATGAAATATGGGGTAACCGCCAAACTCCCAGGTCGCCTCTCTTCCGCCGTAGCCGAAGACAATTGAACTGAGACGGTGATCGGAAGCAAACGTGGAATTCCTGGGCGTATTCCACGCTATCCAGTTCGCAGCCTGGAGATCCTCGTACGGTGTTGCTCCGATCTTTGACGGCGAAGATATCGCTGCACTCTGAAAGGTAACAGCCATGGTGGAGAATATCAGGGCAAAGGCTACAATAACTGACACCCAGATTCTGGCTTCCGGTTTGAAATACAGTTCGAGTGTTCCAACAACTCCGAAGCCGACAAGAAATGCAAGAAGCAAGTAGAGGTATTCAACGACTCTGAACGGAACAAGATAGGAAATGCCTGTAAAGAAACCGACTGCAATGATCGCAACAACAGAGAGAAGAAGAACTCCTACCAGAAAATTTTCATACCTGGCAGTGGAAAACTGGATGAAGAAAAGAACGCCGACAAGTGGAAGAATGAGAGAAGGGGCGAAGAATGCCGAAGCCGGATCCGGGTATATCGGAATTGAAGGGAAACCAAATGCTGAAACGTAAACGATGGCCGCGGCAGTTATGATGAAGATTGCAAAAATATAGCCACTGAGCAGCCTTCTACTGACACTGTAACTAAAAGAAGAACGGGAGATATGCAGATATCGGCCGGCGAAGTATATGAGCAGGATCGCAGCATAAGGCAGGAGGAGGGATAATGGTAGCGGTGCTATCTTCTGTATAAACAGTTTCATGAATTCGGGTGCTGCAAGAGACCAGTAAAAGATGGCGAGTGTTGTAACAGATACAAGAGAAATGACTGTCCGCGACAGACAAGCACTGTCCGCTCTTCTGAAAAATGAATAATAGACGAGGGAGATAAACATTGTGAGTATTACAAATACGGTTCCAAGATGGTATGTTGGTATCATCGACACTGCAAGAAGGGTGGAGAAAACAAAAGCTGTCCTGCTTCTACCTGAATCCAGGTAGAAATTAAGGAAGAATATCAGGACCATTTCCCCCAGTGTATCGGAGGCAATTATTGATGTGTGACCAACAGTGACAACTGAGGCTGAATAAAAGAGTGCCGTCAGGATGCCTCCTGCCTTTCTTCCTGAAAGTCTGCGCCCGATGGATGAAAACGGGAAAACTAGAAGAGATGAGATGAACGGCATACCCAGTTCTGTGACTGTTGCCGAAGAAATACCGCTGAAGGAAGAGAATACACCAAGCAGCTCATAGACAGCAGGAAATTCCGTATATGTGCTTCCAAAACCCAGATAAGGGGAAGGCATTCGGCCGAAAGATGAGAAATAATTCACAATATAGTAATTCTCACCTGTATCGGGTCCCCATACACTGTAAGAGAGAGGCATAATAAGGCGCAGCATCAGTGAAACAAAATAAAGTGAAATTACAGAGTAGAGATACCACCTGTCTTCTCTCATCCGATGGTCAAATCACCCACCACATATAAATTAAATTCATTCGTGCGACAGGAATGAACTTCCTTTGATGAGCACTCATGACAATCGTTTTATCTGAATTACCTCAATAGGACTCAGGGAAGTGCGATGAGCGAGTTGCATGATGTTTATATTGTGCATTACACCAGAACTGCATTCAGCAGATCCAGACCGAACGATCCGGCGAAGGATGCATTCAATGATGTAAGGATGGATTACGCACTTTCAAGATTGATGAAAAGAGCCGTTACAGAAACTTCTGTTGATCCGGCATGGCTGGATGATGTGATAATCGGCTGTGCGTACCAGCGGGATGAGAATTGGACTTTTGGCGGCAGGCATCCAGTTTTTCTTTCAAATTTCCCCACAACAGTCCCATCGATGGCTGTGGACAGGGCATGTTCCTCCTCACTCAATGCAATGAGCGTGGGTGCCATGGAAATCATGACAGGCAATTCGCAGATTGTTCTTTCCGGTGGTTTCGAACACATGACGCATGTTCCGAGGCTATCAAACAAACTCTGCGATGTCCTCCTGTCTTCGCCTGAATACGCCGCCTACAGGATGGATATAGGCTACCATATGGGACTGACCGCGGAGAAACTGGCTCATGAGAGGGGAATAGGAAGAGGTGAAATGGATGAGTATTCACTTAGGAGCCACATGCTTGCATCAAGGGCTGTCGAAAATGGTTTTCTGAAAGGAGAGATAACACCGGTGCATTCAGGAACGGATGAAAACTCACGTGTTATTGAAACGGATCAGAGCATAAGACCTGATACGACACTGGAAAAACTTGCCGCCCTGAAACCGGCATTCAAAGAAGGAGGGTTGATCACGGCCGGCAACTCGTCACCATTGAACGCAGGAGCTTCGCTTGTTATGTTGATGTCCGGAAGAAAGGTGAATGAACTCGGTCTGGATCCGCTCGCACGGGTTGTTTCTTTTGGCTGGGCGTCCGGAGACCCATCCATAATGGGGGCCATGGTGGTGCCGGCCATACGCAGGGCGTTAAAGAGCGCCGGCATCGGAGTAGATGATGTTGATCTCTGGGAGATCAATGAGGCATTTGCGGTTGTTGTGATAAATGCGGTCAGAGAACTCGGCATCGACATGGAAAGGGTGAATGTCAACGGTGGCGCGATATCCATCGGCCATCCACTGGGAGCGTCGGGGACCAGGCTTGCCGGAACTGCCTCAAGAATGCTGCATTCGGGCAGGAGGGAGTATGCCGTTGCTGCTGTTTGTGTCGGCGGAGGGCAGGGTTACTCTGTTGTCCTTCAGAAGGCATAATGCATTTGCTTCGAATGCGGTTGCGAATTGGCTATTTGATTAAAGGATGCGCGATTATGCTCCGGGAAGGCGTGCGCAACTGCTGGAAGTTAATGCGATGGGAATTAATTTACCTCCCCGATCATATCCATTGATGCACAGAATAATAAGCACTGCTAATCTGCCGGGAAAGAGTTTTGAAGAACTCAGGAAGAAGCACGACGTCACAGTCTGGAATGGAAATAGCCCCCCTGGAAAAGAATGGATTATAAAGAACATCATTGACACGGATGCACTGATAACTACACTCTCGAGTAAGATTGATGCGGGCATTATGGATGCGGCGCCAAATTTGCGGGTCATAGGCACGTACAGTGTTGGCTATGACCACATAGATGTGGAGCATGCGTCGGGGAAAGGGATACGCGTTGTCAATACACCTGATGTGCTCACCGACTCGACTGCAGATCTCATTTTTGGCCTTATGATAGCGGTGAGCAGAAGGATGATCGAAGGAGATAGGCTTGTGAGAAACGGAGACTGGACACAACCATGGAACCCTACCTTTATGTGTGGGCATGACGTCCACGGCAAAACACTTGGTATACTGGGTGCGGGACGAATCGGAAGGGCGGTTGCCATGCGTGCACGTGGCTTTGATATGAATGTCATTTACTCCAGCAGAAGAATTCACAGCGATTTCCCAGGAAGTTATGTCGGACTGGAGGAACTGTTCTCAGATGCTGATTTCCTTGTAATCACTGTAGATCTCAACAGAGAAACGTATCGAATCGTTGACAGAACCAAGCTGAGGATGATGAAGAATGATGCGTACATAATTAACGCTTCCAGGGGTGATGTCGTTGATGAGCAGGCCCTTGAGGAGGCGCTTGAAGCCGGGTGGATAGCTGGCGCAGCACTTGACGTCTTTTCGAATGAGCCTGTGGGAAAGGACTCCAGATTTGGCAGATTCACCAACACGGTGCTGACACCTCATCTGGGAAGTTCAACTGTGGAAACGAGGGAAAGGATGACTGATACTGTAGTCGGTGACGTCCTATCAGTTCTCGACGGGAGAGAGCCCAGACATGAGGTCACGGGTTTTGCCAGGCGGGAAGGAAAGTATTGATGAAGCATACAATTACTCAACCCGTTACAAAGAGATAAGACGTGATGGCGTCAAGCTTTTTACCAATAAATGCCAGGTGTGTCATACCACAAATACTCGATGTAAATTCAGGGAACGTTGTGTGCAAAAAGCCCTGACGCACGTTTAAGTAGTTACCGTATTTTTAAGCAGTTCACAAATGAATAATCTCATAATAAGTGAAAAGAACAGTGTTGCACTGAGACTTGCAATCATCCTTGCAGACGGCAAATTCAAGAGAGAAAGGTCCTCTTCCGTTCCGATCTTCAGATTCACCAGAGATAACGACAGCTACACAATAATGGGTCTGCGCGGCCATATTGTCGAGCTTGATTATCCGGACGAGCTCAACAACTGGCACAAAACAGATCCCAAGGACCTGATATATGCCACACCACATAAGAGAGTTCTATACCAGAAAATGGTGGAGGCACTGATATCCGAGGCCTCCAGGGCGGACTGGATAATAATAGCTACTGATTTTGACAGAGAGGGCGAACTGATCGGCCTTGAGGCTGTGGAACTTCTGAATGGCGGGATAGACACGGGCATCAAGGCGTCGGAGGATCTGCGTTCGAAACTCAGGATAAGAAGGGCCCGTTTCAGCAGCCTGGGCAGGAATGACGTAGTCAGAGCATTTGCCGAATTGCATGACCTTGACATAAGGCTGGCGAAATCGGCGGAGTGCAGACAGCTGATAGATCTTGCCTGGGGGGCCACCTTAACAAGATTGCTGTCACTGGCTGCAAATCAGACAGGCAGAAACTTCCTTTCTGTGGGGAGGGTCCAGAGTCCCACACTTGCACTCATTGCCCGCAGAGAATTGGAGATCGAAAATTTTGTTCCTAAAAGTTATTACAACATAACGGCAGCATGCCTGAAACTCCCTGATTCGAAATTTGAAGCGTCGCATGAAAGGAATCCGTTCTGGGACAAGGAAGAAGCCGAAAAGATCCTGTCGGCAATAGGGGGCGAAAAAGAGGCGATTGTGGAAAAATATTCGTCAGAGGAAAGGGAGGAATATGGTCCTGTACCTTTCTCCACAACACTTTTCCTTGTTGACGCAACAAGAATAGGTTATTCAGGTGCTGAAGCAATGGATATAGCGGAAAGACTGTACTCTGAGGGCTTCATTTCCTATCCAAGAACAGATAATACAGTCTATCCGCGTTCCCTTTTCATCAAGGGTGTACTTGAAAAACTATTGAATACAGAATTCAAGAAGGAAGTGGATGAGATACTTGCACAGGAAAAGATTACACCGACAAGAGGTAACGTGGAAACGACGGATCATCCGCCGATTTATCCTGTCGATGCAGCTTCACGCAGGAAGATGTCAAGGAAGGAATGGGACATATACGAACTGGTCGTCAGAAGATTTCTTGCGACAGTAGCTCCACGCTCAATAGTGAAGAACAGTAGCGCCCGACTGATTATCGGAAAACAGCCATTTGTTTCTGAGGGAAAGGAACTTGTATATGAAGGGTGGCGACGCTATTATCCGTACTACAGATTCTACGGATCCAACATGCCAGCACTGACGGAAGGAGAAAGGATCCCTGTTGAGAAGATATCAATGCGGGAAGAAAAGACAAAGCCTCTTCCAAGGTACACGCAGGGAAACCTCATTAAGGAAATGGAAAAACTGGGACTGGGCACGAAGAGCACGAGGCACGAAATTATACAGAAGCTCTACGACAGAAAGTATGTGCAGGGTGATACAATCAGGCCGACGCCGGTAGGACTCTCAGTCACACTTGCGCTTGAGAAGAGGGCGCCCGAGGTTTGTGATAACAAGATGACTGCCCGACTCGAACAGGACATGGATAAGATAGCAGAAGGAAAGATCGGAATGGAGGAGGTCGTTTCGGAATCCAGAGATATGCTGAAAACTGTTGCGGAAGAGATTGATGCCAACAGAGAGGAAATCGGAAGGATGATCAGGGATGCAATACTTCAGCAGAAACGTATCGGGAAATGCAGCGTGTGCGGCGGCGATCTTAGAATAATTGAAAACAGCAGGGGACGTTTTGCCGGCTGCTCGAATTACCCGGAGTGCACTGTGACGTATTCACTTCCTTCGGGATACCTTATCAAGCCAACAGACAAGAGTTGCGAGATTTGTTCACTTCCGATGATAAGGCTGATCGCAAAGGGAAGCAAACCTGTTGATGTATGCATAAATCCATCATGCGAATCCAACAGGAAGACAGGGGCTGTTGGAAAGTGTCCCAGCTGCGGAAAAGAGCTGAGAATTGTAAGATCGCAGAAGGGGAAGCGGTTCGTGGGATGTTCAGGATATCCGGAATGCAGTGTGACCTATCCTCTTCCTCAGAGCGGGGAAGTCGCGTTTTCAGGAAAGAGTTGCGAAACGTGCGGTGCTCCTCTGGTGGAGATAAGACAGAACAGGGGCTCATGGAGCACCTGCATAAACGTAACATGTCCATCAAAAACACGTCAGAAATGAGCATGAAAGCGTGTTTTCTGACGACCGGTGTCTCAAAAAGCGAGACTGGTTCAGTAAACTACTTATATTGAAAAGATTACAGATTAATACCGAAGGGAGGGATGGGCAATATGTTTTCACCTTTCCCTTCAGGGTGAGGTTTCCCCCACCTCACCCATTAAAAACTATTGCTTCTGTCCGGTGCTGAGTTCCTGCTGTATCTGCTTTAGCTCATAACTGCTGCTTGACTTCTGCATGTATGCGGCTATATCGTTTCTTACGGAATAGGGCCTGTGGACACCGAAGAAGCATTCGCTCGGAACGGCTCTGGGAACATCTGTCTGCCGCAGGTTTATTCTTCCCGCAGCGGTATCCCTCCCTGCAATATTTGCCCCTGAACCAATGCCCGCTGCCGTTACAGGTATGATGTTTCCAAATGAAAATATCCTGCCGAGTATTCCCATATGCACATCGATGTCAACCAGATTCTCATACCTCACATAAAGCTCATTATATGTCAGAAATTTCCGTATCATCGCTATTCTGAAATTGGTGATGTAATATCTGTATGCCCTGCGGTAATAATCTGCCAGAATGAATGCGACGATGCCAGCAGCAACCGTCAGTATGCCAAGGAAATATGACGCAACAGACCTCAGAAAGGTGAAGCTCCTCAGCAGAATGACGGCCACTAATATAAGGAGGAGCAGCGACAGAAACGTCAGCCAGTGCCGGTGTTTCCTTGTAAGCACAAGTGCGGCAATTGAAAGCAGAAATGTTACAGATATCCAGAAAAGCGCGTATGTACCCGCGGCTGTAGTCCCGAAAATAAATGTGCTATGGGTAGCAACCGATGAAAAAAATGGCTTCAGGTAGTCCTTCCATGTCTTTGAGAACAAAACAGCGAAATAGATCAATCCCCAGGCAATGAAAACTATTCCGACAAGATAAATTCGAATGAAGGAGAGTCTGCTGGGATGAAGCTCCTTTACAAGTTTCTCATCTGGGAAAAGCTGTATATTCGTACTGATTCCGTCCTTTCAGGTTATTTGTTCGAACCGAGGTGTGTGTATTTTGTACGGTGTTATATAATTCACCGTATAAGGATATCAAATATTGCGAAATTCATAGCGGAATCTGTCGGACATTCAGCCTGCAGGCATGACCATCCACGACAGGAAAGTTCATCTGAGCTTATCCTCATCGCGTCCTGATCCCTCGGTTGGATCTGCTGCCATATAAAGGGCTTTCCGCGCGACCATATGCCTTCACAACATTGCTGCTGCCAGCCTGCAAAGCTGATCTTAAGAGAACATAGCGCCTGAGCCTTCTTTTTATCTCGTCATCGATACTGACGTAATTCCAGTCGAGAATTACGTTTCCATACAAATCGGTGAAGCGCAGTCTGCAGCCCCCAAGGAGTCTGTGAGCCAGACTGCTGTCGATTCTCATCTTTATGACGTTTTCAATGCACCTCCTTCTTCTAATGAGAAAGATCACAGTTGTGGTTGCTTCTCCGCTGCGGGTATCTACCGTATGTACCGTTGTAATCCAGAGAATGAAGGGGAAAAGGCAGACAGCAGTCAGCTGGACAGGTGCGATTATCGCGAAATGCAGTAGTTGTGATTGGTTCGCTGTCTCCAGTATGAATGCGGCCGCAAACGACTGGAGCGTGAGCAGCAATAGCATAATGGCGGATATCACCATGTAAGGATAAAGCGAAGGTCTGATGCGGATCTTTTCTTCAGCTCTCACCTTATGAACCCTCCGCGGAGCATCATGCCCGACCGCCGAGCCTGCTTCGCTCCCCGGCTATGGAGGCACCGGTTAGAAGGCCACAATGGAAGGAGAGCATGGCGAGGCTTGCCGATGAACCTTCATTCACAAAATCATGCAGGCACCTTTTCGCTGTATCAACGGCAGTTCCGGTCGCGCTGTATTTACCCTCAAGTGCAGAAGCCATTGAAATTGATATCACGTCCAGTTCAGGTATACTGGAGTGCATATCAATCTCGTTGAGGAGTTCCTTTGCAGCTGAAATTGAATCCCCAGTTGATTCGCCCGGACTGTTGGTCTGCCTTACCGGGCTGAAGCTTTCGAGAGTCACTGCCGCGGATTTTTCTCCAGCGGTAAAGCGTAAATGTGGGTATTCAATTAGATTTGCTGCGAGTTCTAGTGCATCCAACTGGCCTTTGAGCCATCCGGACCAGAAAGAGATCTCGATGAGTGTTTCAGGCCGATCCCCAGTCATACCTGAAGCCGAGCCAGCCTCCGGGCCCCCGCCTGAAGTCATATTCCTCCTTATCTGGCCTGCCCACCATATGCCCGAAAGGGAACTGCTATCGAGTATGGATACGGCCTCCCGCACGTCCTGTCCTATCTCATTCAGCCATTCGTTGAGAACCTCCTTGATGCGTTCCATTTCCAAATCTGCAGATTTCCGGTCTGTCTTTCTTTCACTTTTCACAGGATTCCACCTCCGGCAACGTACTCCAATCTGTTGAGTGACAGAAGCGCGAGCGATGCCATGAAACTATGAAAAGATGGCACTGAGGATGATTCTGAATTGCAGACACTGAATTCAATCTCGCTTGAATCATGGAGGAGAGGGATTTTCCTGCCAGGCATTAGTAATATACTTCGGCTGCACCTTGCCTCCCTTGGCGTGTTGCTGTTCACGAATTCCATTTCATTCTTATTCAATTCAAGTGCCTCAGACAGTTTTACCTCTGTCCTCTCATGGGCAAATATGAAAGCAGAGGATGCATTGTTGAAAATATTCCCGTTCGAACCAAGAATGACATCGTTCAGATTCTGCGTTATGAGGACAATACCCGTGTTGTAGTGACGTGAATGGCGCATCGACTTCGAAAGATTCGAGAAGATTGATGCATCCTCTGCGAATTTCCAGGCTTCATCAATGAATATGCTCTTTCTTCCATCAATTCGTCTGCAAAGAATGAGTATGCACTCAAGCAGAAAGACCGAGACGGCTCTCCTCAAACTTTCTTCCATACCCGAATAGTCGAATGCGTTGACCGTACCGATTGAACCGAATATCCAGCAGCCGTCAAGCATGAACCGAAGATCTCCCTTCAGCAGCCTCTCGACCAGGGAAGCGGCCTCATGAAGACCTTCCGCAAGCAGGTCTGAGTTTATTGATGAAAGGACGGCACGAAGGGGAATATCCGGCCTTTCAGCCATCTTTCTCCTTATTCTTGATTCAAGATCAGCTCCCAGACCCATGATGCCCCTGAATGGACTGCAAACAAGGTTGATGACAGCAGCAAGCAACTCACTGTCGGTCGAATAAGTCAGGTTCCCGATCCCGATACCGAACTGCATTAAGTCAAAATAATTGCCGCCAACGAAATGGGTGACCCACTCAAATTCTCCAAGCGGGTCGAGAATGAAATGATAGTTATTCCCGGAGCGTTTTCCTCTCAGCAGCATCAGCTTTGCAAAGAAACTTTTGCCGCTTCCGCTCTTTCCTACTATTACTGAGTTGAAGTTGGAACCTTTGAATCTGTCAATTATGACCGGTGAGAGATCGTTTGCGTCTCTGCCAATATAAGCTCCGTCGCGATCCATAAGCGGGGTCTGTGTGAATGGGATGAGTGCCGGAAGGGTGCGGTCACTCACAAGCACCACAACAGGAAAACAGGGCTTGCCGGGAAGGAACGCGGTGTGAAGTTCATCCTGCCTGTATTTTCCGCTGTAAATGCCTATGCCATCTGATCTGAGTTCTGATTCAAGAGCCTCGACCCTTGATGCAAGTTCGTCCAGTCTGAATGCCGATACTCTGAATATTATGGAAGCATCGAAAAGCATAAGTGAATCTGAGAGTATCTCCTGCTTCAGTTCTTCGAGCCGTGCCTGAAACTGCGTTAGATGCAGGATGTGTCTGCCTGTATCTGAGCGATAAGCTATCTCTGCTCCGCACCTTGTCAGTGCCCTGTCTATCCTGGACAGTGATGATGCCCTGCTGAGAGGATAAGTTGAGACAGAAACTGAAACATATCGATAGCGCCTGAGGAGACCGCTGATGAAGAACTCCGGAAGTGCAGAGGGAAGGTGTTTTACAGCCAAATAGGAATGAAATGCGCCTTTTTCCCACCTGTATCTGTGCCTGATCGCCGGAAGCCGGGAGACACCTTGGGCAGTACGCTTTGCCATCAATCATACCCCCCGATACCCCTAACTGGTCTGTGCACCTGTGTCACGCCACTTATGCTGGAATCATATGGCCTGACAGTTCGTGACAGGTATGCAAGCATAACTGCCTGTTCGCCTTCGGAGACTGACGCGTAAAAGCCTCTTGGAACATAGTCAGTGTCGATTATAATTTTGCGCCATGGGGCCGGTTCCGACCAATCATCTGTGAGACACCTCGATGATGAGATACACACAAATTTTGCAGGAGAATTCTCACGGCAGCATACATCCACATAAGATGAGACAATGGTGTTCCTTGCATTTTCAGTAGCAGAGATGAAATTGACATCATCCAGAACAAATGACATCTGGGAAGCTTTGGACACAGCACCATAGCCTTTGGATGCCGCAACTCCTGTGGAAAACCGCACCAAAGGCAGCAGCGGACCACCTCCCTGAAATATATGAGGCATAAAGTGCCTGAGAAGCACGGCTGCAAGTCCGGCGAAACAGAAGACAATGAACACTGAGAAGTCATTTCTGCTTCGGAACTGGGCAAAAAACATGCCCGAGGTGGCGATGATGCAGAAAAGAATGAGTTCTGTTGAAGAAAACGGTCCAATTACTGGTGCGTCGAATCTGAGATCCGGCGGAACGTAACACTGCTCACTCATCGCTGTCATCCTTCGGTGCGTATATTTTGTGCGGGACTGTGTCAGGTCTGAAATTTTCACTGAATCTGATCGACCTTCTTATTCGTGGAACACGGCTGGAGGATGATCCCAGACGAGACTGAATCGACTCAGACAAACGTTCGACACCTGAACCCAGAGCTCTTGCGTGAAACATCCCTGCCGAATACAATCGTGCCGGGTCACGCAAAGTTCTGAAGAAGCCCTGGGAGGGGGCTTGTCTCACTGCGCCGACCCTTCCGTGTGACAGGATTGATGAAAGTGGATATGAAACGAAGCCGGATGCATATGAAATAGCCCCCAATCCTGCCATTCCGGCGCCCATTATCACAGCGGACGCCGCGGGCATGCCGAGCTGTTGCATGATCCTTGAACCCGCAGGCGAGATGAGAAACGGTACAATTAGGGGGAGGAGATAAGTGCCTCCGATGACAAGTTGACCGGACTGATAAGAGGTAAATGCAGAATAAGAAACTGAAACGCCAATCTTGAGCGCGACTGCGATGAAGAATGGAAGGAATGCCATCTCGGCGAATATTGATACCATCTTTTCGGCAAGTCCGCGTGTCCATTCAATTGAATAACACAGAAGCATCAGAGGCATGAGAGAGGCCGTAAAGAAGAGCAGTAGGACCCTCATCACCAGCACGAGGTACAGGAGTCCCACGACTATGGTGAGAAACACAAGTGTAAGAATGCCATAACCCCCGAGCTTGCCTATGACCATAGCAGAGTAAGCCGAAAGTCTGCCATAAGGCATGACTGCAGCCGTTATTGCATCGTTGACATCCAGGACGAGCTGGCAGATGTAAAGAGTAAAGGGCATCAGGACAAGGGAAAAGACAAGCGTGGCGATAGATCGCCTGTCAAGATTTATACCCGAGAGATTGCGGCCGGAGAAATAGGAGTATGCGACCGCGATGAGAAAGATCGAGGAAAGGGCATATGATATTGTCAAAACTGAATTCCATGTCTGATAAACGCCAGTATTGAACAGTGTTGTGCTTGTCGAGAGAGCTGGAACGATAGCTTTTAGAAGAGAGGTGAGACCGGATGCCAGCATACTGTCAATAAAAGGAACAAGTCCGGAAAATATGGAGAGCGACATAATCACCTCATGATTCTTTCTGCCACATACTCCACGACCTTCGACACGATGACAGAAAGTACGATTCCGGTAATGGCTGTCAGCCCTGTCATGAACTCTGATGTCATCATGCTCACGCGACCAGTGACTGGGCAAGAGCTACAAGGAAGGACGAAGCGAAGAGAAGGAATATGCCAAATGTCACGTCAATGAAGTATTTCCTTGCCCTGTATCTCTGTTCCGGGTTGCCGTTACTCAGCATCCACATGTAAGCAGTTATGACATAACCTATTGCAGCCACAATTGTTCCTACAGCGATCAGCAGGTTTCTCACATTGTTCAGAGTACTCACAAGTTCCTGCTGGGGGGTGGTTGCCGCAAGTGCAACGCCTGACTGGACAAACAACACCCCCAGCACCATACACACAAACCAGCTGTTGCGGATAAACCGCACTCCGGACTTAATTTTACACATGGTTGAATCACCTGATGTGAGAATGAAAAGGCGATATATAAATATTAGTAAATATATTTAATATAATGAATAATTATTTCTTTGCTTCAAGCGAATACGAACGTTCAATACCGTTCATAATGTGTATGAGTGCTGACTCAAAGCCTTTCTGAAAATCGGTCCTCTCCCGTTCAGGCTGACTCCAGAGTTTGAGCAGTTCCGATCTGATCAGTTCCAGTGCATCACAATGAATCTGTTCTGGTCTGGCTTGCTTCAGCAGAGTGTTGACAACCTCACTTATGCTTATTCTGCATCTCTTTTCACTTTCCTCCATTTCACGTCTCAGCCTTATCAGTGATTCCCATCCAACACTGTCGAACTCCACGAGTCTCTTGAACGTGGTGTTCTGGGACTGCCGTGGTGTCTCGCTGCTGCTGTTGTCGATTCCACGCACACTGGTGTTAACCATGCACTGTTAATCTGATTACTCGATTTATCAACGAAACTGTTACATGTAACATGTTAACACCGGAGACACAATATAGAGTGTAACAGGCAATATACTAATATCGGGGTATCCAATGACATTGCGAGAAGCAACGGCGATGAGATGCAAGGATTGTGAAAGGTGGTATGGTGCCGAAGATGACGGATTCGGTCCCTGCAGTATCAAGAATTCAAGAGGCGACGTGAGATACATCACATTTGCCATGCACAAGTGTGACGAAATCTATGCAAATGTGCCAGACAAAGAGGAAACAGAGACATGCTGACGGTACGCTTTATGCTGTCCGGCAAACGTCTTCCGGGCTGGTGTGATGTCGCTTAAATTCAGGAAACTTGACAGCAGTGACATTGATTTCGCATTGAAAGTTACTGAAACTGAAAAGTGGTACCTTTCAGAGGAAGATATTTCGTTCTACCTGGATAACAGAGGGGCTACGGGAATAGTTGCATTGGAATCTAGCAGACCGGTCGGGTTTGCAACATCTGTCATATACCAGCACACCGCATGGATAGGGAATGTGATCGTCGCGCCTGAGGCAAGAAACAGAGGCGTCGGGAAACAGCTGGTGTCGGAACTGATGGAAATGCTGAGGAGGGAAGGCATCGGAAATTACCATCTCTATGCATATGACAGAAGCAGAACACTATACGAGCGCTTAGGCTTCAGATTTGATGCGGCCATCTGGGAGATTGCCATCCTCGGTGGCCGTCGTAAGTCGGATGAAGCGGACATGTCCCTTTACAGGGGATATACCGACGGCGTTGACAAATTTGACAGAACGTATTTCCGGGAATCGAGGGAACATGTGCTCAAATTCGCCTCATCAAGGCGTAACTCGACTTTGGTCTACCACAGGGACAGTGATGGAATGGTTGATGGTTATTATATTGAAAACTATGTAGATGAGAGTTACGGTTCGGAAGTTGCACCCTTCATAAGCAGGAAAGATGCTCTGGAAACGCTCCTTTCTGAAGTCATGGGAAGAGCCGGAATCCTTCATCTGTACGTACCGCAACAGAACATAGGGAAAGTAGAGGATTTTGCGATTCCGTTTCAACTTGTAAGACGTATCCACAGAGGATTTCTGGGCAGGAATGAATATCTCCCTGAATTGAACGGGGATGTTATTTCTGCCGGCTTTCTCGAAACCGGCTGATGGAAGTGTCATGGGGTTCGGGGAAAACACAGTTGAGCTACGAATGCCGCGAATTAAGGTTTAATATACTGCCGTCCTAGTCCGCTAAGAGATGTAATCGATTTGACAGTGCAGATTTACAACACGCTGACTCGGAAACTGGAAGGAATAACCGGGCGAGGGCTGAACCCGCTCCACATAAACATGTACGTTTGTGGGCCTACAGTTTACGATGCCCCCCATGTCGGACACGGGAGAAGTTACATATTTTTTGATGTCCTGAAGAGAGCGCTTATTCTTGACGGCTATTCAGTATCCCATCTGCAGAACTTCTCTGACGTGGATGAGAAGATAGATAACAGGGCAAAAGAGGAGGGCGTGGAACCGATCAGGCTCGCGGACAGGTATTCAGAAGAATTCATTGCTGAGATGGATATGCTCGGCGTTATCAGGCCTGACATGTATGTCAGGGCATCTGAGTCGAGAGATGTAATGCATCGCATAGCCTTGAGTTTCATCCGCAAGGATCTGGCTTACGAGGCCGGAGGCAATGTTTATTTCAGGACATCCAGCGGAGGAGGGTACGGAAGTCTCCTCCATGACACGCTGGACAACCTTATAACGGGCCACGAAGCCGACAATTTCAGATTTGTCAAGGAAAACAAGGAAGACTTCACGATATGGCTGGGCAAATTTGACAGAAGCAACATGATGTCGGGCAGGCCCTCCTGGAATCTTGAGTGCTTCTCGATGGTCCACAAGTACTTTGGGTGTGAACTGGACATACAGGGCGGAGGGATGGACCTGATCTTTCCTCACCATGAGGTCGCTTCCGTAATGTCTAAGGCATATTGCAGGGTTGAATTCGCTGACTTTTATGTGCACAACGGATTCGTGACACTCAAGAAGGATAAGATGTCCAAGTCCACAAACAACTTCATCTCTGTTCACAGTTTGCTTGATGATTTCAGCCCTGAATCAATACGTCTTTACCTGCTTTCCGTAAATTTCCGTCAGAATATAGAGTTCAGCATCACTGAACTCAGGGAATACGAGGAAAGCATTTCAGTGCTTCGCAAAACTGCCAGAGATAGCGGTGCGCTCAAGAATGAAAGAGTGGTTGGGATTTCTGAAGCGGAACAGTCCGGGGAGTACTGGTCTGAATTCCAGTCGGCGCTGAACAGGAATCTTGATACTTCGGGCGCAACACGCATCATGATGGAGGAGATGAAAGGCACCGGTTTCAAAGGGAAAGAAGGGAAATCGGATTTCAGGCTGATGTGCGCCGCTCTCGGTCTTTTCAATCACCGTCCTTCGGCACCACAATCTGAGAAATGATGTCTCGATCATATTTCAGACTGGAAGGAGACAGAACGTGCACAGGTTGTTCTTTCGATGAGTGCCAGTTCCCTCGCATTCATTGCCGCCGGATCGACGATAATGAAGAGCGAAGACCCGCTGCTGATTGCGACATCGCTCAGCTGGTTGAGAAACCTGTGAACAGCGTTGAAATCGTTCTCAGCAATCAGATATTCGACTCCATCAAGAAGAATGGCCAGTCTCTTCTCTGTTTCTGAAAGGAAACGCAGCATGGAGACAATCTTACCGAGGGATGCAGGTGCGATCCTGAATTCTCCCACCATGTTAGTAAGCCAGTAGTATCTTGAATTAGGAAATGAAAGCATATCCATTATCCTTTCAGGAAAAATCCGACTTATTGAGACGAAGGTTGCATCAGACGGAATCGAACATCTCACGTAGTTGAAAGCTTCTTCTGTGTTTCCGGACCTTATGACGCAGATGTCGCCCGAGTGCTGAGGCTCGCCTTCCGCATAACAGTCGTTCGATGATACACTATCCATCCCATCTCACTTCGGCGCCTTGTCGCAGTCAGAGTGCGATTCCTGTTTATGCTCTCACAATATAAACATAATTCAGCGAAATTATTGAAATTGATAGCAATGAGTGCATATCTGATCCCCTCCGTCGAAAGGAAGTTGCAGTATACTGAACATCTCCTTTAACACAAAAATCGCTGCTCAAACGAGGATATCACAAGTAAACGGAAGGGGGAGGCCAGCGCCTTTCCTATACCATGCTCATTTCCTGCCGAAAAAAACGACCGAGGAAAACGGTATATCAGGATGGCCGCTAGCAATCTCCATCAATCTGTTATACTTTGCCACTCTTTCTCCTCTTGCAGGAGCTCCTGTCTTGATCTGACCTGTGCCAAGGCCCACGGCCAGATCTGCAATGAAATCATCGGTGGTCTCCCCAGACCTGTGACTGACCACAGCATTCATACCTGCATTTACCGCCAGCAGAGAGCTATCCACGGTTTCACTCACAGTTCCGATCTGATTGAGCTTTATGAGCACAGCATTGCTTGACTTCATTTCTATACCCCGTCTGATACGGGCAGAATTTGTCACATAGATATCGTCACCAATCAGCTGGACCTTTGAGCCGATCCTTTTGTTCAGGATAGCGAAATCCTCGAAAGCCTCCTCATCATACGGGTCCTCTATCGAGACAATTGGAAATTTTGATGCGAGGGAGATATAGTAATCACCAAGCTCGGCAGGTTCCATTTCCTTTCCGTCGATTACGTAAATTCCGTCCCTGTAGAACTCAGACGCAGCAGCGTCAATAGCAAGGAAAACGTCGGTGCCAGGTGAATAGCCTGCCTCCGTTACGGATTCAACAATTGACTGAAGCGCATCCTCCGTCTTCTTAACCGGCGGGACAAACCCTCCCTCATCTCCTATGTTCGACGCAAATGGCCCATACTTCCTCTTCAGATGTGCCTTGAGTGACTGGTATATTTCGGACGAGGCGCGAAGTGCGTCAAATATATTCTTAAAGCCCGAAGGCACTATCAGAAACTCCTGGACAGCAAGCTCTCCGCCGGCATGAACGCCGCCGTTGATTATATTCAGCATCGGAACAGGAATGGAGGGACGACGTCCTGAGACGGAAGATATGTATTCAAAAAGTTCGAGTCCGTTCTTTCTCGAGAAGAGGCGGGCAGCCGCCATTGAAACGCTCAGTATCGCATTGGCGCCCAGTGCTGACTTGTTTGGGGTGCCGTCAAGTTTTATCATCGTAAGATCCACCTCCCTGACATCAGCGAAGCTCCTGTGGATGAGAGAAGAGGCGATAGGCCCCTCCACGTTTTCTATGGCCCTGTTGACCCCTTTGCCTCCGAATTCAATGCCACCGTCCCTGAGCTCAAGCGCCTCATGACGGCCCGTGCTCGCGCCTGAGGGAACAGAAGCAGTTGTAGTTATCTCCCCGTCCCCCGTATAAGCCTGGATGGTGGGATTACCCCTTGAATCAAATATCTGCCTCGCACGCACCTGTTCAAATATTATACGTTTCACTGATATCCCTGTCCTGCAGGTTTAACGAAGAAGATGCCTGGACGCATACGGTTCACAATCATTTCACCTTCATTGCCTTCTTCCTTCTTTCCTTCGAAGTGTATCCGGTGACAGCCTCCAAAAATCTGTTGTATCTGGATACTGTTTCCGCTGCCTCGGCGTCACTTGCATTCCTGTTTCCTGTTGTCTCAACACAGAGTTTCTTCTTCTGGCTGAGCCAGCATTCGATCCTGGAAAGCGCGCCAAAGCTTGATAGCAGATGGCCATCCTTCTCTGTCACTTCACCGAATTCCTTCTGCATGGACTCCTTTATACTTTTGAGGGAAATCCCGTCCCTCAGCGCCTTCTTTATATCATATTCCTGCATAACAGAACACCGGGGTCACTCGCGAATCCTGTAATTGCTCTCAGTAAAGTAGTTGCCAAATCTTGAAATCATGAGCTCCCTTTCCCATGTTTTCCTGCAGCTGCAATCGATGTCTTCAAAAACATCCAGAGACTGGCGAACGGAATAGGATGATATTGCCTTCAAAACCCTCTCATCACATCTTCCACAGTTATGTGCACCCCTGACGGTTCCTGCACCAGTAGGTTTGCTCATAAGGCGGGGACCGCTGATATTCGACGATCGTATCACCTCCACAAGACTCCAAAGCCATGGAGGTCTGAAAGCGCCTGACTTCCAGAGGAGTTCTACAACTGTATCGCGCTGTATATTGGTTGGGTTGATCGATATGACATCCGAATACTGACTGAGATCCCTGATGGTGTTGACAGCGTCACGGATAGCATCGCTCTCTGACATGAAGGGTGGCTTGAACATCATGTAACTTTTCACTCTGAATCCCATGGAATGAGCGAGCGATGAAGCCGAAATGAAATGCGTGAAAAGCGAAGGCTTGTTCACAGAATAGTGAACAACAAGATCGTTTGAGCTTTCAACACCCACAGCGAGAACAAGTTTTTCTCTGTAGGGGAGTATATCTTCGAGATTCTTCCTGTTAATATACTCGTGCCTCGTTTCAACAACGATCATATCAAAATTATCGAAGGCGTCCTGGAGTATCCTCTTTCTCAGATCCAGTGAAATTTCAAACGTATCAAGAAAGCTTCCTGAGGTGTATATCTTCAGTACTCTCTGCGCTGCGAAATTCTTCATTCCACTCAAGTACTGCTGCCACAGGCTCTCATCCGTCGCGGAGGAAGAGGACTCGTTTGTATAACCGCACATGCTGCATCCCGAACGGAGGGCCCACGAACATCCCTTTGTTGCAAGTATGAGGACCAGAGCCTTGCATTCCTGATTGTCCATCACCTCATCTTCAGTCCAGCATGAGACATAACTGTAGGGATCGAGATCCCTCCTCGCCTTTGACCTCTCCCGTGCACCTGCCTCCCTTATGCTCTTCATCAATGGTTGTGAAAGCAAAGACTGCACTTGTCGTTCAACCCCAAAGCTCATCTGTCAACATCAAACACACTTTCGATTATAAACCTAACTGGAGAAAGTCCCTGCAAATAACCGTGCTGCGCTGTGTCATCTTCTCCATTGATGTCGATCCTTCAGGATGAAATATCCTTGAAGTTCTGAGTGGCATTCGTGAAAGGTGTCCGCCGACATCCTCCAATGATTGAAATCATGGTGTTCAGGTTAAGTCCGTCCCCCATGGATATCATATCGCAGAGTTTATGTACTGTGCCGAGCAGGCCTCGTTGTAAAAGATTCGGATTGCTTCATAATCAGACTGAAGCAGGGTATACGCGCAGCCTGATCTGACAATAAGTTAAATTGATCGTGCATTCCTGGAAGCGCGGTAAACCTGTTTCGCAAAGAGGAGTGGACTTCGTTGAATGAAGTTGCAATGTACGCTTCAGGAACGGGGAGATGCAATCTCTGAGAATACCTCTATCCAGATGCCGTCCGGATCCTTTACATAACCGATGAGATAGTCAGAGTTTGTGCCTTTCTCAATCCACGGTTCTATTGCCAGGCTGCCTCCGAGCGCGACGAGCTTCCTGATGCAGCCATGGACATCATCCACGTCAAAACCCAGATGATCCAGTTCCTCCCCTTCCCTGTACGGGACGTTAAACTTTGAATCTGACGGATACCAGTTGAGCTCAATTCTCTGGTGAGAAGTCAGATCCTCCAGTTCGATAAATACGCCGCCATGATTCATTTGGCCTCTGTGGACTTCCCTGAGACCAAGTCCCTCTGTGTAGAACCTGACAGATCGTTCTATCTCTCTCACCCTCAAACCGCAGTAGACAAGATGCATAGGGATTGGATGCAGGCTGGCATACTTAAGAATTGACAGGACTTCGCCGTAAGTGCAATCAACAGACCTGTGGAGTTCTACGACAGCGAGCGTGTTCACCGAGTGACAGGGTACAGAACATCATGATCGGGGTGTCAGAAATAGAAACTATAATGAATAGAGAAACTATGAATCTTAGAAGTCAATGTTGTCTCCAATCAGCAGTCCAGACAACAATAGCCGATGGATTTCAGGGCTGGAATAAACGATGCAGACTGAACGCACAGAGAATCCGCTTGTTGCATATGCGAGGGCAATTCTTATTTCCCGCATCCTGGGCATGCTCTGCGCAATAGCAGGACTTTTCGGCATAATCACACAGTTCCTGATTTCGACTTCGGTTTTTTCTGAAATTTCTCTGCTGGGAAACGACGGTCTTACGACAAACAACTTCACCTACATTAACAGGATATTCAACTATGATTCAATACTGTTTATCCTGTTCCTGATAATGTTCTTTACAGCTTACGCCTTGCTGCTTCTGTACAGAAATGCCATGGTAAAAAGAACAATTGAACTGACAGGTGCGGAAAGTATTTCTGATCTCAACAGCAAGGTGAAGGAAAAAGGCGGCATACTGAGGCTTTCGCTCTCAAAGCACAAAGGATAGCTGATCACATTCAAACAGAATGTACCTGAATACCTTTGAACGTATTACATTGGCACATAGCCGGAAGTGTAAATTGAATTATGTCATTCATCCTGTTGCCTCACGCATAGACCGGAGGCGAGGAATATTGTAGAGCGAAACCAGGCAGTATCTCGCAGGCCTGCCCATATTCGTTGATATCATTCAGTTCATCACAGCAATGACTATCGGCTCGTTGCCCGGGACGAGCTGAAGCATTACAGCCAATACGTTAACCTATCCTGCTGTTGGAAGCAGTGCGCTTCCTTTCAACAGCCAACAATTATTCTGTGTTTCCTCATAGTAGTTTCAGCACCTCCATTGAGGGCAGGACTGCGTTTGACCTTTTCGGGCTGCCCCTTGTCTTGACGTGCATTTGGCCTGCCAGTTTCGTGATTTCAGCCAAAAACAACAGGTACGCCATGTTATATTCGCATCCACAACATTGGCGCCTGAAGGACTCGCGGCAATTTACAGCAACCGTTACAACAGAAAAACATTCGCAATCAATCCAGTGATATTCGGCCTGCTGAGAATATTAGCACCCCAATTGCCCAGCTCTTGCAATTATTCAGTACTCAATTGAGACGGAATGGGAACACCGATGGCATATCCGTCCATCATCTGACCACCTCCGTTCTCCGTCAATCTGCGGTCAGGACGACTGAAAGAGGAGAGATTGAACGCGGGGCCGCTGGAGTTGCTGCCGAATCGGGCAGTTTTAGGGCAACAACAGTCCTGGCATTTGATCCTAATTGGAAGACTTGGTTGCTGGAATGGAATGTGAAATTCGCATCAAGTTGAATTTGTTGGACAGATGATGCCCGGTGGTTTCCTTGCACAATTGAAATCATGGACTTTCCGGACATTCAATGGTAAATTTTGGCTTCCGCAATCAATTCCGAAGTACTTTGGGAACGGTTGTCGTCTGATTGTCATCTTTTTGTGTGGTCCGGGTGACTGTCCGCGGTTTGGGTAGTTAAAGCGGGATAGCATGGCGTTTATGAGGAAGTCATGAACAAAGAAGGCATGTTACAGAGCCAGCAGCCCCTGGCATTCAGATTCAGACGTCCAGAATGAAGATAATATCACTGAATGGCAGGGAAAGTTATTTACACACTTGTAAAATCAAGCATCAGATGGATCCAGAGGAAGGAATAAAGCAGATAACAAAACTGGCTCAGGAGATTGTAACTCCGGCTGAATTATCTGACCTGCTAAGTACCAAACAGAGACCGGAGGCTTACATAGGGTTCGAACCTTCCGGCTTTCTCCACGTTGGCAGTTTCCTGATTACCTCAAAGATGATCAACTGCCTTCTAGATAGCGGCTTTCATGTCCGTATCCTTCTGGCGGACTGGCATGCCTACATCAATGACAAACTGGGAGGAAATATTGAGGCCATCAGGGCGTGCGGCAGGTACATGGAGGATGCTTTCAGGTTTGGAGCACAGGGACGATCTGGCCTTGACTTTACCTATGCGGCTGACATGATTGCTGAACCTGATTACTGGACGGAACTTATCGCGAATGCAAAAACAGTCTCTCTGTCGAGATTGAAGAGGGCTCTGACCATAATGGGAAGAAGTGAGAACGAGGCTGAGCTCGATGCTTCTAAACTTCTCTACCCGCTGATGCAGGTGACTGATATTTTCAGATTGCAGGTTGACGTTGCATATGCTGGTATGGACCAGAGAAAGGCCCATATGCTGGCACGCGAAGTTGCAGAAGCAAGGAAGCTCAAAAAACCTGTAGCCGTACACACACCTATACTTTCGGGACTCAGGGGAACTGGAAGAATGGATCCGGCCAAATTGAAGATGTCAAAGAGCGATCCGGCGGGTGCAATATTCATGCACGACAGTGAAACTGACATCAGGTCCAAGATAGACGCCGCTTTCTGCCCGAGAGAGGAAGAGGGCAACCCGATACTGGACATATCGAAGTACATCCTCTTCCCGTATGCCGGCAAAATGGAAATACACAGGGATCAAAAGTACGGAGGCGACGCGGCATTCTATGATTACGCAGAACTCAGAAATGCCTATCTCTCAGGATCTCTGCATCCGAAGGATCTCAAGCGAGCTGTTGCAGAAGGGCTTTGGAGTCTTACAAAACCATACTATGAACATTATCAGAGGGAGCCCGAAATGCTTAGGCTCTTTTCCTCATCAGACATAACAAGATGAAAATGGCGAAACAGGGATATGGACGGCCAACAGCAATGCCCGTAGTTAAATCACAGGACTGATCTCATAGACGGAAAAGCACTGTATCAATACTTTTTGACAAGATATATATGGAAAGATACTTTCGTGACGGTTGCTGGTAGATGTAAATGGCGATCTCTGTAGCTGTCCCAAAGGAGAATGCCCGTGGTGAAAGGCGGGTTGCTCTCGTTCCGGAAGTTGTATCCAAACTGTCTAAATCAAACCTGAGAGTGCTGGTCGAAGCAGGTGCTGGAACGCAGGCTTTCTATCAGGATCAGGAGTATGAAAAGGCGGGTGCGGAAATTGTGAAGGACAGGGCTTCACTCATTGGTTCTGCAGACATAATACTCTCGGTTCAGCCTCTACGGCCGGAGGACATAACAAAGATGAAGGCCGGAGCAATTGCTGTCGGCTTCATGAATCCCTTCAGAAACGAAGAGGGAATAGCAGCTATGAAAAGTGCAAAGATCACAGCCTTTGCCCTTGAACTTGTTCCAAGGATCACGAGAGCGCAGGGAATGGACGCGCTCTCATCACAGGCGACTGCCGGAGGATACAAGGCGGCACTGATAGCCGCAGACAACACGCCCAGGTTCCTTCCGATGCTCACCACAGCAGCTGGTACGATAAGACCTGCAAAGGTGCTTGTGCTGGGCGCGGGAGTCGCCGGCCTGATGGCGATTGCAACCTCAAAGAGACTCGGTGCGATGGTGGAAGCATACGATGTGAGACGTGCGGCGGGTGAACAGGTCAGGAGTCTCGGTGCCAGGTTTCTTGAACTCCAGATCAACGCAGAGGGCAGTGGGGGGTACGCACGTGAACTGACTCCGGAGGAGAAGAGGCAGGAGGAAGCTATGGTAAGGGAGGCTGTGGCCCAGGCCGACGCCATCATAACCACTGCAAATATACCCGGAAAGAGGGCTCCCAGGCTCGTTACAAAGGAGATGGTCATGAGCATGAAGCCAGGGTCGGTTATTGTTGACATGGCGGCAGAGTCGGGCGGAAACTGCGAACTTACAAAGGTTGATGAGGTTGTTGTGGAAAACGGTGTCAGCATATTTGGCCCTTCAAATCTGCCAGGCCAAGTGCCTTTTCATTCAAGCCAGATGTATGCAAAGAACCTGCAGGCGTTTCTGGGGCTTCTTGTCACGAAGGAAGGGAATATTGTAAGTGATTTCTCGGATGAGATACTCACGGGAAGCCTGCTGGTAAGGAACGGTGAAATAATGTATGGACCTGTCAAGGAATTGCTGGAGGGAAAGAAATGATCTCCGAGGTTTACGTTGCGCTCTACATAGTGGTTCTGTCAGCGCTTGCCGGATACGAGGTGATTTCCAGAGTGCCGGTCATACTTCATACCCCCCTGATGTCCGGTTCAAACTTCATTCACGGCATAGTGCTTGCCGGAGCGATCATCGCACTTGGTTACGCACAAACGCCGCTTGAAGAGGCAATTGGATTTGTTGCCGTCTTGATGGGTTCACTGAACGTGACAGGAGGCTATGCAGTCACTGTGAGGATACTCCAGATGTTTGAGAGAAACAAGACAAAGGGAAACAAGGGGGCCTGAGTGTGTTTCCCGACGTCTTCGATCCGGTGTACATCATAGCCGTTTTCTTCTTCATAGTGGGACTTCACAGAATGAGTCATCCGCTCACAGCAAGGAGCGGCATAGTTTGGGCAGGATGGGCCATGCTTCTTGCCATCCTCGTGACATTCCTGATGCCCGGACTCAGGAACATACCACTGATTGTTATTGCGGTTCTCATAGGAGGCGGGATTGGATGGATTGCTGCTGAAAGGGTTGCAATGACCGACATGCCGCAGATGGTTGCAATATACAACGGTATGGGAGGAGGCGCGGCAGGTGCAATTGCCGCTGTTGAGCTGTTGAGGAGCACCTCTGTTGCTTCGCTTTCAGCACTTTCCGTTGCAGGAGGTCTCATAGGAGGTATATCCATAGCGGGGAGCGTTGTTGCATTCCTCAAGCTCCAGGGATGGATGAGACAGAAAGCGATAACTTATCCGCTGCAGCAGCCTACCAACATAGCTGTCCTTCTGCTTGCTCTTGTTATGGGAGGTTTCGTTGTTGACCCTTCGATCATAGGGCATGCGTTCAATCCGCTTTTCCCGTTTTTTGTTTTCTCGATAGCCTTTGGATTTCTGATGGCACTGCCGATCGGTGGGGCGGACATGCCTGTCATAATATCCCTCTTCAACGCCCTGACAGGTCTTGCAGTGGCACTTGACGGCTTTGCGCTGACTAACTTTGCAATGGTTGTGGCCGGAACACTTGTCGGCGCGGCCGGCTCAATGCTCACGCTGCTGATGGCCAAGGCAATGAACAGATCTATACCCAACATACTGTTCGGTGCATTCGGTGCAAAGGAAGAGGCTGCCGGTGAGATAAAGGGCTCAATGAAGCCTATCGACGCGGACGACGTTGCCGTCATGCTGGCATACGCAAACACTGTGATAATTGCACCCGGATACGGTATGGCTGTGGCCCAGGCACAGCAGAAGGTGAAGGAGCTCATGGACCTTCTGGAGGCAAGAGGTGTTTCGGTTAAATTTGCAATACATCCAGTCGCTGGCAGGATGCCCGGTCACATGAACGTCCTCCTTGCCGAAGCGGGTGTGCCCTATGATCACCTCTTTGACAGGGATGAGATAAATCAGGAATTCGAAAATACGGACGTCGTCCTTGTGATAGGAGCGAATGATGTTGTCAATCCTGCAGCCCGCAGGAAGGGCAGTCCGCTGTACGGCATGCCTATACTGGATGTGGACCGTGCAAAGAACGTCATAGTGCTCAAGAGAGGACAGGGGAGAGGCTTTTCAGGTGTTGAGAATGAACTGTTCTATGCGGACAATACCAAGCTTCTATACGGAGATGCGCAGGAAAGTGTATCCAGGCTGGTGCAGGCTTTAAAGAAACTGTGAGACGGCCGGCTCGCGGACGACTGCTGCCAAAATCATACTCCATTGCACCAGTCAATGAATTCGGCAGCGCAGGAGTTAAGGAGTGCCTCCATATCCGCCTCAGACTTGAGTACAGCTGCCCCAGGATGTCCGCCTGTTTCGCCGCCAAAGCCGGCAGCGATGCTGCGAAAAAGTGTTACAAGATTGAACCCCCTGGCAAGGACACGCTCGGATGCCCTGCCTGTTACGCGCACAAATCCTCCGCTCTCAGCCGCTACGAATACAGCATCTGCACCCGCGGAAAGCAGAACGGATGCAACAGTGCTTTCGAATGCCGAAGAATGTGTGCAGCAAACGGTGAAGCCACCGACGCGTCTGTATACCATTCTCTGCATTCCCTTGAGCACTGCCACCTGCTCACCTTCCTCCATTGGCACCGATCTCGAAAGAGTAGGAGATTGAATCTCAAGTCCCGCGAGTTCGAGTAAACTGGCACATGTCCTGAGGGTGGAAGCTGTTGCCCTTTTAAGACCACCAGTATCGGAAAGGATGCCAATCAGGAGTACCTCTGCAGCATTCCGTTCCGGCCGTCTTCCCGCGTGTAAAAGGAGTTCGGCAACGATCTCTGAACAGGAAGGTGCGCGGGGCACAGTAAGGGAGAGTGTGACACCGTTCTCCTCCGTCTGTCCCTGCTCATGATGGTCTATGACCATAATTGAAGTGCCCCGCTTCAGATGATCGCGAACGAAGGCTGTATGTGGCGTATCAAGGATAACGGCCAGATCTGCCTGATCTGGGAATTCTTCAGCTACCGGTATGGAGTGGCGTTCAATCATCAGCTGTGCAAAGCGATCTGGTTTCGATGGAGACCAGATTGCAGCGCCGGGAAACGCACTGTACAGCGCGTAGGCGGACGCCACGCAATCCGCATCCGGATGCGGATGAAGAACGTATACAGGATGCACCTTTGATTCGAGTAAACGAATAGCACCGTCGAACACCGATGCATCATCAGTTGGCTTCATCCTTCTTCTGTCCCAGCTCCCGGCTGAGCTCGTCCTGGATGGACTGGTACCTTTCCCGCAGATGTTTTTCCTGCCTTTCGACAGTCTTAACCCTTATATCAAGCGTTTCTTTCTGTTCGGTGAGTTCCTTGACCACGCTCTCCCTGTCCTTGACCCGCAGCATTAGAGATCCAACGTTCTTGTAAATTGGGGCGTCAGGCTCCAGCCTGTTAAGCTCTTCGATTGCTCTTGTCAGTTCCTTCAGCTGGGCTTCCAGCTGGTAGCGCTGGCTCGCTATCACCTGTATCTGCTGCTGAAGCTGCTGGTACTGGTTTATCTGATTCTGAAGTTTTGGACTTATATCGTTCAATTGAATCACCTTGTTATCAGGATCTCCGGTATCTGTGGAACACTCCGAGTGCCACATTCGCCCATCTCATATAAGAATTGAGCGCCGCCCTGAGCGAATGAATGTCCTCGGCTCTGATTACAAGTGCGCCGCCAGGCGGGCTGGCTTCCCAGTGGACGCTGCATCGCCTTATCTCGCCCGTTTCAGGCATAAGGGCGTCCAGTAGATAGTCGAACTCATCCTTGGGAAAATAAACACGTCCGATATGCCGGTACTTTGCCATCATCGTGAGATCAGCTGCTTTTTCACACTCGGTCTGTCCTTGACAAATATCTTGGAACCGCACTTGTCGCACTGCAACCCGAATGTGTTGACACCGGACCTTATCGGTTCGCCACACCTTATGCACTTGTACATCACTTATCCTCCTTTTCTTCGCTTTCCTCTTCTGTCATTTCCTTTGATACCACGGTCTTCCTGAACTGGCCAACGTATGCACGACCTGCGTACTTGTATCCGCAGTGGGAACAGCTGTAAATGGATGTAGAAACCCTTTTCACGGCAACAATACCGCACCTCGGACAGGGGACACCTTTCGCTGCCTCCCTCTCAATTTCCAGAATCCTTGATCGAATCCTCACTCCGTAACGCGGACCGTATCTTGCAACGGAACCCACCTTCTTGGCTGAACTTGACATCCATTCACCTCACAGTTTATTCCTTATTGTGCTGCCGGCGGCAACAGACATCTTTATGGCAGTCCTGACTTCGTCAAGCGTGAAATACCCTGTGCCTCCCTTCTGCATTGCCCGTATGTCGCCGTTTTCGTCCGTTGCGACAGTGAGTCTTGCGGAGGATACGTCCTCCTCTTCCAGCGTCGGATCAACTATGAGCCTATCTCCGATCTTGACTGTTGTACATGAAACTGGCACCGATCTGAGCGGGAGCTGGTAGTTCTCCCCCTTTCCGTATCTCTTGGCTGGCACCACTGTGTGCTTCAGAGCCGAAATAGCTGCAAGCGATGCGGCATCAAACAGATTGCCGTCATAATCCAGCGGATATACATCGATGTAGAGTACCCAGACCTCTTCCTTGGGGGTTATGCAAAGCGCGGACATATCAATAAGCTGGCTTTCCCTGATTCCCCTGTCCACCACTCTTGAAAGTTCAATGGCACTCGGAGAAGGCGGACCGCTTTCAAAATCGTCAGAGGCCATCGGTATGAGTTCGACGTTGGTGGTAAGGACGCCCTTATCCGGTGAATCGGCGAAAGGTTCGCCCACCTCCATCTTTATGCCGACAATCACTTCAGTGTTTCCCAGCCTGAGTCTTGCAGACCCTTCAGCACTTTCGACAATCCCGGTTTCAACCGTTATTTCCCTGAATTCATCAAATTTCCTGCCGTCAGTCCTTACTCCCCGCGACAGGACGTTCAGTATATGACCCCTCTTTACATCCGACATCGGATTCCTTGACAGCAAATCAGCTCACTTCCCCGGCTTTTGATTCTTCCTCCGAAACAATGACAGAATACTTTCGTTTCAGTGCCTCCTGCTGGAGTGCATATATCCTGGAACAGCCGCCTTTTGCAAGTTCCACTGCCCTTTCGAATTCGTCCTGTGTCATGTGGCCGTCCATCTGTAGTAGAAGTATCTCGCCAGTTCTCGGAAGGTATGCAAGAGGAAGATCGGCCTGACCGAAGTTATCCTCCTCCTTGTTCAGATCAAGCACTATGGTGTCTGCAACCTTTCCAGCAGCGCAGGCAGGAACAAGATCCCTCATTGGTATCCCTGCATCGGCAAGTGCAACTGAAGCGGCAGTAAGACCTGCACATCTGGTACCGGCATTCGCCTGCAGCACCGCTATGTAGACATCTATGGAAGTTCTCGGAAACTGTTCCAGAAAGACCACACGCTCAAGCGCCTCAGAAAGTATCTTTGATATCTCTATCGATCTCCTGTCAGGCCCCGGTCTCTTTCTGTCGTCCACGGAAAACGAGAGCATGTTGTACGCACACTGGACAATAGCCTTTGAAGGATCCTGCAGATGCCTTGGATGACATTCCCGTGGGCCGTACACGGCGGCAAGTATCTTGTTCTTTCCCATCTCGACATACGCGGAACCGTCAGCCCTCTTCAGGACCCCCGCCTCTATCTTAATTGGCCTCAGTTCATCCGGCCGTCTTCCATCCAGCCTTTTTCCGTTCTCATCTATTAATTTTAGCCCTTCGGGCAGATCCATACTCATCAAAACACCACGTAAACTTCACTCATCTTCCATCCAGATTCCTTTCAAGAAACTCCCTGACCCTGTTGGTGAGTCCGAATGTCTGTGACTCCCTGTCTATCATCCTTATAGCTTTGGCGACTGTGAGAACTCTCTCAATCTCGCCGTCGATCCATATTCTGCCGTTCTTTCCGACTATGATCCTGCATCCTGAAACCGATCGTAGCATGTCAATCATGGAATTGTTCTTTCCTATCACCCTTGCAACCTTGCCGAACGGTATGTCAACAACATGTCCTCCATTGAGTTTTCTGAGCCGCTGGTTGCGCATGGTTACCTGAACATGCTTGCTGTCATCCACGGACAAGATCTCGGCTATCACATTGTCTCCGATTGTCAGATATCTGCCAGTAGCATTGAAATCCACTTTCCAGGGGGATTCCGATGCATGCAAAAGCGCGGGATATGGCGAATTTATGTCGAGAAGCCAGCTTGAGGCGTTTATCTCGGAGACTGTGCCTATTACTTCATCTCCCCTGAACGGTATGTATTTGCCGCCGAGGGGAAGAATATCCACGAAACCTCCCCTTGTCGTTCTTATGCCCAGGGTGGAAGAGAAGAAGCCGCTTTGTCTCCTGTACATTCCGAAGCCTGCCTTGCGACCATCACAGCTTACAGGTTCCCCGGGTACAACAATTTCTCTCACTGCGGAACCTGATTCGGCCATTACACTTCACTTTCCAGTATCAATATGAACGTGAATTCTAAACCGACACTCTATTTTAATATTTTGGTCTCTGCCTTGCCTTTCGTTCTGTGCCCGATTCTTTCGAACATATCCGTCTGAAGACCCGCCGGTATCTCTACCACGCCTACCCAGCTCCCGTTGCTCAGCCATTCCTCCTTCGTTATCTTGCCGAATGATATCAGATCCTCATAACATTTACCGTAATCCTCGCCACTTAATTTCACTGCGATCCGGACGTTTTCAAACCGTATCGGGAGTATTGGTCTAAGCGCGTCAAGGACATCCTGCACCTGCGATTCTGCAGGTCTGAATGGGTCGATCCTCACCCGTGCCTCTTCCATTGCAGCCTCGATCCTGGCAAGCGGGTGGGGGGTTCTTGTCTGCGGATTTATAGCGTTTCTCGCAATTATGGCGGCCACCTGTTTCCTCTTGGTTTCAGCCATCACATGACGCTGCTCAGTGGTTAGCTGGACCTGCCCTTTCTGCAGGATGATCCTAGCGACCTTTCCTATGTCGCTTGTACCGAAAAATTCCTGAAGCTTCTCGGGTGACTGCTTGGAGCCCTTTCTCGCATCCTTGAATATCTCTTCCACAGCCATATGATTGGCTATGTCCACCTCTTTGCCCTCTTTGAGATACTTGACGATCTTGGGGTCTATGAGTATCTCGAAGCTCTCTCCCTTCAGTTCGTACCGTCCTATTATAGCCTCATCGAGGTCTACCATATCCGAGCACCGGTATGAAGGCAGATCAGGATGCACCTACAGCCTTCACGAATTTTTCCACTTCTGAAGCTTCAAGTTTTCTGAAGTTTTCCCCTGCCTGCACCATTCCTACCTCAATGGCCTTTGCATTCAGCTCTTCTTCCGTGGCCTTCCTGAGTCCCTTAAGTGCAAGAACGATTGCATCCTCAAGCGGCAGATCTTCCTTATAATTCTCCTCGAAGAAATCCATAACCACATTTCTGCCAGCGCCAATTGAACTTGCCTTGTAGGACGCCAGACCGCCGCTCGGATCAGTTTCGAAAAGATGCGCGCCTGTATCGTCAACTCCTGCGACCAGAAGTGAGGTACCGAAAGGTCTCACGCCGCCGTATTGCGTGTACTGCTGCTTGTAATCACAGATACGCTTTACGAGCGCCTCAACACTGATCCTGTCTCCGTATGTGATCTTGTTCACCTGGGACATGACGCGGGCGTTGTCTACGAGAACCCTTGCGTCCGCCACCAGCCCGGAGGTTGCGCATCCGATATGGTCGTCTATCAGATATATCTTCTCCATGGATGAAGGTTCCATAAGTCTGCTTGCGATACGTTTGTCCACAATGAGCGCCACTCCATCCTTGAATTTGATTCCCACAGTGGTCGTTCCGCGTCTGACAGCTTCCCTCGCATATTCCACCTGAAATAGCCTTCCATCCGGGGAAAAGACTGTAATTGCCCTATCGTAGGCCATCTGTCCTGGTTGCATTATTTAACCAACTCCAAATACGACATAAGTTCCAGAATGTTTATTCTATTTAAACATAAAAACCCTTCTTTCCTGAAAGGTCATATTCCAATAAACTCGTCACTTCATCCGCCTTTGCCGTCAAGCATATGAAGCGATTGTCTGAGTGACCTCAATGTTCCTGAGGTCAGCAGGGTTCTGCACTTGACACGCCCAGCATAAGCGTTCACTTCAGATATCACGCGGGGAAGCAAGACATGGGAGCATCTGACTATTGCGATGCTTCCCTCCGCAGAAATGAGCTTCATTCTTGACTCCCTGAACAGCTGGCCGCCCAGGATCACGCCGAGAAGACGGACGGCATCCTCTGAACCCTGCGGCGAGGGCTGAATCTCTATTGCGACGTACCGCCTTCGCCCAACCTTATCCTTAACTGTCACCGAAAGTATGTGTCATTGCGACTACTTAATAAAGTCTACTCCACGGTCACTTACCGTGTCCTGCGGAAGCATGAATGGCGAGCGGACTCCGGTTATGACAACAAGCACTTTTATTTTGCCTTCCGACTCAGGTTCCACGCTGCATCCCCATATTATCCTTGCCCTTGGCCCCATTGCAGCGGATGCTGCCTCCGCAACCCTCTGCGCCTCCTTGAGTGTCATGTCACTTCCACCCACGACGCGAATTAGTGCGCCCTTGGCCTCCTTTATGTCCACGTCCCCGAGGAGAGGAGAGGTCAGCGCCTGCCTGAGTGCGTCCTCGACCCTTTCATCCTTGGCACCAGCAGATTCACCTATACCTATAAGAGCGACGCCTCCGGAGCCCATTATTGTCTTTATATCCGCAAAATCGATGTTGACAAGTCCGGGCTTGGTGACTATCTCCGTTATGCCCTTTATGCACTGTGCAAGGACTTCGTCCGCAACTCTGAATGCAGCATCCAGAGGAAGTCTTGGAACAATTTCAAGAAGCTTGTCGTTTGGGATTACAACTGTTGTATCGGCGAAATTCCTGAGGCGCTCCAGCCCGCGAAGGGCGTTCTGCATACGCACTGTTCCTTCCGCCTTGAATGGAAGTGTCACCACTGCCATGACCAATGATCTGTTTTCCTTTGCTATCTGTGCCACGACTGGAATGGAACCGGTCCCTGTCCCTCCTCCCATTCCGGCTGTCACAAATACAATATCGTCGTGCTCAACATACTTCCGGATATCCTCGCGTGCTTCCTCTGCAGCCTGATTACCTATTTCGGGCAGGGCTCCAGCCCCCAGACCGCGTGTCAGTCTCCGTCCGAGGAGCACCTTGTGCGGTGCGTTAAGAAGGAGCAGATGCCTTGCATCCGTGTTGGCAGCGACAAGAGATGCGCCAAATACACCTGCCTGATGCAGTCTTCTTATTGTGTTTGATCCGCCACCGCCGCAGCCGATTATGCTTATTCTCACCTTGAGCGAATCTACTAAGCGCATCAGTTCTTCGTCTGTGGCGTCCGAAAACGTTCCTTCTGCTCCACCGTGGTCCTGCCTGAGTGCATCCTCTACAATCGATTCCATTTTGATCCCATACCGAGAAAGGTGATTCAGAGATATTGCACATACCATATTTAAAACATCACATTTTGTCTGACATTCGTCATACGAATCTCGATTAATATCCTATGAATTCTGTCAGAAGATCGTGCAGGCTTCTACTATACGTAAGGGGGCAGGACAAATTGGTTATTGCACATTTTGCAGAAGAGGTTGCCGTCAAGTTTCAGGCCACAATCGCTGCATGTTGGCGGTATTTCCATTCCGCAGCTGCACGTCAGCGTGCCTGCCTTCGAGAGACGGTTGCAGAAGGGGCACTGGATCAGAACATCCGACCCCTTTCCGTAATCTGCACCACAGCAGCTGCAGAACATTTCATCAGGTTCTATCTCACAGTCGCAGACAGGGCAGAGGAAACCTTCAACCGTCGACAGATGATAGCCGCATTTCAGACAGAAGCTGTCTGAGGGATCAACCTCAGCGGAACAGTTCATGCAATGAAGCGACGAGAATGATCTGTCCTGTCCTGAATCCGGAAACACAGCATATTTGGGAAGCCATATCCTGTTGATTGGGGCGGATGCACTGCAATCAAACTCCTTCCTGCATCTGCAGCAGCTTCCAAGCAGTGCAATACAGGCCGTATGATAGACAGCACCGCATTCGCAGCTGTAAGATGACTCAGCTTCGGCTTCAGAGAGACAGACAAGACAGTCATGGCTTCTTTCAGATACTATCCTTGTCTTCCGTCCGCTGAGGACGAGAAAGAGGTCATTAAAGATGCGAATAATGGTGCGCTTTCCACTGAGATACCCGGACTCAAAGATATCTAATGACACCCCATATCACCTTTCAGTGGAACCTACCCACTTATCCCCAGCCGCAAATGCCGCCGTCGTTCTCCTGTACTTCGCGTCCTCCGTGACGGTGAGCGGGCCAAGCCATCTGCCGCCCCTTTCCAGTGCCGCAGCGCTGATTGTGTGCACATCCGCGGGCAGGTAATCCCTCTCCTTCAACACTTCACCGGTCGTAAATGGTTTTGCAACGATACAAACTTTACCTCAATGTTGAAATCAGCCGGACCCCACTCCTTTATTGCTTTTTGCCACTGGCATATTTGATTTCAAAGGGCCAAGATAGGTGCCATCCAGCAGATACAATCTTCCTCTCTCAGGAAACACAAGACGGTTTCTGAAAACAGGACCCAGTCCACGGTCGCCGTGCCTGTTTAGTGGTGTTCCGTTGAGAAGAGGATTGAAAGCGGGAATTACTACTGCCTCCTGCGGAAGTGTGCCGTATCTCCCGGTTGGGTCTCTCCTTCTGAAAGGAACACGGAACCAGCACTTTTCAACGTAGCTCCTGCCGCGGGAGTCAACAAATTCAACTGCAGGATGGATATGCCCCATAAGCAGGTACCTTCCCTTCATCATCGCATCTGTCGGCCAGGTGTGGCCATGGGAGAAGGATACGCATCCTGCATTGAAGCCGCTGCTAGGATGCACCCTCACTCTTTGGGGCAACTGCCTTATGATGAGGCCATCATGATTGCCAGGCACGAGATCTATCGTGCTGTAATGATCCAGCAGCTCCGACATGAAAGAGGGTATGACTGATGCGCTGTGAAACGCCGAAAATTCGTGTCTCAGATCGCCAAGTATGACCAGATGCTGTGAAACGGATGCTAGTTCCTTGATCTCCGAAAGCATTGACTCGGCCTGCCCGCCAACATATACTCCCCTGCTTTCAAATTCGTCACTCAGACCTAAGTGCAGATCCGCTATGACAATCAACGTGTCGTCAGATCCCACCCTGAGGGCGGGATGGTTTGCGATAGGCTCAATTTCAAAGTCTGGATTCCTCAGACACCCCACCTCAGCCTTTCTGACAGAGGAAGAGGGATACCTGCTGCGCTATTCCTTTCTGCTATCTCCTCGATATCGTATGGCACTCTCCTGATATCAGCACGGTCCCCCGAAAGTAAAAGGAAGGATGCTCTTGCGTCGCCATCCCTGGGCTGTCCGACAGATCCTGGATTCACCACAACATAGCTGCCCACACTTCGGATGTAAGGGATATGCGTATGACCAAGTACCGTTATGTGCTTCCCTGACTGCGAAGCCAGGCGCTCATCAACCATATCCTCGAATATGTATTCATCGGTGTCAGAGGGAGATCCGTGATAAATTGCGATGTCGTCGAGAAATTCCGACCGTTTGAGTGATCTGAGATAGGAAAGGTTGCTCTCAGTGATCATAGAAAGGTTCAGCTGCAATGCCTTTGAAGCAAGTGCGTTCATGCGCGAGTAATCCCGCGTGACAGCACCGATGTCATGGTTTCCTGCAATCGAAATCACTCCGCGCTTTCTGAGCAGTTCAATAACCTCGTTGGGCATAGAATTGTAGCCAACCAGATCGCCGGCGCAGAGTATTCTGTCCGCTCCCTCATTGTCTATGACAGCGAATACAGCGGTAAGTGCAGGGAAATTGGAATGTATGTCAGAAATGATTGCTGTTCTGCGCATGTAAATCAGCTCAGTGAATTCCTAATCACTTCAGGTATTGCCTCTATAAGGTCTGTGGAGAGAAGGCCGTATGACTTTTCTCTGAAGCATATATCTCCAGCCGATCCGTTGATATATGCCCCCAGCCTTGCAGAATTGAATGGATCCAGTCCCTTCGACATGAGTGCTGCGACAACACCTGTAAGAACGTCACCCGTCCCTCCGACTGTCATTCCCGGATTTCCTGTAGAATTGAGTTTGATTCTGGTGCCGTCGCTCACTATATCTATTCTGCCTTTGAGGAGTATGGTCGCGCCTATCTTCGCTGACCATTTCTGCACCTTTTCCTTCCTTTCCTCAAGGCTGTTGCCAGGCATTTCGCCTGTGAGCTTGAGGAACTCCACGGCGTGAGGGGTTATGACGGCCTTCTTTCCCCTGAGCAGATCCTTCCGTCTGCCGACTGTTTCTATTGCAGACGCATCGATAACCATGGGCTTATCGGTTCTCGTTATCAGTGTCTCGGCGACAGAATTGAATGAGTCATAGGTTGTACCCGGGCCGATCACTACAGCATTGCTTCTGTCAATCCAGTGTATGATACTGTTCAGCGTTTTCTCCGAGAGTTCACCCTCATTGAAACCGAATGCCATTATATTCGGGGAAAAGGAGCTGACCGTACCGGCCATCCGGGAGGGTACAACAGTATAGACAAGATCGGCACCGGTTCTGTAGGCAGCGAGGCTAGAAAATACCGGGGCGCCTGGAAAGATGGAACCGCCTATTACAGTGACAATGCCGTTATTGCCCTTGTGAGATTCGGCGGAAGGAACTGGATACAGAAGCATGTCGCCCGGACCGGTGTAATTCAACGCCGTTTCCGGGATTCCGATATCTCCGACAACAACCTTTCCGCAGCTTTCCTCATCCATTCCCTTCTTCATATCCACAAATGTGATTGTCATGTCAGGAAGAACATGGCGGGGGTACGGAAAACCCGAGGGAACATCGATGGCCAGCACAGCCGCACCTTTCTTTCTCAAAGAATTCATCATTTCGATAAGTTCCAGGAACCTTCCTTCGGGGGGCCTGTCTACTCCGTATCCAAGAAGACAGTCCACGATCAGCAGGCGCTCAGGGGGAATACGGTCAAGAACATCCAGACTTGAAGAGAGCTTCGAAACTGCAGCGTATCTCTGTCTGAGCATTTCAGATTTTGGCACCATATCCGGTGAAGCTGGTACAACAACGGTTTCCCTGAAGGCGGATACCTTCAATGCTGCAGTCATTCCATCGCCACCGTTGTTTCCCGGTCCGCATATGAACACAACTGACGTTCTTTCAGGAAAATACGTCTCAATACTTCTGGCTATTACACTGCCTGCATTGTCCATGAGCCGGGAAACAGGAACGCCTGCGGCCTCTGAATTCCTGTCTATTATCCTGAATTCATAGAATTCCATCATTCCGGATACCAGCACCGACGCAGCACACCTGACTCACTTCCCGTTCATTTTTCTGCTTACAGCCTTTATGATGTCGTTCTTCTTGATATTATTGCTCACGAAGATTCTCCCCTCTCTCCTGTACCACTGAGAGGGGAAAGCTGCATTCTCATCGACCTCGAAATCAATTCCAAGAGATTTTAGCGCCTCCCCGATCATCTCAAGTGATGGGGATTCAACTGCCATTTTCTTCGGCACTCTTCTTCCCTCCCTTCTCTTCAGACGCACGTCGAAATACGAAGGCCAGAGAACCCATCGATTGTTCTTCTTCATTCAAGCTGAAGTATTCGACTCAGATAATTAACTTTTGCCGGAGCAATGATTTGCTGCTGAATTCCCCTGCCTTCGGCATCCTCAAGCGAGGCCGTCCGGCGAATCATAGACTGAGCCCGGGTTACGCTTGGCCCGCAGAACTGCCCATCTTCAATCGTATCTGCATCTCTCTTCATTCAGAACACTATTTATCTTAAATGACGATAGCAATCCACCATGTCAAAGAGACCGCAGCGGATTGGCACATATCTTAACATAGGTGTCATAGGAGGAAGCCAACCTGAACTGAAATATGCCGAAATCGCATATGATGTTGGTAAACTGCTTGCACTGAAAGGAGCTGTTTTGATCTGCGGCGGGCTCTCGGGCATAATGGCGAGCGCCGCAAAGGGAGCGTACGAGGCAGGCGGCATCACCGTTGGAATTTTGCCTGGGTTGAGTGCTGGTGAAGGCAATGAATTTCTCAGTGTCAGAATACCGACAGGTATCGGTTATGCCCGGAATTTCCTAATCGTAAGAGCGTCAGATGCCCTGGTAGCCATTGACGGCTCCAATGGTACAATATCGGAGGCGTCGTTTGCAATTGCTGAAGGAAAGACAGTGGTGTCAATTGACAGCACTGAATTGAGAAAGGAGAAGGACGGAGAAGGCGATTTTGTAAAGGCGGAATCAGCAGTTGAAGCCGTTGAGAAGGCGGTGAAAGCGGCAGCCGATCACAGACAGAAGGCAAACAAACTGCCGCCGTATGATTGAGAGTAAACGATTGAACAGTATATATGTCTCTTCTGCATGCTTCGCACATGCAAGGAAGTGAGTCAGACGGATCAGGAGGGTTTTGATCTTGCTGAAAAGGCGCTGAAGATGTCATCGCACGGGAAGGTGGTATACGCAAGCGCCACCTACAGAAGCAGCAGAACGCTGCAGATGATATTCAGGAATGGCTCTCTCTCCGTAATATCGCCTGATCTTGATTATGGTGTAGCGGTGACTGTTGTCACAGGTTCCGGCAAGGGATTCTCATCGACCAACACGCTGAATACCGCCGGCGTCAGGCGGGCAGTATCAAGAGCGATATCCATGGCAAGATCATGCAGCACAGCTGTTCCGAGCCCCTTATCTGGAAAGGCAGAGAAGGATGAGTGGAGAACTGAAGAGAAGATCCCGCTGAACAGCCTTGATGAGAGGCAGAAGATTGACATGGTTTCCACCATAGACAGAGCAGTTGCATCAGCCACTGATCTTCGTACTTTCAGACAGATATTCCTCACTGAGAGACTGGATACGAAATATTACACAGACAGCGAGGGCACGAGAATTATAGCATATGATCCCAAACTTGTCATACATTACTTCATCCGGGCAGTAAAGGGTGCGGATTCGGAACAGGTTCACAGAACAATGGGCTTCAGCGGCGGTTATGAGGCTTTTGAAAAGTTGCAGGTGGAGAAACAGGCAGTCGATGATACAAGGGCGTTGAAGAAAATGCTTGAAAATGGCAGGACAGCAAAGAGGGAAAGGTTAGACGTTGTTTGCGGCAGCGAGGTCACAGGAATTGCCTGCCATGAGAGCTGCGGGCATCCCATGGAGGCGGACAGAATAATGGGAAGGGAGGCTTCCCAAGCCGGCAAGTCATTCGTTGATATTAAATCCATTGGGGAAAGAATAGGCTCCGAGATGGTAACAATTGTTGACGACCCGACGATACCGGGAAGCTACGGCTATTATCAATATGATGACGAGGGCATACGTGCCAGGAGAAGAGTCCTATACCGGAACGGACAGATCAATGAATTTCTTCAGAACAGGGAAAGTGGCTCAAAGAGCGGTTTTGGAAGCAATGGTGCCGGGAGGGCGGCATCCTACGACATGGAACCGCTTGTCAGGATGGCTAATACTTTCCTTCTTCCCGGCGAGTTCGATGACAGTGAAATTATTGGAGATGTCAGGAAGGGCATACTGATCAACGGTTTCACTGAATGGAATATAGACGACAGGCGCTTCAACCAGAAGTATGTGGGAAGAGAGGCATATCTCATAGAGAATGGTGAGCTGACGGTTCCGGTGCGGTCTCCGACGCTCGAGATTACGACACGGGGCTTCTGGAGCTCGGTGGATGCTGTCGGGAAGGATGTCAGGTTTTTCGGCGGGTCGTGCGGTAAGGGGGATCCAATGCAGGGAATGGCGGTAGACATGGGGGGACCAATGATCCGACTTCGCAATATTGTCATAAAATGAGGTGTGCTGATGGAGGCCAGTCAGATTTCTGGTATTTCAGAAAGCATTGTGGATGAGGCACTGAGGTCGGGGGCGGACGATGTGGCAGTCAACGGCCTGAGTGCGATCACCAGGCAGGTGCGTTTCAGTGAAAATGAGATTGACATATTCAACAGCTGGGAACAGACATACTTTCAGCTGTTCCTGGTAAAACAGAGGAAGGTTGTTTCCACAACAATTAAGGGGACGAAGGACTACAGAGATACTATCAAGAGGGCCATAGAGACAGCGGACAGATCTGAGCCTAGCGAAGACTACAGCGGCATTGCAAGTAAAAGTTCGGCAAGGAATTATTCCACGAGAGAAAGACGGGTTTCAGACAGCATACTGTCTGGCTATGTGCGCGAAGGGATAGATGCCGCCATTTCCAACGGAGGAAAGAAAAGTGCAGGTTCCCTCTACAATACATTCTACAGCAGGGCAGTCGTCACCTCGGCAGGAATAAAGCATCACGAAACAGGAGCCACCTACTATTTCTCAATAAGATGCTTTGCAGACGACATCAGGAGCGGTCACGCCGTGACATCATCTCTGAAGCGAACGGATTTCAGGCCTGAAGATGCGGCTGTCAAGGCATCCACACTTGCTTCAGCCGTGCCTGCACCCACCGCAGGCGAAGAAGGCAGGTTCGATACTGTCCTGGACCCGATGGTTGTGGCCGCACTTGTTTCCCAGGTAGGGAGCATGGCATCCGCCTACTCGGTTATGTCCGGTTTTTCCTGTCTTGCCGGAAAGATTGGAAAGTATGTTGCAGCTCCCGCAGTGAACATCGAGGACGATGCGACCCGGAGAATGTATGGATTCAGGGCATTCGACGATGAGGGAGTTGCAACCAGGAAAACAAGAATCGTTGCAAATGGAAGATTGAAAAGCTATCTTCACAACACATCCACTGCCAAAAAGTTCAGAACAAGGACGACCGGCAATGCAGGCCTGATATCTCCCGAGCCTTTCATGCTTTCGATGGGGGCGGGCAGGAGCAGCAGGAAAGAGATGATATCGGAATTAAGGGATGGGCTGTACATAAACAACACGTGGTATACGAGATACAGCAACTACGCTGAGGGGAATTTCTCCACGATACCGCGCGATGCCATATACAGGATAAAGAGAGGCGAAATTACCGGTGGATGGCGTGACATCAGGATTTCCGAGAACCTGATATCGCTTTTCAAAAGGATTGTCGACATCTCCCTGGAAAGGGAGCATCTGAACTGGTGGGGGGAATCACAGACACCTTGCACTGTGCCGTACGTCACGGTCAGAAAACTCAATATCACCCGTTCTTCTGATAGCTGAGTTACTTATCCTCAGGCGGGAGCAGGATGGCATTGATCATTCCGTGCTGTCCGGGGCGGGAAGTGATGAGTGCAAGACCGATCTCGGTCTGAATCACAGCCCCTTTGTTCATTATGTTTCTCTGTATATAGTTGGGATTTGCCGGATTCTGTTTCACGGTGACAATCTTCACCTTTTTTGTGACACCGGTCTTCCTGTCAGTGACATTTGCAAAATTCTCTGAGAGCACACGCGACTTTGAATTGGCACCCTTCGTTCTGTACAGCTTTATGCTGTGCTCTCCGAGGAATGTGAACTGTCTCTCCCTTCCCACCTCATATCTGCGTTTCTTCCTGGCCTGTATGTACCTTCCGCCGGTGGATTTCCTCCTTGATCTTCCGTTCCAGATTGCCATATGCACACCCGCTTAGCTATGACCGTATAAAAACTTTGCGAGACTCATTGTGGTGGAATGGTTATAGAGCGTTATAAAATGTGCCTGTTCGTACAGGCGCGGAATGATGGCCAATATTAATATCGAAAGTATCGAATCAGATGCAACTTATGACATGTCCGGAAGAAAGGATGGTATCAAATGATGAAGGAAAGCTTCCTGAAGGCACGCGTATTGAAACACCGCGCCTGAGAGTACGTGGCGCAAAGGAGATTATGCGTTTCTACGACGGCATTTTGGGCCTGGATATTTCGGAAGCAAATGCGGGAACTTATGAGGTCCGGGAGAGAAATGCTGCAACGGCCAGGAGTGATGGAGAACCGTTGCTGGAACTTGTTGTGGATGAGTCTGCACGTCCTCCCTCACCGAGCACGGCAGGCCTCTATCACATTGCACTCAGGGTAGCGAGCGAGAGGGAACTTGCGGACACCATAATTTCCATCCATCGTTCAGGATATGGATTGGATGGTTTTGCGGATCATATAGTGAGCAGGTCTGCCTATCTATATGACCCGGAGGGGAATGGTTACGAGGTGTACTGTGATATGCCTGAGACCGATTGGAGGGAGGACAGAGACGGGATGGTCCAGATGGGAACGCTCCCTCTGGATCTGGAAGCACTCCTCTCCCACAGATCGAATGCTGTTACTGGCCCGTTCCCAGGAGGTGTTTCAGTGGGCCATGTTCACCTGAAGGTTACAGATTTAACGCGATCCATTGAGTTTTACAGGTATGTACTTGGCTTCAGTGTCAGGAACGATATGACTTACCTCGGCGCGGCATTCCTCGCTGCCGGCAGATACCATCATCACATCGGCCTCAATACTTGGCAAAGCAGGAACGGAGCAGCCAGAACTGACACTGATTCCGGCCTGATAGGCTTCTCTGTCAGGGTGCCGGAAGGGGCGCAGCGCGATGCAGTGGTGAACAAAGCGATCGCTTCTGGAGGGATATTCGAAGGCAGAGAATTAAGAATAACCGATCCTGACGGGATCCACGTTTACATCGACTGATTCCCGGCGCAACCGGCGCAAAAGCCACTGTCAGAGATTGAAAACGAAACCGAAGCCGAAGTTGTGGAATACAAGCATATACGATATCAGGAAGCCAAGGATGGTGCCTGTGTTGAGAAACGGAAGTCCGGCCTGCGCCCTTCCCTTTGAAGTCTGCATCATAAGTATCAGAAAACCCGAAAGGGCGCCCACTATGCATCCCGCAGCGACGAGAAGATTGCCTGTAAAGCCCGCTGCTATCACGTTCTGCGGAAGGTTGGAAAATGCGCTGATTGTGAGGACACCGGGGATTATCATGTCGCCGAGCCCGATGTAAAGAGCGTCCCTCTGGACAGGTTCATCGGACCTGATTGTTTTTGCATCATACCTGTTGAAATTGCTGAAACCGCTTCTTCTTGGGACCATCAGCATTATCGGCAGGTTCAAGTCAAGGGCTCCCTCAGCAACGTCGAGCATATGCTTTGTCCTGTAGACTGCAATGAAATCATATGCGGCCATTGCCGCAAGCAGCACAAAGGCCGGCAGTATTCCGAGAGAGATGCCGAAGATTGCAGTTATACCGCTCGCCATTATGAAACCCCATGTATCCACGACATACCACTCCGGATATCTCCAGAGAGCGGCCCCTATGGCTATCATCACTGCGACTGACAGCAGAAATGCCGTGTTCGGGAGCGAGGGCAGAGCGAGAATGAAGAGAGGGAAAAGAACATAGATTGCAGAAAGTGAGATGACAAATATGAAAAATGCCCTGAGCAAATTACCCTTGTTTTTCTTCAGTATATATATCATGATGGCTGTGAAGATGATGAGTACCGCAACGTAAATCAGTGGAATAAAGGGGTTGGTCTGACCCTGGGGTCCAAATGCCTGGTATCCGAATGAACGGTACTGAGGCACTATCAGAAGTGCGAGTATCTGGACGCCTATGAAAAGAACAGCCGTAACAGCCGCCGGAAGATAGAAAGAAAAGCGTGTTGTCCTCTCAATCTCCGACGTCAAATCGTTCACCTTAGGGGACTATGTTCGCAAACGCAATGGTGCCGCTCATTTTCCCTATTCTTATCTTCACAGTCGATCCTTTCTGTGCGCCAGGAACATAGATTATGTAGCGGTCTATTCTGGCGACACCATCGCCTCTTGACCCGACGTCCTCGATCGTAACTTCCAGAACTGAACCTTCCCGGAGCCTGTTGTCTTCTTCAGGCTTAACCGACTTTTTCACATGTACAGGCCTCTTTGCTCCGCATGCTTCACATTCAAGGAGCAGCACCCTGCCTTCCTTTATCATCTTTGTATCAGGCCTCCCACATTCGGAACATGTGACAAAAGTATCAGTGTAATCCTTCAGGCGTTCAGCAACCTGCAATGGATTTAACCTCGACTTGAATACCGCCCTCCTGCCCTCCAGCGTGCCAGGAGTACCCAGTTCACGAAGAAGATACTGGAGAAGATGCTGCGGATCGCGCCTCAGTCGCTCCGCTATATCCATAAAATTCTTCAGGACAGAATTCTTTCCCTCGGAAACTATATCGGCCTCTGGTATCTGGAATCGCTCTCCGCTTGAAGCTGTTTCAGGTATCTCCGATTTTGCCCTTTTGAGCAATTCCCTGTAATTCTGCCTGTTCTGTGATTCTGCCATCCATCTCTCACTAACATTCAGTTAAACCAACTTCCATATAAAGCGATTGGGAAAAATGACGTTTTATGGAGCTAAAAAGTAATTCCGTATTTCTGTTTGAGAGCAGCCCTGACAAGCCCGAGATGAAGTGGAGACGGTCTCTGCGGCCTCGACTTAAATTCCGGATGGAACTGTGAGCCCACGAAATAATCGGCAGTTGGAAGCTCTGCCACTTCCATCCTCCTGCCGTTATCGGAGTGGCCGGTAAACCGGATGCCGGAAGAAGTCAGATCGGCTATGGTTTCTGGATTGACTTCGTATCTGTGCCTGTGTCTCTCCATTACACTTTCTGATCCGTAGAGCCTGCCTGCAATGCTTTCCCTATCCAGTATTATCTTGTGTGCTCCCAGCCGCATTGTGCCTCCCTTGTCGTTCACGCCCTTCTGCTCAGGCAGGAGATCGATCACAGGATACTTTGTGTCCGGATTGAACTCGGTGCTGTTCGCATCCTTCATGCCGAGCACGTTTCTTGAATATTCTATAAGAGCGCACTGGAACCCCAGACATACCCCCAGATAAGGCTTATTGTTTACCCTTGCATATCCTGCAGCCGCAATCTTGCCTTCTATTCCCCTGTGTCCGAATCCTCCGGGAACTAGAATTGCATCCATCTCCGAAAGTATTGCATCTGCACCCTTTCTTTCTATCTCCTCTGACTCAACAAATGTAGTCTGGACTCTGCAGCTGGTGGCCGCTGTGACATGATGAAAGGCTTCTATATGGCTGATATACGCATCGCTCAGTTCTGTGTACTTGCCGACTATCGCGATACGGACTGAATACTTGGGATCAGTGAGTTTTGCGTAGAATGCCTTCCAGTCGCTCAGATCCGGTTCACCCGGAGGTAATGAAAACTTCTTCAGGACATAATCAGCCATGCCCTGCCGTTCAAGCAGCATGGGTATACCGTAAATCGACTGCAGGTTCGGTGCACTTATGACCGCCTCAACCGGAACGCTGCAGAAAAGCGATATTTTAGCCTTTATATCCTCTTCAATATCACGCTCTGCCCTTGCAACTATCATGTCCGGATCTATACCGATTGCCCGCAGCTCCTTGACCGAATGCTGTGTCGGTTTGGTCTTCTGTTCTCCAACCGAACCCACCTCCGGGACAAGCGTTGTATGAATGAAAAGGCAGGAGCGGGAGGAAGAGGAATCAAGCTCCATACGCATCTGCCTTACAGCCTCAAGAAATGGCATGGATTCTATGTCTCCCACAGTGCCTCCGAGTTCAACGAGAGCTATATCCGCGCCTGAATTCTCAGCAACCCTCGCTATTTCCCTCTTTATCTCGTTGGTGACGTGCGGTATAATCTGCACGGTCTTGCCAAGATATGCGCCTTTCCTTTCCTTGCTAATCACCCTGAGATATATCTTGCCTGTCGTGATATTGTGGTCACTGGTGAGGTTTGTATCCAGGAAACGTTCATAGGTGCCCAAATCAAGATCGACCTCACCCCCATCCTCGAGCACGAAGACCTCTCCATGTTCGAAAGGATTCATCGTACCTGCGTCCGTATTGAGATAAGGATCTATCTTTATGGCCGTAACCTTGTAACCTCTGGACACCAGGACCCTTCCGAGTGAAGCGGCGGTTGTTCCCTTCCCAAGACCTGAAATCACACCCCCCGTGACAAAAATATATTTCATTGGACCACGGGATCGGAAGATTGGTAATGAAAGTATTTCAATCTTCTTATGGATGGCAAAGGCGCTGAAAGATACGGTTCTAAGTCATTCTCCCATGCCTCATTCGTCCCTTCGCGCCTGCAGCTTCATTGTATTATTTTCCCGCCGCATCCATTCCGGGTGCTGGGATGGTCTGCGTTGATGTTCAGCGAATCAGCGGAGCCATTCAGTATATCTCATAGGAGTCGCCGCGTGGATCGAAAGCCTCTTCCACTTTCTCCCCCGCCACTATCGCCTGTGCATGTCCCATCAAACTGCTTCTATCGCCGACTTTTCTGGCACCCTCTATGTCAAGCCCATTCTCTTCATAGAGGATTGAATCAGAATATATAGAAGAGGGATAACAGAATCTGGGCGCATTGACAGCATCCTGCGGAGTGATGCCAAAATCAATTATCCTCGAGAGTATCTGCATGTTGATCTGTGGCTGGACATCGCCTCCCATGGAACTGACATAGATTGAATTGGGCCCCTTGCAGACCGTCGCCATCAGCGTGTGAAATGTCTTCTTCCTTGGTGCCAGGCAGTTGTGATGCCCGGCATCCAGTGTAAAATAGCTTCCTCTGTTGTTCATGTTTATTCCCGTGCCTCTGATGGTCTGACCGGATCCAAAACCCATGTAATTGCTCTGTATTGCGCTGATCCCTATTTCGCCATCGTATACGGAAAAGGCAGTTGTATCAGAGAATGACTTTTCTACCCGTTCCGGTCTGAGAAGAGGACTATACTCGTAATCGGGGCTGAGGATCGTCGGGGGAATCTTCACAGTCGACGGATCTCCAATGTACCTGGCTCTGTAATCGTACGCAATTTGCATTGTCTGGAGAAGTTTGCTGAAATATTCCCGGTCAATTGCGTCAAACTTGAATCTGTTGAGCATGTTCATCCAGAAAAGGATTGTCGCACCCTGACTGTTCGGGGGCGTTGTATAAACCCTGTAATTTCTGTAGGCGGTGCTTAATGGCTCCTCCCAGGCTGCACTGTACGAGTCAAGATCATCGAAGCGTATCAGACCGCCTTTTGCAATCATGTCATCTTCAATAGCTCTTGCTATCTCACCGTGGTAAAATGAATGACCGGAATCCGAAGACACTGTTTCAAGAGTCCTGCCAAGATCCTTCTGCACCAGCTGTGAATTTTCCCTTATATCACCATATGCCCGCTTCCAGTCTTCATCACCGAAACTGTACCGCTTGACAGCCTCGGACAGACTGCGCTGGACCCTGAACCCGCCGGTGGCATACGTTATGGCTCTACGGAAAAGATCAGGCAGCTTCATAGTCGCTCTCACGCTTATCAGTTCCCAGGATGACACAAGGCCGGGGACTGTCAGTGAGGACAGTGGACCGAACTTCGGTATTTCTGAAAAGCCCCTGCCTTTGAACAGTTCAATGGAGGCAAGTGCGGAAGAAAAGCCGCTCCCGTTTATTGCTTTCAAACCATGGTCATCAACAACTGCAAAAAAATCACCCCCCAGACCATTGAGATGAGGCTGAACCACTGTCAGAACTGAACTCACAGCAAGAAGTGCATCGTACGCGTTGCCACCTTTCTCCAGTATCTCCAATCCTGCACGCGTGGAAAGAGGATGATTCGATGCCACTGAGTAGCGTTTCCCGTTCATACTTGCAAACTACAGTAATTCAGATCGATTACAAATAAATTTGACTGAAAGCTGGACCATATGCTGCGATGACGTCGCCAGGGGAGGAATTCTCGAGAAAATTCATCTAAGATGTGAAAGAAAATTCGCATGTTTAACCGCGCTGCAGCCCATGACAGCATTCCAGCTCCGGCTTCGCAAAACATGTCACGATGTCGGCATAGGCGGGCTTGCATACGCGTCACAGCAGTGGTTTCCGGTCATACAGTTCTATCGTTGAGGGAAAACAGGGCTGTGCATCCGCCCGATGAGCCCCTCTTTGTAAGAGATGAAAAGGTAACTACGTTTCGAATATCTTTTGAGAAGGAATAGTTATTGACAGGCGACAGGCTTGCGTTGCGTGCTTTCCTTCACAAAAAAGGATATCACCTCCAACAACCTGTAAACAGTGGCGTTTGGTTGCAAATATTCACAGCATTCCCCAAACGTTCCGCATATACGTTTTTGCTGTATCGGTGTAAACATTCTTACCAGGCTTCGGGTTGCATGACATAAATAATGAAAGCACTGGACATTTTCGGAATGGGCAATGATAAATACTGAATTCAAGAGTACGGCGTATGCGAATCCCAAGGTACAGTCTACGTTTTGACGTGAATTTCGAAAATCTTTCGTTTTCCGCGACTGAAACTGTTACATTCAGAGGTGCTCCAAGAACAGTGGAACTTGACTGCGAAAACCTGAATATCGGAAAGGTCACATCTGGCAGGAAGGATCTGAAATGGGAGATGAGGAAGAGGGAGAGGAAACTCAGGATACGCACGCCTGGAAAGGGCGATTTCAGCTGCAGAATAGAATTCACCGGCAAGGTTCGTGACGGCGAGCTTCAGGGATTCTATAAATCAAGATACAAGGAAGGATACATACTCACGACACAGTTTGAGCCGTTGGGTGCGAGATCCCTTTTTCCCTGCATTGACAGTCCGGAAATCAAATCGGTTTTCGAGATCAGCGTCGTGGTTGATAAAGGTCTGTCCGTCATTTCAAATACAGAGATAGCCAGCAAAACAGAAAGCAATGGGAGGGTAGAATTCAATTTTGCCCCCACCCCGAAGATGGCTACGTATCTGCTGTATATAGGGATAGGCAAATTTACTGAAAGTTCGGCCTCTGAAGGGGGGATAAAGGTCATCATTGCATCTACTCCCGATCAGAAGGGAAAAGGCAGGTTTGCACTTCGGAATGCGTTGAAATTGCTCAAAACATATGAAAAATACTACTCAATTCCATATCCCCTTTCCAAGCTTCATCTTGTCGGGATCCCTGAATATTCTGTCGGGGCAATGGAAAACTGGGGGAGCATAACATTCAGGGAATCTGTACTTTTCGTTGATGAAGACACAAGCGAGAACAGCAGGCGTACCGTCGCTTCAGTCCTTGCGCATGAAATTGCACACCAATGGTTCGGAAATCTTGTTACAATGAGATGGTGGAATGATCTCTGGCTTAACGAAAGTTTTGCGACTTTTATGAGCACGAAGATACTTGACAGCCTGTATCCCGGCTGGGATGTCTGGTCTGATTTTTTGCTTTACGAAACTGGCCCTTCCATGACCTGGGACGCTCTCATGTCGACCCACCCAATTGAGGCTGAGGTAAAGCGCCCGGAAGATATATCAGAAATATTCGACGAAATAAGTTACGGAAAGGGCGGCAGCGTGCTGAGAATGATAAACGAATATCTTGGAGAAGAATATTTCAGGAACGGAATACGGAATTATCTAAAAAGATTCAGCTACGAAAATGCAGTCAGCTCAGATCTGTGGAAGAGCCTTGGAACATCTTCTGGAACAAATGTTGAGAGCATCATGAGGTCATGGGTGAGGAAGGCGGGTCATCCTGTTGTCGTTGTTTCCAGGACAGGCAGTCGCGTAAGATTGAGTCAGAGGCGTTTCCTTCTCTCAGGGAAATCTGAAGAAGATATCTGGCCGATTCCGTTGACCTACCTGGACGGTGGCAAGAGGAAGACGCTTCTGATGAATCGGAAGAACGCGTATGCTGACATCAATGACATAGACGATTTTGTAATGAATGAGGAGGGAAGCGGATTCTACAGGGTTCTCTACGATGAAGCCAGCTACGGCAGGCTCTACAGCAGGCTCGAAGAGCTGAGAAACACATGCAGATGGCATCTGCTTTCTGACATGTACGCTTTCCTGTATTCCGGCGACGTTGACTTTCACCTCTATATGAAATTTGCAAGCAAACTTTCTGATGATGCTGATTATCTTGTGATCAGCGAGCTGAATTCGCAACTGAACGAGTTACTCTCCGTTGTGCCTGATATCGAGGAATTGTCTTCGCTGTATTGCAGCTTCTGCAGGAAACATCTCAAAAGGGTGGGTTACAGGAGAAGAAATGGTGAGGACAGGATCAACACAATTGTCAGAGAAAAACTCAGTTCCGGTCTTGCCTTGGTCGATGAAAGGTATGCGGCCGAAATAGCACCCCTTTTCAAGGAGTGGGAGAAGACGGAGGCTGAACTGAAGGGGGCCGCCGTTATTGCATATGCCAGGACGCGAGGGATGGTCGCATTCGAGGAGATTTCAGGCAAGATGAAGTCAGCGGAATCTGATCAGAACGCCATGAAGCTTTCGATGGCACTGGTTTCATTCAGAGAGGGCAATGCAGTGAGAAGAGGACTTGATCTTTCATTCACTGGCGAACTCAACATAGGGCACCTCCCGTACGTTTTCATTGCAGCCTCACGAAATCCTGAAGGGAGGAAGGAGATGTGGGAATTCTTCACATCCAACCGTGACAGGATAATCAAAACATTCAGGGGAACGGGCCTGAATTCGTTAATTCTCGAACGGATAATTGCAAACTGCGGTGTCCTCCTGGGCAACGAAATAACTGAATACCTTTCGAATCACGACATCCCTGAAGCGAGTGCTGGTGTTCGCAAGGGACTTGAAATCATGTCTGTCAGGAGAAAGCTTGCTGAAAGGATCAGAAGATCGGAAGAGAATATCGGAAGATTAGCAGGTTAACAATCATATAGGAGAACTGGCCTGGCATATCAACCAAGGGCAATATTACGCACGGGGGAATGTCAGATGTTGAAGAAGGGGGATATCGCTCCTGATTTCAGCCTGCCGGACGATCAGGGACACAACTTTAGTCTCTATTCCGAACTGGCAAAGGGACCGATTGTTCTCTATTTTTACCCTAAGGACTTTACTGCAGGATGTACAGCGGAAGCCTGCGGCTTCAGGGATGCGTTCGAATCCTTTGATAAACTGGGATACAGAATAGTTGGAATCAGCTCGGATCCACCTGAAAGACACAGGAAATTCAGGACGGAAATGAGGCTTCAATTCACTCTTCTGAGCGACAGGGAACGTCGTGTTGCGAAACTTTACGGTTCAATCGGCTTCCTCGGAATAATACCCGGGAGGACAACATACGTGATCGGTAGTGACAGAATAATCAGGCACTCATTTTCCTCTCAGCTTGATGTGAGGGGACATATCTCACAGGCACTGGATTTTGCAAAAGGAGCTGAATAAATCTTCCTTCCCATATGATGCACAATCAGGAGAGTGCCGGTTCGGAACTGCTCTGGTGCATTGCAGGGACATTGTAGATTATGACGTGCCTGCACTTGATGCATGTGATTATACATCTGTCGAGATCTATCTGATTCTGCGAGTAAGCATTCCTCAATTCCCTTCTTATTCTCTCAGGGTAGATGCATTCGCAGCCGCACTTTTCGTCACTGCAAAATCTGCACATTTTAAATCATCCCTCCGCTGATTCGAACCTTCCTGTCGGCACATTAAAACACCGGAGACTTATAAACTATTCACATTCTGCCCCGCGATGGTAACAGCATCATCCATCAGAATTAAATGAGATAAAGCGTTTACCTTCGCTCTCCGGAATTTGCCACAGTCATGCCTTTTCAGGAACGGGTGACTTCACGCCTATGCCCGCTGCAACCGCACTGCCGACCAGCGATATCAGTATGTTGATGGCGACGGAAATGAGACCTATGTAGAGCAGACCGTAAGAGGAATTGAAGAAACTCGTCTGAAGAGACTTGAAATGATTGGCGACTTCAACAAGGTAAATGCCTACAAACATGCCGACAGCCCAGCCGGCTATCAGTGAGTGTTTGTTCAGCCTCTTCGAGAAAAGACCAATGAACACTGAAGGGAGTATCTGAAGTATGATAATTCCCCCCAGAAGCTGGAGCTGTATCGCGTATGTAGCCGGTACAATGAAAACAAATCCCAGAGCAATGAACTTGAATACCGCAGACATCCACTTGGCAAGGGAGGCTTCTGTCTTGTCTGTCATGTGCGGCGCAAACTCTTTCACTATATTTCTCACAAAGAGATTCGCCTGGGCTATTGCCATTATAGCAGCAGGAACCAGACCGCCTATGAATATGCCCAGTAGAGCAATCCCGGCAAACCAGCTCGGCATAGTGTAGACGATAAGTGCCGGAACGACAAGAATTCCTCTTGACGCCGCACTGAATGTACCGAGGTATTTCATTGCAGGTGCAACTGCATATACGAGCACACCGAAGAGGGCAAGAAGGGCAAGTCCTATTCCGTAAATCGGCAACAGAGCAGTACTCCTTCTCAGTTTCTTCTCATCTGAGGAGCTGAGCGCACCATTGACAGCGTGCGGATAGAGGAAAAGTGCAAAGGCGCTACCCAGCCAGAGTGTCCAGTATGCAGACCCTGCGACAGGTGCCAGAGTCTGGAAACTCTTCTTGGCAGCGAAGGCATGCTGGAAGCCTCCGTAGCTCAGCGGTACCACTACGATTATTACAATCACTGTAAGAAATATCAGCACATCCTTGAAGACGGCAGTGAGAGTTGCCCCTCGCAACCCGGTAGCAAATGTGAAAAGCGCAAGGACAATGAAGGACAGAACAAGAGAAACTTCAACGACTGTGCTTATGTTTGCGATACCTGAGAGCATGACGGTCAGTACAGCCCTCATTCCGACAATCTGCAGCGCAATGTATGGCAGCTCCGCTATTATACCGGTAAGCGCAAGCAGTATTGCGAGAGTGGGGCTCTTGAACTTGTCCCTCACAAAGTCAGAGGATGTGATGTAACCGTGCTTCTTCGCCTCTGTCCAGAGCTTTGGCATTGTTATCATCGCTATGGCAAAAGTTGTAGCAACGTATGGGACAGCAAAGAAAAACAGAGCGCCCTTCGCGAAAACTCCTGAGGGGACAGCAACGAAGGTGTAGGCCGTATAGAGATCTGCACCTATTAGGAACCATGTGAGATAGACACCGAGCTTGCGCCCAGCAAGTGCCCATTCACCTATCATCCCGAGATCTCCCCTGCGCCATCTGCCCGCGGTGAATCCCAGAATTGCAAATATTACAAACAGAACCAGGAATGAGATGATCCCAGGCAGACCGAGAAGTGTGGGCGTTTCAATCGCCCCCCGAATTGCTGTCTAAAATGAATGCTGCAATGATAAATAGAATGGCGGACAGCAATAGCCACAGAGTCTGAAACCAGTAATAAAAAGGCACTCCCGCTAAGGTCGGATTTACCTTGTCATAATACGGCAGATCAAAATAGACGACAAACGGTATCAGCAGCAGGATTGCGGCCGCGATATCCTTTCCGAGGCTCCGATGGGCACGTGCATCAGTTTCATTTTGCATCTTTAACCACATCCCCAAAAACAAGCAGAATACTGCACAGAGTGTATAAAACGGCAGACTCCGGATCTGTCATTTTCCCCCGATTTCATTCAATAGCTGATGTTTTTTATCGTACTTAAATGTTTCAGGTTTCAGTGCTGTGTTGAATAAATAGACAAGTGGATTATGGCATCAGCTGCTTCTGCTCTTCCTTTCCGGTAAGGACTTCCCATTTTGACACTGTTGCGCCTCTGCTTTTCAGATATGCGACAACCCTTCCCTGATCTTCCTTGCGTATCATGAAAATGCCTTTGGTGTACCTGATGTTCTTTATGCCATCAAGGAAGCCTGCCTTCCTTGATATGTATCTGCCGAAATGTGAGTGGCTCCGGTATCCGTACAGTTCACGGTAGAACCTGGATATCTCACCCCTGCTCCTGCCTTCATAGCTGAGTGTGAACGCTATCAGAATTGCCGTCTTCATGACTGTATGATTGTTTTTCGCAAATATAAATATATGACTGCAGTATACTGCAGTCACAATGACGAGATGGGGAAAGCCATACAGGGACAGGAGAAACTGGAAAGAATACAACGAGGAGCTCGTAATAAGGGGGAAATTCTTCTTCGATCTCGATTTCGTTAAACAGTGGGATATGGAACTGAAGAGGATGAACGAGGGAAAGAGGGGATCTCCATATCTCTTCCCCGAGTCCTTCATGCGTTTCATGATGCTGTGGAAACAGTACATGGATTACCGCGGTCTCGAGGGAGTGGCAAGATCCCTTGTGGATCTTGGAATAATACCTCAATATGGCGATTACACCACGATATGGCACCGTATCCATGACATGATGCCTGAACTGGACATTTCAGGCATGCAGTATGCCGAACTCGCCACCGACGGCACTGGAATGAAGACAGACAATGCCGGTGCATACCGCATCACTAAATACGGCGATCCGGATGCATGCAGGAGAAAGCATCTCGTCGTGATAGTAAGTGCGGATGTCAGGACGAAGAAGGTAGTTGGCATAGAGGCACACATCGAGGGTACCGGCCCGTCGGAACCCGAGACTGCCTCCAGACACATAAGGGAGGCGGTCAGGAGAGACGTGAAGATAAAGGGATTCTACGGTGACGGTGCATTTGACGTGAACGATCTTTTCAATCTCACCCACTCAATCGGTGCCAGACCGGTCATCAAGATCAGGAAAAATGCTTCCACTGAACGGTGCAGGGGAAGCAGGCATCGCAGAAAAGAGATAAGGGAATACCGGGAGAAAGGTTACAGGCAGTGGGCAGAGGACAATGATTATGGTATGAGATGGCCCGGAACAGAGGGCGTCTTCTCGGCTGTCAAGAGGAAGTTCGGTGAGAACTGTGTGAGCAGAGGCACGGAGGGGCTGGTGGCCGAGGGGTATCAGAGGTTCTGGATATATGATTACATAAATCAGAGAGCAAGCAGGGAGATGAAGGCGATGAATTAAGGCAAAATAACCGCCTTAACCCGAACAGACCAGAGAAGAGATGGTTCAACCGGCTATTTGTTAAACAGAGCACCGACACACGTACATGAGCATGGAATTTACACTCCTCGATATGCTTCGTGTTCTGATGTGCTGAGGAGAAATGGCCGGATGCATGCATGATCGGCGGCTTCGCTGCCTGATCGGTTATTTCGCTGCCTTCAATCCTTTCACACCGCTGTCATGAACAGCTTCATTTCATATGTGGATAGGGATGCAGGCAGCTACTGGGAAATCATCCGGAAGAGCGCCTCCTTCCAGAACAGGTCGGCGAAGTCTGCTGCAGGTATGTCTGCAGCCCTCTTCCGTCCGTTCCTCATTGCAGTGAGCCACTGCCACAGGAGCCAGAGATTGCGCAGTATGACTGCGGGCAGCATGAAGAAGAGTATGATGGAATGGTTGCGCGATGTCGTCTTTCCGGTGAACGCATGCTTCTCCGTCCTGTATTCTGACTCTATACCGAAACGCCGTTCGTACAGCTGTGCCAGATGTGCGGCGTTCTCAGCCGTCACATCCAGGTTTGTCGCGTAGAGGAGGAAGCACTGTCTCCCGTCCTCCGGCTTCTTCCCGTCTACAAGTTCGCTGTCTATGACGAGCATGTTCGTGTGCCATGTGCATGTCCTTCCCTTCACCTGATAGCCGCTGATTATGCGCATGGGCAGCCCCTTTGTCCTCTCAATCTCCCTCCACCCTGTCGTCGAGAGGGTAAGGCATGAGGTACCGCTTTCCCATGTCATCGAACAGCTTCCAGTTCTCTGCTGAACGGAAACACCTGTCAAGCAGGCAGAGCCATGCATCGACACAGGCGGATGAGCTGTCTATGAGCATCTCCAGGGCACCGGTGTCGCTGTCCATCGGCTTCCTGACAACAGTGCCCAGGTCGAACTTTATTCCGCCTGACACCGGCACCGTCGTGCTGATGCGGTGGAAATGGTTTGTTCCGTTCTTCTGCTTCCCGCCGACAACAAGCCTGTCTGTTTCACCGTAGTATTCCGTGTCCGAGCTGTCTGTTGCGCAGATGACCTGTTTCCTGAACAGCCCCATCCGCCGTGCACTGTCGAGCACCGACGAGTTCATGGACAGCAGCTCCCTCTCAACGTCATCCGCCTCCCTGCTCCCGAGGAGGCGCCTTGCAGTCCATCCGGACGGTAGATGCAGTTCCCAGCAGTTCCTGAGCCTCCTGGCAGTTCCTTGTATGTAGCCGTGTTCGAGCGCTGTCTTCAGGAGCACGTTCAGGTGGTCGGCAGCGCTGTATTTCGCACGTTTGCCCGGCGACAGTATAAAACCACTGTCAAAATAGCCGAGAATATGTTTTTGTAATTCCTTCTCTATCTTCCTATCACACATGGGCATCCCATCCCTGTTCGAATGCGTTTAAAGAGAGAGAAAGAAGACGTTTTCAACGGGATGGAATGCCTTCCCACAATGTAATGTTTCCTGCGGGCATCTTTTCCGGCCGATTGATTGAAAATTCAGAGAGCACTGTATTTCGTGCTCAAGTACTGACACAGCTTCAGGGACCGGCAGCTCTGCTCCGAGGTTTTCCATCACCGTCCGGACGTCTTAAATATCTCAGACTGCACCGACATATTATCAGACTTGATCCTCGATATGGGAAACACGCGCGGAAGTGCATAAAAATAGCCTCTCAGGCAATTTGTGAGGGAAGTGGGGACAATGAGCTGCTGCGTGGAGTGATGTGCCGTGGCGCTGAAGCGGAGGCAGCTGACTGAAGGGCGGAAGGCAGTTGTTGGGGCTCCTTCGCTCAATTGCTTTGCCGAAGCGGATTATGGGACGCAGAGCCGTGCCGGTCAGTGTTGCCGATAAACCGGGGATTGAGATTCGCAGACTGGCAGAAGAGGTCCGGCGGCGCTTGCATCTGTCATGCCGGCAGTATTCAGCGGCAGCTGCGGTGTCTCTCCTGCATCTATCCATTTCACGGATAGGTGCACTTTACTCACTATACTACACCTATCAGATCCTCGACAACCCATCGTTCACCTTTCTGATGTTGTTTTCGGCGGCATAATCATGCGGAAAATTTGACAATGCCTAATGTCGAGGCTGAGAATGTTCCCTCTTTGCATTTCATCCGCGAGCCTGCATCTTTTGAATGTACTTCATCCTGCGATACGGAACATGCCGGCAAGCAGCTGCAGCCGCAACACGCTTCATTCCGATTCAGTCTCTGCGTGTGAACATCAGAAGAGAAAATACAAATGGCACACAGATCCAGGCGAGACCTGCAGCGATGACATTGTAGACTGTTATTCCGAGCTGCGAGGCAGTGTACAGGCCGCCGGTTATCAGTGGCACCGAGGATACGGAACCTGAGAGGGATGAGGAGAGGAAACCATACCCCGCCGGCGATATGAAATAGAGACCTGCCAGAGAAGAGGCATAGGCCGCTGTCCCGACAGGCTCCCTGATCAGGAGGGAGGACACTGTCAGCGGAATAAGCGGGACCGGAAATACCCAGAGAATCACAAGCACAATATACAGGCCGATGACCGCACCCATTATCTGTCCGGTAGATCTGAGGAGGAGTGACGCAAGATAGACGATACCGGTAAATGCACCTGCCATGACGAGAAGCGACCAGAAGGATAGCAGCAGCGCGCCGGGAGGGATGTAGACACCGAGGTAGTGCTCGAATATAACGGATGTCGCAACAAGCGCAAGCCCGGATGCAGCGGAGACCGACAGAAAGTTGCTCACGAATCTTGAGCTTATGAGCGCCCTGCGTGTGATAGGCCTCACAATTACAGATGCCAGCGCCCCTGTTGCCCTGTCCTTTCCGAATGTCTGGTATGCTGCAACGGTTGCCATCAGCGGAACAAACATGCTGAGCAGAGGCATGTCTGCCGTGAAGAACAGGTCGCTGACACCGGAGCCCGAAAACGGGTTGATCAGCTGGATCTTCGCCCACGCGAGTTCGGTGCCGTTGGATGTGAAGAGTTCGAACACGTACGCTGTGGTGTTGGTATGGCTGGTCAGATTGTAAGGCACTATGTCAGTGACGGCAGCGCTCGTGTATTCCGAGTAGTATCTCATCTGGCTTTCGTTGTAGTAGGCCGTGCCGGCGGGCTCCTTCCCGCTTTTGCCGCCGTTCAAGTAGAACACGGACCCTGTTCCGAAGAATTCGCCTGTCGAATTGGCAATCGGCCTGTAGTACAGGAAGACGGGCACATGCCCGCCGACATCTGCTGCATTGTACAGCAGGATGATGCCTGTAAGCCGGGGATTGTTCTGGACGCTCATCATTTCGAAGGAGAAGCGGGATTGTGAGAATGTGCTGTTGACCGGACCGGACGGCCCGTAGGTCCTGGCTGTTGTATTGATGAAATAGGGATTGGTCTGATTCTGGTATACCGGGAGTGACATTTCCCCTACGGCCCCCCCAGGCTGGGCGGCATCGCTGTAGGTGTAATTTATGCCGTACCCGATCTGGCCGGGAGAGCTTATTTCGAGATTGTTCCAGGTGATACCATGGACTGTGGTGTTTGCGAAACCCTGTGCATCCGACATGACGGTTATGTTTCTGTTTCCGATGGAGTAGGTGACTCTTACGCCCGAAACGACCGAGCCGTAATTGTTGAAGAGCATGACAGAAAGGTTGTATGTGCCGTTGCTGCCCCACCCGTAGGCTTCGCTGTTTATGAACACCGGATTGCCTGAATTCACACCGGCCGCGGAAACAGCTATGAGCGATGGTATGGCTATCATCAGTGCGAGTATGACAAGAGTCGATTTGCCGGTGATGACCCTTCTTATCTCGTAGAGTATGGGCTTCATCCCGCATCCCTCGTAAGCTGAAGGAAGTGATCCTCGAGGCTCTCGCTTTCAATACTGAGGTGAAACAGCCTGTAGCCCCCGGAGGCAACGGCTGCGCTTATCTCTCCCGCCAGCGCGTCCGTGGCGTCAATCCCTGAAATGACAACATGCTCCCCTGATGTGCTGACATTGCCGAAGACTGAGAGAAGCTCAATCAGCTTTCCGTCAATCCTGTCTGTCCTGAGTTTGAATGATGGTTTGCCCAGTTTCCTCATCTGCTCCCTGGTGAGGGCCTCAAGCACTCTCCCGTTCTGGAGGATGAGGACCCTGTCCGCAAGGTCCTGGAGCACGCCAAGTATGTGTGTCGAGAGGAGCACTGCTTTCCCGTTCTTTCTGAACTCCAGGAGCAGATTTCTGACGTATCTCATCCCCTCCGGATCCAGGCCGTTGAGTATTTCATCGAGCAGGTAATTCTGCGGATCTGAGAGCATGGCGGAGGCAAGACCGAATCGCTTCTTCATTCCCTGGGAGTATGTCCTGATCTTCCTGTCAAGGGCATGCTCCAGCCCGACAGCCTTCAGCACATCCTCTGCCCTCTCCCTTGCTTCGCCTCTCCTCATTCCATGGAAACCGGCATAATATACCAGTAGCTGCGCAGGCCTTGCATTCTGCTCGAAGCTGGGAAACTCCGAAACCCATCCAATCCCAGCCGAGGCCCGTGCCTTTTCACTGATGATGTCCATCCCGTCCACGAGTATCTGTCCGTCAGAAGGCAGTATGATGCCTGTGATGGCGCTGATAGTAGTGGTCTTCCCTGCTCCGTTCAGGCCGGCCAAACCGACTATTTCACCGTCCCTGATATCGAAACTGACATCTTTGACAGCCGGGTCACGCCTCCTGCCGTATGTCTTGGAAAGTCCGCTTACTTCTATCAAGGCTTATTGCAATTGATTCGGGATGATAAATAGTATGCGGGCAGGCAACAGATGCAAAGGTACGCCTGAATGGGCCGCCGGATTGAATGGACAAACTGCCACATCCCTTTTTTGATGGCACATCCTCAAGACTCACCGCTAGGCTCCTGAGACTCCTGACGTGTCGGGAGGTGGATTTCAGCGTTGCCTTCTCCACCCCGTCCATCCATTCCTCCATGAAACAAATTTCCCAAATTCGGCGGAGCCTGGGGCTGTGCGGGCAGAGAATATCCTCACAGGACTGTAATGTTTACTCTTACCAGGATAGTGGCATCTGTGAAGTTCATGACGCAATACTGATAATAACAGAAACGGGAACTGAACCATTGCGGGGGAATTACCGGCAGCCCAAGCAAATGGCAGTGCTCATTCAGCGACTGTCCCGGACGCCGAGTTCCTTGATGTGCTCCAGCACACGGGGAATGTTGATGCCGACCGGGCATACCTCCCTGCATCCGCCGGAATGGGTGCAGAGGTTGGCCGGAAAGATATCCCTGTTGACAATGGCAGCCCACATGGCACCTGTGGGTCCTCCGTATGGCGGTTTCATCCAGTCCCTGCCCAAGGCCTTATAGACCGGGCATGAGAAGTAGCAGCGTCCGCACTTTATGCACAGCAGCGCCTCCCTGAGTTCCGGATCTGCATTGGCCGCTGACCTGCCGTTGTCCAGGAGGACAAGATGGAATTCCCTGGGGCCGGTGGCCGGAGTGACCCTCTGGAGTTCTATATCCGCCGTTGAACTCGGACCCGAAGTTATGTTGATATAACTTGGAGGATAGAGACCACCGTATCCTGACTGAACGAGCGTTTCCATCATCGAGAGTCTGAGAGACGGCAGTATCTTGTCGATTCCCGTCACGGCTATGTGCGTCTGGGGCAGGACGGTTACCATCCGTATATTGCCTTCATTCTCAAGAAGAGCAACAGAGCCCGTATCTGCCGCAACAGAGTTGGCGCCCGTGATGCCCACTTCAGCCTCCAGGTACCTGTGCAGCAGGAATTCACGTACCCTTGAAACCATCTGCTCAACAGATGAATCTTCGCTGACGGAGCTGTCAATCTTTTCATTCAGCAGCCTACCGACATCCTGCCTGCTGAAGTGAAGCGCCGGAGCAACAATGTGCGAGGGCTCGTCCCCGGCTATCTGAACAATAAATTCGCCGAGATCTGTTTCCCACACGTCCTTGCCGGAGGATGCAAGCATCTCCCTCACACCTATTTCCAGCAGGACGTTGGACTTCGACAGAACGATCCTTTTCCTCTCCCCCACAAGGTCCGCAATGATCTTCTTCGCCTCTTCCACTGTTCCGGCTATATGCGCTCTGCCTCCCGACGCTTCGACAGAACGCACTGTCTGAGCGACATAGCTGTCGAGGTTGTCGAGAACCTCAAGTTTTGCCTTCCTGAGTTCCTGGGCCATGGAACTCAGCTCGGTGAAGCTGGACAGTATCCTGTTCACGCTTCTGACATTGTTGTTTATTGCCCGGTCAACTGCGTTCTCCCATTCGGATGTCAGGCGATCACTTCCATTATATCCGCGACGCGATCTGAATGCTTTGACAGATTCTGGTAGCAGAGAGGGCACGCAACGAGGATGTTTTCTGAAACGGTTTTGAGTGATCTGACGCGCATCCCGGCTATCCTGTCGCTCAATGCCCGGTTTACAGCACCGACTGGCGCACCGCAGCACATAGAGGTCCGCAGCCCGGTGACAATTTCATCCTCTTTCAATTCCACCCCTGCATCGCCGAGACACTTTCTTATGATCCCACCCATTCCCAGATAGCGCGAATAAAGGCATGAGTCATGCAGGACGTATGCATTTCCTCTGCCATTGGAAGGGCGGAGCTTTATGATCTCGAGGTAACTTTTGACCTCCGCCCCAAGAAGTGACATTTCCCTGAGTCTGGAAAGTGCATTGAGCGTATGGGGGTCAACCGTGATGACTGTCCTTATTCCCCTCGACTCAAGGAAACCGGAGAGCTTCTTCCCGTAAGAGCGGAACTCCTGGAGCATACCAAGCTCCAGAAGTATGGCCCCGCTGTACGGCTCCTCATCGTAGAGGTAGGAGAAATCAGTGCCCGCCTCTTTCAGCAGGCTGGAGATCCCGGACAGTATTTTCCCCGCACGATCCATTTCAGCTCTGTCCGGTCTGACAATCAGCCTGCCAATTCCGGAGAGCGGTTTCACTCCTGCGAGTCTGCCAACCCTTGCAACAATGCCTTCATACTGCCTGAAGAGACTGGCAAGCTGGTACATGTAGGAGGTGTACAGTATTACATTGCCATTGCGGGGAATATCCAGTCCTTTGGCCCATTCAGCACATGCCTTTCTGTTTATCGGGAAAGGAACGAATCCCTCCATGAGGTTTTCAAAGACGGCTTTTCTGATGACTGCGAGCTGATTCTTTGTCTTCCCGGCGTCAATGTCAATTTTTTCATTCATGGAATATTCCGGCCGCACCTGCCTCGTTACCGATGGCGTTGCATTTCATCCTTCCCATTCAGCCTCTAAACATCCTCCATATCCAGTATCACTTTGGACACACTGCAGTCCGGTTTCAGCAGATCCTGAAATGCTTTGTCTGCCGCTCTGGCACCTCTGACTTCAAACCACTTCTCGGCTCCCTTCAGCTTGCCCCTGTTTATGAAGTCGGTTGCAACCCTGAAATCTTCGTTGCTGTAGCAGAACGAGCCTGAAACGGATGTTTCGCTTCTCACCACATAGTTACCGTCCAGGTCCATCCTGTTCTCATGGAGCCCAAGGATGGAGACGGTGCCTCCCCTTCTGACGTGCCGCACAAGCAGATTCCTGCTTTCGTTGTACCCGACAGCGTCTATCGCCCTGTCAAACCCGTTCCTGTTTCCTGTCCTGTCCAGATGCTCCTCCACTTTATCAGGAGCAAGTGCGGCGGTGGCGCCGTACTTCAGCGACAGTTCCCTGCGAAAACTGTTTGTCTCAGCCATAACAACTTCGGACGCACCCGCCGCAATGGCCATCTTTGCAGAGAGAAGCCCTATGGTTCCAGCTCCGGCTATAAGGACAGTATCCCCAACGGTAACGCGGGCCTGTCTTACTGCCCTGACGGCACATGCAAGTGGTTCCGCCAGCGAACCGTATAATGCATCATTCATTTCGTGGATGGAGTATGAGGGAACTGAAACATACTGGCCAAAACCACCGCTGAAGTTTACGCCGATAATCTTTCTTTCCAGGCAAAGCTGCCTGTCTCCGCTCGCACAGAACCTGCAGCGGCCACATGTAACCAGCGGATTGACTGCCACGAGCTTCCCGACCATCCATTCAAGAGAGCTGTCGCCGGCCTCGACGACGTTACCCGAAAACTCGTGGCCCATGACGCTTGGAGGCTTTCTCAGCTCATTATGACCTGTGTAAGCAGATAATTCTGAACCGCAGATGCCGCAGTATTTAACCTTTATAAGGACTTCGCCCTTTCCCGGATGAGGAATTTCAGAGTCGGTGACATCAATGCGGCCTATATCTGCCCAGAGCAGTGATTTCAACACTATCGCCTGTAGCACCATGATCCCTGTGTTCAATAACGTTTGTCCGAACAGTTCCGGACAGGTGGAGTGAATACGGTTTTCATTTAACCCGTCTTTCCATGGAAGGCGTAGATTCCGCGTCCATTGCACAGTCTGTCAGGACGGAAGGCGAAAAGAAGTTAACCGTTCATCACCATACAGATGGCGGGGGCAGCTATGGATCTCAGGATAAACTCAGGGGCATACTTTGCCACGGTGCGCTTTGGTATCAGGCATGAAGGTTGCTGGACGGAATTGACCGGAGAGAATACGGTGAAGGTGCACACGCTCATCAGCAAGCCGTTCAAGGAGAAGAATTGCATACTTGGCGTAATAGAAGTCAAGAGCATGACACTTGACGCTGTCAAAAGATTTCTGCACTCCTTCAAAAGATCAAAGAAAATCATTGAGATACTGGAAATAACGCCGGTTAACTACCAGCGCAAGTTATTCAAGGTGGCATTCAGGGAGGTCTATGACGGGATGGTCTCATCCCTTCTCTATGAACACTCATCGATATATCAGAATGACCTGATTTCAGGAGATGTCGAGCATATTACAGCTGTGATTCCGAAGAGCGAGGTGAACAGGCTTTACAGCGATCTGAGCAGCCTGGGAACACTTTCCTATTACAGGCTGTCGAACGCCGATGCCGGCGGCCAGGCACCGGTGGTGCTTGACCTCACAGACGCAGAACGCGATGCGCTTGTCATGGCATTCCGCCTGGGCTATTATGTGATACCGAGAACATTTCATCTGGAAGACATGTGCGCGATGCTGAATCTTTCAAAATCCACCCTTCAGGAGTACCTCAGAAGGGCGGAGAACAAGATACTTGCCAAATGGATGTATGAAAATTCGGTGGAAGCCTGATTGAAAGTGATTGACAGAAAAGAGGGTGGCGGCTTAAATGAGATATGCTTTTCATCTGAGGATCAGGAAGGGCAGGGAAAGGGAATATGTCACCAGACACAGGAACGTCTGGCCCTCTATGATTGAGGAGCTGAAAAGATCGGGCGTGAGAAATTACTCCATTTACATCGACGGCCGTGACGTATTCGGATACTGGGAATGTGACGACATAAATGAGACACTGAAGTTTCTGAGGGGGAGCAGAATAAACGCCGAATGGCAGAACTACATGTCGGATGTGCTTGAAACATCAGCGGATGACCGGATAGGGGAAGGGCTTCAGGAGATCTTCAGGCTGAATTGAGCATGGGCCGAACAGGGACAAAAGGGCATGGAAGCGGCGCTCACTGAAGATTGACGAGCATTCCGCCGTCGGCTAGCAGTTCCGTTCCGGTCACGTATGTATTTTCATCCGAAACAAGGAAGAGGGCAGGCCAGACCATATCCTCCGGCGTCCCAATCCTCCCTATCGCCACCCTCCTTTCCATGTATTCGCGCTTCGCACTGTTGGAGAGGTCCTCCCTGTTTATGTCTGTCAGGATTGTCCCGGGCTCCAGGGAATTCACCAGTATCCTGTTTCTGCCCAGAACTATCGAGAGTGAATGAACGAGCCCGTTGATTGCGGATTTGGTAGGCGTGTAATGTGTCTGAAATTCGCCGCCCACCCTTGAGCTGATGGAACTCATGAAAAGTATTCTGCCTTCTATCTTTCTTTCAATCATCCTCTTTGAGACGAGCTGAGTGAGAATGAAGTGACTCTCGAAATTTACACGCCACACTCGCTCCAGAAGTTCCCTGTCTATATCAAAAAAATTTTTGAAAGGGCAGATGCCTGCATTGTTGACAAGTATGTGTATGTCGCCGATGTTTTCTTCCGCAAATCTGAAAAGCCCGGGAATCTCTCCAACATTGTTCTGGTCGATCTTGTATGAAAAGGCCTTTACACCGTAGCCGGACATGGACTTCACTGCTTCTCCTGCAGCGTCGTCGCTCCTTGAGTATGAAATGCACACATTCGCACCCCTGGAGGCCAGGGCAGTTGCAATCGCCCGGCCTATGCCCTTCGATCCGCCGGTGACCAGTGCATTCTTTCCATTGAAGGATAGGACGTTCTTCATCTGATTTCCTGTCGCTCATCTGTTTTCATGTAGAAAACTGTTCGTTGGAGGTTGTTTCAAGCGACTTCCTTTCCGTTCCGACAAATGACGGGTTGGCGTGTGACACTGCTGCGACGAGTATTATCGCTGCGAGGAAGAATATGCCTGCTATCCATCCAATGTATGTAACGCTGACTGCCACTATCAGCGGCGTAAACAGTCCGAATATTGCAGCCTCCAGCCTCATCGTGAACCATACAAAACCCTGCCCCGAATTCCTGACACTTGTCGGGAAGTGTTCGAGCGAGAGTAGCCTGGTAACAGGCCAGACACCGACACCCTGTCCTATGCCGAATAGAAGGAAGGAAAGAAGCAGCACAGGCACGTTTGTCAGAAACGGCTTATATACAAGAAGGAAGAAGGAAAGAGAGCACATTATCGCGCTTGCGAGATATAGCGGAACCCTTCCGACCCTGTCGGAGAGATACGCATAGATGAGCAGGCCGGGCACTATGGCGGAGCCGAAATAAATCGCCTCGAATGCAAACACAACCTGGGTGCTTACGAGATGAAGCGAGCTGAATATATACGGGAAGAACTCGCCGTATGTGGATGCCGGTATCCCCCACATAAGATAGAGGAACCAGGCAAAGACAAGCGGTTTCCAGTATTTTGTAAACAATTCGCCGTAGTGATGCCTCTGGTACGAGGCTTTCTTCCCCGTTTCGGCCGCGGAGGGAACCTCCCCGAGTTCTGTTATTGTCTTCTTCACCCTTTCTTCATGTCCGGAGAGAACGTCAAACCTGGGGGACTCGGCAAGCCTCCTCCTCAGTATCCAGGCGAATATTGCCACAATCCCAAGGAGAAGCCAGATGGTTCTGAAAAGTATCATTCCTGTGTTGTAAAGGGCTATGGCTATTGCGAGTTCGACGAGGACGGCGACATACCACATCACGTTTGTGATCTACATCAGTTTGCCGCGGTGATTCTTGGGAGAGAATTCGGATATGAGAGACCATGATGTCGGGACATCCGCACCTACCGCTATTCCGACAAGGCCGTAGAGCGGCAGAGCCCAGTAGATACTGAACGTGAATGCAAGAAGAATTGACGCTACCGCGTATATTACCATATCCAGCTGATAGATGTATTTCCTGCCGTACCTGTCCCCGAGAGGGCCGAAGAACAGTGCACCAAAGGCTGTTCCCAGCAGCGTTATGAGTGCCGGCAGACCGGATTCGAAAACGTTCAGATGCAGGTATGAAATGAGCGCGAGGAGCGTGATGCCGGTGCCTGCGAACATGCCGGCATCAAGAAAATCGCCGAGAGATGCGATAAAGGTCCAGCTATAGTGCCTCCGACTCAGTCTGGCATTGTCAATTATGTCTATCTCTGTGATATGTGTCCCCTCTTGTAATTGAAACTGTCTGGAATTATAAAAGCAGGGTTCCGTACAGTTCCGGTTCCGCATGCCAGAGCATCAATGGCGATGAATACACCAAAAACATGCAGCCGCCCCGTTTCAAATCAGTGGCCGTTCGTTCTAAATTTCCAGTCCGTCAATGGATGGATCATACGCGGGCAGGATCCTTCCAATTTCCTGAAGAGCCTTATAGGCATCAATGCACTCGAATATATTCTCTGCAATGCCTATCGGATGGAGATTGGACACGTTATCCGCTTTAAAAGCACAGTCTGTAAAGACAACCTTCCCCTTTTCAGTGCTTATTATGAATGCCAGACTGGACCGGTGGTGGCAACCGACCCACACCACCTCAATACCCTCTATCAGCTCTGTGCGCGCCGTGCAGTCGAAGAATCGGACCCTTTCCCACGCGTCGAATTCAATATACCGGAGGATGTCGTCAGGTATGAAGAGACCTCTCGGCAGATGTTTGGAATACCTTGGCGCCTGTATGTCATCGGCCCATCCCTGTCTGTGGATGAATATGTTGGCCCCCGGGAACCTTTTCAGGCCGCCCACAGTATAGTCCTGTATGGGAGTGAACGAAACATTGCGTATGTCCTGAGGTGAGAAGCCGGCTCTTTCAAGCTCAGAAATGGCATCGACAGGTTTGAAGACGCACCTTTCGCCGGCAAACTTCCTCATTTCCGCATTCCTCAGCGTGAGATCGTCGGGAAGGCCGGTATTGACCAGAAAATTTGTATCATCGTTGTAGGCAAGGAGCATGTGAAAGGAAAGCCTTTCCCAGTTGCCCCACGAGGACATCCAGAAAACTTCGGGTGCCGGAACCTCCGATTCGCCTGTTCTTATCACCCTGATGCGATACATTCCCTTATTTGAGGTCATGTGTGATCCCGAAGCCCGGTTTTTCGCTGAGTTTTATGTATCCATGCTCCGGAACAGGTATTCCGCTTGCATGCTGTTCCATCCATTCCCTGTACTTTGTGAGATATTCAGCCATAGGCGCCACCGATTCCGGCTGACTGACAATGAAATGAAGATTGTAGATGTTGCCTGAGTGCGGGATTACCCAGGCACCGTATGTTTCAGCAAGGGAGGCGATTTTCAGCATGGCAGTCATGCCTCCTACCCAGGTTGTATCGGGCTGCAGTATCGTAACGCCGCTGTCAAGGAGCCTTTTGAAATCATAGACGTGGTAATGATGTTCCCCGGATGAAATCGGTGTCGATACAGACCTGGTGAGACGCGAAAAGCCGTCAAAATCATCAGGCAGAAGAGGTTCCTCGATCCATCTCATTTCGAACTTTTCTAGACGTGATATCATGAATACTGCAAAGTTATAGTTCCATGACATCCAGGCGTCTCCGGCCAGTTCAACTTCATAACCTACAGCATCCCTGATCGCCTTGACAAGTGCAATATTCTTTTCCACTGCAAACGGATCTGCGGGGCCGGCGGCAAACCGCATCTTCATTGTACGGTAGCCATCCTCCACGTACCTCATTGCCTCCTCCTGAAGTTCCTTGACTGGAAGGGGGTGGAGGTGACTCGCATATGCCCTTACAGCACCTCTTGTGGCACCGCCGGTGAGCTTGTAGACCGGCACCTTCAGCTCTTTGCCCAGAAGGTCGAACATAAGAAGATTGATTGCACTTATGGCATGCATTGCAAGGCCGGCCCTTCCCAGCGGAAGGGTCTTCCTGTAGAGATAGTCCCATGCCTTGGATATTTCGGCCGTGTCGAAGCCTGTTATGCTGCCCGACAGGTTGGAGATGAAATCAGCAACAGGCTCAGAAACTGCAATATAAGAACTGAGACCGGACTCCGTTGTCATTCTTGCAAAACATATTCTGCTCAGCATTGCGGCCTCCACAGGAGAAGTTTCGCCGAGGTACTGCTTGTAGTAGTCCGTGGGCTTGACATACGGATATGCAGGCTGCCGTACCTCTTCGAATTCCGTAAGGCTTACACTCGAAATCCTCGACATACAGTTTGATCACCTGCTGTCAGTATTTAATGGAATTTCCGGATTTGTTCGTCATCAATTTTAACTTCACCTCTCCGATTCCCCTTCGAGGTTGTGGTTGGTCTGACCGGCAAGGGGAAAATCAGAGGCATCATCCCGGCCCTGCCAACATTTTTCACAGAGGGGAACAGGATATCATACAGAGATTTAAGGTCTGCCATAAATTTCGCGGTCGAATGCGGTGCCTCAGGCATAGCTGCCCTGGTCATTGCTGGCGAATTTTATAAAATGAGCGAAGATGAAAGGAGGAAGGTTGCTTTTGCTGCAATTAAGGCGGCAGAGGGCCGTCTGCCCGTGTATATCGGCGTATCGCATTCAGGATTGAAACCGGCGGTTGATCTGGCAAAGCATGCGATCAGCAATGGTGCGGACGGCGTCATACTTTCACCGCCGTACTTCTATCCAATGAAAAAGGAGATCTATGAAACAGCGGCAAGTTTTGTCAGTGAATTTTGCAGTGCATGTGACTGCCCCGTGATTCTGCAGCTCTTTCAGACAGAAGACGCGTTGCCGCTGAGCGTAGCGAAACTGAGGGACGTACTGCTTGAATCAAAAAACATTGAAGCAATCAAGATTGAAGGGAGCAATGCCATACGGATGATAAGGCTGATTCGCAGGGGTTTTGGTTCAAGGATCTCCATCCTCGGCGGCATGCTGGGAATGAACCTTGCGGAAGAATTGAACAGCGGCTCTTCGGGTACAATCCCGGGCCTTTCGTTTTCGGACGTCTTCGTTAAGGCATTCAATGCTTTCGGCGGCAGAACAGATGACTGTGGGAGAATCCTGTCGCGTCTTGAACCCTACTTCAGTTTCACCAGAAGCCACTTTGATCAGTTCGTTGCGGTTGAAAAGGAACTGCTTGTTCTTAGGAAGGTGATTGCAAATTCACGCCTCAGAAGCCCATGCATTCCTTTGACAGACAGTCAGCGATTTGAGCTTAGAGACAGGATATTGCCGGCATGCCGTTTCGGGTGGTAATATGTGTTCTACGGCAGGAAAAGAAAAACTGCGCATTCTGGCGACATTTGGAGTATGGAAAAGAGTGCCTGGGGGGAGGGGTGCATGGAATGAACATACTCCACGGTCCGGGAACAGCCAGTTGCGAAGATTTCAGTACAGCTGAAGAAACACGAGAAAATAGCGGGGTTGACTTTCAATGGACAATTCGTTACGTGCTGCACGGAAGCGCAGTATAGACTGATTGTTTACGCACACACTTCACAGCTGACTGCCCTTGTGAATGGTATCCAATTATAGCAAGGCAGAAGTTCCACAATATTGCCGTTTCCGCAGATTTTTCCCCATTCCCCATCCATACAGCATGTTCCTGCGGCTCTTATCCCCTCTCTTTACTTCCCTTGTTCCCGGATTTTACCGCATTCATGAAAGACAATCTCACATGCCACAAATTCTTACGCTCTAAGCCTGAAAGTGCCGTATTCGTCATGCAGCGCATTATATTGTACAGTGTTCACTTAATTGCATGGGTGACTGTTGGCAAAATGGAGACATTGTTCTCCCCTGCAAACGCCCTCACATCATGCGCCCAGTGTGCAGAGAGATTGTCCAATATCAAGCATGCGCACGAATCATCTGAGTTCCTGTCTCCCTCATGGCTGATGATTGCCGGCCATGTCCCGTGTTGTGAAATCGGGTCCTCTACATCTCATCCAATCGTAGCAGTGTGAAATATCACGTAAACGCTCGCCCCTTGCTTCCACTCACTTGATAATTTCAATGTTCAGATCTGTAACAGCGGCCATGGTTCCAAAGCCCTGGTCTCCTGATACGAGCTTTTCGACTCCATTGGCAACCGCTGTCCCCGCCATGAGGAGTCAGGTGCATTGGTGTGTTTGCCTATTCGAAGCAGCGAGCCCATGATATCAGCTGACTTCTCCATCGCCATTGAACCCAGCGGAAGAGTTTTGAGCTCATGTTGAGCTCATGAACAGAAGATCGGAAAATTCTCTCCTGTTCCTTCAGCCTCCTGTGTTGCAAGGGATGAAGCAGCTCAGAAACAGAAATTGTTGAGATGCCTACCAAATCTGTATCGGTCCTAGCTGATTCAGCTGCAGGAACCGGTAATCCCGCTCCTATTCCCTGTTTCCTCCCTCATTGCAGTTCTGAATACTTCAGAGTAACTAATTTTAACCCGCTTTGCTTCCCCGAGTCAATTTTCTTCGATCCATTGATTCACAAGTTTTTTTGTATACTGGTATATAACGGACTAAGTATGTACCTCCCCGCCGAACGCATATCACGACAGGGTTTCCTTTACAAGATTGAAAGCTTCATGAAACTTTGTTACCGGCAGAGCGCCATGGTAATGCTATATTTTAACAATAGATATGTTTAAATTATCAAGATTGATAATACACTAAACGGAATTGCCAGTGTATGCTTCATGGTCAGAAGGGGGCCATCTTGCCTCAGTATTTGATCTGTTGCATCAAAACGATGGCACATTTCCATCAATTTGGGGAAAGTTGAAGGTGAGTTATATTGGCTGCGAGAAGGAATGAGATAGAAATTATGAGGGAGGTTCTCTCTCTTGCAAAGAGCGCTGGAGTTACAAAAACGCAGATTGTTTACAGGTGCAATCTTAACTTTGCGTATGCGCAGAAGCTGATAGACAAACTTGCGTCAGATAGATTGCTCTCCCACTCTGAGGATTCCGGGAAGAGAACCTATTTCACAACAAGGAAGGGTATCGATTTTCTGTATGAGATAGACAGAATGTTTGCAATAAGACAGGAGAGGCATTAGGGAAAATCACTGTTGCTCTTGAGAAAATGATGGTGGTTTCGTTGATAATAACGGAATATGGTTCTGCAAACGGAAGATGCAGCAGGAACCGAAGTGTAACTGGCGGACAGACCGCAAAATCATTTTTGGCCCATATTGCTCCGCAGATCTGGTGTTGTGATGTCGGTTGAGAGAGTCAGGAGACGCAAAATACTGATTTTTGTGCTTGCGATAGCTATGGTTTCATCTGTCATTGTGGCATATTCATCGGACTTAATAGCTTCATCTACAAGAACGAGCGAGGTCACCGGCAACAAGTTTACAGCGGAATCGTATGCAGGACTGGACCTGAATGCAACACTGCTTAACAACTCCCTGTACGGTGAAAATCTGATCGTCAATCCGGGGATAATATTCAAAAACATTACCAGGCAAATCAACATTTCCGCCTACTACGGCTATGTTGCCGGCGATGCGGTCAATGTCTTCAGCCAGATTGAAATTCGCCAGATACTGTATTCATCCACCACACCCCCGTATACCAAACTGTTGAATTCCACGACTGTGTCATACACCTTCAGCGGTGCACAGGCCTTTGTCCAAATACCCATCCAGGTGAATATCACCAAGGTGCTCCTATATGCAGAACAGGTTGACAGGCAACTGAACATACGCTTTGCTGGACCGAGTCTGGTAGTGAACATAACAGGCATATCTGAGATTGGAAACACAGTGACTGATTTGAACGCATCGCTGAATATGTCTTTCAATTACGACAATGAAGAGGCGCTGTACTACGGGCAGCTGACAAATTACACGTACATATCCAATGGAGGAAATCATTACTGGCATTCATCAGTCACAGTCAATAATGACTCTGTAATCCAGCTGCCCAATTACAGAACCGATTTCTATTTCGTCTCTGCTGCCTCCTCTGTGCTGTTTGTTGCTCTGCTCTCATTGACGACTTATATACTCCTTCCTCCAAAGAAGGACAAACTTACAAAGTTCAAAGCAGAAAACAAGGAGGATATAGTCAGGATAGGCACACCGCCTGTGATATCCGATGAGGATTTTCTCCTGGACTCGCTTGAGGAACTTCACAGAATAGCTCTTATTTCAGGGAGCCCGATAATGCTGTACGAAGCAAACGGCCTTAGCATGCTGTATCTCAAAACACCGCAAGCGACGTACTACATGAAATTCAGAACACCGAAGAGTTAGGGACATATGAAATCATGACCCTGTATGCCCGTTCTCTTCACTGACCGGGGGAGTTAATCAGGAGATCCGCAAATCGGTTAGACGGGTGCCGGATTCTACGCGGTGGCATGACTCCTGGACTTTTCATTCAGTATATTCATTGCATCCCTGATATTCGAACGAGCATACACAAAGGTAGACATAAGAGGATACCAGAATATCGTATTCAGAAGGAGCACCGCAAGAAGACCGTCCAGAAGGTAGGAGAACATAAGACTGCCGTATACCAGGGCAAGATTGAGTAGTGAGAGAGCAGCGCATTGAAGTTCAGCGGACCTGAGATCTCTACCGAGACCTTTCAGAACGTATGGCAGCCTGAAGCGCTCGTAAAGTTTCTCTATCTCCTCAGTAATGCCTGTGTAGCTCTCTGTAAACTGGGAAACAGAGACAGCTTCAGCAGATGACTGCGCCCTGTCTATAAGCTGTCTGACAAATAATGATGATTCGCCCTTGCTGTAAAAGTCGAGGAGATCCTTGAATTTAAGGAGGAGAACAAGATTTATATCCACGGTGCTGACCTGCCTCCTCTCTCTTAGAAACAGGATCAGGAGGACAATATCCGTCACAAGGTATGTCAGGCCAA
>JAGVSJ010000020.1:0-16752 GCA_019720975.1 Candidatus Sysuiplasma superficiale
AACCGCAACAGGGCCAAATACATACTTGTCTACTCCCTTCTTTTCCTGCTGATATCGATACCTGTGGATTACATCGCGTTCGGCAGAAGCCTGCTTTTCATTGGTATTGCGTTTTCGGCCCAGGCCTTCACTGAGGCAATGATATTTTCCACACTCCCTGCCTTCATGTCGGAATCCTTCAGCAAGAGATACAGAACAACAGCTGTTGGTTTCGCGTACAATCTTGGTTCAACATTCGGCGCACTCGCTATTGTCATAGTCCCTCTGAGCGCACTGAGCCTCGGATGGGGTGTTGCCTGGATAACAAACATACTCATAGCAAGTATACTGCTCTTCGTCGCCGCTGCCGCCTCATTCAATATATTCATATCCGGTTCCGGACACGAGAGTCCAGACCTGATACTTGAGTGAGTATGGTTGCTCCGTGGCCTTTTTTCACTTCAGGCACTTGCTCGTTCAGCCGATATGATATGCCGGGTGAATGAGAGGAACGAAACGGCAAGCGTCGCCGCAGCGAGCAGCATAAAGGTGTAATACAGGTTTCCGAGGGCATATCTCTGGCTCAGCGCAACAACAGCAAGGGGACTTATTGCGGAGCCCAGTCCAACAGCCATCCACGCCATGCTGCTGCTGAGATAGCTGTCCTTTCCCGGAACCATATGCGTAGCGATCGGAAACAGTATGGGAAAGCCGCTGAAGGACGAGAGACTGAACATTCCCAGCGTTGCTATGTCGAAATATATGTTGTACGGGTATGCCAGGAAGAGAAGGACAAAGAACCCTGAAAAGAAGGTTGTGAGGAACACCGTTCTAACCCTGCCGAGCCTATCTGAAATGAGTCCTATTATCACCTGTCCTCCGACAGGCAGAGCCATTATTACTGTCATCGAAAGACCGAGGTTGAGGCCATAATGCAGTATGCCGTTCCTGATGAAATAGGTCGGAAGATAGAGCAGTATGCCTGTGGCCTCGACATTTCTGACAACAGTCATCACTATCAGCGGCCATATGCGTGTGATGACCCTGGCGGCATCCGCAAAACCGGCTCGCTGCGCTGTGTCATGTGCCCCAGTCCTGGCCGTCCGGCCGTGGTACACTATTTCCATTGGAAGTGATGCGGCAATGCATGCAACACCGAGCACTATCAGTCCGCCTGAAAGCTTCTCAAGAATGAAGGAGAGGACTGAGATTGTTAGAAAGAGGGAACGCCCTATACTGCCCGCCGATCCATTCACACCGAGTGCAAAGCCTATGCTCTCTTCAGGAAAGGCACTCTGGACTATTCCGCTTCCTATGGGATGGTAGTAACTTGAGCCGAAACCTGCGATTGCTGCAGAGGCAACTATCCCTATATAGGCCGCAACACCGAAACTGTGTATTAGCGCAATGAATACTCCCATGGACGCTATTCCGCCACCGAGTATCGTCAGGCCCTCCCCCATCCCCCTCTCCATGTTTCCCCTGTTTCTTACGCCCGAAACTGCGAAAGGACTTGCGAACGATGAAAAGAGATAGAAGCAGGTGACAACTATTGCGAGTTCGAAATTTCCGGAGACGTAGTAGGTGAGCGGCGGGATCAGGACAGGGAATATAGCACTCTCCCCGTCATTCAGGAAATGTGCAATTGAAGTTGTGGCAAGCACGCCAACCTTCTTTCTGAATTCTGCACTGGCATCCATATGCTGTCTTCCATGCATGCCAGAGCAGTTATTTCTGCCCGATTGAATCCAGATCGAACTGTTTGATTGTATAATTCCTTGGGCTTGCGAACGGTCTGAAATAGTGCCCGTTACCCTTGTAGAATTTGGAGAAAAACTCCACATAGAGGAGTCGTGCTCCCTGGATGCCGGACTCGAATACGGCTATGATGAGGTTGAAGATCTGGCCTACGATCACTATCACTATGCCTACAGGTATGAGCAACGGAGAGCCTTTTATGACGCCCAGTGACAGGTTGATGACACTGGCCAGTATGACGGAAGCGAGAAGTATGCCAACTATCCTTGTGTATGAAAGCACATGACTGATTATTGACGGTATTTCCATTGCGCCCATTGTACCCTCAGCGCCAATGATTGTTGCAGCCCCAGCAAAAATCATCAGCACTGGAATGGAAACAGCCGGGTTTGAGAAGTCTATCGGCAGGCGGTGAAGAAGATTCAGGCCGAACATTGCTATTCCCCAGGCAAAGATCAACCATCCCGCCTTCGCAATAATTCCCTTCCTGTGCCCGAGTGTATGTTCATTTACCGCTCCCAGAATCAGTCCGAAAGAAACTATTCCGAGGCCTATGTATCCTGAGATAAGCAGGAGTTTTGCCAGTCCAGGCTCGACACCGAAGACTGTGAATGGGAGTACTGAAAAGCCAAAGAACTCGTTGAATAGTATGCCTGCCGCTATCGCAACTATGGATGAGGGTATGAGCGCCTTTGCAAGTGTTTTGAGAGCGTTCGGTCCCATAATCATGAGAACAAAACGGCTCAGGAAACGGGGTATGTGGCTCTTCTCTACCGGATGGTCGATCCTGTGTATTATGAAAAGGGAAATCAGCAATATCGCAAGGCCATACCCCCAGTCCCCGACCATCAGCCCAAAGAATAAGGGGAAGACAAGAGCAAAGATCAGTGTGGGGTCTATCTCATATTCCTTTGGCAGGGAGTAGAAACGTATGAAGAATTCAAAAAGGCTTATGTGCCTCGGGTTGCGGAAGAGTGTCGGAGGCTCCTCATCTGTCCTGACGTGGGTGAGAACGACGCTCCCGCCGGCTGCGTTATCAAGTGCCCTCTCCAGCATGTCGAAACGGCGTGCTGGTATCCAACCTTCGAGAACAAATGTGTTTGCTGTGCCTGATACCTTTTCCGATACCTCGTACTTTTTGACCTCAATCTCCAGCTGCTCCCTTATCTGTGCAACAGTCGCATAATGGGAATCTGAAAGGGCGCCAAGCCTTGCAGCAATGGCTCTCAACTCCTCACGCTTTTCGACTATCTGCCTTTCAGCTGACTCTATAAATTCCACGGGTTTGCCTTGCATCTCTGGGATTGCAATCAGCTCAATGCCGCCCTCATTTGCTGTCTTTCCCGTATCGCCAACCCTGTCAGCTGGCACAGCAACGAGATATCTTCCTCGGGATATGTTGGTTATGACCGCCTCCGGAGCGACCTTCCTGAACGCAGAGGCCGCATCCTTCCCCTCCGGTGCAATTGCGATGAAGCTAGATACCCTTGGATTGCTGAGTATGGAGAGGTCGTAGTCCATTCCACTGAGCATCCCTGCGATGTCTTTTCTGTTTTCGAGTTCCCTGAGCTCCGCTGATATTCTCCCCTCCCTCTCCCTGAGCTGCCTTATCTCATCATCTATTTTCACAGCAGACGCAGCATCGAGCAGTTCTCGTATGGAGGAAAAGAATTTCCTGTCACTGACTCGCCTTGCTGGAAGGGCGTTTTCAAGTCCCCTGAAACGCATAAGCTCCCTGCTCAGCATCTCGTAGTTTCCCTCCGTTCCCTTCTTATCAAGCAGTTGTGCAGCTTCACCGCTCACGTCCTCAAGCTGCATTATTCCAGCATCGTGCAGTGCGGATATTACCTCTCTCCTCACACTGTTGGAGGCTATGATCCTCACCCTGATGATCTTCTCTGATCTCAGCATCGCTATTCACCGAGAAATTCAATCACAGCGGATGTGACCATCTTTTCGAGTTCCTTCTTTGTTATCTTGAGTTCAATGCCCTCAGCCTTTCTGCGTGCCTCCTCCATTATGCGCCTGCATTCCTCCTCTACCCTCTTTCTTGTCCTTTCCATCTCCTCCGCATATTCAGCGGCACCCCGTTCTGCGGCTGAATCGGCTCTTGCATTGAGTTCTCTCCTCAGTGCTTCAATTTCTTCTTCTTTCTGCCTGGTGAACTCCTGTAGCTCTTGTTCGACCGCCTTCTCCCGCTCCTTTATTGTCCTGAGAATTTCTATGTCATCTGTAATTTAGAACACCCTTGCCATAATTATTATTGTGAGAAAAGTCGCGACAACGACGTTGAGCAGCGGCGTGACTATCCGTATCCTGTTGAAACGCCTTAGATTTCTGTTGTTCCTGATCATCTCAGCTGTAATGGTAACCTTCGGATAGAAATGCCTTGGCTTGTATCTTATCTCCATTCACACACCTTCCTTTGAGTTCTCCCTTTGGACCATCTTCCTCTTTATTACCTTCAGTGTGGTGAATGTGTCCCTTTCGATCTCGTCCAGGCGCATTCTTATCATCTTTGCTGCAGAACTGAGCTGCGGAATAAGCATGTTCTCTATTGCATTAGATCTTCTCTTCGTCCTGTCTATCTCCTGAAGTAGCTTTCTCATTGAATTCTCCTTTTCCGCAATCTCCAGCATGGATGAGAAGACGTGTTCAAACTGTTTGATAGCATCATTGACGCTTGGGGGAACAGCCGTTGCCCTGTAAACCGGATTGAGCACCGAAACGCCGGGTCTGTAGGCAAGCTCCGGAATCCTGACACCCATGACATTCTTTGAACCCACTCCGACGTTTGAGTCGGAGGACATCTGTGCCACCCTCTCTATCTCAATAGAGCCGTTGATGAGTTCTGCTTCCCGAACAGATTCTATGGCTGTGCCGACATCATCCCGCAGATTCTCCCTGAGCCCCTTGACCTTTCTGCTTATGTTGAAAAATTCCATCACCAGTGCATTTCTTTTCATCTTGAGCAGATCAAGGCCTCGCCTCGCAAGCCTGATTCTCCTGTTTGTCCTTATCAGTTCTATCCTTGTCGGCTTGATCTGCTGTGCGGGCATCAGTCCTTCCTCCACATGCCGTACTTCTCAATGTATTCCTTCTTCACTCTCTTCATTTCCGTCTCCGGAAGTATGCTCAGAAGTTCCCATCCAAGGTTGAGCGTCGTCTCTATTGATCTGTCTTCGTAAACACTCTGCTTGACAAAACGCTCCTCAAATTCATCTGCGAATTTCAGGTATAGCCTGTCGTTTGCACCAAGCGCCTCCTCCCCTACGATCGCGCTCAGAGAGCGCAGGTCCTTTCCGTTAGCGTAGGCCGAATAGAGCTGATCCGCAACACCTCTGTGGTCTTCCCTCGTCCTCTTGGAACCGATCCCCTGATTCATTAGCCTGGATAGGGAGGGCAGGACATCGATTGCAGGGTATATCCCCTTCCTCTGCAGATCCCTGCTTAGCACAGTCTGCCCCTCTGTTATGTAGCCTGTCAGATCGGGAATGGGATGTGTTATGTCATCCCCTGGCATTGTCAGTATTGGTATCTGTGTTATTGAGCCGTTCTTTCCCCTTATCTTTCCGGCCCGCTCGTATATCGTGCTCAGATCAGTGTACATGTAACCGGGATATCCCCTTCTCCCCGGAACCTCTTCCCTTGCAGCTGATATCTCCCTCAGCGCCTCGCAGTAGTTTGTCATGTCGGTCAGTATCACAAGTATGTGCATCTCCCGTTCGTAAGCAAGATACTCCGCCGTTGTGAGCGCAACCTTGGGAAGGATAATACGCTCCATTGACGGATCTGAAGACAGATTCAGGAAGAGCACCGCCCTCGACAGTGCACCCGTATTTCTGAATTCATTTATGAAGAAGTTAGCCTCTTCGCTCGTTATTCCCATTGCACCAAATATGACTGCAAAACTCTCCCCTTTTCCGAGTACCTTTGCCTGTCTCGCAATCTGTGCCGCAAGCATGTTGTGGGATAGACCAGAGCCAGAGAATATTGGTAATTTCTGGCCTCTGACCAGCGTATTCATTCCGTCAATGGTGGATATTCCCGTCTCTATGAATTCCGAAGGCTCCTCTCTTGAGTACGGATTTATCGCATTTCCGACAATCTCTATCTTCTCTTTGCTCACAATTCTTGGACCGCTGTCAATTGGTGTTCCGAGGCCGTTGAATATCCTTCCGAGCATCTCATCCGACACGCTAATCCTTGCGGTGCTTCCTGAGAACTTCACCTTTGTCCGGCCAATATCAAGCCCTGAGGTGGCGCCGAACACCTGCACAACCGCAAGACCTCGCCCGGTGTCAAGAACCTGTCCTGTGCGGACAGTCCCGTCACCGCTCGTGATCTCGACAAGCTCATTGTAAGCCGCGTTCTGAACATTCTCTACAAAGAGGAGTGGTCCTGAAATCTGTGATATTGAGCGGTAACTTACCCCTGGCATATTCACACCTCCACACTTTCCATCTCTTTCCTTATGTCAGCAATAAGGCTGTCAAAATACTCCTTGAATTCCGCTTCCCTGACTTCCTTCATCCTGGAAATCCTCCCTCTGACAGGGAGAGCGGAGAGTTTATCCATAGTGACACCGCGGTCAATTGCCACGTTCTGCGCTCTTGACATCTCTATTATCGCACGTAGCATCCCGTACTGTTTCGCAGTTGAGCAGTAAGAATCAACCTCATCGAAAGCACTCTGCTGCAGGAAGTCCTCTCTTATCATCCTTGCAACGTCGAGTATTGCCTTCTCCTTCTCAGGCAGTGCATCGTAACCCACAAGTTGAACAACCTCCTGTAATTCGGCCTCCTTCTGCAGGATGGCCATAGTGTCTGAATATATCGACTGCCAGTCCTTTGCAACATTCTCCTCGTACCATTTTGAGAGTTCAGCCTGATAGAGCGAATAGCTGTTGAGCCAGTTGATTGAAGGAAAATGCCTTCGTGAAGCCAGTGATGAATCAAGAGCCCAAAAGACCCTTGTCACGCGCAATGTGTTCTGCGACACCGGCTCTGACACATCCCCGCCTGGGGGAGAAACCGCGCCGACGATCGTTACCGAACCGTATCTTTCATCAGGCGAAACCACCCTTGAATTGCCGGACCTTTCGTAAAATTCAGATATCCTTCTGCCAAGATAGGCAGGATACCCCTCCTCCCCAGGCATCTCTTCGAGCCTGCCTGATATCTCCCTCAGCGCCTCAGCCCAACGGGATGTGCTGTCTGCCATGAGTGCGACGTCATAACCCATGTCTCTATAGTACTCAGCAATCGTTATGCCGGTGTAGATGCTCGCCTCCCTGGCAGCCACAGGCATGTTTGACGTGTTGGCAATAAGGACCGTCCTCTCCATCAGGGGCTTTCCACTTTTGGGGTCGAGAAGCTCGGGAAACGTTGTCAGGATCTCAGTCATCTCATTTCCTCTTTCTCCACAGCCGACATAGACAACCACATCGCTGTCGGACCATTTGGACAGCTGGTGCTGCACGACTGTCTTGCCTGAGCCGAACGGTCCGGGGACAGCAACTGTCCCTCCCTTTGCCACAGGGAAAAGCGTGTCTATCACACGCTGTCCTGTAACGAGCGGAACGGATGGCGGCAGTTTGCTCACAACCCTTCTCGCACTCCTGACTGGCCAGTCCTGTTTCAGCCTGAGCGTCACTTTACCGCTTTCCATTTCAACCTGTGTCAGCTCATCCGAAACGGTGTACTCCCCTGCCTTCAGATTGCCTATTCTGCCTGATACACCGAAGGGTACCATGATTTTGTGACTGATCAGGCTTGTTTCCTGAACTTCGCCAATTATCTCTCCCTCAGATACCTTTGAGCCCTTACTGACCAGCGGTTTGAAGCTCCATTTTTTCGTCTCATCAAGAGCGCCTGCAGATAAGCCTCTCATTATGAAATCACCGCTCTTCTCCCTTATGACGTCGAGAGGCCTCTGAATACCATCGTAGATTGATTTCAGCAGCCCGGGGCCGAGTTCAACCGAGAGCGGCTTGCCAGTGCTCTCCACTCTCTCTCCTGGCCGCATTCCGCTTGTATCCTCGTAAACCTGTATTGTCACCTTACCTCCGGAAATTCTGATGATCTCCCCCACAAGACCCAGCTCACCCACCCTGACAACATCATACATTCTTGCATCATTCAGGTCTTCGGCTATGACAACCGGTCCTGAAACTCTTGTAACTTTTCCCATTTGATCACCTGCCTATGTCCACACCTAGAACCCTCTTTGCAAACTTCTCCACCGACTCCTCTTCCATTCCACCTGGCAGCGGTATAAAGACAATGAGTGGCGTGGTTGTGGTGTTGACAAGCTCGACTGTCTTCGCATCCATGAACTTTCTGATATTCTCAGAAAGCATTATGAATGAATGTTTGCCCGAACTGAGAAGTTCCCTGAATTTTTCCACTGCCTCATGCCCCTCAGCCTGGTAGGCATCGGCAATGCCCAGCAGCCTGAATCCCAGCACGATCTCCCTTTCGCCGATTACAGCAGCGCTTCCAGCAAAGGAGCTAGCCGGCAATCACATACCTCCTGCCAGTGCCTTTATCTTCTCTTCTGGCACTCCATATACCTTTCCCTTAACGATCGAGAGCAGAAGCTCCCTCTCCCTTTCCGCTCTCAGTATAAATGCGAAGATAGAGCCTATGGAAATGGCTTGGGCTGACAGGAGGGATGCGTACTTTTCATAGAGGCGATGCCTGATATGGGCCTCGAAGCTCCTGAAGTCACTGGACACGAAGCCATCACCCGTCGGTCCTTTCAGGCCTATCCTTTCAGCGAATCTGGTCATTGCTGCCTCGACGCTCCCCTCATCATATATAGAGCCAAGGATTTCTGTCTGCAGATTGCCATTAGGAATTATTTCCTCCCTGATAGTCTCAAATGGAATACCAAGATCCTTGGCGATTAGCAGCATCATTACATTCTTTAAGTCGACCTCTTCCCTGAAATAGCGTATGACTGGCCCTTCGCTTCCCAGGTAGAATCTGAGGCTGGAAAATAGTCTCCTGTAGTAGTATCTGTCCAGTGCTCTCAGCATCGGAGATATGTCATTCTCTTTCCTGTATCTCTCGATCTCCTGGAGCAAGGTTGCCCCGTACCCGTATTTTGAAAGCGCTTCCACTATCGCCTCTATGTCAGGTAGAGACAGGAGCAGATTGTAGTCCTCATTCCTCAGGTTTCCTGCAAAGATGCCAAGCGCTGCCTGTCTGAAGCCTACAAGGAAAGCCTCCGTCTGTCCCAGTGAGTACCCGAGGAATTTTGCTGTGAGCACAGATTTAATATTCTGCACATCCCACTTTGCAAGATATGCTCTGAGTATGTCAGCCGCATTTGGAGGCGGTGCGAACAGGGCTATCCTGTTTCTCACTGCAAGACGCCTGTTTATGGCCATTTCCAGAAGTTCCGGGTTTCTGTAGAGAGAGTAAAGCTGGTCAATATCCTCCTTGTACTGCCTGGTGGAAAGTGCGCGTGTTATGCCTTCGATATCCATCTCGTAGAAGGAACTTATGAAGTTATCACTGAGAAACTCAACCTGGGCTGCTCTGATCCTTCCATAACTTCCGGAATATGTGGAATCCATCTCAATCTTCACCGATCTTTTCATACAACTGAAGGGAGAGTTTCTCCCTCAGTTCTTTGATCAATGTGGTTATGGTGAGGTCCATCTCCCTTGTGCCGTCCGAGGAGACTGCAACAATTCCGCCGTAAGGGTCTATTTCCCTCTCCTCCACACTGGCATCCTTGACAAGCTTCGCATCGTTTGGTCTCAGGATTATATGGCAGTCTTCACCGAGAGTCTTCCTTGCTGTCTCTACCATTGACTGGATTATTTTCCTGTACGAGGAGGTTGAACGCAGATCCCTGAGGAAATCAAAAGCATCCTTCAGCCGTTCCTCAACGACACTCGACCTCTTCTCCCATATCAACCTTCTGGCCTCAATTTCAGCGTTGGAGAGTTCCCTCTTTTCAAGTGAGCGGCTCTCCTCAGATATCCTTCTCTTCCAGTATTCCTCTGTGTCTCTGATCTTTCTCTCAGTCTCCTTCTCCATCTGCTCCTTCTGCGACTGGAATCTCTCAGCTATCTTCCTGATCTCTTCAGATCTGTTCTGCTCTATCGACTGCAGTATGTTGTCAAGCGGCATGGTACCACTTCACAGTATGTGCAGCAGAAGTATGATGCCCAGCACGAATCCAAGTATCCACAGTGTTTCAGGTATCACAAAAAAGAACAGTACCTGCCCGAACTTTTCCGGTTTTTCTGCTATGATGCCCATACCGGCTGCGCCGATACCCTGCTGCGCCATACCGGTTCCTATGAGCCCACCTGCAATGGAAATGGAGGCGGCTATTGCAAGCAGTGCGTCCTCAAGGGTAAGAACCATCTGTAATTCACCATTTGGCTATTTGCGGGACTTATAAAAAGCTATCCCTGAAGCGCAAGTCATGCGTTTCACTGCAATGTGTCTGTACGCGGGGATAATATTTCATTTTCCCACAGTTGAGTCCACTTGTCATAAATACCGTATGCTGGCATTCTTTCAGATATGCAAGACCTGATGTGTTGTAACCGCCTGCTTTACAAATTCTGTCCGGCATGAGACGGCGGAGCTCATCAAATTCATCCCCCGAGGATAACGCCTACTTTATGCGGCCAAGGAAGAACGAACCTATGTTAATCGTGCTTTTCTCTAGTGTGTACTGTATCCTGTCCCTTGACTGTGTTTCGCAGATGCCGCGGACAGCAAGGAAGTTGTTCCTTGTATCTGTTGAAAATTCAATAACGCCATCCATTATGCTGTTTATTATCTGCAGGTCCTGCTCCGGCATTATTCCCTTCTCAACGCTGTAGATGCCGACGCATCTGTCCTTTCTTCTATGTGCGACAAACTGCCGCAGAAGCGCGAATATGCTCTTTATGTCATGGTTGGCGCTCAGGCTGGAAACGGATCTGAAAACAAGTCTGTATCCCTTCTCCTTCACCAGCGTTTCAATAGATGATATGCGACTGTTCGCCATATCATTTATTGTTTCAACGCTGCTGTTTTCATCGAGATATGCTGCGTTCTCCGAAACTGAGTCATCCCCCACTATCCTGGAATAGGCGTCAATGTAGTATACGAGTCCATTCTTCTCGTATTCAGTGTAGCTGGATATCACGGACGTCATTTCGGCCCTTATCTCATCTATTGTCCTGTCTGTTGTTATCCATATGAGCGGGGCTCCTTCAGCCAAGCCCTCTGCCGCAAATGCATTTATCACAAGCTCCTTCCCTATAAAGGAAGGGCCATAAACTATGAACTGTGAACCTGCCGGAATGCCGCCGTTCAGAAGGTCGTCAAGCCTATCTATGCCAGTCTTCAACCTTTGACGGCCATCTTCAGCGCCCTGCTGGTGGAATGTGTCCATTTCACCATTGACGACGTCACTTCTATCCGTATCTGTTCCGCTGAGCTGCAGAGCGGGTGCGCTTTCCCGTGAGCCTATGACCCGTTCAAGCTCCTCGACATGGCCCGTGAGTTCCGATATCTTCCTTTTCAGTTCCGCTTTTTCTATCTCACTTTGCCGTTCTGCTTCTTTCAGCTGATTACTCAGCTCCTGGCGCACTTTCTCCTCCCGCTGTCCAAGCAAGCTGTCCTTTTCCGCAAGTTCGGCACTCTTCATCTTCAATTCCTGCTCAAGTTCGGCAATCCGTTCCTCCCGGATTACAAGCTGTCTGCGCAGGTCGCTAATCATCCTGTCAGCCTCTCTTATCCTTGCCTCGTATTCACTGGCAGCGCTTCCGCTTCCCGAATCCATATCAGGCTTTGCAGTTTCACTTTCTGCCCCATCATCCGCTTTTTCTCCCTCCAGCACCGAGGGAAGAAACAGGCTGTACAGGAATGAGGCAAACTGAGTGTTGGTCATCTTTTCCATATTTGCGATCTTGAATTCCACCAGACCCGCATTCAAAAGCTCGAACTTCTGTCCCATTGACAGGAGAGAGTAGTCCTTTCTGTACTTCTGTAGCGCACTGTTCTTAAACGCTATGCCAAGCCCCGATGAGAAAAGTTCCATATGTTCAGTGCGGAACACGGGAACAACTCTTTCCCAGTAATAGATTGAGAGCAATTTCTTGGCGATCATCCTTTCACCACCAAAGCCCGGTATTACTCCCCAGTTCTGGTCTATCTTGAATGAAACACTCCGTTTTTCGGAAACTAGAACAGTCAGGAGCACTTTGAGAAAATCAAACCTCCTTACAGCTTCCGGAAAGATGGCCCTCTCACAAGTGAAGGATACCCCTACCCTGTCAGTCTTCATTGTAAGCCAGTCGAAAAATCTGTCATTGGATGTCCTGTCATACAGGTCATCTGGCGACACGTTCCTCAGGAGCTCCGGTTTCTCCTTGAAAGGATAACGGGCGAGAAAATCCTTTATCTGTGCGACGGCAACAGAATCCCTTTCAACATTCTCCCGTCTGCCGGCGAACTGATATGCCCTTTCCGCTATCTCCTTTTTATCCATTACATCAGTGGAAATGAAGGTTGTGTATTTTAACACGTCATCCTGATTATTCATCAGGATAACACCGAGTGTTGCCAATAATCGCTCTCAAAGGCAACCCTGCTTTCCGCTGTGAATCCAGGGTTCTGGCTGTCTGGATCGTAATTGCCCGTCTGTTGCTGTTCTGTCGTGCATTTGATCATGTGCCATTCAAGGACAGACGGAAACTGTATTCTTCTGAAATTTTGGCTACATTATTCAGAAGCAGAGACCATGAGCCAATCTTTATAGGTTCAACGGTGTTTTATTTTCCGAGTCATGAAGCCATCTGCCAGGTACCTCGTACCCTTGCTCGCAATACTGTTCCTTCTCATAATCCCTGTTGCGCTGCTTGAGGATTCTGCCGCCATTGTTTATCGCACGCTGTATGTAGCAACGGCATTCAGCTTCTTCGAGCTCTATCACCTACTGATTGTTGCGGCCGTCTGTTCCGCAGTGATAGCATATTCACTTGCAAGAGGGTACATCGGCTCGTGTAGGGCTCTCTACTCCCTTTATGGTGTAATAATCCTGATCGCCAGTTTCTCATATGGTGTAGGCCGCAGCCCGGTATATGGCATGCTCATAACCGCGCTTGCGATTGCAGGCATGGACGGGCTCTTCTTCTTTTCTGTCAGGGACAAACTATCACGAATATCTTTCCTTTCCATTACCATCCCAATGGTCGCCGTAGCATTGTTCCTTCCACACTATTGCATTTCGCTTTCTGGCTTTATGATATTTGCACTGTCCTTCTTTGTCAGAACAGCCACCAGGGAACTGTCCATACCTGAGGTGAATATGAGGTCCGTCACCCCCATTCATAGCAAAGGAGGGGTGCCTGCCCCCAGTCCGCCGATCAGTTCGCCAGCACGCAACCCTCCCAATCCTCAGGGTCCTGCGCAATCGGGAAAGCTTTCCCGCAGCAGGAAGGCCGCTGTTAAGGCAGGAACAGGGAGCGAGGCGAAACAGAGTATATCTCCTGCATCGCGGTCAAGCAACTCTGTACCTCTCTCTCCAGCGACGGCGAGCCAGCTGCCCGCAAATGTCGCCTGGCCTGCACAGAGTGATTATGCAAGGGCAATGCAAAATCCCGGCTTCAGCATATCACCCAATTACGCAATTCTGCGAAACTCAAAAGTCCTTCCAAATCCTTACATCAGGCTCCCCGGAAGTGTCGTCTACTCCTCCGGGAACTACGGTGTGATTTTCAGGCTTGAAAACAATGGCTTGTCATATGCAATGAAGTGTTTCACACGCAGTAAGCAAGATCTCAATGCAAGGTATTCGGAAATCTCCAGAGCCCTCTCACCACTCTCAGGTAAGGGCCTTCCATTTGTGAATTTCCAGTACCTCCCAGGTGCAATAAGAACTCTCAAGAATCCTGCGATATACTTTCCAGTCCTTCACATGGACTGGGTGGAAGGCAGGAACCTCAATGCGTTTGTTTCCGAACAGCTGCGCAACAGAGACAGGATCGCGACGCTGGCATCGAACTTTATAGATGAAATGGTGAGGATGAGAAGTGCTGGCATAGCCCACGGCGATATTGCAGGAGACAATATAGTGATTGACTCCTCTGGCAGGATCACGCTTGTGGACTATGACGGAATGTTCGTTCCGGCATTCTCCGGCAGCAAATCGCCTGAGCTCGGGCACGACAACTTCCAGCATCCACGCAGAACAGCAGACCACTATTCGGAGCGTCTCGACAATTTTTCAATCCTAGTCACATACCTGTCGCTTCTAGGAATCGCGGAGGATCCGAAATTATGGATGAGGTACAACAAGGGAGATCAGGACTGTCTCATCTTCAGAAAGAGCGACTTTCTTGACCCTTCTCGCTCAGGCGTTATAGGAGAGCTGATGAAAATGAAGGGGAGAGTCAGGCAGCTCACCGAACTGCTGGTTGAATCTCTCAAGCATGAGCCGCTCTGGGACGGTTGCGACCCGCATCGTCTTGCTAAGATATAGAGATGGATATCAAGGTGACGTCGTCATTTTTAATCTGACCTTCAGCAATTAGCCTGCTGATTAGGGAATCCAGATCCGCTGAATATTTTTGGAGGAGTTCCCATGGCTTTTCCGTCTTGTGTTGTAGTATCCATCTGGAGAGGGCATCTGTCGCGAGAATCACACTGTCCCCCTTCCTCAGCCATCCGTATTTTACCTCAATGCCAGGTATCTCAACATCCCTCTCAAACCCTGAAGGACTGCCGACTCCGCTCCACATAAGTCTTGGCGTATTAGTCATGTCACGGCTGTCTGCAAATGGAAAGGACTCAAGTCTCTGCCCGCTGATCTTGAACATGCATGAGTCTCCCACAACAATGCACCTGAACCTCCTGTTATCCTCACCCTCGCCGATCTGGAGCCCCAGGAGTGTTGAATATGAACCGAGGTATGCCTTGTTTCTCTGGAACCAGGGAAGGGAATCCCAGTCTATCGATCTGTACCACTTAGATCTTGCGAGCCTGAGCAATTCCCTCATCACGTCTCTGTCGTTTCTGTTGAAATCGGGGGGATTCTCAATGAATGTTGAAACAAGTGCCTCAGCCCACAGATCGGAGAAGCTCGATTCAGTCGCGCCATCTGCAACTGCAAATGTACGCATATCCTCATCCCACGCAAAAGCATCTTCGTATTCCTCCTCGCTGTTTCCCGTCTTGGGCCTGTGAAATTCATTTACGGAGAGCAACTACTGCATCTGCCCCTGCGGCCCTCTGGTTCCTATGTCTATGAACTGGACCAGCTGCTCGAGCTGTGCATTGAAAACATATGCCCTTGCGCTGTCCTTAAGGTCAATCTGCATCTCCCTCGCATAGCCTATATACTGTGAAGGCAGCTCGCTTGACATATTGAACAGAGACCTGGCATATCTGTCATCAGGAAGTTCGGACTCGAACGAGGGGAATGATACAGGAACAGCCGGATTGGATGAAAGGTGGCAGTTCCAGAGCAACGGTGAACCATCGGAAGTACTCATTCCCATTATTTCTGACGATATCTTTACGGGATCGCCGTCTGTGGCTTGGCCGTCTGTTATATTGATGAGTATTGGTGGATACGAGTTTGGATGTGATTCAATCCATTCCTTTACTGTGTCCCTGGCAAGGGTCAGCGCCTTGCACATCGGCGTATCTCCGTTTGCAGTTGGCTCGAACCACACGCCGAAGTCGTAGTCAACCTCTGTCACTCCACCTACGCCATCCGAAACCTTCATCTGTCTCTTCTCCACCCTGAGCGCGTGTGTCGCTATTCTGGAGATGGGGCTAACTCTGTCACCCTTCAGTATGAATCCTGCTTTACCCGTTGTGAAGCCGTATCCTATCACCCCGATGTGGAAATAGTCCCTGATGCCATCGCTCTTAGTGCAGCGAAGAACAAACTCTCCAATCTGTCTGTTGATAGCATCGGATGCTTCCTGTGCCTTCGACCTGTCTCCTCCTGGAAGTTTGTAACTCATCGATTTCGACTGGTCAATCAGGAACAGAACCAGTGTAGGATTGGACCTGCTGATCTCAGCCTCGTACGACATAGAACAAATAACATTGACACTTTATAAATACTTGATCTACTGAGAGACATTGAAGGTGATTCTAACCACTCACGCTATTTACTGAATCCACTCCCGTCGAAACCCCTCGAGCCCCGTGATTTATTCTTCCTGTTCGACTTAGACCTGATACTGGCCAATTCCTACCTCCTCCTTCACCCTGTACAATATCTCAGTTTTTGTGCAAAGCAACTCAGTGATATCCAGTAACTCCTGCTCCGAGAAGGCGGCATCCTTCATCGCATGTTTGTCCATCGTCACTGTCTTGCGTGCAGTGAGGTTCTTGTCCTCTTCCACATATGGTTTGCCACTTGTGAGCATTGCCCGGACAACACATGCAAGTTTTCCGGTCGCTGCAACCTGAGCCCTTGCATCACCTATCGATTTCTCCTTCCTCCAGTAAAATCCTGCAATGGTTGTCTCTTTTGCAGATTCAAGTATTCCCTGCGCTGCAGTGCATAACAGCGACTTAAGTACGATGTCTCCGTTCTTGACGTGATTGTGCCTGCTTACTCTGCCATCAGAGTTGTCAGCCCTTGGCACAAGGGCTGCACAGGAGCATAAATGGTGTTTTGTTGTAAATCTCGTTATGCCCCTATTTAGTGTATGCTAGGGATGCTCATGAGCAGCCTGGCATCATCCCTGTCATCTGCTATGAGAGCAAGCTGCGACTGAAGCTGCTCCTCCATGCCCACGAGAGACTCGACCTGCTGAAGGCAGAGAAACATGTTGTGCCTCTCGTGACTGGGTAAGAGCAGCGCATTGAGCGTTCTCAGTCCCTTGACACCAAACCAGCCCGAAATGCCTGCCATCTCTGTGTCCCGGAAGGTTCCTGGACACGGATGTGTGTATCTGGTTCTTCACGAACGACAGCTTGTGGCCTATCTCTTCTCTGCCTCGTTATGCGCCGCAGTATTTCAATGTCGGGCAAC
>JAGVSJ010000020.1:16852-28184 GCA_019720975.1 Candidatus Sysuiplasma superficiale
GTTCTTCACGAACGACAGCTTGTGGCCTATCTCTTCTCTGCCTCGTTATGCGCCGCAGTATTTCAATGTCGGGCAACGGAACATAGCATTCCGGCAGGAATCCAGTCCTGTGAAGATGTGCCAGCGTTTCCGCATCCCTCCTGTCAGTATTCAGCTGAGCCTTCGCAGTCATTGCCACCGTGTTCTGTGCAGTCATGTGCGGCTCCCTTCCTTCTGCAATGAGAAGGGAGGCAACCGCCTTCCCCGTTGTGCCTGCCTCGAGCACAACGGGAATATTGCCGTATTGTTTCAGCTCATTCACAATCCCTTCCCTTGTTGTAGGGAATTTCCAAGTTCCCGCATCACTGCCCGCGTAGGAGGCGGTGATGGTCCTCTTGTGCACATCGAGTGCAACACATTCTGTAACCATTTCATCACTTTCGGAAACCGGCCCGGGTCTCTATATACTCCCGTACGTCCTCGACGGACAGATGGATCCGTCGTTGAGGGCCATACTTTGTGACGCGCATATTGCGCAAGTGATTCGACGGTCGCCCAGGCTCGGTTCTTGGAACCCCTGATGAGTTTCCTGAGTAAAGGAGGTCTCCATGTCTACTTACTGAAATGCTCTGGCTCACGCCGGTGGTTAATTCTTTATGTGCCACTCGCGAGAGCGTGTTCTAACAGATACACCCCTCATCCCGATTGACCATATATTACAAAGTGCCGGGGAGGGAGAGATGGTCAGGGCGGCAGTCCGACAAACGCGAAATGCCGGATTTTCGCGCGTGAGGGTACAGTGACGATCAGCATAAATTGATGTTTCAACGACGCCTATCGCCACAATGGACGCCGTCGCCCTGCATCATTATTCCTTCGGATTGAAGAGTACAGATCATTTCTGCGCGAATGGACAGCTGTCGCTGTCAAACAGTAAGCGCAGCATTGTCTCCGTTATTCCACTTTGCCTTTCCCGCTTTCATCAATCCACACATGCTTTTAATCATCGGAGCATGGGAGTATTCTATGGCATCCGTGCAAATCAGGGAATACGTGAAGGATGACAGAAATTTTGTTGTGCGCTGTGATTCAGTGAGACAGCGCACCGTTTCATCGCTTGATGATATGGGCATATGCAAACTCAGGAATGGATAAGGTAGCAGAATGGCCAATTTGATACTGGCTGAGATCAGAAGTGGAAGAGCCGCCATATATATCGCTGAAATAAATCAGGTCAGAGTCGGAATGGTTTCCGCAGCGGTGCATACACCCTCAATTGCTGAAGTGATTGAAAATGGGAATATGAAGATAGGCGTGGTCACTGAACTCTTTGTCGAACCAGATTCCAGGAGAAAGGGAGTTGCAAAGAAACTCATGAGGAGTGCAGAGCTTTTCCTGAAAGGAATTGGATGCAAGATATTGTCAATACACGTCATTTCGGCGAATAAGGCCGCCATCAATCTCTACAGAAAACAAGGGTACAGTGAGTATGAGATTGTGCTTGATAAACGCGCATGAAAGGTTTCGGCAAAGACCTGTTTCATTCCTTTACGAGTTTTCTCTCTGAAGTATAACGGTTGCTGAAGTTAACCACATTCATGCTGAGATCTGCAAGATCAACAACAGGCATCTTGGCGGGCACAGGAGTTATATTTTTCATCTTCTGGTACGACGTCTGTGACTGCCACGTGCTGCCACTTACAAGCCTCACGCCCCTGTAATCCGAGAGACCGTATGAGTGTATGTGCCCCGTAATGAAAATGTCAGGCACCTCCTCAATTACAAGATAATCACGGTGCTCGGGTGCAAGCGGAGTCTTTTCGCCGTATATGGGCGCAAGATGCCTCCTGCGCAGCAGTTCCACCATTGCCTCTATCGGCTTCTCCCACGTCAGCCCTGGTATGCTGCTTATGACATCGTCAAAACTCCTGCCGTGATATGACAGGACCCGTCTGCCCTCAATATCCAGAGTTGACGGATTTCCCACAAACGTCACCTCCGACCCAAACATCTTTCTAATGTCACCATGGAACGTCGGCTGCGGTTCCGCGGGCCTGACGGCATCGTGATTGCCCGGCATCAGTATTATCCTTGTCCAGTCAGGAAGCTCGGCAAAATACTGCGAGACGCGCTCATACTGTCCATAGACATCACTTATCTCGAGATCGTCCTCCTGATCCGGATAAACGCCTATCCCGTCGGCTAGGTCTCCAGAAACTATGATGTAATTGATATCTCGCGCTTCAGGCGATGTCTTCAGCCATTTAAGAAGATCATCCCATTCCTTTCTAAGGAATGTTTTGCTTCCGATATGTGTATCTGAGAGAATTGCAACCCTGGAAGAAGTATCTGTGCTCTCTATATCCCTGTTGAAGGGAACATCAGGCCTCACAATGGTCTGTGCGACCATCATGTGCTTGTCCCTGCTCATACGCCCGTGGACGCCGATTACCTCGTCCTTCAGGACAGTGTCAAAACCCTTTTCCTTCATCAAGAGAACCGTGCATCTCTCCTCCTCATCCTCAATCTCAAGCAGTCTGTGCCCGTTCTTTGTCACTCTGACAGAATTAACAATCCCTATTATCCTCGCATCCCTGTCCCAGTGGAGCACCTTCGATATGGGTATCGCACCCGCCATGTCAGCCCTTCTCAGGAGTATCTTTTTAATTGAGCGAAATCTGTCAGTGAAATACCGGCTGAAATCCCTGACGTTTCCTGTCGCAGTGCTGTTTCCGGAAATATCCTTCAGAACACGCGGAGGGGAAGGGACGGAACTTATGTGGCCAACAGTCTGCCCTGCCCCTCGAATACCGTCACCGGGATGGTCAGTTGCAGACAGCATGGTTGCGGTTATCACGAGAGGAGGTGTTTCGCTTCTCTCAATAAGGCTGCTGAGCTTCAAAACTGCATCATTCTCTCTGCTCAGCTCCCTGAGGGCGTCAGGCTCAAGCAGCACTCCCTTTTCAGCAGCAATCTTCAGAAGCGACTCAATTGAAGAATTCATCCCGACCCATATAACAGTCAAACGTACTAAAAATAGTTACAGTACTCCAGCTGTGCTTTCGGAATTTCGAAGGTGTAAAGGAAACTCATTTTTTCTTCAACAGCACTCAAAATTCCCTTCTTATCTTTTCCTGAAGGTAATCATGTAGTGGAATGGACCGGCTTCCGAGACTGCAATCCTTGAGAACACGCTGGATGTTATTATTCTGCTGCTCTCCTCTTCTGAGAGGCGTATTTCGACAGGGGGTCCGACCCCCGTGTCAGTCTTCTTCCAGTCAAGATCTATCAAAAGACCTTTTTCCTTAAGGATCCTGCCTGCTTCATCGATTACTGCCTTGGGCTTTTCGAAGTCATGCAATACGTTTGCGAGGAAAACAGCATCCATTTTACCATCGACAATGGGAAGTGTGTTTTCGACATCTGCAAGAAGCGGAAGAACGTTTGAATATCCCTTTTCGGAGGCCAACCTACAACACGTCGAAAGCAGTACTGAACTGGAATCCAGTGCGTATACCAATCCCTCTTTTCCCACCCTTGATGCTATTTCAAGCGAAAAGAAGCAAGGCCCTGAACCCAGATCGGCCACGTTCCATCCCTGTTTTATTCCTGCGGCATCAGCAATCTTTGAAGGATTCTGCCATCTTCTCCTCTCTTCGGACAGAAGAAAGGAAGCAGCACCATCGAATGAATGGTGATGCTTCACTGAATGACCGTCTTTTGACCGTGTACGCATGCTTGACGTGTCATCTGTGATTCTTTCCATCAATTTCTACCGTGCCTGCATAAGACTGCATTTTTTACAACGTGTTAGTGAATCCCTATTTATAAAGTCAGGGTAATGAATGGCGGGCACGTCGTGAATACCGCTTCCCCTGTTAAATGAGGAAGGCAGATGCAGCAGGATGCAGGCATCACCGGAGCATACTCTCCTGCATAACGGGAGGCAGACAATTATGCCCGCCTCTCGACGGCCGGGGTGATAGAATGCACTGACTGAAGAGGTCAGTGGAGTCTGGGTGAAGGGATTCCCTGGATTGTGCTCTCCTGTCTGTTCTCCCTCCCGCGAATGAATGAGAACAATCCGGCAACTCCAAGCATGACAGTGAGAGCAACGAATGCTGCATGCATACCAGAAACAAACGTCGTCCCTATGCCTCCTATGACTCTTGATGTCCCGACGAATATTTCAAATGCAACATATCTTGGAACAGCAGAAGCAGCTGCAACAAACGCAATAATGAAACTGCCTATCAGGCCTAGGCTGCTGAACAGCCGCAATGTTCCGGACGCAGCCCCTCTGAGTTCTCCACTCACATTTGCCATCACAGCGCTGTTGTTTGATGGCCAGAACATGGCTCCTCCAAAACCTGTTATTACCGTTCCGACGATCACTAAATAAAGAGGTGAATCTGCTTGCAACAGGAATGTATAGAAGAGGACGCCTGCAATCATGAATAGGATACCGGTGGTGGCTATTGGTCTAGAGCCATACCTGTCAGAAAATCTGCCCATGTGTGGAGCAAGCAGGGCGCTCACGACGTAGCCAGGGAATAGGAGAAGGGATGCATTGAATGGGGACATGCCCCTGACTCCCTGAAGATACATGATTAGCAGAAATGTCACGCCCATAAAACCCATGCCCTGAAAGAGGGATGCCAGGAGCGAGTTTCTGAAGATCCTGTTTCTGAACATCGAGAAATTGATTGTCGGCATACTCATCCCTCTTTCCACAAATGCAAACAGTATGCCTGTGATAATTCCGATAAAAAGGAAAAAGATGTCTGTGGCATTCGCACCAACAGATGCATATTCTATACCCGAATAGGCAATTGCTGCCACCGCGATTCCAAGAAGTGTCATGCCAGAATAATCCACTCTTTCCCTTCTCCTGAAATTTGATCGTATGTACCTGTAGCCAAGGACTGTTGCCACTGCGCCGATAGGTACGTTTATGAAGAATATGTACCTGTATCCTATGAATGTCGTGATCACACCGCCAAGCAGTATGCCAAGCAACGCTCCGATGTTCCAGCTCATTGCTGTAAAGCCATAAGCCCTTCCTATTCTGTGCCTCTCGAACGTATCAGCAATTATTGCGCTGCTGTTTGAAGAAATAAGTGCGCCGCCGACTGCCTGAACACCCCTGAATCCTATAAGTATTACATCAGTCGGTGCTATCCCGCACAAAAAGGAGGAGATTGTGAATATGATGAAACCGAGGTTGAACATCCTGCCTCGTCCGAATATGTCGCCAACCCTTCCAAATTGTGTGGAAAAGACGGCTACAACAATCATGTAGATGAGAATTACCCAGATTATTGTGGAGATGGAAGAGTGAAGGGCAGCTGTCATCGCAGGGAATGCAAGCAGGACAATGGTAGAATCGATGGATGCCATCAGTGTGCCGATGACAACGACAATCAGCACAAGATTCTCTGTCTGTCTCTGCCTCTGTCTTTCTTGGGGAATTTGCTGAAGCATGCCAGTCTGTGAGAACACAGCCTAACTCGAATAAAAATCTACCCCTTTTTGGCTTTTGACTCAAGCAACTGCGCAAAAACTGAGTTCAGTGGCGAGGCGGATTTGATGATCAATGCTGATGGCACGCTTTCAATTCCAAGATGATTGAGCGATGCTGGTGCTCTGGTATGTTGTCCCCACCTGATAATGCATATGGTTTACACATGCGTGTATAATGTGTCGGGGTGGGGTTGTGGTCAGGTGAGGCTGCAGACATCAATCTCCATCATATTTTTCATCTTTAAATTGAAATACTTCCACGGCTAAGCATATGCAGTGAGAGAAGCAGGTGCACAGAGGTAAGGGAACGCAAGATGAGGTACAGGGCCATAACTATTCTGGGAAAGGACAGGGAGGGAATTCTTACAAGGGTCATTGATACCATAAACAGTGCTGGCGCCAGGATAGTCGACATACAGCAGAGCGTTATTCATGGCATCCTTAGCCTCTTTATTCTCGCCGAGATCACGCCGGCTAATGATGGCGCCGACCTGAGGGAAAGAATGGCGGATGCACTTTCAGTATTCGAACTGAAATTTCATATGGAGGACGTTCCAGACTACACACGCGACAGCAGAGGAGAAATGTACGTTGTCACAATAGTGGGTGAAAATTCAGGCAATATACTGTCAAGCTTCACTAGGGCGATAGCTTCTGCAGGAATGAACAATGTTCGCATTAACATGCTCAGCCGTGGAGATATTTCTGCCATGCAGTTCATAATAGACCTGAGAGGAAATGATCCTTCTTTTGCGAAGCGGCATATCGAGGAGTCGCTTTCCGGTCTGAGGGCGGACGTCATATTCGAACCCGAATCCACGTTCAGAATGGGGAAGAAGCTCATAGTTTTTGATATGGATTCCACACTTGTGAGCAATGAAACGATTGACGAATTGGCATCTATTGCAGGTGTCCGTAATGAGGTCGCATCCATAACCGAAAGGGCAATGAAAGGCGAAATAGACTATGCACAATCAATCAGAGAAAGGGTGAGGTTGCTGCGTGGAATGCCTTTGTCTGTGCTTGAAGCAATCAGTGAATCGCTTGAGCTCAGCCCCGGTGCCGCCGAACTTGTCTCTGCGCTCAGATCAATGAAATATCGTATTGCGCTCGTCAGTGGCGGTTTCACAATTTTCACAGAGAAAATGAAGAGGGAACTCAATCTAGATTATGCCTTCGGAAACAGACTTGAGGTGAGGGACGGAAGACTAACGGGTAACCTTGAGGAGCCTATACTCGACGCCTACGGAAAGCAGAGGGTGATAGAAGAGATATTGATGAACGAAGGCATATCTTCCAGCGAAGTGGTCGTTATAGGTGACGGTGCAAACGACACTGTTATGGTGCGCAATGCCGGCCTCGGCATAGCCTTTCGAGGCAAGGACGTCCTTAGAAGGGTTGCTGACGGAACCATTTCGAGAAGCGATCTGACCTCAGTGCTATACTGCCTAGGCCATTATAATGAGTGAAATGCAATTCATTTTTGCATGCTGCCTCTCTCAACAGGAAAATTTGCCTCAGTCCATTTTCTGTAGCCCGAATCAAGGTTGTATAGTTCCGGGCCCTCAACCTTCCTCAACGCCATCCGGGACCTGTGCCCTGTCAGGCACACAAACACCGTCGGTTCCGGATACCTTTCTCCTCTTCTTATTGCCATCAGCGGCCGGTTCACAGCTCCAGGTATGTGTCCGTGCTCATATTCCCTCTTCGTCCTCACGTCTACGACCTTTACGCCCCTGCTGCCATTCAGAAGCGCTAACAACTGCTCTTCGGTGATATCCCTGAACTTGCCCTTCTCCGCATAAGGCCATCCATAATAACGGAACGGGAGCAGCGAGGCAATCAGTCCTGCGACCAGCACTACGACCAGCATAACTGCAGGCAACGATAGGCCGAAGGCCGAATAATCTGCGATTATGAACATCGCGGAGAGTGCAATTATGGTCAGAACAAGAGGGAATGTCCTCATTTGAACATCAATTGCATCAACCTGACGATATTTGTAATTAATTGGCACCTGGCAAGAGCAGCGGCCTAAAGGGGATTGGATCCGCCGTCCCTACCTATCCAGCTCAGTTCAGGCATATTATTCTTAATTCGATTCGTTTGTGACTAACCCATATATAGTCTTAGAAAAATAATGATTCGGACAGGTGCTGGTGAAGGAGCTCCAATGAGAGACGAAAGTGAGGGATTCCAGGGTAGAGATCGGAGGCCTACAAGATTTTTCACTGTTGATGAGGCAAATGAGTTGATCCCCCTCCTTGAATCAAAGCTCAAGGAATGCGACAGGATACTCGTCGAGATAAGGGCAGTTGCGGAGCTCACTGAAGACCTTGAATGGTACTGGGGCGAGTCAATTCGGCAGGATTCGAATCCCGACAGAGACGAATACCTGAGGCTTGAGAGCGAAAAGAATCAGCGTATTGAAAAATGGAATGCCGCCATAAGGGAGATAGGGAATCTTGGTGTGGAGATTAAGAACCCGGATATCGGCCTTATTGATTTCTACACAATCAGGGACAACCAGGTTGTCTTTCTCTGCTGGCAGAGAGGAGAGCCAGAGGTCAGATACTGGCACACGATTGAAGGCGGTTACAACGGAAGACGTCCGCTCGAGTGATGCTGGCGGAGAAGGAGCGCACTCTTCCATCACCACCATTTTCTGCTCAATTTGAACTCACCATCTTCTCCACATGCAGGCTTCCTGAAGATGAAGAGGTGCTCATGTCCTATTTTGAAGAAGTCGTATGAGCGCATCTTCCACCTTTCCCTGCTGCTTCTTGTCCTGTGCTGGACCTTGATTATTTCCTCCTTCAGAACAAAACCTTCCTCAAGGAACACACTCAGCACTCCGACACTTATTGGCACATAGTGTCTCCTGTTTCTTGTGTCACCGATCAGGACGGCACAGTACCTGTTCTCTCTTAGAACCCTGAAGGCCTCAGAAGCCACTCCTTTCATTGCTTCCATGAATTCCGGCAGTTTGAGCTGTGACAGATCTCCCTTCTTCCCGGAACTGCTGTATTTGATTATACCGCAATACGGCGGATGGGTCGCTATGAGATCGATGGAAGAATCCTCAATCATGTCAAGGTTTCTGGCATCACCGATAAACAACTCCACCCTTCCCTCCGTCTTCTGCAGATCATCAGGTAGGCTGAAATCGAGTTTGTTCATTGCGAGCATCACAGTCTCCCTGTTGATATCAACACCTATGCCGTTCCTCCCTGTCAGCCTGCACTCAACCAATGTCGTCCCGCTACCCATCATCTGATCCAGCACAGTATCTCCGTGCTTCGTGTACTTTTCAATGAGGTTTCTGGGTATATACGGACTCCAGTTTCCTCTGTATGCACTATGGTGTGTTGCCCATTCGCCACGTTCCGGAAAACTCCAGAGTGTCCATTCTTCTGGCCTGAATTCGGGAGGACTGAATGTTTCGGGAGGTATCGTGTTTAGGCGTATCCTGTTCTTGCCAATTCTGACATAACTGTTCCTTTCAATGAATGCCCTGTATTCGGCCTCTTCCACCTTTCTCATCCTGCGGAATGCCATACTATCCCAGCCGGTTGCACTATCATTTCGTCAACATACTCAATGTTTGCCTGGAACAGCCGTAAAAATATGCCGTTCTATGCGGTCCATCCTTCATTATGTCTATCAGAAGGCTGTCTTGGGCACTATTTCAGATGCACTTCCACTCTCTGACTCTCTATATCCGGGAATCTTAAGCTTCTCCGCTCCTAATCTCAGCTGTATCGTACCGCACGCGAACCATCTCCATTCCGTTTCCGACAATCCACTTCTTTCCCCACTCACCCATCTTCTCTAGCATCGGTCTGAGATCCTGTCCCTTCTCTGTAAGGGAATAACTGACCTTGAATGGCCTTGTGCTCAAGATCTCCCTTCTCACTATCTCTTCTTTCTCAAGCGCCTTCAAAGTTGAAGAAAGCGTTTTTGCGCTAAGATTCGACTTCCTGAGAAGATCATTGAAACCTGTGGGTCCGTTCGAAAGATATCGTATCACGACGAGCTTTGCCTCGCTCCCTATCTTCCTAATGGTCGCAGCAATCGGGCAGAGATCCACTTTCCCCTCCGATTTTGCGTTCATATCTGTTATAGCCATCTAAATCAGATTACCATAGGTAAAGTAGCGTATTCTTATACTTTACTTATTCTACTAAATATCGCAAAGGAAGTGATTGCATGGCTAGACTTGTAAAACATGAACGAAACAAACCCTATCCCGTGACAACAAAGGATGGAGAAACGCTGTACATCTGCGGGTGCGGTCTATCAAAGAACAAACCGTTCTGCGATGGCAGCCATAAAATGACTGCGGATGAAGAGGCAAACCAGCTTTACGTCTACGATGGAACGCAGCGTTCAAAGATAACAAACCTGTATTGAAGTTGCCAGTAATCTGCACTTCAATAGCTCAGCGACATCAAACCCCTTAACTTATTTTATTTCAATCTGCAGTAACACCTGTCCTTGCAATTTCAGCTTGGCGGAAGTGCTATGCTGCAAACCGGCGCTGCGTTTGTTCGCATTGAACCTTAAATGCAGAAGTTTCATTGATTTAGACATAATCTACCCTCTCCATGAATTTAGGAAAGCCCGATCTCAGCGGATTCATGATTTCAGTGTCAAGATCTATGCGTTCCTTTGTTTTGACGCTCTTGTCCTTTTCCTCCCCATATTTCCTTGTCTCACATAGCGTAAGCTATTTCAATGTAGGGATGATAATTCTTGCCGGTTCTGCAGCATCCACCATTTATGTTTATGTGCTGCCTGTTCTTCGGATCAGGATAATTCGCAGGGTGCTGCTTTCCTGGTTCCTCTTCTCATTTGCAACAGTCACAGCTGCTGTCACACTGACCGTTGCGGGTTTCATATTCGCCGTTGTGGCGGGGGGAATCTCACTCTCCGGAAAGGACATGTCACCAAACCAGCCTGTCGAGCAGTATGTGATTGGGAGCCTCTTCACATCATCCAGAGAGAAGAATCTGCATTTCTCATTCTACAATTTCCTTTCGTATGCAGGGAACACAGCCGGCGCTCTGTTCGTCGTCCTGTATCCAGGAGTGACCTTCCGGCTGATATTTGATGTCTGTGCATTTCTTGCAGTTGCCTCAGTTTTTCCCTATATGCTCGTAAAATTTCCTGAGCATTCCACCCACAGGAGAGGGACCCCGAAGCTGGACAGGGAAGCAAGATCATCCAGAAACAGGCTGGCTGCGCTTTTTGCGGCTGATGCGTTCGGAGGGGGATTTGTAAGCACATCAATGCTTGCACTCTGGTTTCTGGCAGTCTTCTCTGTTCCAATCCGTCAGAGCGGATTGATATTTGCTTTTGTCAATATTCTTTCCGGAATCTCGATAATAGCCTCAGGCAGGCTCTCGATGAAGATCGGAACGATAAGGACAATGGTATGGACTCATCTCATAAGCAACATCTTTCTGATACTGATGCCGCTGTTCCATATCCTTGTTCTGAGTGAACTCTTCCTCTTTGCCCGCCAAGCAACGAGTCAGATGGACGTTTCTCCACGAGATACGTTTGTTAATACTGTTTTCTCTCCAGAAGTCAGGCCAAGGACCAATTCCCAGTTTCTGGCAGTCAGAAATGTATCCACAATACCCTCACCTGCCCTGGGCGGAGCAATTATCCAGGCTGTACCGGATCTTCTTCCCTTCAGTGCTGGCATAATCAAATCTGCATACGATGTGACGCTTTACGTCCTGTTCAGGGAGAACAAGATATGATCGTCACAGAAGTCAGAAGTAGCATATCGCAATTGATTGTGGTGTAGAGGGCAATGCAG
>JAGVSJ010000021.1 GCA_019720975.1 Candidatus Sysuiplasma superficiale
TTCCGATCTGTGTGGACAGATGCCGTCGAATGCAACGACCTCCCCTTCGCTTGTGAGGACAACCACCACATGGCATCTCTCCACATCGAAATATGTCATCCTGTTTTCACTTAGATCGTCGATACGGCAGACTGTAAACCACAAAATCATCACTCAAAAAAAATGATGGGAAGATGTTTTACTTTGATGACCTTGGACCCTCCCCGGGAAATCTTCTTCTGAAATGGCCAGAAGGTCTTCCATAGAGCAGTTCGAGGAACCACGCCTCATGCTCCACCTCTTCCGTCAGGATCCTCTGTGCAAGATCGTAGGTTCTCGGATCCTTGCCTCCGGCCGTAATGTGGCACACCTCAGTCCACACCCTTATGGCACACTGCTCAGCCTCAAGGAGAACCTTCAGTATTGACTTCGGGTCGCTCCAGTCATCCGGAAGGTAGGCGTCTGGGCAGGCTGCCATATCAGCGAACTTCCTGATGTCACGAGGTATTGAGCCGCCGAGCTCATAGATCCTTGGCGTCATCAGTTCGAAATGCATTCTGTCTTCAAGCCTTGCATCCTCTGCTATTTCCTTCAGACCTTCACCATCTATGCCCGTGAGATGCATCCGAAGTATGGTGTAATAATAATAGGTGGTAAGCTCAGCTGCCACCGCCTTTACCAGTTTGTCGATTAGCCTGTCTACATCCACACCGGCCTTTTCTATCTCTTCTCTGCCTACAACCTTGATATTTTCCTTTCTGTCCATGGCTATCGAACGGGTATATCAGTATTAAATATTTATTAATAGTGATTTCGAATAACTATGTAACGTAAAAACCCATGGAGAATTGTTCTTGTCGAAAGATGCTGCAGGAAGGATGAGCGAGAGGTCACGGGGCTCCAGAACGCTCGGGCACGGAGTCGGCGAAGAAGTTTCGGCAACTGTTCATGGCGGGAAGAGAAAGCATAAGCCGACGGTGAGGAATTATCCTGGAACAGACGAGATCAGGGAGTTATTGCACAGGGAAGGGATGAGGGCTACTGCCCAGAGACTGATCATTGCACGCGCACTGTCAGGGTCGGACGGACATGCGACTGTTTCGGATATGCTGAAAAGGGTAAGGAAGATCCTGCCTCAGGTCAGCCTGTCCACGGTGTACACCACCATGCTTCTTTTTGAAAGGATGGGTATCGTGACAAGGCTTTCGGGGCGCAACAATGAGATTGTTTTTGACGCCAACTCAGAAGCACATGCCAATATTGTGTGCGTCAGATGCGGGAGAGTGGAGGATATGGAGGTTGACGGAGAGTTGCTGAGAAGCATTGAAAAAGGCGCGATGAAGCGCGGGCACAGCGAACCGAAGGTTGACATAACCATCCATGCCCTTTGCAGTCTTCACCGCCGAAGATAGACATTCGTATGGAAAGGGGTCAGCCTGCTGAAACACCCTTCCTGAACTCTTCGATGAGGTGGTTTATGAATTTTTCAGAAATGGATGATATCTCATCCCTTCCGACAAGGCGCAGGACAATACCTGGGTTTACAGTGGCGTTCCACCGGACTGAGGTCCCTCCGGGAACTTCTTCGAGTTCCAGCTCCACTCTCACGCTGATGGCACTGCCGGCGCTGCGCCCCTTCCCCACGATGACGACGTGCCTCTCTTCCACCGTTTCATAGGAAAGATTCAGTGTTGCTGTCAGTGCTGCAATGTGGGAAATGTCCTTTCTGTTAGAAAATCTTGAAAGGTCTATGGAGAACCTTATTCTTGATGAACCGTCCTTCAGTTCGAAGCTGCGCACATCCGGGAATGCAGATGCGAGTCTCTCCGGTGATGTTACGAAGCGCATGATACTTTCAACGGAAGATTCGGACTTCACTTCGCCTGAGTAACGGAGGTCAGTCATTTTCTGGCACCGCTTTTCCTGAGTATGTATGAAAGCATGAGATAGTTTACGGCAGTCTCCGCATCAGTTCCGCCGGAAGCCATGCTGAGCACGGACGACAGTGAATCATGTTCCGGAATATCCGAGGAAAGGAGCTTTGTTCCCGCGGTACCTGCGGGGTTGAAGAGCTTCCTTCCGGCTGTCAGTGATCTGTGCCGCGTCCCGGACATGCTGTCAACAGCATCCGCCGCCCTTTCACCTGCAAGGCGCGAGGTAGTCATCTTCCCTCCCGCCACGCATGCGTAGTTGGAGAGACCGCTTTCGTCCGGTCCCGAAACATGGAAATCCCTTGTGGAAAGCCTTCCAGCCCTTGCCGAATTGTTACCTGTGCCGATAAGGGGGCGGACAGAGGCATAGGAACGCGTGAAACCAAGTTCCCTGATGGACGGCAGCATCTCCGATGTTTCTTCCAGCAGCAGCTGCAGGTCATCCCTCCTTATGCTGAATCTGTCCGGGCTGCGCAGAACAGAAGCCGTTGTCCCTGCAATTGAGCTGCCTCCGTACGGAAGGACTATGTCACCGTCTGAAGGCTGCCTCATGCGGTTGATGACGCGGAATGAAAGTCTGCGCGGAACGACCGCCATTATGCCGGCTGCAGGCAGTATGCTCATCCTTATACCGAATTTCTTCGAGACCTGTGCAACCCACGGACCGGCTGCATTGACGACTGCCCACGGTCTGAAGCTCATCCTTTGTGCCGTCCGCGTATTGACAAAGGTGAGCTCCTCCACCCTGCCCCGTTCTCTCCTGGCATCCTTCAGCTCCGAGAACGGATGGATTGACACACCATTCAGGATGCAGCTGATCGCCACAGAGTACAGGAACGGCTGTGCCCTGAGGACACCGTCATCGACCTCCACCGATTCAATGACGTTCCTGCTCAGGTTTGGCTCAATGCTCAGCGTTGCATTGCCGTCAAGAGTGCTGAATCGAATGCCGAGGGATGAGAGCGATTTCCTGAGCCTCTCTCCGTACTCGGAATCAGTCCTGCTCAGGGAGACAAAGAGCCCGCCTGTCTTCTCGACAGCGTGAGGGGCAATGCGTGCCAGAATCGCTGATTCCCTTTGGCATTCGGCTGCGGCCTGCGGATCAGTCACGGCATATCGGGCGCCGCTGTGAAGCAGCCCATGAAAACGGCCTGAAGTGCCCGAACCTATCATGTTCCTGTCGAACAGGGAAACGGTGTATCCGCGCAGCGAAAGATCAAGCGCAGTGAACAGGCCGCTTGATCCGCCACCAATCACCGCCACCTCGCTGGACAGAAGGAACACCGCTCTCATGTAGACAACGCATTTATTAAAGTCTGACAGGTTCCAGACGGAAGGCGCAACAGCGCGCCGCACGGCTTATTCCCGGCGGTAACGCGATACTGCCCGTAACCGCCATAAGCTAAAGTTTGAGTTCCGCATCTATGCGTGCAAATGCAGGATCTCCGCTCCTGAAGCTGTCAGGGTCCGTTCCCCTCAGCATGGCAAGATAGAATGCAATGAGCTGGAGAGGAAGGACTGTCACAAAAGGGGAGACTGTCTCATTGAGCGTGAGACCGCAGGGAACAAGGTTGCCTGTATCTGATGGTGTATCGGAGACCGTGAGTATTCTGCCGCCGGCATGAGCGATGGCGCCGCAGAACTCGCGGGAACGCTCAGCATGCCCCCCGTTGCCCCATATGATTGGAACAAACATGTCGTTTGCAAGGGAAGAGGCGCGGACTGGACCATGTATCAGCTGCTCAATTTCAAAACCGTAGGCATCTATGTAGCTTGTCTCCTGAAGCTTGAGCGCCCCTTCCTTCGCTGTTATCCTGTCTGGTCCTCCTCCGGAAATCCATACCCTTGTTATTTCCTTCTGACCGTAAAGCTCCGACAGCCTGCTGCTGACGGCACTCCTTGCTTCCACGATCCTCTCCATGCTTTCTGCTATTTTTCTGAGCAGACTCCTGACTTCACCGGCAGAATGCCGGTCCGGTGACATCGACATGGAGAGGGAAAGAAGAACCGAAAGAGCGGACGTAAAACTGACAGTATGGGCGGATGAAACCTCCTGCTCAACCGTGCTGAGTATGAAATCTGCATCCCCCTCACTGAGCGAGCTGTTCAGGCCGGTGACGGCAACTGTCTGCAATCCATGCTCCCGGGATATCTGAAGCGATTTTCTGCTGTAGCGCTTGTATCCCCGATGGCTTATGACAACGGAAAGGTCCCCGTCGCGGATTGGCGGGGTGTAATTGACAAATTCATAGGATGATATCGGCAGGGGATTGATGCCTGGGGCAAATGTGCTGAAGAAGTAGGATGCTATCTCAGCAGCATGCAGTGAAGTTCCCGTGCCTATGAGATAGATGTTCTTGGACGCCTTTGAAAGGGCGCTCTCCGCGGCTGCAGCGATTACGTCCCTGTTTCGCTCCGGCGCTTCTCTTACGGCTGCCGGCTGCGAAAGTATTGCCCGCATCATGTGAAACTCTGTTTCACTCATCCGCTCCGGGAGTGTGGAAGCTGTATATAGAATTCAACATGCCCCTGACTGGAAACGGGGAAGCGACGCAGTGGCTCGGGTGGCCGCCGTCAGTGGAGCGTGACGGGAGAGGTGCGTCGTTCCGGAGCAAGCCGTGCCAATGTCACTTTTTCAGCCTGAATGAGGAAGAGGGGACAGTTATCTCGAATCGTGCACCACTGCCTTCCGTTCCCGTTTCCCGTATGGAAATGCCAGTGAGGGAAAGCAGTTCGCCGACCAGATGGAGTCCATGCCTCGGGGAAAGCATGTCTGATTTGCCGAAAAGCCCTTTGCGCTGCTCTTCGGTGAGCCCGACACCGTCATCCTCATAAACTATACTGCAGGATTTGCCGCTGATGTGCGTCCTCACCCTGATCTCAGTCACATGCCCCCCATGGCGCAGAGAATTGTCGATGAGGTTGTGGAATACCCTTTCGAGAAGAGGGGTGGCATATATCTCGACATCCTCCACATCCCTGCGGACGGTTATTCCGCTGTGATTTATGCCGCTGAATGACCGCTCGATCACTGAGGACAGGTCAACCCAGATGGGTCCGGACTCGACGCTCATCTGGTAATCCTTGAATGTTTCAAGCTGCCTGTTTATCCTGCTCACGGAAGACTTGATTTCGGAAAGGGATTTCAAAATGAAACTGTGGTCTTTTGACACGACCGCGCTTTCCGCATAGGCCAGGATTGACTGCAGGCCGTTCTTTATATCGTGCCTCACAAGCTCACCGAGCAGATTCAGCTTCTCATTCACATTCTTCAGCTGTTCCCTGTATCTGACTTCCTCGGTGACATCCTTCATTCCGAGAACGAAATGTGTGATGACGCCTTCCCGGTTGGTCACGGGGGAGAAATATGCGTACACCACCAGCGGCGTTGCCCGATCCTCTCCGAGCCTGAATTCGCACTCATGGTATTTCGAGGCCGAAAGGACCTTCTCAAAATCTCTTGAGGCGGATTCTCCTGCAATCCTCCTGAGGAAATCCACGGCCCTGCAATTCAGCACTTCGTTTTCCTGCTTTCCTGAAATGCGTATCAGTGCCGGATTGGCGTAAACTATCCGGCTGTCAATTCCGCTGTTCTCCATGATGAGAAAGAGATAGCTTGAGGTTGAAAGGACAGTATCATGCAGCAGGAGTTCGTCCCTCATCTTCTTCATTGCGGACATGTCTCTTGTTATTGAAGCAATGCCCCTGACCGAGCCGGTGCTGTCCTTCAGCGGGAAGATGGTGATGTTGACATGCAGGAGCGTGCCGTCCCTTCTGAGACGGTCTGTTTCATAGTTCACTGTTTTGCCGCGTCTCGCGGCATCAAGTGTTGATTCAAAAACATCCTTCAATCCGGGAGGCACCGTCGGAAGAGGTTCTCCGACAATCTCATCCTTCTTCCAGCCGAACATCTTTTCGAAGGCAGGATTCACATTGACAACATTGCCGCCGGTTTCTGTTACAACAATTGCATCAGCTGCATTCTCGACAAGTGATGAAAGTGTCTCCGTGAGCGTCCTGAGCGACCCTTCGGACTCCCTCCTTGCCATGAACTGCCCTGTCTGTTTTCCGACATCTGCCATTGCGTCGAGCAATTCACGATTCAACTCCTGCCTGAGGGTGCTGAAGAAAAGCATGACACCGAGACATCTCGTTCCGTCAAGTATCGGCACGCCAAACACGGCACGCAGCCCTGACCTTTCAGCCATCCTCTTCCTTGCGAATGTCCTGCTCTCGGCAATCTCCTCTATCCAGTCAGGTTTACCGGTTTCCCAGATGCCGCCGACGAGGCCTTCGCCCCTGGCAAACATGGGAAACGACGTATCCTTTAGGAATTCGCCTGGCAGCGTCTCCATTGCGTACCTGGAATGCAGACGCATGCTCCTGCCGTCCGGCCCCGGAAGCCATATCTCTCCGGCCTGGAATCCGAGTCCGTCGCATGCAATCCTCAGCAGCTTCCCGCCAGCGCTGTCCATGGAGCTCTCTGCGGAGAGAAGGGAAGTGACGGAAAAACGTGTCAGCGTTATCTTCTCCCTCATCCTGCTCTCAGTGACATCCCTGAATACCATCACTATGCCCGCGAGGTGGCCATTCCTGTCCCTTATCGGCGCTGCAGAATCGCTTATTGAATGTATCCTGCCGTCGCGCGAAATGAGCGCCGTGTGGTTTGCCATTCCGACCACTGTTCCCTCCGATATTACACGTTCCACCGGTATGGATCCCTTCAGGCCGGTGAGTTCATTGATTATGCTGAATATTTCGGAAATGTGCCTGCCTGACGCCTCCTTCCCACCGTAACCGGTCAGTGCTTCGGCAACCCTGTTCATGAAAAGAACTCTGCCTTCGATATCCGTCGCTATCAGACCGTCGCCAATGCTGGATATTGTCACCTCCAGCCATTCGCTCTTCTTCTGCAATTCATCCGTCATTTCGACTATGTCTGTTATGTCCCTTCCGATTCCGGATATCGCCACCACTCTGCCGGACGAGTCGCGCACGGGAGATATCGTCATCGAGCCATGAAAATAAGTGCCGTCCTTCTTCAGGCGCCTGCCCCGGTAGTTTATGGGCACACCCTTCTCCGCCACCTGCCTGAAGTATTCCCGGACCCTTGGCATGTCCTCCGCCGGTACCATGGGGAGGGTGCGTCCAACGGCCTCGGTCTCCGACCAGCGGTATATCTTTTCGAACGAAGGGTTGACCCTGAGTATGCGCCCTTCGGTGTCAAAGAGTATGATAGCATCCTGTGAATTGTTTACAAAGGACTCAAGGAGCTCCTTTGTGGCCCTGACCTCCTCCAGACTCCTGCGGCGCTCGACTGTCATCCGTATGATGCTGCGGATCTCCGCCAGCTGTGTTGATATGTCCTCCCCTTTCTGGAAATAATAGTTGGCGCCCTTGTTCAGGGCCTCGATCGCAACCTCCTCCCTGCTCCTGCCTGTAAAGAGGATGAAAGGAATATCAATTGCCTTCTTTCTGAGCATGTCGAGGAACTCAATCCCGTCGACATCGGGCATCTGATAGTCGGAGATGATCGCGTCATAATCATCGCTCCCTATGCGGTCGATGACGGCAAGGGGGGAGGATGCGGTGTCAACCTCAATCGAGTTGTCTGATTCAAGAAGCATTTTGACCGGTTCATGCAACGTCTTCTCATCGTCAACATACAGTACCCTGATTCGACCGCCTATGCTCGTGCGCACTTCCTCCTTTGGAACTGTGCCCTGCTTTCCCTGAATACAAGAACGCTTCAGGCTTTTTAATCCTTGCACCTGAGTGCGGGATGAGCAATCCGGAGCGCAGGGAGAGGGCGATGTTCGAAACCTGTCAAAGAATGTTCTTAAAAGGAGAGAGCGTTGTGCATAACTGAGAAGGAAGAAATTGCCCGAAGGGAAAGCAATGGAGTCATCGGAGAATACAAGCGTGAGAGGCGTTGTGGACGGCGACTACTGCATCAGGACAGGACTGCCGCCGGGAAGATTCTATGTTGCTGAATTTGCGGAGATAGACAGCAAAGCGGTCACGGGAGGAGAGAGGGCATTTCTTGCAGTATCCGTGAGATGCGTTGAGCCAGGTGACATTGAAGGGAAATGTTCATTTCTTGGATGCGTGCCCAATCCGAATGCGATGATGCCGGAGATAAGGAAGGATCTCTATCCGCTGCTCAGCAGCTACAATGCAGTCCCCGGCAGCACCGTACGCGTCAGGCTGACTGCAGCCACAGAGAGTGATTTCAGTGCTGCGGCCAGGGAGCTCCGTGCCAGAAGGGGGGAGGGCGGCGCAGCCGCGGTCCCCCGTGCCGGGATGGCGCAAGCAGCGGTAAAGCGCCGTGCTCACGGCTCTGCAGATTGAGTCACAGCCTGACAAATGAATTTCTGAGCGTGCCTATCCTGTCAATGCTGACCTCAACGGTGTCGCCAGGCTCGATCCATTTCCTTTCAGGCTCCTTCATTCCAAGCACAACACCCTCGGGTGTTCCTGTGAGAATTATGTCGCCGGGTTCAAGCGGAAAATACTGGGAACAGTAGGATATTATCTGGTCGCAGTAGAATATCATGTCGGATGTGTTGGAATCCTGTCTCCTGCTACCGTTGACAAAACAGCGTATCTGCAGATTGTTTGGATCCTCAATCTCATCTGCGGTAACAACATCAGGACCGATAGGTGCAAAGCCGTTGCATGTCTTGCCAAGCAGCCACTGGCTGGTTCGCAGCTGTAGTGCCCTTGCGGAAACATCATCCGCCGGGAAATAGCCAAAGACGTGGCTGAGAGCTTCCTCCTTCTGTATGTGGAAGGCCCTCTCCCCAATGACGATTCCGAGCTCCGCCTCATAATCCACATCCCATCCCTGGGGAGGTATGGCAATCTTCTGCTCATGGGCGGCAAGCGAATTTGAAAACTTGCTGAATACAACAGGGTTTGATGGTATCTGTGCATGCGTCTCGATTGCGTGGCGCCTGTAGTTCAGCCCTATGCAAACTATCTTCCCCGGATTCCTGACGCATGGAAGGTATGTTATCTCTGACTCTTTGAGCACATGCTTTCTGAGTCCGGAGGCATTTGCCTCTATATCTCTGGAGAGGTCGACCATAGACTTCCTGTCCCGAATCAGCCCGTCTGTTGACATGACGCCGCCGTACTTTTGGCCGGTGAGTCTTCTGAGCGACTCCACCGAAACCAGGCCATCCTCTGTTCTGAATGCAAGCCCCTCTCTTTTGCCATATCGTACGTTTGAAAACTTTGCCACTTCAATCACAACCGACGCGGATGCCACCGCTGTATGAAACCTGAAGAAGCTATGGCGGCATGATAAAAATCGTTATCCCCTGCGGAATGCACATGGACCCTCCTCTCCGGCTATTCCTCATAGAGGACGGTGAACCTTCCTTCCCCATCCGCCGAAACGGACAGGGGAACCGGGATGGCTATGTCCCTCTCCTGCGATGAAACAACGCCAAAACCGTATCTTTGCGATCTGTGCTTCCCTCTCCGGTCGCGGGAGGATATGAATTTGATGTGGGAAGCGATTCTGCCGCTGACAAGCGAAACGCATTCGTCGATGCAGTCAAGCATCCTGGCCGATGACATGCTGACGAGGCTTTCGCTGCTTTCAACCGATATGCTGTTCCTGCAGGAGGCTGCGGCGGCGACGGAAGTGCTCCCTGTTCCGGAGAAGGGGTCAAGCACTGTATCGCCAATGATGCTGAACATGTTGATGAGCCTGTAGGGCAGCTCAGCGGGATATGCCGCTGTCCTGTTTCTTTCACGCAGCGAACCGGAATTCTGCCTCACACCATGTATGTCGTCCCACAGGTCTGAAAACCATCTGTTTCTCTCCTCCCAGAAGAAGGCGCTTCTTCTCCTCCGAGCCCTTGCATCAGTATTTTCAAAGCGCCTTGGACCTCCCTTTCTGAAGATCAGTATGAATTCGTGCTCCTGCGACGGATAGGCGGTCGGAGGCAACATGCCCGAACCGAGAAACTTGTTCGGTCTGTTGGACTGTTTCCTCCACACTATCTCCGGAAGCATGTCGAAACCTGCCCTGACGCACCCGCTGATTATTCGTGCATGGTTGGAAAAGGACCTGAAACGCCCCCCGATGCTGCGCGTGGCATCACCTATGTTTATGCAAAGAATGCCTCCGTCGGAGGTCTTCGAATGCAGCAGGGACCACAGTTGATCAAATCTGCTGTGTATGGCTTCGAATGCCTTCTCACCGTCCTGCGCTTCAAATGCTCTGGCTACCCTGTCATCCTGCTCCGAAAAGATACTGTCCCACATCCTTATCATTGGATACGGAGGGGAGGTGACTGTAATATGCACCGAACACTCTTCGAGGCCGTCGACCGCAACAAGCGCATCTGATTCCATCAGCCTGTGAACCGTTGTCAGCGGCATCGCATACCCCCTTCCTTTCCCGCTGAAATGCAGAAGCACGAGACGCTGCAGGATGTCATTGTTCCCGCAATCCATGCGAGCATGTGTATATCCTCCTTCTCAGATCATGCTGATCTCTTGTTTCAGTGACGACGCCCGCCCTGATCAGATTTTCAAGGGACTTCTGGACTGTCCTTCTGTTGACACCCGTCGTCCGGACAATTCTTGTCTGATCCATTGCACCGCGGGTGCTGAGGATGTAGTAGATGAACTTGGAGGCGGGTCCGGAACGGAGGTCGGGCATAACCTGCGAATAGCCGAATGTGTCTCCTCTCAGGCCGTTCCTCTGTGTTTCGAGTGCGCCGACGCTCGTGACGGAGACGTTGCCGAGAGCAACGTCAGGTCCAAGCCTCATTATCATCTCCGTCTGCTGTCTCTCCATAGGTGCCTCAAACATGACGATGCCGGAGTCGCACTCCTCCAGTATGCGTTCTACCCAGTCCCATTTTATGTTTCCCGCTCCATCATATATCTCCACCCCGGTTCCGGTCTCCCTTCCCTCTATAATTATCATGTCCGGCTCGAGATCAGCGGATGACGATATCCTCTCCACTGTCTCGTCCAGGCTCAGCTGAGCACCGGGATTCTTCTTCCCTACCTCGACATTGAGCCTCAGGCCGTTTGAATGCGCAAATTCCGCAACCGACCGCTTCAGTCTCTCAGGAATATCTATTATACCCTCGCTGAGTTCAATGGTGTCGAAGCGCGCCTCCCGCAGCCTTGCGAGACACTGCATTGCTTTGCCCCTGGAGATCGCCGTTTCCAGAAGCGTTCCGCCGTTGGACACATGGATGCCTCTTGTTCTGAAATGGCCAACCCTTCGCAGAAGCACCTTTTCGTCGAGCAGAAGAGGGAGGCCCCACCCAATTTTCACCGTTCCAATGAAATCTCCCAGCATGTCAGCAGTCTCTTCAGCTCCGTAGGCCAGCCTGTCGAGCACCATGGTCCTGTCACGTCTGCCTGGAACTGGTATTTCCGCAAGACGCAGATCTCCAAGAAACTTTTGCATTGACTGTTTCACCTTCCCCAGATAATACGAGAAAAAAACATATTGATTTCCATTTTTATACGAATTTTTATCATATTATATGGCATTGAATACCCATTGGATTAGCATTATTTATACGGATCAGTTCGTGCACCCGATGCGCAGTGAACAGCAGACATTTGGACGGAAGTGCAGGGAAGCAGAGGACATCATAAAATGGGTTGCCGGGAAATACGGCGCCGAAGCGGCATTCGCCTGCAGCTTTGGCGCCGAGGACATGGTACTTCTTGACATTATTGAGAGGGTGACAGAGGGAGGAAACACGATTTCGGCCTTCACAATCGATACTGGCAGACTTCATCCTGAGACCTACGAACTCATGCAGCTTGCGGCAAACAGATACAGGCAGAAGATCGACATCTATTTCCCTGAGAGCAGTGGCGTCGAAGCAATGGTGTCAAGGTTCGGCATCAATCTCTTCTACACCTCCGTCGAGAAAAGGAAAATGTGCTGCCGAGTAAGAAAGGTTGAACCGCTAAAAAGGGCGTTGAGGGGAAAGAAGGCCTGGATCACAGGCCTCAGAAGAGAACAATCGCAGGAGCGTGCGGATGTGGTACCCGTATCGCAGGACAGGTCGAGCAATCTGGTGAAGGTGTGCCCGCTTGCAGAATGGACGGATGACGACGTCTGGTCATACATAACAAGGCATCGTGTTCCGTTCAACCCCCTTCATCTCAGCGGCTTCGTCAGCATAGGCTGCCAGCCGTGCACAAGGGCGGTGAAACCGGGCGAAGGATCCAGGAGCGGCAGATGGTGGTGGGAGGAAGGAGAGAAGGAATGCGGCATCCACACCTCCCGCCTGTGACTCGTGCCTCAAATGCCCCGCATCTCAATAAAAGATGCATGAATCCGTTATGCTGGCGCACACGAAATGACAAGCTTATTAATTGAGCCCACTATGAACCTTGCATGAAAAGCTACTGCCTTTATCCCGACATATTTGAGAACAGGATTGTTTTCACAAGCGACGATGATCTCTGGCTTTTTGACCTCGTCTCCGGAACGGTGCGGAAGATAGCCGGCGGCCTCGGCATCATAACGTATCCCAGATTTTCGCCTGACGGAAAGACTGTTGCATTCAGGGTCGTCAGGTATGCGGCGCAGTCTGCCGCCGAAATCTATATTGTTGCATCTGAAGGGGGTGAAGCCAGAAGAATGACATTTTTCGGATCCATGCTCACCATGATAGCGGGCTGGACACCAGAGGGGAAGCTTGTTGTGTCAAGCGACTACGGACGCCCTTTCATGCGGTTCCCGGAACTGTTCGAATTCGACCTGACTTCGGGAAGCTACAGGAAGATGAATTTGGGTCCTGCTACTGCAATTGAATACGGGAGCGCCGGCACGGTCCTCGCAAGGAACTCCGTTGACCTTCCGCAGTGGAAGAGATACAAGGGAGGTGCCAGAGGAAAGTTCTGGAAGGATGACAGGGGTAATGGCATATTCAGGAAATTTCTTGAACTTGACAGCAACCTTACGTCGCCGATGTGGATAGCTGACAGGCTCTATTTCATCTCAGACCATGAGGGCAACGGCAACATCTATTCTGTTGATGCGGACGGCTCTGACCTGAAGAGGCATACATCCCACACCGAATTCTTCGTGAGGAACGCGAGGAGCGACGGCAGAAGGATAGTGTACCAGTGCGGAGGAGAGCTCTATGTCTACACCCCGCAAGAGGGAAGATCGGAGAAGCTGGAGATGGACATTCCTTCCACAAGGATGCAGACGGAGGAAAGGTTTGTCGAAACTGCTGAATTCATGGAGGAATGCAGCATGGACAGGACAGGGGACAGTCTTGTCATTGTAGCAAGGGGCAAACCTTTTGTTATGAAGAACTGGGACGGTCCCGTGCTTCAGCTTGGCACAAGGGACGGTGTCAGATACAGGCTCAGCAGGTTCGCAAGGTCCGGTTCAGTGGTAACAGTGAGCGATGAGGGAGGGGAAGAGAAGATCGAGATATTTGACAGATCAGGCGTCAGGAGAAAGACAATAAAGGTCGAAGGATCCGTCATTGCGCTTGAGCCTTCTCCGCAGGGCACTATGTTTGCATACGCTACCAACAGGTATGACCTCACAGTATCAGATCTGGCCGGAAAGAGGAGGAGGATTGACTCGAGCCAGTGGGGTCCCATTGATGATTTTGCCTGGTCACCGGACGGTAAATTCATTGCATACAGCATTCCTCAGGGGCACAACGCAAGCAACATAAGGATTGCGGCTGCGTCAGGCGGAAGGAAAGCTGATGTGACGCTCCCCTCGGCCAACGATTTCAGCCCGGCCTTCGACCCCGATGGAAGATACCTGTACTTCATATCAGATCGGGACCTCGACCCAACATATGACAGGATAATCTTCGACCTTGGTTTCCAGAACACTTCCAGACCGTTCGCAGTCTCGCTGAGGAAGGACGTTCCTTCCCCATTCATATCACCGCCCCGGAGGTCGAAGACGGCAAAGAAGAACTACAGTATTGATTTCGATGCCATAGAAAGAAGGGTTGAGCCTTTTCCGGTGGAATCTTCGGATTACTCGAAAATAAGGTCGACAGGAGGCAAGGTACTTTTCCTCTCATTCCCGGTTGAAGGCTCGAAGAAGTACTGGCTATATTCGGGAGAGAGAAGGAAGGGGAAGCTGGAGTCCTTTGATCTCGAGAGCAGGGAGAGGGAGACATTCGCAAGCGATGTTTCGGACTTTGAGGTTTCTGAAGACAGACAGCGCCTTCTGCTCCTGTACGAAAAGGACATAAGGATATGGGATGCGGACAAGAAGATTGAAGGCGGAGAAGAAAGGAAGCCTGGCAGAAAGACCGGTTTTGTTGACATAGGCAGGATCAAGATAAGAATTGACCCCGTCAGCGAATGGGGACAGATGCTCAGGGAAACGTGGAGGCTGATGCGTGACAACTACTGGAGGGAGGATATGAGGGGCATCGACTGGGATGCGGTGTACAGGCGCTACAGTGCCCTTCTGCCCCGACTGAGCACGAGGTTCGAACTCTCCGACGTCATCAGGGAGATGCAGGGGGAGATGGGAACATCGCATGCATACGAGATAGGAGGGGAGTACAGAACATCCTCCCCCTACAGCATAGGAAGCCTCGGCGCTGATTTCGAGCTGAAGGGTTCAAGGTATGTGATAAGGGACATCTATGTGGGAGATCCGGCAAATGAGGGGGAGAAATCCCCTCTTCTCTCCCCCGGCGTTGATGTTAGGGAAGGGGATGTGCTTGTCTCCATCGATGGAGTGGAACTCACGCCCTCGAGGCCCCCGCAAAGTGTCCTGGAGAACAGGGCGGGTGATGTTGTCAGCATAGTCACCGAACGAGCCGGAAGGAGAAGGGAATACACACTCAGGACACTGGCCAACGAGAAGAGGCTGATATACAGAACCTGGGTGGAGAGGAACAGGGAATATGTGCACAGGAAGACGCACGGGAAGGTTGGATATCTCCACATACCTGACATGGGGCCCAACGGCTTTGCCGAATTCCACAGGATATACAGGCTTGAAGTGGAGCGGGAGGCGCTCATCGTCGACCTGCGTTACAATTCCGGAGGGCATGTTTCTGCCCTACTTCTGGAAAAGCTTGCAAGGAAGAGGATTGGTTATGACAGGCCGAGGAGAGGAATGCCAATTCCCTATCCGCCTGATTCTGTCAAGGGACCGATGGTTGCGATCACGAATGAAAATGCAGGATCCGACGGCGACATATTCAGCCATGGATTCAAACTGTTCAGCCTCGGCCCGCTAATAGGGACAAGGACATGGGGAGGGGTGATAGGCATCAATCCCAGACTCAGGCTTGTTGACGGCACAACAGTCACGCAGCCGCAGTACGCCTTCTGGTTCAAGGACGTGGGCTGGAATGTTGAGAATTACGGCACTGACCCGACAATCGAGGTGGAGATAGCTCCGCAGGATTACAGGGCAGGAACGGATACGCAGCTGGAACGGGCCCTGAAAGAGGTTACATCCCTCCTCTCAAAGGGGGAAGGGATGGTGGACGAGCCAGTGATTTGAGTCCGTAAATGTCCCCGGCGCATGGCCGCCGTCATGCGGTTCAGGGCGCTGAACGTCCGGATCGCCGGTGATTACTGGCATCCACACACAATAGAGAAGCAGTGCCTGTCTTTACCGGATCGGTTGGGATGCGCACAACCCGCCCCAGCGAGAAACAGGAAATATTGAATATACCCTCGACGATCCTCGGCTATGCAGGGGGACCGCTCTTTAAAGAAAGAGCTGAGCTTTTTTGACCTCATCATTATTGGTGTGGTCGGTGCCATAGGAACGGGTATACTCTTCAGCACGGCGGGAATGACAGGTATTGCAGGACCGGGAAGCATACTTGCCTGGTTCATAGGAGGCATATTCTACCTCTTCATTGGGCTGACGTATGTTGAACTTTCGACTCTGTACCCGGAGGCCGGAGGGCCGTCCAGATACTCACTCTACACACATGGCAGGATGACGAACCTGATCAATGCCTTCGCTGACCTCCTCTGGTACATCTTCATTCCTCCGGTCGAAGCGCTTGCAGTCGTCGAGGGCATAAGCTTCTTTGTCAAGGGGCTGCTGGTGAAAGGACTGCCGACACTGGGAGGGGCAGCGCTGGGTGTTGCGCTCATGCTCGTTTTCGTACCGTTCAACTACTTCGGCGTGAAGGCGTTCGGAAGGTCCACCGTGGCCATAGGACTTGTGAAGCTCGTGCTGTACCTCGCTGTTGCATTCGGACTGATATTCGTCTTCTTCGATTCAGGCAACCTCACCTCGTACCATGGCTTCATTCCGTTCGGTATGTCCGGCGTTTTCCTTGCTATACCCCTTGCAATGTTCGCGTTTGGCGGGATAAGGGTTCTTCCGGACTATGCTGAGGAGACAAAGAACAGGAAGAAACTTCCTCTGGCAATAATAATTGTGGTTATCGGACAGCTTCTGATATATCTCCTCTATGACTTTGTCTTTGTGACAGGCATAGACTGGTCGAAGCTGGGGATTGCTGCGGGCAGCTGGGCGTCGCTCGGTCAGATAAGCGGAAACCCTTTCATTGTTATCGCAGGCAGCTACAATGCCGGCTGGCTTCTCTTCCTGACGCTCATAATAGGCATAATAGGACCATTCGTGGTCGGTTACATCTACCTGGGCGGAGGTTCGAGGGTGCTCTTTGCCATGGGGAGATCGGGCGTTGCCTCAAGGTCAATGAAGGGGCTGAGTGAAACATACTCCATACCCTATGCTTCGCTGATTGCGCTTGCAGTGGTGGGGGCGATTGTTGCATTCGTTGCAGCCCCGCTTCCAAACATTTATGGACTGATCACGGACTCCGTTGTGGCCGGCTACATAGGCTTCTCCGCAAACCCGGTTGCAATGACTGTTTCGAGGAGGCAGGGCATGACGAAGGAACGCCTGCCCTTCGGCGGAATAATCTCTCCGATAGCATTTGTTGCCGCGTCGCTCATAGTTTACTGGAGCGGGTGGCTGTACGTGTCATATTCTGTGCTCCTGCTGCTCATCGGCGTGGTAGTGTTCGCACTGGCTTTCAGAGTGAAGGAGAACATTCTCAACTCTCTCTGGTATATCGTTTACATTGCGTGGCTTCTTGCAATGACTTACATCGGCAGCACAGGCGCACTCAGCATACTCAACTTCTACCAGTCCTCCCTTGTTGTTGTCATTGTTTCCGTTGCCGTGTTCTATCCCTGGGGCGTAATGTCAGGACTGTCCAGGAAATTTGATATACCGAAGTATACAACAGAGGCAGTGGCGAACCCGGACTGAATGCATGGCGTGGATGAGTGGGGTGCATGGCGCTCTACCTGAAGGACACTGACATAGGCATGCTGCTGACCACACGCGAACTCATCGACCCGTTGAGGGAGGTTTTTGTGCAGATGCACAAGGGGAAGGCATTCACTGCACCCAGGACGACAATTGAAGGGAGGGAAGGCGCACTGAGCCTTATGGGAGCCGTTTCGGAGGAGTGGGGGCTTGCTGCTGTCAAGACATTCTATAGCAGGGGAGGGAATATGTCATTCATGCTCACCCTGTTTTCCACAGCCACACCCGAACCCCAGCCCCTTGCAGTCATGGAGGCACAAAAGCTCGGGCAGCTGAGGACAGGTGCTGCATCGGGGCTTGCAACAGACCTGCTTGCGCCGCGGAATGCGCGTGTGTTCGGTTGCATCGGCGCAGGCTACCAGGCACGGGCGCAGGTGGAAGGCGTTCTGTCGGTGAGGCACATAGAGCGGGTGATCGTTCACAGCAGGAATAAGGAGAGGATGGAGAATTTTGCTGACTGGATAAGGAAAGAACATGGTGTTGAGGTCAGCATAGCAGCCGATGTCAATTCGTCCTTTAAGGAAGCGGATATTGTCACCTGCATCACAACATCCTCATCCCCAGTGATAGACAGCAGTTCACTGGGGGAGACATGTCACATCAATGCCGTCGGCGGATACAGGGCGGACATGCTGGAGGTAGGACCCGCCACTGTGGCATCCTGTTCCGCAATTGTCTCTGACCTGAAGGAGCAGGCGATGAAGGAGAGCGGAGAACTCATATCAGCGGTGGATTCTGGACTTGTAAAATGGGATGAGATTGCTGAACTCAGTGAGATTGCTGCCGGTACAGCGATAAGGCGCAGGAACGCGGCTACCTCCAGAACTATGTTCAAGTCCCTTGGTGTAGGCATTGAGGATCTCGCTGCCGCAAGGGCGGCCTATCAGAAGGCGCTGGAAAGAGGGGCGGGAACACTTCCCTGATCCGGGCGTAAGCCCGTAGTTCCGGCCGCATGCGTAACAGATTTTATACATATCGCAATGTCCCCGCAATGATAATTCCGAAGAGGCTGAAGAGGGGAGACAGAATCGGTGTAGTGACACCCTCCGCGCCGCTGAACACAGAAGAGCTGCGGATGAGGCTCAGGCGCGGCATCAGCATGCTCCAGGAAATGGGTTTTGAGGTTGTAACCGGAAGGAGTGCGCTGAAGGTCAATGGCTATCTGTCAGCAGAACCGGAGGAGAAGGCCGCTGACATAAATGAAATGTTTTCGGACAGGGGGATAAGTGCAATAATATGCTCACAGGGAGGAGGGACGGCTAACGGCTGCCTCCGGCATCTTGACTGGGAAGCAATCAGGAGGAATCCGAAGATATTCCAGGGATTCAGCGACATATCGGTACTGCTCAATGCCATAAACACGATGACAGGACTGGTAACATTCCACGGCCATGACGTTGCGTGGGGACTTGGATGGAAGCCGTCGGAATACGATCTGACGGAGTTCAGGAGGAGGCTGATCGACGGTGAGGCGGGCGAGGTTGCATCCCGGGGGGGAAGGAGGACGGTCAGGGGAGGGGAGGCAAGCGGAAGGCTGATCGGCGGAAACATCATGTGCCTGCTCAAACTTGCCGGCACGCCCTACTGGCCCGACTGCAGGAATGCAATACTGTTCATGGAAGGTTACACAGTGGGACCGGATGACTGCGACTACATGTTCCATCAGCTCGAACAGATGGGTGTCTTCGACCAGATATCGGGTGCAGTGGTGGGGTATGTGCACAGTCTCCAGAATTCGTCAGTCCCTGTTGAGCAGATGGAGGACATCCTGCTCAATGTGAGCAGGCATTACGACTTCCCAATACTCAAGACAAACGATTTCGGCCATGAATGCCCCTCAACCGTTCTTCCGGTGGGCGCGAAGGCCGCCATGGATGCTGACAGGAGAATCCTCAGGATTGAGGAAAGATGCGTGGAATGATGGCAGCGGCTACGTTTCCATGAAGCTCCTGAAGACGTCATCTGGGAGGTTGATTTCGGTTGCAGAGCAGTTCTCCTCGATATGCCTTACACTTGTTGCGCCAATAATCGGCACGATGGTTATGCCCAGTTCGCGCTGCATCCTTAAAAGCCAAGCAAGAGAGAACTGGGCTGGTGTAATCTGTAGAGTTTCAGCTGCTTCCCTCACACGCGATGCAATAGACTTCAGCCTTTCCGTCTCCTCCCTGAGCGGTTTTATGTAGGATGCCCTTGAACCTTGCGGTATTCCCTTCAGGTATTTTCCCGTCAGTATTCCCTGTGCAAGCGGGACATATGCGAGCAGACCCATTCCATACTTCCTTGCCACCTGCACCTTGTCCTTTTCAATGTCCCTTTCTGCTATGCTGTAAGGCTCCTGCATTGTGATGAATTTCTCATATCCCCTCTCCTCTGAAATGCGGAGCATCTTTTCCATGTTCTCTGCGGAATGGTTGCTCACGCCTGTGTAGTGCACTGAGCCCCTGTGCACGAGATCGTTCAGTATGTCGAGCGTCTCTTCAGGCGGGGTATTCTGATCTTCCCAGTGGATCTGGTAAAGGTCGACATACTTCATCCTAAGCCTTCTCAGGCTCTCCCCGATCTGCCAGGAGATGTGCTTTCTGGACAGGCCGCCGCCGTTGGGGAACCGCGCAACCTCCGCCCTGACCTTTGTCGCAACAACAATCGATTCCCTGTCATATCCCTCAAGACAGGAACCGAGTATCTTTTCCGCATTCCCCGAATGTTCCGGATGCAGGTGTGTTTCGCTGATTGTTCCGTGATATGTGTTGGCAGTGTCGAAGAAATTTATGCCGAGATCAACTGCCTTCTTCACCACACGGGAAGTTTCCTTCCTGTCAACCTTAAGTATGCCGTCGCCGTATTTCTCCGAGGAAGCCGGAAGATGCCAGCTTCCAAGACATATCTGCGAAACTGTAAGACCATGCAGTTGTGTGTATTTCATGATTGCACAATTGCAAACGCACATTTAACCTTCGCGGGCGGATGAATGACTGTCCACGGGCACCAATGCCCGCGGAGTGTGGGCTGCTTACCTGCTTGTGTATCCTCCGTCTATGACAAGCTCGGAGCCTGTCATGAATGTGGACTCATCGGAAAGCAGGAAGGCAATTCCATCGGCTATTTCCTCGCTTCTGCCAAGCCTTCCAATGGGATGAAGCGATGCCAGCTGCCTGTAGACGATATCCCTGCTTCCGGCGCTGTCGGCGAAATTCTGTACCATCGGCGTGTCTATGAATCCCGGATGGACAGAATTCACGCGTATGCCGTATTTTGCATAGAAGAGTGCATCCGTCTTGGACATGAGCCTGACGGCACCCTTAGATGCATGATAAGGAGGGGCATCCTCGGCACCAACAAGACCGTATATGGAGGAGAGATTGACTATTGATCCCCCTTTGTTTTTCATCATGTATGGTATCGCATGTTTTGTGCAGAAAAAGACTCCCTTCACGTTTATTGCGAAAACACGATCCCATTCGGCCTCCTCGATCTCATGAGTGGGTTTGCTCACACCTGAAATCCCAGCATTGTTTACCAGCCCGTAAATAGGCCCAAGCTCCGCATTTATCTTCGAGAATACGGACGAAACCTCCTGCTCCCTGCTGACATCCATGTGGTAATATCGCGCAGTAAAACCCTTCGACGTGATTTCTTCTGTTGTTTTCTTTCCTACGGCATCGTTAACATCACATACTGCAACCTTTGCCCCTTCGGAAGCAAGCCTTGCAGCAGTCGCCTTTCCTATCCCCATGGAACCACCAGTCACGACAACGACACGATCCTTAAGACCTCTCAACTATCTCACCGCTCAATCCACTCCTCACCGCGTATATGAGGATTCCCTCTTACATATAAATAACATGCATTATATAGAAAAAGATGAAGCGATGAAATGCATCGGCAGACAGCTCAAAGACACAATTAAAATATTTTATCCGTTTGACTGTATATTGATGCAGTATACAGCACACTCATACTCTGAGGCAATGTGACAGTGTATCAACACGACAATGCTTTTTTCTACATTGCATTCCTAGGGTGTCCCAGTGAGAATGTGGAAGCGGATATCACGCCGTTGATTATAAACCATTGAATCGAACGATTCCAGCCTCACACCGGCATCGACTGCAGTAAAATGAGCATGTCTTCAAAATGGCGCCTGTCTTGAAACGGGCATCATGGTATTTGCGGCACAGATGCCTTATGCCCATCGCGTCAATTGCGGGACTGAGTTCCGGTATTGCACTTCAATCATCGGACAGCGTCATTTTCCTTCTGCAGGTTGTTTCTTATCATTTCATACACTTCTATTTCCAAAAATTGGTGTGACGCGTGATTTTGTCCATACAGAGTCCATGTCTGCATATGACTTAGAGCAAAAGATGTACCTTTCGTCGATTGAATACAAACTGATGGATTCAGATGCCAGACATTTAAATCATTACGCCTTGCTTAAGACAGATGGGGATGAGACCGGAAGTCCGGACGGCAACGCCTCCTTGAGGCTTCTGCCTGAAAACACTGACCCTCTTTCCGCTCAGTGTTTCACAGCAGCCTCTCCGAGAGAGTGCTGCTGCCGGAGGTGTAGATTGACTGGCACTGCACAATCCTCCGCTCTACGGAGGAGCGCATAATCCCCGGACAGTCATCAGTATGTCCTTTCGGCCGATTGCCGGGAGACTGCCGGTTGCTGAACCGGTCAGACAGTGTGGTATTTCTTGAGGAATGCCTGAAGGCCATATGCCCCGGGATAGACATGACCCTGGTTGTTGGGGAAACCCCACCATTCCGAGGAGAGGTACCAGTGCCCTCCTGAATAGAAATAGTAGAGTTCATACGGCATTATGACAGTGAAGAGCTGGCTGGAGACATTGGCACTCTGATTGACTGTGCCGTTCGACATCAGATACCACAGATGTGCAGTCACAGTTGCTGTGCCGCCGGTCACGTTTGTTTTCAGTGCACCGACCCAGTAATAAACGACTGATTCGCTGAAGAAGGTGGTCCATACGCTCCTTATCGCCGTCAGCCCTGCATGTGTCCCGTTGAGAGCGGAATTGTATGCGTTGTCATATGATGAGTAGTTGACATACCAGTAAAGGGTCGCGTTCGAACTGTACTGGGACATCGTGAGATTGATATTTTCTATCCCTATGGCGTTCCAGTGTTCAAATGCGAGCGACGTCACAATTTCAGACTGAACGGTGCTGTTCAGCGCTGTTGTTGTTTTGGCAGGAGGTGCCTTGGTCGCATACAGACCCCAGCCCACACCTGCTATGACTGCCAGAACAACAATCGCTGCAACTGCCCCTGCCGAGACCTTCCTTTTGCCTTCCTTTCCCGCAGCTGATGACATAGAATGGTATTTTATTGCATGCTATAACTACATTGCTCTTTTCGAACCGCAGGTGCGTTAATCCGGTGTCCGCGCTGCGCCACCGCACAGTGCCCGCAAAGGCTGACTGCCGAGGCGCACCGGAGAACATCTGTTCAATCGCTGCCAGTGTTGCCGGCGCCCTCAGCGTCTGGCTCCTATGGCCCCGAGGAAATGACTGAGATCCAGCGTGTTAGCCACCTTCCCCTTTTCCAGCCAACCGCGTCTTGCCATTGAAACGGCATACCGCATGTTGGAAAGCGACGAGGTATGATGAGAATCGGTGCTGGCAATGAAACTGCAACCATACTTCGACGCCTCTATGATCAGGGAGTCGTTCAGGTCAAGCCTTTCGGGTGAGCCGTTGATCTCGAGAAGGACGGACTTTTCGGCAGCGGCGGAAAAAACCTTCTCCTTGCTGAACGCTATCTGTTCCCTCTTTCCGATCTCCCTGGCTGTCGGATGGCCGAAGACTGTAAGGTAATCGTTTGAAAAGGCAGTTAAAATCCTGTCGGTCATCTCCTTCTCCTCCATATTGAATTTGGAATGGATTGATGCGATTACATAGTCCATCCGCGAAAGCAGCCTGTCGCTGTAGTCGAGATGCCCGTCTGGAAGTATATCCACCTCGCTCCCGCACAGAACACGTGTGCGGAATCTGCCTGACTTGTTAAGCCTCTCGATACGTTCAATCTGTGACACCATCCGCTCCTCCGACAGGCCGTTTGCCACCCTCACGCTCCTTGAGTGGTCTGATATGCCGATGAAGGAATAACCAATCCTCTCTGCCGCCGAGACCATGTCTTCAAGCGAGTTGCTGCCGTCGCTCCAGTCCGTGTGGCAGTGTATATCACCCCTTATATCATCAGGTTCGACAAGCACCGGCAGCCTGTGATTCGTTGCAGCGTCGATCTCTCCTCTCGCCTCACGCAATTCCGGAGGGATGAAATCCATTCCGAGTGCTGAATATATCTCCTCCTCCGTCCTGCCTGCCTCCACGCTGTCGTTCTTCCTGCGGTACAGCCCGTATTCGTTGAGTTTAAAACCCCTGTCTATCGAAAGTGTCCGAAGGATGACGTTGTGATCCTTTGAGCCCGTGAAATAGAGCAGCGCCGCACCGTAGCTGCTCTCATCAACCACCCTCAGGTCTACCTGCATGCCGCTTTTCAGTTTCACGCTCGACTTCGTCTCACCTTTTGATAGGACGACATCTGTCTCCCCAAAGCCAGTGAACGCATCCATCACCTTTGCGGGATCGGCAGCAGAAACAATGATGTCTATGTCCCCGACGGTTTCCTTCCTCCTGCGCAGGGAACCTGCAACCTCTATCTTCGAGGAGAAGGGCTTTAGGTAGCTTACAAGCTTCTCTGAAATGGCATCTGCGTCTGAAAGGAGGTATCGCGCACTGCTGCTCCGGTAGAAGGCAATGCTCTGAAGGATCTTTTCCTCTGTCTTCTCTCCAAATCCCTTCAGCCCCCTTATCCTGTGCTCAATGCAGGCCTTCTGCAGCTCATCGATTGAAGTTATTTTCAGTTCGGCAAACAGCTTTCCGACAGTCTTGGGGCCGACATCCTGCAGTTTGAGCAGTTCGAGCAGGCCGGGAGGAATTCCCCTGCGGAGATTCTCCAGATATTCGAGCCTCCCGTTCTTCACGAACTCGGTTATCTTGGCGGCAATCGCCTCTCCGACGCCTGAAAGCTGCGAAACTGTGCCGTCGGAAACATATTCCGATACAGGCTTTGGGAGCGCCTCGACAGTCCTTGCTGCGCGCCTGTAGGCTATCGGCCTGAACCTGTCAGAGCCAGTTATTTCCAGTATGTCAGCTATCTGATTCAGCATATCGACTACTGGTTCGTTTGCCGGATCCATTTACGCTTACAGTGAAAACAAAGAGATATACTAAATCATGTTTATGCCCATAGCATGAAGAATGTGACTGTTAAATACTGTCAGCCATGCGGTTTTATGCCCAGGGCGCTTGACCTTTCCAGGGAGATACTCCAGGCTTTCGGTATGGCATACAACAAGAAATTCAGCCTCAATCTGCAGCCCGGCGACAAGGGCATTTTCGAAGTGCTCGTCGGCGACCACGTGATATTCTCAAAGGAGAAGGCGGGAAGGTATCCTGAGCCCGCAGAAATCATTGAATCCATCAGGAAAGAGATCGACAGAGCCTGAAATGCTCAGGAAGAATAGGGCTGAGCCCGAAGTGTGCGGGTGCAAACCCAATTATACGAGTAGCTGGTGGTAGCCGGGGCAGGCAGATGCAGGGGAGCACTTTGAATTCCGGGCCAGGGCAGGCTGCAGAGCGTGAGGAAGACATTCTACTCATGCTGGACAGGCGTCTCCGCAGTGCGCTCGAAGCACGGAACATAACCGATCTCCACCCCGTGCAGAAGAATGTCTTCCTGCCAATATACAGCGGCGAAAACGTTCTGGTCTGTGCACCAACAGGCATAGGCAAGACTGAGGCCGCAATGCTTCCCGTACTGCAGAAAATGGTTGAAAAACCTTTTCGGGGCGGAATCTCATGCATCTACATAACGCCGCTCAGGGCACTCAACAGGGATATGTTTGTACGGCTCAGGGAGCTGGCATCTTCGGTTGGCCTCAGCGTTGCGGTGAGACATGGCGATACAGGCCAAAGCGAGAGAAACAGGCAGTCCTCGAACCCTCCTGATATACTCATAACCACGCCCGAGACTGTTCAGATACTTCTTGTAGGGTCCAGGCTCAGGGCAGCGCTCTCTTCTGTCAGGTATGTCATCATCGATGAACTCCATGAACTTGTCAACGGAGAGCGCGGCGCACAGCTTTCAGTCGCGCTTGAAAGGCTCGTCAATATAGCAGGTGAATTTCAAAGGATCGGGCTCTCTGCAACAGTGGGATCCCCTGAGGAGATTTCGGCACTGATGACTTGGACCGGCAAGGTCAGGATTGCGAACCTGCCGGTTGACAAGGAGCGGGTGATAGGTGTAAGGTGTCCAGTCCCTGACGGCCAGACCGGCTCGATTGCTGCCAATCTGCAGGTGGATGAGGGGATGGCTTCCGCAATACAGATGACTGAAAACATCATACTGGAAAACAGGAGCACGCTTTTCTTCGTGAATACAAGGGATCTTGCGGAAGCAATTTCCTCCCGCTTCCACATGTGGAAACCGGATTTTCCCATAGGAGTGCACCACGGTTCTCTGTCACGCGAACTGAGAGTCCAGATGGAAGAGGAGTTCAAGTCAGGGAAACTCAGATGTCTTGTGTGTACCTCCTCCCTTGAGCTGGGAATAGACATAGGCACGGCCGACTTCACACTCCAGTTCAATTCACCCAGACAGGTGACCCGCCTGTTGCAGCGGGTGGGGCGGTCAGGGCACAGGGCCGACAGGGTAAGCATGGGGTGCATCGTCGCATACGACGAGGATGAGATAATGGAGGCTGCAGTGATATCCAGGAGGGCTCTGCGGGAGGAGCTCGAAGAACAGAAGGTCAGGGAGAAGCCCCTTGCCGTCCTCTCAAATCAGATTGTCGCGATGTCATCAGAGGGAACGTATGACCGGGAGGGCATGTACAGTACACTCAGGAGGAGCTATCCGTTCAGAAACCTCACACTCGGTGAATTCAGTGATATCTTCAATTTTGCGCTTGACAACAGGATGATCAGGATTGTGGACGGAAAGGTCAGGAGATCTGCAAGGGGTCTGAAGTACTTCTACGAAAACATATCAATGATAAGGGATGAACGGACCTACAGCGTCAGGGACATAAGCACAAGGAAGGTGATAGGCACACTTGACGAGAGTTTCGTCATATCGTTTGCAGAAGAGGGCGCCGCATTCATAACACATGGAAGGAGCTGGAGGGTCGTTGAGCTCAGGGATACGGAGATATTAGTTGAACCGATAAGCGTGTTCGGCGCTCTCCCCTCATGGGTCGGAGAGGAGATACCTGTGCCCTATGAGGTGGCACAGGAGGTCGGCCGGCTCAGGGAGAGGAGGAATTTTGATGACTATCCGATGGATGACGAATCGAAGAGGAGGGTGGAACAATATCTCGCGTCGGTGAAGGAACCGCATGTCCTTGCCACGGACAGGAGGATTGTCATCGAGTTCGAAGGGTACACAAGGGCAGTGGTCAACGCCTGCTTCGGAAGCAGGGTGAATGAGACGCTGGCGAGGGTAATTGCGGCAGTGATATCTGCACGCTCCGGCGAAAGCGTTGGCATAGATCTTGACCCTTACAGGATCGTGCTGGACCTTCCGAGAAGCGCAAAGAAGGATTGGGTGGCTGAAGCGCTCAGGGAGTTGCCGCCGGAAGCTCTTTATTCCTTTCTCAGGAAGATAGTCTCGAACCTCTCCTATTCAAGATGGCAGTTCCTTTACGTAGCCAAGAAATTCGGCATAATAAGAAAGGATGCGGACTACAGGGAACTCAACATGACAAAGCTCATGCAGTCCTTTGAGCACACGCCGGTGATGGAGGAAACTCTGGAAAAGACTATCTGGGAGACAATGGACATTGAGAAAACAGAGGAGGTGCTCAGGAGGATCAGGAGCGGCGAACTGGAAATTGTATATGCACCCATATCCAGGATTGGGAAGAAGGCGCTTGACTCCACCAGAGAACTCTACAAACCATCTAGGGCGGACAGGAGCATACTGCTTGCGCTCAGGAAGAGGCTGATGGAAGAGGAGTTCACCATGCTCTGCCTCAACTGCGAGGCAAGATGGAAGACAAAGGCGGCAAGGGAGGGGAGGAGAATAAGGTGCTGGAAATGCTCCAGTCCGATGGTTGCTGCCGTCAGCGGATATGAGCTGGACAGGGTTCCGAAACATCTGCACTCGGCGAAGAAGATGAGCGAGCAGAACATAAGGGATGTCAGGAAACTCAGAAAGAATGCAAATCTTGTTATGGAGTTCGGCCAGAGGGCGCTGATTGTTCTTGCAGGCAGGGGAATAGGTCCGGACAGCGCCGCAAGGATCCTTTCCAAACAGGCCTCGACAGAAGAAGAGCTGCTGAAAGACGTGCTGGAACAGGAGATAATTTTTGCAAGAACGAAGCGCTTCTGGGACTGAACACCGACCGGTCCATAATTCCATATCAAAATCCTCACTGTTCTCGAATAACAATAAAACCTTCGACTTCTCACAGAAATGATTCTCTCTCCTTTGTCCAAGCAACCTCTATTAGCTTGAAATTTGTTTCGAGACAAATACAACCTTTTCTGTATATTCCATTAAGACTTTAATCAAATCCCGACCGATCCATTCCGATGAAACTTCCTTTAGTTTTATTCTGATGGCATACTATTCCATGCAGGAAAGTATGATATATTATGAATATCTCGACTCGGCCTCATCTTAATAAAGACTAAAAATGGAACCATCGGATTTCACCAAAACTTTGACCGAT
>JAGVSJ010000022.1 GCA_019720975.1 Candidatus Sysuiplasma superficiale
TGCATGCCTCCAGGACTCTTCACAGGAAGTTGTAAAACACAGCTTCCTCAAATTATCATACGTACGAAAAATGATTTTCCATACACATAATAAATCAGAGGAAAAATTGATTTTTTATACACATAATAAATCGCCGACGCTGAAAAGCAGCTTGTTTTTTTTATTGCAAAATTTATTATGTGTGTGTACCACACACAAATTAATTCGTTACATGAAGGGTAAGGAAGAAGGAGTTCCAGTTGAACACTACCATATATATCCCTTTCGATTGGTAAGCTTCCACTGGAAAACCACACCTTCATGGTTGCGTGGATTCAGACATGCGATAGTGGGGTGAATAAGATGAGTCTAAGGGATAAAGAAACGGAAAAAAGAAGAAGAGGCAGACCGAGATTAATTCACACTCAGGAAACTGTTCCCAGAAGGATAGACACACAGGTCAGCTCACAGGCTTACCAGAAACTCACAACCATCCTTGAACGGCGTGGAATAACGCTCAGAGATTGGATTGAATGGAACATCAACGGTCAGTTCATGGACGAAACACAGGCAAAATATCAACAGCTCCAGGACGAATGGATCAAAGCAGACACTAAGGCCGTTGAATTGAAACTGAAACTCAGGGCATTGGAGGAGGAGATAAAGAATGAAGAGAAGGTCAGGAAAGCGTTGCGCGTCGAAGAACGCTACCCGGCAGCAGCGTTCAGGCATCTCCTTAACACCATCAGGGCAAAAAACGTAAAGATTACCGGGGTCCACATGAAAGATGAGATGATAGCGGACAGATGGGGCATAGAATTCGACCAGGAAAGGCTCAATAAAGATTTTTATGAATTTCTCGTGGAATATGACGAGGGACTGATTTCTGACGAGGAACTGGTAAAGCAGTATTCTATCAGGAAGGTAAAGCCCCATTCATTCTGGGAGAAGGAAATCAACGAATCCATCGAAAAGGAAGTTGGTATCCGATGAATCCCATTGAGTCTGCTGACCTATTTGCAGGTGGTGGGGGCACATCTGACGGCCTCGTGCAGGCAGCCATGGAGATGAACAGGGAGGTTAATCTCGTGGCCATAAACCATGACAAAACAGCGCTGGCTACGCATCAGTTGAATCATCCCTGGGCAAAGCACCTGCTTACTGAAGTGGAAGCGGTCAAACCCTCGGAGGCAGTTCCCGAAGGCAGGCTTGACATCCTTGTGGCAAGTCCGGAGTGCATCTATCATTCAAGGGCTCTCGGCGGGAAGCCTAAGAACGACCAGTCCCGTTCTTCAGCCTGGTACCTTGAACGCTGGATAAAAGACCTGGAAGTGAAAAACATCCTGGTCGAGAACGTTCCCGAATTCATTGAATGGGGTCCTCTTGACCAGCATGGCATGCCCATCAGGAAGAGGCGCGGAGATACGTTCAGGCTCTGGGTGTACATGTTCAAGAAACATGGTTATAATGTGGACTGGAAGATATTGAACGCTGCCGATTATGGCGACCCTACCACGAGAAAGAGGCTATTTGTGCGAGCTGCTTTTGGGAACACACCTATATCATGGCCAGAACCCACGCATGGAAGGGCAGAAGAAAAGGGAAGGCAGAAATGGGTGGGGGCAAGGGATGTTATTGACTGGTCATTGAGGGGAAAATCAATATTCGACCGTAAAAAACCCCTTTCTCAAAACACCCTGAAGCGCATTGTGGCAGGCCTGAACAAATTCTCTTCACCTGAGTTGAAGCCGTTCATAGTTCTTCTGGAGCATTCGTTGTTGAAGCCTGAGAACAGGATCAGGGACATTGACCTTCCTCTGCCAACTGTTACAGGCGCCAGGGGAGGAGCCATCGCCCTTGCCGAACCGTTCCTTCTTCCAGTGGAAGGTTTTTACAGGGGAAATACGCCGAAGTCCATCGAGGATCCGATCGGCACAGTGACACAAAGAGGATATGGTTCCCTCGTCAGTTCATTCATTTACCAAGCTAACAACAATGCAACCGGGCACGGCCTCGATGAACCGCTTCCTACAATTACCACAACATACAGCAAACTTGGAAAGATTGATGCTTTCATCCTCGGTCAGGCATCCGGCGGCGCACCTGGGTCGATGCATGATCCAGTTCAGCCGCACGCACTCATCGAACCATTCCTGATAAGCTATTACGGTAAAGGAGGCTCAAACGAGGTAGCAAGCCCCGTTCCCACAGTATCGACCAAGGACAGGTTTGCGCTGATCCAACCCGAAGTGATGATCAACGGGACCGCATTCAAAATGGAAATCCTTTACAGGATGCTTACACCACGGGAGCTGGCCTCGGCAATGTCTTTCCCAAAGGAATACCAGTTTGTGGGGAATAGAACACAGGTAGTCAGGCAGATAGGGAATGCGGTTGCGGTTGGTGTGGCAAAATCACTCGTTCTCTCCATGCTCAGCCCCGGCAACAATCATCTGGTCGGGGGGATATGATGTCTGAACCGAAAGAAATGCATAAGGTCAGGATGAGGATCAAGAGGTCCCATCCGGAATGGTCTGCTGAACAGGTCAGGGCTGAACTTAAAAGGATTCAAGAGGCGAGTTCACAAAAGTTCACACGAAGTTCACGCAATGAGAAGCAAACCACGGCTGACGGCTCACCGCAAGCAGGTTCACAAAAGTTCACACGAGGGTCACGGCGCATCTTTCTGCGAGTGGATCACTCAATGGAGAAGGGGCAGTACGTTGTCTCGGAGAGCACGGACGGCATCTCGTTCCGGTATATCGGCACGTTCCGGAAGGGACAGGAAATCGTGCGGAACGGAGTAACCATAATTCCGACCTGGCACAGGGGGGACGGCATGGAACATGGAGATATCCCTCCCATTGAGGCCAAGGAAACAATCGAGAAACCGTGGGCCAGAGAGGCAGAAGTCGACACGGGGGCTCATCCATGATTGCTGTTTTTAGATTCAAGGAGACCCCGAAATGAAGACAGAAAGCACACCAGACGAAGCATATTTTGACCGGAACCAGGCATTCCAGGCGATGGCAGTAATGGCGAGGAAATTGGGATATGGCGTGGGGACAATCATAGAGGATCCACAATGGCCAACCCTGTACATTGATCTTCCCACCGGACAGGTATCGGCACACATTCCTGCGGACGAGCTGCTCGGTGTTTTTTCACCATATTCAGGGCAGTGGGATGGTACCGGAGTGGAGGAGAAAAGGGAAAGGATGAAGGACTACATCCTTGGCGTGAAGCAGATCAAGCCACGAAGAGGCTGGAGACGGTGAAATGACATCCCCTATTTATTTCAACGTACCGGAGGCACTGGACTATCTCCTTGAGAATCGGCACGTCTATACCATCAGGAAACGGCGCAAGGATGACCATCAGTCTACAATAGCGAGAATGGGCAGCTACTATGATTTTCACACAGTTGGGAGCGTGTCCGTTAAGCCTGTCCTTCTCCTGCACGAGGAGGGCTGCGAAGCCCAGCTCTGTGACTACGTCAGTTCCTCCGGCTTTCACACAGTCCAGGAATGGCTCTCCAGGGTGAAGGAGTGGAAACATCCGATGATGCTGTACCGGGTTGAACTCATTGGAGGGACCTGAATGCGTTCAAGGGGAACGGCAGCCGAGGGAGCACTCCTGAAGATGATCCTGCTGGAGGGCATTGAGGCGGAACATGGGTCTCCATCAAGGCCGGGGGACATCATAGTCCCTCCAAATGTCATAATCGAGCTGAAGGACACGATTAACAGCTCCTATAGCTTCAAGGAGCATTCCGGCAAGGGAGAGGCCCAGTTAATCACACTCAGAGGAAAGGTGGAACAGTTTCCGTGGATGGAGGTGTTCTACGTTGTCAGGTTTCACAGGAAGGACTGGAGGTACTATCCCATCCCGGAAAGCCCCGGTCCGCTCAGGCTGAAAGACGGGCGCCCCATTGCGCACCTGATGGACATGCTCAAGGAGAAGCAGGCGCTCCTTGCAAATGCTCTTCGGGAGTCCGCCGTCAGCCAATCTCAAATTTGATACTGTAGTATCAAAAATCATCAGTCCAGGGAGAAGGAATGCGATGCAGAAGTCGGATGAAACAATAGCTGAGAGAGTTATGCAGGTCATAACGGAGAAATTCGCCGGGTCGTTCACCGTGAAGAATCTTCGCTACTGGTACACGGTGAAGTATGGTGAGATCTCGTCCAGGAGGATATTCCTGGTCATCGACCAGCTTGAGGCCGACGGCATATTGAGAAGAAGCGAGACGCATGTCAATAAGGTCAGGTTTATGCGCCCACCGGCACCGGAAAAAGAACCCGCCCTGCCTGCCACCGAATAGGCAGCCATAAAAAGATACCTTTATAATAGATTTTGTGAATTATGAAGTGAGGAGTTGAAGCTTCTGAATGGAATCGAAAAAAAGTAAAGGCAAGCGACTCATCGTATTCGCGATCCTGGGCATAGTGGTCACCTTATTTGCCGGCGCAGTCGCCGGGGGACTGGCACAGGGTGCGGCATCCACGCAGACCCACGCAATTATACAGGGGTCGAACTCAGCCGTAGACTACGCATGGGGACAGAACGCATCGAGCAAAGCATACGACGCACTGCCAATCGCGACAACGGCAGCAAGCAATGGAACGTACAAGACCACAGTGACAAACACGTACTACGCAAAAATAACCAACTCGACAGGCTTTGTGACAGGATACAAATACGACACCGTCAACATACTGAGCACCAACCTTACCCTGGGAATCATGAACACATACGCTGTTGACAAGGTGGCATTTGCGACAACCGGGCTTTCCGGGAATGTAACGGCAGTCCTGGGCGACGGCACATCATACGACAACTTTGAGCCAGTATCCGCGTACACTGTAGACAAGGTAAACCACACGCTCCAGAACCTGACATTTTCAATCACACCGGCAATGATCACGGGCAACCAGTCAAGTTACATGATGCTCGAACTGGAATTCTCCAGCTATAACATCACCACGTACACTGTGAACCCGGCGGTTACCGGCATACACTCAACGCTGTTCGGCTATACGGTGGCTGAGGACATTGGATATGTTGCGGCAACTGGTTTGCTGGTAGTTTCGGTATTCTTCGTGATACCGTTCCATGACGTATCGTTCTCGAATGCATACGGAAGGATGAACCAGGTTGTAAGCAGCGCCAGGAAGAGATCAGGCGGCAAAGGGTCAAAAAAGAACGGAAAAAGGTAAGGGGGTGACTGAAAGTTGGCAAAAAAGAATGGAAAGAGGAACAAAAACAGGAAATCGAAGGCAAGCAAGAAAGCATTCAACAAGAACAAGCATCCGAGAAAGGCAAACGGGCAGTTCAAGAGGAAGTAGGTGGACATAATGGCAAAAACAAATGAAAACACGGCATACAAGGTAAACGCCACAAGATGGGACATCGGTGCGGTCATATTTGGCTCAGTCATGTTCATCTTTGCGCTGGCGTTCTTCTTCGCGCAGCCCACCATATCCCTCTTTGGGACAACGGTTGCGGTTACACACGCCATGATAGCAATGGGTGTACTGATGGGAGCAATGATATGGGCCTTAGTAGAGATGGTGACACGGCCGAGACGTAACATCCTGGACCTCATAATAAGGTTCTTCGGATCGTTCATACTCGGTTTCTTCATCGGAGGGTTCATGGCATTCTACACACAGTGGGGGCAGTACATACTGATTCCGGCATACTCCGGGAACTATCTCGCCCTTGCAGTGCTCATCATGACATTCATACTGTTCATGGTGCTGCTGATAGACGCTGTGTACCTGCACAACAAGACCTGGGTGAAGCACAAGGCCGACAAATCGGTAAAAGCGTGAGGTAACATGACAAGAATCATCAGGAAAATGATAGCGGCTATCGTTATACCGGCAGCCATGGTCATCCTTTCCTTCGTCGCGCTTGCCATGTCCCCAGTCTCAGCCAGCGGAACTGTTGCAACTGCCGCAGTCTCGTACTCGCCCATGTCAGGCACGGGAGGGTCCGGGATCAACGTCTCCGGCATCCTGTCGGCACTCTGGAATACCGTGTTCAAGCCCATAATGGATGCGATAACCAAAGGCTTCGGAACGATAATCAATGACATCGCAACGGGGTTTGGCGGATCCATAAGCACGATGTTCACCCAGTGGGCAAATTCGCTGTACGGCATCGGCATATGGGCGCCCGTCATATTCGTTCTGGTGCTCAGTGCGGCAGGGGCAACGCTTTACTTCTTCCTTGATGTATACGGGATCGAGAGGGACGCACTGCACGGGGAAGAAGACATTTAGGGAGAGAGACCTTGGCCAATCTCTCCTTTCTCATATTTTTTGAAAAATTACTCGAGTTCTTAGCCGGTGCCATTTCTACGATAATTGCGATTGGCATCCGAGACTTATTTGCTTCAATGGGAATTTCCATATCCACGATTTTCCAGAACTATACCAACGCGCTGGACAGCTACGGCATTCTCAGCCTGCTTGTCTTTCTCATATCAATACTCGTGGGGGGGCTCGTAGCATACCTGATGCTGGCAGCGGGAAGAATGGCGGAGGACCTGGAATGAGGCGTACATTTCTCCTTGCGTTGGCTCTCACCATAATCATGTTGATGTTTACTCCAGTCCTATTCCACGGCATGCAGGGACCCTCTGCGACGGCAACAGTCTCCGCATCCCCATCCATTGCAACTGTGCAGAATCCTGCGGCTCCTGCGGCGGTGCAGTACCTGTCGCTCGGGAGCGTTCTCGGATACCTGGGTTCATCCATCTCGCATGGAGCGACATGGTTCTATAACCACACAATCGGGGCATTTTCCTCATGGGTAAGTTCAGAGTTCCAGGGAGTCACTCTCTCCGCGACGGAGGATACCATAAATGCCGTCATGGGCGTCGTGGTAGCAGGTCTCGCATCCATCAGCGACGCGTTCAGCGGCGTGATCAGCAGCGTGCTATTTGCAGCGGTGGGACTCAGCTCTACGTTCGGCGTCATAGGGCCAGTAATGGCGCTCCTGTTCCTCCTGGGTATAGCCATCGTTGGTGTAATCCTTGTGAGGGCATTAATTGACATCGCCTGATTCAGCGTTGCACACGCATCCACAAGAGAGAATTTATATACTTTTTTTATCTAAATGTAGTGAGGAGTTGGAGCATACGGCGTCGGGGTCATTCACGTTTGTAACTAATACGCATTTGGCAGGGGCAGTTTCATGAAATCCATCATTGCCCGTTCCCTGAAAGGAAAGAAGAGATACGTCATTCCCATCGCGGTGATATTCGCATCCCTGATGCTTCTCGTAGTCCTTGCTCCCGCAGAGAATCAGATTGCAGCCTATAACCCATTTAGCCAGCCAGGAGGCGGTGGTGGTGGTACCGATTATTATGCCTATCTGGTCGTGTCTGAGAGCGGCCTTTCATCTGAGATATCAAGCTGGTCAGCTTCGTCAACTTATGAAGAAAACACCATCGCCCCAGCACCAGGCAGCAGCGGAGCAATCACGGTAGTGGACACTACTTCTGCATTCACCGTCACCCTTTCATGGGGCGGCGTACCGGGATATTCCACGCCCGGATCGGATAACATCGCGGTTACCGGCAGGACGTCAGGTTGGACAAACTACCCGTATGACGAGACTGGAACCTATTCGGGCAGCCCTGCTGGCCCCACTCTTTCTTCGGTGTCAGCCTCACCCAACCCGATGGATGCAGGGCAGACTACCACATTTTCCGCCAGCGGTGTTTCATCGAATGACGTCAACGGCGGCACTTACCACTGGTCCGGACTGGTTTCAAGCAGTTCCTCAAACCCTACTTACTCCGGTGGGTCGGGTGGAACGGAATACCTGTACTATTCAACGGATGCCGGATCAACGTCGACAGTTTCCACGACGCTCACAGTGAACTCCGACCCGACAATATCTGCTTCGGCAAATGTCCAGACCGTTGATGCGGGGCAGAGCATTTCATTCTCATCATCGCCTTCCGGAGGCACCACCCCGTACAGCTACACATGGTACGAGGAACCGTCCGGCGGGTCGTATTCATCATTCTCCACCTCCCAGAACCCGTCCTATTCCTTCTCTTCTGCCGGCACTTACTATGTTTATGTCCATCTCTCTGACAACGCCGGATATGGGGTCAATTCCAACACCCTCACCATAACTGTGAACTCCGACCCCTCAGTAAGCGCCTCGACCAGCCTGAACCCGGCGGATGCCAGCCAGCAGATCACATTCAGTTCTTCCGTATCAGGCGGTTCCGGGGGAGGATCGTACACATGGTATTCCGGATCAACGTCGGACCAGATCGGCACGGGATCGTCATACAGTACCTCATTATCTGCCGGCACGTATTCCATCTTCGTTGTCTATGTGGATAGCAGCGGCTATTCTGTCACGTCGAATACCATCACTGAGACCGTGAACTCCGATCCCTCTGTCTCAATTTCGAGTTCACAGAACCCCACTGATGTTGGAAAAAGCATAACCCTTACGGCATCGGCATCAGGAGGATCCGGATCATATTCATACCAGTGGTACGCCAACAGTAATGCAATAAGTGGTGCGACCTCGTCCACATATTCACCTGGTGCCTATTCTTCATCAGGGACATATAGTTATTACGTTTCCTTGACAGATGGAGCCGGATACACTGTCAACTCAAATACAATAGATGAAACGGTGAACTCCGACCCAACTGTTTCGGCATCCGCAAGCACCACAACGGCTGATGTGGGGTACTCGATCACATTCTCATCCTCACCATCCGGAGGGACTTCCCCGTATACCTATTCATGGACAATTGGAGGCACGCAGGTATCCACTTCCCAGGACTTCTCCTATTCCTTCTCCTCCGCTGGATCATACACCGTCACGGTTACGGTGACGGATAGCCTCGGCGAAACTTATTCCGCCTCTGTCTCGGTTACGATCAACAACAACCCCACAGTATTAGTGTCAAGCAACCAGAATCCCACCGACGTTGGGAATAGTGTAACATTCACGGCTTCCGAGAGCGGAGGCACTGGCACAATATCGTATGCATGGACTGTTAACGGGGCGTCAGAGGGCTCAGGTTCAACTCTGAGCTATTCTTTCAGTTCTTCCGGGTCATATACAATTGAAGTCACTGTAACGGATGGTGACGGACATACAGCAAGTGCTTCCCTCACAGAAACAGTATACTCTGATCCATCAGTTAGCATATCCTCTTCGCAGAACCCCACTGATGCCGGTAATTCGGTCACTTTCACTGCATCCCCGTCAGGGGGTTCCGGATCATACACGTACCAGTGGTACCTCAATGATAACGCAGTCTCAGGGGCAACGTCATCGACATACACCACTTCTTTCAGTTCATCTGGAACCAACTCCATATACGTCATAATCAAGGATGGAGTGGGCAATTCAGCCACTTCCTCAACGCTGGACGAGACTGTGAACGCCGATCCCTCCGTCTCAGTTTCGAGTTCACAGAACCCAACCGATGTCGGGAACAGCGTAACATTCACCGCAACAGGTACTGGCGGAACAGGATCATATTCCTACCAGTGGTACCTGAACTCGAATGCCGTATCCGGTGCAACTTCCTCGACATACACTACCTCCTTCGGTTCGTCCGGGTCAGATTCTGTATACGTTATCCTGACGGACGGCATTGGAAACACTGCAACGTCATCAACGCTGACGGAAACCGTCAATGCAGACCCGACAGTGAGCATAAACAGTTCACAGAATCCCACCGATGTTGGCAATTCCGTTACATTCAGAGCATCGGCATCGCAGGGCACCGGTTCCTTCTCATACGCCTGGTATGTCAACAGTGCAACACAGTCTTCCACCTCCCCAAGCCTGGACTACACCTTCTCCTCACCGGGCACATACTATGTCAATGTCACTGTAAAGGACAGCCTCGGCGATCCGGCGTCCTTCTCTCTCATTGAAACCGTGAATGTCGATCCCTCCGTGACCATATCATCGTCTCCGGCTCCAACCGATGTGGGCGTGAATGTAACTTTCACGGCAACGGGTTCAGGCGGTACAGGCAGTTATTCATACCAATGGTACTTGAACGGAGCAGCGGTAAGCGGTGCGACCTCATCGACATACACCACCTCCTTCGGTTCGTCTGGAACTGACGCCATTTACGTTAAGCTTACAGACGATGCAGAATATTCTGTGCAGTCTTCCACTCTGGAAGAAACCGTGAACGCTGATCCGGTAGCAACAATCTCCTCTGAGTACTCTTCGGTTGATCAGGGCGTCAACGACACCTTCACGGCCAACGTGAACGGGGGGACGTATCCCTTCAACTACACATGGTACGTTGACAACACTATTGTCAATTATTCCCAGAGTTTTCACTATAAGTTTTCAGCACGAGGAAACTACACGGTCAATGTGACGGTAAGGGACAACTTGAGTGAAAAAAGCACCCCTTCAGTTAATATTATTGTTATTCCAAGGCCATCGATATCCATATATGGTCCAACCGAGACCGATGTCAGTACACCAACACTGTTCATTGGAAATGCCACATACGGAGCGGGTGATTATAATTACTATTGGAATGTTACCGGTAACAGCTCTGGTCCTGTGGGTCATGGGTCTTCCTTAGTTTACTCGTTCCCCTCCTCTGCTTTCACATATACTATCACACTTACAGTAATTGATAAGGACGGATCAAAAAACACAACAACTCTCAATGTGACAGTTAATCCCCTCCCAACAGTCGCGTTTAATTCAAGTTCTCTTTCAGGTGATATAGGGCTTACTGACAAGTTCACATCATCAATTAAAGGTGGTACAGGCCCATTCGAGTATTCCTGGGAGATCGGCGGCAATGATGTGGGTTCCCAGCCCAATCTAACATACACATTCCGGTCTGTCGGTTCCATCAATGTCAGGCTGACAATCATTGATACAAGCGGTGAAACTGGAAATTCAGCGTCGTATAACACCACCATAACCATAAATCCGCTGCCTTCAGTGCGTATACAAGCCGAGTACCTGAGCATTGACCAAGGAATCGCTGACATCTTCAATGCAAATGGTTCTTTTGGAACCGGCGGGTACAACTACACCTGGTATGTCAACTCATCCCTTGCTGGATACGGCAGTTCTCTGAATTACAGCTTCAGTGCACCCGGTTCATATCTGGTGAAGGTAGTCCTGAAAGACTATGATGGGAATCAGGCAACCGCGTTTGTAGTGATCACAGTGTTTTCCTCTCCGGAAGCCGTTATCGCCACATCGAGCAATTCAACGGATGCCGGTGGGAGCATAACATTCAATGGGGGGTACACAGGCGGAACAGCACCGTACAACTACACTTGGTATGTAGATGGGGGCATTGCTTCCTATTCTCTTTCATTTTCACACACCTTTGAATCTGCCGGGGCACATTATGTCAATTTCACCGTAAAGGATTCACTCGGAGAGTCCTCAACAGCTTCCGTCATAATCATGGTTTATGCTAACCCTACAGTTTCCATTGTCGCAAAGCATTCTACCATAGATCAGGGCCGCGGCGACAGCTTCACTCCAACAATTACCGGGGGGCATGGTCCATATTCTTACTCGTGGTACATAAGTGGCTTCGGGATAGTGTCCACACAACCGATTCTCAACTTTACGTTCTCTAATCCCGGAGCATACACTATAACCCTTACCATTACTGATGCGTATGGAAACAGGGCTAATTCAACGATACCGGTAATAGTTAACCCCCCACCTTCAGGTGAAGTAAGCGTCCAATATCCTACGGTGGACGAAAATATCACTGACACCATATCCCTGACGGCATTCAATGGAACTGGCTCTTATACCTATGTGATCCTGATCAATGGGGTGTTTGTCTCCTCATCGGATTCGTATGCGCAGTATTTCACGGTTCCAGGCACGTATGATATCACTGCTTACTTGAATGATTCAATGGGAGAAAGCGTCAAACTCTCATCGACCATAGTGGTAAGGGCAAACCCAACGGTGACCATAGTTACCCCGACAAACAGAACCGATGCCAACGTCTCAATCAGTTTCCGGGGTATTCTTTCCGGTGGTACAGGACCATACACGTACTCCTGGCTCATAGGAGGGCAAACGTATAACAGCAGCACCCTGAACCATGCTTTTTCCGCTGCAGGGGATTACAGCATACAGCTCACCGTTTCCGATGCATTCGACAGGGAAGCCATTGCCAGTGTCGACGAGACCGTATACGCTGATCCGCATGCATCTCTCGTTGCGCCTTCATACGTCAGGGCATCTGTGGAGGAACCCCTGTCGCTGAACATATCCGGCGGAATTGCCCCGTATGCAATACAGTGGTATTTTTCCAGAGGGGAACAGGTCAGCGGAAACAACATCACGCATGCATTCTCGTCGTCTGGACCTGATACCATTGAAACGAAGGTGACGGATTCATCCGGCTACACAGACACGCAAAACTTCACAGTCAACGTGCATCTCTTCGTGGCCATCGCAGCAAACCAGACGTCAGGGCTTGGACCTCTTGCCGTGCAGTTCTCATCATCCGTCCTTGGAGGATCGGACTATGCCTACAACTGGTCTTTTGGAAACGGCCAGCACTCATTGCAGCAGAATCCGGCATACAGCTTCCAGCCGGGCAATTACTCGGTCACTTTTAAGGTTACAAGCGCAAACGGGGCGACTGGTGAGGAGAATACCACCATAACGAGCCTCCCCCCTCCAGTCTCGTTCTCGTATTCACCGGGAACGAATGGGACGATCCTGACAACCTTCTCATTCCACGCAACGCCTAACTGGGACGCTTCCGGCCCATACTCAATGTCATGGTCATTTCCCAACGGGCAGGACATGACAGGCTTGAACGTAACCTACAAATTCCCGGTGTACAGTGAATTCAACACGGTGATTGCAACCTTCTCCTATGGCAATGGGCAGACATGGACGCAGGATATATCCGTCAGGCTCTATCCTGCCCCAATACAGGCATCATTCTCCATTCCCCGCATCGTTCCGGTTGGAGCCGTGGTGAACCTTACCGGTTCTGCAGTTGATCCGGATTCCAGCTCGCTGACATACACATGGGTATTTGATAACCAGACATTCAATGGACAGGACCAGTTCTTTGTCTTCAGCAACGCCGGCAATTACTCGGTCTCACTCACTGTTACCGACTCACTGGGAGCAACAACCACCTACACGCAGAAGGTGGAAGCAGAGCCTGTCGGAAACAACGCAAACATCGTCATAGCCGTCCAGTCATCATCAAATGGCCCCTATACGACCTTCACCATACATGTGCTTTCGTCGGCCCCGCTTGCCATAGTGGAAGCTTTCCTGGGAACGCAGAGCTTTACACCGCAGCTGACAAGTGTCAATAACGGCTACTGGTACAACATAACCCTTGACCAGTCAGGGTACATTCCCGGAACCTATCCGCTGAAGATAGTAGTATTTGCAGACAACGGGGAGAGCAACTATGCCTACGCATCCTTCTTCGTTTCACAGGCATACGGGCACGGGGGGCAGCAGTTCAGCATTGTAAGCTTCTTCGGCGGCACATACACGTTCCTCCTTACTGTCCTCTCCATCATCGTCGGAATCGGCACGATAGTCGCATTGAGGACAGACAAGAAGGACAAGGACACCTCTTACGTCAACATAGGCGGTGCTGTGGTCAAGGCACATAAGAGCCCCCTTGCCAGGCTCGGATTCAACAGGGCAGCAGACCGGGGCGACGTATCGTATCTTTCAAGCCCGGCACCACCTCCGCCATCATTCACACCACCAAAGCCGCCTGACAACACTGGAAACCAGAACTGGAAGTTCCCTCCGGGAGGAGCATCATGAAATTTGATACTGTAGTATCAAAAATAGGAAGGTAAAAAAATGGCAATGTTTCAAAAATGGATAACGGTAGGAAACGGAGAGAATGCAAAACACGTACAGGTACAGGAGAACGACAACGCAAGTGAACCCACCCTGTTCAATATGCGTACGGACTCCTCAAGCCCGTACACCGAGATCGTGAATGCCCTGGGCGTTATGTACAATGCCACAAACACCGACATAGACCTTGAACTTAAGGTTAAGGAGATAGTGGAATCATTCAAGGAATCCATTCCCGACGACCTTGCATTCAAGCAGCTCAAGGATCACGTGGAACACCTGTACCTGAGACTCGTTAACCTGCAGCAGCACATCAAGAACCTTAACCAGGCAGTTACCACGAAGGGGATCAGCCTCTCCCATCTTTCATCTCTCATTGAAACGCTGCTAAAACAGTCCGTTGAGGCTTTCAGTTACATGGAAAAACTGCCCCAGCGGGCATCAGAGGACGGGCAGGAGGCGATATCCGCACAGGAACAGGTCGTGAACAGCCTTAACAGCATGATGGGGCAGGTGGTCCATCTCAAGGAACTTGACTATGCACAGAAGAAAGAGCGGACGAGCAGGGGCTGGGATCACCTGGGCAAGGCAGCCCTGAACAGATACGTGAAGCAGGCACAGAACCAGCCCACCGGAAACCCCGTCCCACCATCGGACGGTGCCCTTGCAGCACCACAGGAAGAGGCTGAGGTTTAGGAACCTTAATAATAGGTGTAGTGAATATGAATAAGAGACAAAATAAAAATGAGGAGTTGGAGTAATGGCAAGATTTGGAGTAGGGAGCGTATTCCGTTCCCATAAGAACAATGACGGCACGGTGTCCAAGTATCCTGTCGGGCAGAGGCAGGGAGCAAGGAAGTACATACAGGACTATACCGATTACTGGTCCAGCCGAGGAAACGCTGACATCGCTTCAGTCATACAGAATATGGCCATTGTGCTGAGCAAGGGTGAAAGCAGTTCATCGGAAATCATGGAGAACCTGCGGCGTGTCCACCGGGCACTTCTGGGAGGCGTAGACCTTGAGGCATTCCATGATCTTAGCCTTGCAGACCCGACGTTTGAGTACAGGCTGCTTACGACCATGAGAACATCGGGCGGAGACCCGCTGACATCCCTGAAGGTATTCGACGGTTCACGGATATCGGGGCTTGTGAACATCGTGTCCACAAAGACTGGAAGCGAAAACAACAAAGACGTCATTGCTGCACTTGCAGGCATAGACGGCCTTCCGGATAAACAGTCCGGTCTCAGCCAGCTGGTGAGGCTGCAGGTGATACCCATAGGCGACAATATCTACATGTCATTGTCCACAAAGGGCGGATTCTACTACAGGCAGGGCGACATACTTGTACCGTTCAACCGGCTCACTGACACCGGTCTCCTGGCAGAGGTTAACGAACTCATCAAGGAGAAAAGCATTGAAGACGCAATCAAGAAAATAAAGGAGTTCAATGAGTACATCGACAAGAGTGAGGAAAAGATAAAAGATACGGGTAATCTTCCGGATCAGATTCCAGTGGCAGCGATATACAACAGGTCCAGCGACGGGCAGAACAATCCGGACAACGGCAAGCCGAAGGGGAAAGACCAGAAACCGCAGGGCTTCAGCACCGGTGGCTTCATTGATTATTCCGTTGCTTCGCCGATACGGCAGAAACTTAACAGCGATGAGGCGGTCACAGCTACCGGCAGGCTCATAAACTGGGGAGTGCAGATGTCGCCTCCAAAGGACGGGCGACCACAGGGATGGGGCGGAGGTGTTGCATCAAGGATAGCCCTATTCTCTTATGCCGCAGACAGCACGCCGGAAGAGGCGTTTGACCTTCTCAATGACCCGAACCCGGACGCATCCGAGCGCACTGCACTGGACAAGCTCAGGAGTGTGATAACAAACAGGAATGCTCAGGAAACCATAGCGAAGAACCTCATAGATGTGTTCAAGAGAAATTACAGGAACCTTGATTCCCTGAGCATCCCCAACGATCCCCTTGCCTTCACGAACTATGTTCAGGACCCTGCCAATGTGGCAGTCAGTGCCCTGTGGAACCAGTTCATGAGCCCGGAGAACCAGGGAATCGTGAGCGCTAATTACAAGAGGTTTTACGGCAACGATGCGGATTTTAGTGTAGGGAGTACGGGGCGCGGGATCACTAAATCCACATCATCATCTGCCAGCAGCTGGAATGCCAGTAGCAAGAAGAAAAAAGACTGGTCTTCAGCCGGAGGTTCCCAGTTCGACGCGTCGGGAAACCTGAGAGTTGGTGCAGCGGCGTTTTCAGATATTACAACTGTAACCCCTGCAGCTGCTCCGAAACAGGTATCACCGGCAAAGGCATCAACGGCACCAGTGAATGAAATACAGCTTGCACAGGACCTCAAGTCTACCATAAAGGTCGATGGAAACAGTGCAATGAAAGGAGTGCGCGGGAGCATCTACCAGGACGCGTACAATTCCACAGTTTCCGACATTGCACGGGCAATAAGCAAGACGCAGGAGTTTGTAGGGGATGAAACGGGGATCAAACCACCGAAAGAAGCAGTGGCAAGCTTCATCGCAGAATACGTGAAGGGAGGTTACAGCTCACCGGCAAAATACTTTGGCAGCAGTGCAAATTCTGTCAATGCAGACGAGGTGGCGCAGTCATTCCTCACAAATATTGTCCCATATAAGGACGAGCCAGCAGACTATCTCTGAGGTAAATTTATGGCAAAGCAGTACAGAAGCAGGAAAAAGAACGGAAAGACATACAGATATCCAATTTCCCCCGGCATGTCGAAGAAAGCCGCCTACATGGTCGGGGATCAGCTGCGCAAGGAATATCCGGATGAATTCGTGAGGGTCCTGAAAGTGAATAAACAGGGCGGAGCCAACGCAAAATATGCGCCCTTCATCTCATACCTTTTCGAGAGCATCAAGAACTGGCTGCCTGTGGAAGAGGACTACGGCATTGGCAACGCCATCCCTGAAGTAACGGGCAGAGTGCTCTCAGGTATCTCCGGCTCAAACCCATATTATGTTTACATGGATCCGGCTCAGGAGAGCGTCCTTGTATTCGGCAGGACTGGCAGCAATGAAATGTCTTATATCATTGACTGGCCAAAAGTGTATCCGTCGGACGGGAAAGAGGGTATCGTCATGGTAACCGGAACGGAAAAGAAGGAACTTAAGAAGGAGTTCCAGCTCAATGCCATGAGGACGCGCATAAAGGATGAGATCAATGGCGTCAGGGCAAGGCAGGAGACATCGACAATTGTAACGGACTTCCAGGCATCGCAGATATATGACCTCGTTTCCCGGTTTCCTCCTGATACGACATTCGAGGTACAGCGGACGGAGGACAGCATTACGGTGTTTCCCATGGCAGGATCGGGGGACATCATTACTTTCAACGTCGGTGAAAGCGATCAGCCGGGAAAGGCGACATCCTTTTTCACCGGTTCGGCGCTCCACGAACTCATGGAGGCGTTCCAGGCATCTGGCTCGCCAAACATGCTCATAGAACTCAATTCCAGGAACGAGCCACTCTATGCACAGTTCTTCCTGTATGACCGGAAAGGGTACTACTATGCCAACGATAAGAATGCCGTCAAGAGTGCGGGAACGTTCAGTGCAATAATAAATCCAGCCGAGTACGATGCTGAGGCTGCCATAGGTGCGAACATTTATTAGCTCATTCCAATTTAGAAATCGAGGAGTTGGAGCAGTTGTCAAATAGCCGTGATATAATCAGGAAGCCTGGAAGCCTTGAGAAGTTTGGATATTCACTTAAAAATGACAGTAAAGACCGAGCAAGAGCGCTCAGGAAGGCGGCAAAGTTCTATGGTATTCCGCTTGTCAAGAAGAAACTGAATGGGTTGAGGTTTCTTTTCTCAAAAAACAGGCAATATACCCCCCGCATCAAAAAAGACATCAATACCGTCAACCGGTTCAGGAACGTCAAGGGGTCCCGGAAGGGAGGTGAATAAGTATGGGAGCAACTGTAACAATCGCGACAGTTATCGTGATTCTGGTAGTCTTTGTCGTCGCAGCCGTCCATTTCGGCCTTACATTTGGCATAATTGTCCATGATTTCAAGACATTTTTCACGGGTGGAACATGAAGCACACCCTGCTCGTTATTGCCCTTCTGATATCCATTATGGCTTTTTCTTCGGTGGGCACAATAGGTGTGGCATCCGCATCCACCCCAATGTATGCATCGGTGTATACAACCTCCCCAAATGCCCCTAACATAACGGTGGCGGTACCGCTGAACTCGAACAATGTCAGCATACTTCCCGACGTAACTGTGGTAATCTATGGGGCAGGCACTTACAACGTCTCGCTGGACAATGTAACCATCACCACGGGCGTTTCCGTCAACGAGGCGTATGTGAATTTCACTGTAAGCATGTCCAAGCCGCATGAAATCTCCATCAGGCTCAACGGGGCGCTTTATGCCACCATGACAAGGCTTCATCCGCAATCTGTCGCTACGTTCCTGCAGCTTCAGGGAGTTTACCTGACATCGACCTATCCGGGGCAGGCGCAGATACTCTATGCGCCTCCCGTGACAGGGAATGCGACAGGCGTTCCGGACCTCATGTACCCATACTGGAATTTCACAATGTTTTCCACCGTTCCTGTGAATTATGCGGTCTACGTGAATGGGGCATTCGTCTCGTCCGGCATACTGTACGGGGAGAAGAGCATCCATGTGTACGTGAACAGCACCGTGGGGACGGCGACCGTGGGGATCGGCAGCATCCTGTACAAATTTCCGAGCCTTCCCGTGTCAACGGTACCTCTCAGGGTAAGATATGAGACTCCTGCCCCGCTGCCCATATACACGGCGGGATTCCTTGAACTGTTCAAGGTTCAGGTACTGGTTGGCGTCGCCATAATCATGGTGGGCATAGCCCTGATCGTTGCTCCAATAACGGCCACAAAGAAAGAGAGAATGGTGAGGTAATTGTTCGAGAAAAGGAAGATAAACAAGCTTGCAAAGGCAAAGGCGCTGGAACTGGCAGCCACGAAACAGGCACAGGAGGCTGTCTCCAGCCAGAGTTCAAAGGACGGCACCCGGTATGCACGGAACGTGGACGCGCTCTCGCGCCTGGCTACATGGAAAAATGACATTAGAGAGAACCTGGGCTGGGTCATACTGGGTTCCATCCTAATAATCATCTCCTATTTTCTTGTCGGCATAGAATTCATCATCCCCCTCGGCCTCATCGGAGCCCTGTTGGTCAGGACAATCGTCATGAAGTTCCACCACCCCGCATACCAGTGGCTGCTGCTTATAAAGGTAGGCAAGGACGAGAGCACATATATCCGGTGGATAGGCGTCCCTTCAAAGCTGTTTGCCTTCATAGACCTGCAGGGAATGGCGAATACCGTCATGACAGACACCTATGGCCCCGTTTTCCTAATCAGGGACATTGAGTTTGGCCCGGCGGGAATACCCGTCCAGATCAAGTTTGCGTGGATTCATTTCCCGGAATACAAATTTTTGCTGAAGAAGGAAGTCTACGCATCACTGATCGAGTACCTGAACAAGCTGGTGTATGCAGATTACCTGCTGCAGGAGACTATGGAGTTCTCCTCGACGAGCAAGGCAAAGGACATGACGGCGGAGAGGATGGCTAACATGAGCAGGGCCAAGACGGAGAGCCCAATCGCCATAAAGAGGATGCAGGAGGAGGCATCGAAGAAACTCGTGACCATCATGGAAGACCTTGACCTGATCGAGAAACGCTCTGTCGAGGACGACAGCAACGCAGGTGAGGACATTGTTACCGAGTGAGCCAAAGAAGAGAAAACTCCTCGACTACAACTATGTGATACCACCGGAGGAGTGGCCAACAGAGATGTTCTTCAGGGATATGGAGTTCGAGAATCCGGGGCTCCTTGAAATCCCATATTACAAGCAGCTGAGGGCATCGTTCAGGGAGAAGTCCGATACGTCGGAGCGTTTGCCGCTCATTGACGTAGCCGGGGCACTGAGTCCAAGGTATAGGAAGAAATACAGTGTAGCCCAGGAGATTCCTCACTCTTCCCAGACGACGAGGCTAAGTTCCGTGTTGCTTGACATCAGGTCCATCTATCCCGTGCTTCCGAGAAATACGGGGGGCGCAGGAGGTGGATGGCGAGCCCTCAGTGAAACAGGGAACGGGGCATTGAGGTTCATGCGTGGCAATGACGGCGTATCGTTCTCATGCATGGTCGCCGATGGCAGCATAACCACCATTCCACTCTGCAACCTGTTCATCCTGCGGTATGACCCCCTCATAACAGCCAGGTGGATCGATCCGTATTCAGACATCTATGAAATCATTGATTACAGGTTCCCGAACGATCCATCATACGTCGAGGCGAACGAAACGTCCCTTCCCATCCCTCTCAGTGCCGCACCAATCTGGCACGTACGCCAAGACCCTCCGACAGTGAGCAACCATAGAATCAGGTTCGGCTATGTAAGCATCCCACGGGACCATCCGTTGCTGGCAGAGATCGTAAGGCAACGGCACATGAATGTCGCCCTGCTCGAATACCTGAGATTGGAAAGGAGTATCGGGCGCCCGCTAACTGAAGTTGACCTTGAAGCTATTGCATCGGCTGCAGGCATATCCGTAGCTGACCTGGCAGACATGATAAGGGAAAGGGCAGACAGAATGGAACACCGGATGGCTGTATGGAATCTGAGGGCAGAAAATCAGTTCATATTCCGTACAAAGTATGCCAACGACAGGGCCGACGCCATCATCGCAAAAATAGTCGACGAGTTCACTGCCAAGAATGCGATTGAGCGGAACGCCAAAATTCTCTCGGATAAAGAACGACAGGAGCGATAACATTCCATGCCTGAAGAAAATAGCATAGTGGACACATTCATCAAGACCGTGGTCTCTTTCCAGGGGAGTGCCATAGACCCCGGCTCGGTAAACGTACTTCTCTCATCCCTGAAGGTGCTGGACGGCATGCTGAGCGATTACCATGATTCCCCGTACAAATCCGCACGTGAAGACCTTGCCAGAAGCTTCGAGCAGTTGTCGGCAGACGCTTACGCAATGCCCCAGGGAGATTATTACAGGGAGGCATACTTTTTTGCTGTTGCATGGCTCAAGGCAATAGCCGGGCTTCTCGCAAGGAAACACCTTCTGCAGCTTGACGAGAGCAGCATCATCATGAAAGTTTACCAGTCCATACTCGGCGTGCTGAGGATCGGAAGCATAGATCCCCGTGCAGTGCATTACCTCTTGACCTCCCTGACAGTGCTGGACAGCCTGCTTGTGGAATTCTATGACCGGCATTACCGCGAGGGGCGCGTCGCAGTAATGAGGGACTACCAGAAAATAGCACAGCTCGCCAATTCCAATGCAATGGGGGAATACTACAAAGAAGCGTACAATGAAGCCCACAGGTGGGCGGATGCCATATCCGGCATGCTTGCAAGGAAAGCCGTGCTCATGCCACAGTCGACATTGATCGTCACAGATTTCGTTCCGGAGGATGCATATCTGCCGCCGTTCGGAGAAGTATTGAAAGTCAAAGAGGAAACTCCCGGAGAGGAGTCCGCCGTCCAGGCGCAGGAAGAAGAAGCTGCTGACGAGGTCATCAGGATCGGCATCGGGCAGCAGATGGACAGGCAGAAAGAATTTGACAGCTGGATATTGAACTGGATATATTCCCGGAGGGAGCAACAGCGTCCGATCAACCTCGTATTTGTGGGCGAGACAGGATCTGGCAAGAGTTATTCAGCGCTGTCCCTTGCCGAGAAAGTTGATCCTAACTTCTCTACGGACAACGTCGTTTTCACAATAGAACAATTCATGGCCAAACTCAATTCAAGGCCGCCTGCAGGAACGGTTATAGTGTTCGATGAAGCGGGGCTGGAGATAAGCAACAAGGAGTGGCATGACATGCAGATCATTATCTTCGGGAAAACCGCCCAGTCAATGAGGTACAGGGGCATCATGGTATTTTACACTGTTCCGCGGCTGCCATTCATCGACAGCACCACCAGGCAGCTGATACAACTGCTGCTGGAATCCACCGGTGAGAGGGGAACGATGAAGCCTTTCCTGATAAGGCCTTCCAGCGACAGGAACGACAACAGGCCCTGGTACGTCTACCCAAAGGTAACCATCACGGACAGCGACGAAAGAACTCTTACGTATGAATACCGGGCGACAGTTTTCCCCATGCCTCCAAAGAACCTGTACATACCCTATGAAGCGAAGAAGGATGAGTACCTGACGGGAGTGTTCACCGGAATGGAGGACAGCCTGAAAAAGATGCGGGAAGCCAAGGAAGAGAAGCAGGTCACCGTGGAGCAGTATGAGACAGGTGTGCAGCTGACGTGTAATCACTGCGGGTACACATACAACTACAAGAAGCCAAGCTGGGATGTCAAGTGCCCACGCTGCAAGAAGGTCATAACCATCCCTGAGAACCTGAAGCCTTACGTGGGGACTGTGCATCCTCCACTTTCCGCCGCAGGCACCGGAACAGAGAAAACAGGGCAAAGCGGGGAAGAAACCATCGAAAGTGGCGAAGACGGGGAAGAAACAATGGGAGAGTCTCACATGGGAGAGGCTCCCCCGAATGAACTCCCCTAAATGGGTCGCTATCCCATTGAGGCTGTTTCATGGTATATTATATATTTAATCCCACTCAGGTCTTGAAAAGTCGTGCGCTCGGGCGCGAACACACAAGGGGTGTTATTTTGATACTAAGTCTAAAATTTCGCGGTCAATGGTGCGAAACAATTTGCGCTCAGGCAGTCAGAACCGGCGTTCAGTATCAAAAACTCAAAAACCTCGCAGCAGATTCAACAAAGGTGGTGGTTTCAGGTGGCAGTGCAGGGTCGAAAAAGTCGTCTTAGTAACATACAGTTACATGAACTCGGAACATTTCTCAGGTCCCAGGTCAGGCTCGGAACCCCTCTGACGCCTCGCGAGGTGCAGAAGTACATCAAAAAGAGGTATGGGGTCCGCTACACATCACTGATAACAATATACACACTCAGAAAAAAACTCATAGACGGCAAGGAACCTGAATTCGCAAAAAACCGAAAAAAGAGGGCCATCTCAAAAAAGATGGTCCGGGAAGAAATGGATGCGGTCAAGAAGCAATTCCTGAATCCCGATTCTCATAGTACTGTTACATGTGTTACATCAGACAAAGCCGAAGAGAAAGAAACCTGAAAACTCGCCCATACAAAAGTGGCATTTTGTATGGTCATGGAACTCGAAAAGAGAGGCAAGCTGACTTTTACATATATACTACATTCAAGAACCGTTTTTTCGTTTTCCACAAAAGTATATAAAGAGAATACTAATGTATGGTTATGCTTCCCTCACGCCAGCTTGGAATAAGGTCACGTGCTCCCGACATCAAGGTATCTTTTTTTTCCCAGGACGATCTGAACACAATTTTTTCGTACGTCTCCGAAAGGATCCGCAGCGACAGCCGCAGGAGCAAGAACCATATCCGATACCAGCTGATGCTGACAACTCTCCTCAGGACAGGCGCAAGGATATCGGAATGCCTGATGCTGCGGCCCGTCGACGTGAATTTCCAGACAGATACGATCACGCTGGTCACCCTGAAGAAGAATCAGGCGCAGAAGGATGACATCAAACCCTATGCCGCAAAGAAACTTCCACGCCGCACCCTCCCCCTCCATCCGGAACTCAAGAGCGCGATGATGTCCTATTTCCTTGAAATGCACATAGATACCAAGTCCGGTGATCCCATCTTCCCGGTCACGCGGGTAACGGTGGACAATTACCTTACCAGGATCGAGAAGGCCACGGGAATAAAAACAAATGCGCACAAGTTCAGGCACACGTTTGCGGTCAAGGCCCTCATGGATGGCGTACCAATCAACGTTCTTCAGAAATGGTTGGCGCATTCGTCGCTGCTTGTGACTTCGGTATATGCGGACGTCCTCTCCATGGATACCTCGGCTTTCATGAAGCAAGTCAGTTAGACAAACTGTCCATTTCTGGCAAGACATCCCCCCACATCCCAGAATCAAACCACACCGGGGGGTATAAAATTACAACAGGTAGTTTCATACCCCCTTAAATCGTTTATAATTGAATGATAGAATAAAAAGCCATTAGACACAGTCTGCAACTACGTGGTTAGGACTGTGCCCATAAAGCACGGGTTTATCATCGTTCTCAGTCCGCATCCACTTATTTTTGATACTGTAGTATCAAAAATCATTAAGCGAAGATTTATTAGCACAACCCTATTACGTTTTTGAGGAGTTGAGGCATGAATACTGCCAGTAAGTTGTATAATGAGAGAGGGGAACTGATCATAAGGGACCCGGAGCTTCTTAAGCCTGTGAAAAAGCCTAAACGCGTCAAGGTGAAACCATGAGCTACGATGGCGACCTCCAGCGCGTAATTAGGGAGCTGTTCTACCAGAGAGAGAGGGTAAGTTCGGACGATGAGGACGTATTAAGGCTTTTCTCCGGTGATGAGCGTGCCGCAAAGCAGGGGCTGGTCGACTTCCATGAAAGCCAGAATGGTTCCGAGATAGTCACGGAAGGGCCGGTTGTAAGTGTTACGCATACCGGGAAGCACCGTTTCAGGGAAGAGCGCTGGCCAAAGAACAGGCCGAGCAGGAACGAGAAGGAGGGGTTCTGATGCCAGAGAACGAGACCAAAGAACCTGAAGAACTTGATACACAGACGAGAATAGAATGTTCAGGATGCTACGAAACGGTTGACGAGTGCGATAATTGCCACGAATCCGAAGGCATTCGTTGCCCCGGCAAAGTGGTGCATCTTGAGATAACAGAATCGGAATTTAAGCACTTTTGCTCTATGGACTGTGCAGAACAATGGATGCAGGAAAGGGAGAAAGGGTTCTGATGGCAGAAATAAGTAGGAACAAGGACAAGAACGGAAAGTGGACACCCTATTACGGCACCAAGGTGGATGTTGAAAAAAGTAAGTC
>JAGVSJ010000023.1 GCA_019720975.1 Candidatus Sysuiplasma superficiale
TTATTTCTTCATGGTCAACGTGGAAGCTGAAGCTAATTGGCTTGTCCTCAACTACACGTTCACAAACACTTTCCTATTTACAGCAACCCTTCAAGGACCCGGCATGCAGCCCGTGACAGCAAGGGTGCTGATATCCGTTGTTGACGTGCCGCATTTCAACTGAAACGCTTATCCGCAATACCAATAATCGGGTTTACCTTCAATATCGAGCGCGACGTTTGTGAAACAAAAGCGTCAGGTCGTCGGAGCACAATTTTAGCAGACCCGCCGGTTTCTCGTCGGACAACTCAATAGAACGGCATTGCGAAATCCCCAAACCGCCCGAAAATGAAAATTAACGATTCGAGCCTCTGAAAACTGAACCCGTCCCCAGTGCGGCAACAAGGAATTTCACCTCGTCCGTGTTTCTGAACATGTTTGCGATACAGACAGTCCCGCTGATGTCCCTGCTCTACGCCGAGACGCCCGCGACTATCGCTTCCGTCCACTCACTGTCCGTGCCCATCCTCTGCGTCAGGTGTGGGATAAACGTGCAATAATCCATCAGTGATGCACCTGAGAGCCCAGGTTATGAATCACAACGAGGGATATCGGGTATCCGGAATACTTGACGGTATGTGCCCATCTCTAATTTCATGCGCACACCTTGTGTCACATAAATTCTTGTGTCCAAGTCGAGTATTGCAAACGCAAATACGAATAGCCTACAGTCAGGATCTGTTTTTATGCGACCTCCATTCTACTGCATGCTTCGATAGTATCCCCTTATCAACTGAGAATAGTTTGTGACGTCTCCACTCAGGTCGCCTCCTGCACCGGCGGCAAGGGTTACAAGCAAATGGTGAATAATGAACCCAACTGACAGGACGTAGTATTCTCTTTCCACTGTTTTGTAAATTGAATTTAACCCTGAGCAGAGTATGACTGCTTTTTGTTCAAGTGCAAACTTTTGCTGCAGTCCAATACAATATTAAAGAGAAAATATGAGCGTTGTTGCACCGCTCGGTTCGGATTGCATTTCCCACTGCCGCACGTTCGTTTCTCTGCTGGTATGAGTCTTCGTGTTAACCACAAACGCCTCCTATGTGCCTGAAGTACTGTTCCCGCATTTCTTCATGGGAAAATCCTACTCGTTGTGAAAACCATTCAAATTCCAATTCCGACGATACAGAGGCTAATGGCAATAACCGCAGGAAAGCATACCTGAGCATATGTGCACCAATCAGCCAGGGCCTGTTTAAAATTAGCCTATATACTTACTGAACATACACGGCAGGAAAGTTCTCATCTGCGACAAACATGCCTAGCCGAAAGATAAGGTGAGAGCATTCCTCCAGAAGACTGTTACCAGGTTCAGCACCTCGAGTCTCGCCGATGTGACGAGAAACTACATAGGAGACAGGATATGTTGTCATACCGAAGGACTGAATTGATAGTGGATTTATGTCCCACTGTGAATCACAACAATTCATTTAAATAGCTTGCATCTGTTGAATATATCAGGTAAATGAAAACACTCGTACTATGTGTGGACAGAGATGACGACATAGGTGCAAAAGCCGCCTTGAAAGGGCCATTTATAGGCCGGGAGAGGAACCTCGAGGCAGCCATTGCTCTTGGAATGGCTGACCCGGAAGATCCTGATTCCAATACTGTTCTGTCCGCCATAGGTATGTACGATGAGCTGCTCAAACGTGGAATGGATGTCCAGGTTGCAACGATATGCGGGCATCAGAAGGTTGGTTTCGAGTCCGACAGGATACTTTCCCAGCAGCTCGAAGAGGTAATGTCGGCTGTCAGGCCCGATAGGGCCATACTTGTCAGTAACGGAGCAGAAGATGAGTACTTCTATCCCGTAATTGCTTCAAGGATCAAGATAGATTCTGTTAAACGTGTTTTCATAAAACAGACTCCAACCGCGGAAGGAATTTATTATATCATGATAAAGACGCTCAGAGATCCAAAGCTCAGGCGAAAGATCCTGTCGCCGATATCTGCGATACTGATTGTTTACGGTTTCTTTCTGATGTTCTCAGACCTCGTTGCTCTGAGCAACACTCACAGTCTGGGTTACATATCAGGTGTTGCGCCTGGCCTGATATCCTTTCTGATTGGGGCATACATAGCCTGGTACGCATACAACGTGAGCGAGGGACTGAGCAGGGGTTTCAACAGACTGTGGAAGGCGATGAAGTCAGGAAGTCAGCTGCTTCCTTTCGCCATCTTCTCCTTTGTTCTGCTTGTAGTGGGAGTCCTCTATTCCTCTTCTGCAGTCTCACAGGCCAGAAACGTGCCGCTTCAGATATTGGCGTTCATTTTCGTCTACAATTTCCTGTGGATAGGGATATTCGCTGCATTGGTGCTTGAAACAGGGAGGTTTGCAAACGTTTACTTCAGCGAGCGCAAGATATCCTGGTCATCCGTAATTGTGGGTCTTATGTTCATTGCACTCGGAATGATACTTCAGGGGGCGCTGGACGCAATCGTCCTTCTGTATCACCTCGGGCCGGTAAATCCAACTCTCATAGGCGTGGAGACTGTTTCGGGCATTCTTATTGCAATGTTCGGCGGGTTGCTGAATTCAACCATACACGGACAGGAAAAGACGTCGATCGACACGGAACAGAATAGGTCGGAAACGGAAGTCACCGCCAAGGCATTCAAATGAAATGGTCTGAGTGGAAAGGGACATACGAGTCCATTGTCGCTGATTTTTCATTCAATATGAATGACGAAGTCAAGGCAATCGACGCAGCGGAAGAGACCTCCAGGAAAATGTGTTCTCTGAAGGGGAAGGAAGCCATAGACACCCTTGCTGAGCTCATTAAAGAGGAAGTGGTAATTGCCGGAAACAGCAGACATCTCGAACGTGAGGCCAAATCATTGGTCAGTGAAGGTATTCTCAAAGGCAGGACGCTCATAGCTGCAGATTCTGCGGCGCCGAGGCTGAATGAAATAGGCATCAGAAGTGATGTAATAGTCTCGGATATGGACGGTGACGTGAAGGCTGAAATGGATCTCAATGAAGAGGGGTCACTGCTACTTCTGCACTTTCACGGCGATAACTACATCGGAGCATCTGAAATAGCTGGAAAGCTCAAAGGTAAGTTCATGGTCACAGTCCAGGGCAAACCAACGGAATGTACATTTAACTTTGGCGGTTTCACTGATGGTGACAGGGCCGTTATGCTGGCAGAAGAGTTTCGTTCCGGAAGGATTTACCTTATCGGCTTTGATTTTGAGCACCCGCTTGAGAAAGGTAAGGAAGCTGTTATTAAAAAAAAGAAACTTCGGTGGGCAAAGGAAATTATAGAAGGTGTGCAGAAGAGGGGAGTAATGATTAAGTATGCAGACGGTGGCAAGCGCTGATGAGTCAGGTGAAAGTTAGGATGCTACACTCGAAAGCAAGATGCATGATCAGTGCAATCAAACGTTCCGTTCATAAAGGAAGAGCGAAAGGGTTTGTGAGATTGTAATGGAGGTGCGGGGCTGAATTCTCTTCTGATTGCACTGTATGTGTTTATTGCATATCTGCTTGTCATAATCTTCCTTTGGCGTTCAGGTATCGCGTCAAAACTCAACATCAGTTTTGCCGGTCCTATCGCGATGGTTCGCACAGAGAAAGGCAAGGGCGCCCTCGACGCAGCCGCAAAACCGAAGAGATTTTGGATGGCCTACGCTGCATTTGCCAGAATTGCGTTCGTAATAGGCATGGTGCTCATGGTGGCGTTGCTGCTGTGGGAAGCGACGCTTGTCTTCAATATTCCAAAGCAGAACGTGCCAGCACCCCAGACTTATCTCCTTCTTCCCGGTATAAACCCTTTCGTGCCGATTGGTTACGGGATTCTCGGTCTGGCGGTAGCTGTCGTTCTTCATGAACTCGCGCATGGCATCCTTGCAAGGGCTCAGGGGATCAGTGTAAAATCAATGGGTGTTCTTCTCCTCATAGTTCCAATAGGGGCTTTTGTTGAACCGGATCAGCAGGAGATCGAGGCCGCAGACCCTTTGAAAAGGATCAAGGTCTTTGGCGTCGGACCTGCCACAAACATGGTACTCGCGCTTATATTTGTCCTGATACTTGTTTTTCCACTGATGGGATCTGTTCAACCTGTGCACACCGGCTTGGTGATAGATAACATATATTCAGATTCAAGCTCATACAGTACGGGAATGAGGCTGTGGGGCGAGATAGTCTCGATCAACAATTCGCCTGTCACAGAAATGGCACAGTTCAACGGTATCAGGGGTCTGGTGCCTGGACATGCCTACAACGTTGAGTACATTCAAAACGGAAAGTACCACAACGGGACCGTTACGGCAGGCGTGGTAATCACCGGGATCATTCCAGGCTCACCGGCTGCCAGGGCGGGGATAAAGCCCGGCTACATCGTGTACGAGATGAATGGAACTGTGATATACAATGTTGACGAGCTCATAAACACTTTCGACAATACCACTCCAAATGAGACAGTCCCGTTCATCTTTCTTACACATAATGGCACCAGCACCGGCCCTCTTATGATAAGACTTTCAAGCGAGGCTGCTGTAGAGGGTACCGCTCCTTCAGGGAAGCAGATTGGCTTCCTGGGAATATACTTTGCATTTATGGGGGTCGATGTTACCCCCTCCTCGCTTCTGGCGGGAATCCTGAAGGACCCTTTTTACGGCGCCAGTTCACCGACCAGCTATTTCCAGAGCGGATTGCAATTCCTGCTCCTCCCTTTTGAAGGACTGTCTCCCGTGCCGCAGGGAATTGAACTTCTGTTCTCCGGGAACGTCGTGTCTGCGCCGATCTTCTGGATCGCTGTCAACAGTTGCTACTGGATTTTCTGGATCAACCTCTGGGTAGGTCTCTTCAACATGCTTCCCGCGATCCCTCTTGACGGAGGTTACCTCTTCAGGGACAATCTCAGACTGCTCCTGAAGAAAATGATGAGCGGAAGGACAGATGAAAACAGGGAGAAAGTGGCAATGTCAATAACCTCCCTGTTCTCTGTTCTGATCTTCATGCTCATACTCTGGCAGATAATAGGACCAAGGCTGCTCTGAATCCCGCTTTGCCCGCAGTGAGTATCATCTCCAACTTCAGATGGCTGCCAGGAGAAACAGGAGCCGGAAAAGTATTTGTTACCAGTTCTGTATCCTGACCGGGATAACATTGTTCAGCCCTGAGAAACAGCTCAGAGAAATAATACTCGAGGAACTGAAGGTGGAACCGGTTTCCATAAGCGGTCTTGTGAGAAAACTTAAGAGCAGAGGCATAAACATGCACAGGCTTGTCCTCACAGGATACCTCAAGGCACTGACCGATTCAGGTGTAATCAGGGAAAGGCCTATACCGCCTTCAAAGATATTCATACCTGTTTCGGGAAAGGAGGTCACCATATACGAGGCGCTCGCAAACGCCTGCGAAGAGAATAGACTTGATTCACGGACAGCGGCAGCTGTTGCTGTCTATACGCTTGAGAGGTTATTTCACAGGCCTGTTTTCAGAAGAGAACTGAACGAAATGCACATGACAGAAACGCCTGAGCTTCGTCTGGCACCACCAATGGTTGTTGCGGAGTCACGCAGAATACTCGCAAAATCGGGTTACAGGATACCGGAAAGTGAGCCAGCCTACGTAGTCGAAGGGGACTTTGAGAGGGAGTTCAAAAGCGTCCTGCTGTCAATGGTCTCTGCAGGTTTCAGGGTTTCCCATCTTTCACTTGATACGAAACAGCTGACGCTCTGAGCCTCGCAGAAGACAAACCAGGCCACCTGCATCGCCGGCCACTTGAGCAGAGGTTTGCAGCAGGCTCCTCGACCCCGCTTCCCGCCGAGCGTGCGTAGTCCGCGGTAAGGATGCTCCCGTCAGGGCCTGACCCGATCCCCGCGATCAGTCCGGAAGTCACACCCCTCCAGGCATGTCGTTCCGGATCCTCGCGCCCCGGCGGACGAAGTCTCATCGTCACATACTGGGCCTCTGCTCTCATGGTTACGTCTCTGCAGGCTGTCACCCCCGCTATCGACGATTTCGGTGTAAAAGGGCACGCCGAGCGCCCCGGTCAAGCCTGGCAGACGAAACAAGAATGAGACAATATATAACTGATTCTATTGAACATTCTGAAAAACGAAGGCCTTCGATGCCCGGCGGAGTCACACCCCGCTTTCGTCAGATTTATCCTCGAATTCTCTTGTAGCACCAGACACAAGATCAAGTCTGACCCTCAATCGTCCTCCCTCAAAGAATATGTATGCGTTCTTCACAGTTGAGATATAATAGCTGATCCTCTTTCCCTGCTGTGAAAGCCGCCTTTCCCTGCACTCGATGAGCCCGTACTTTTCAAGGAGCCTGATTCTCCTGTAGCAGGCAGCAATAGGTATACCATATGATGCGGACAGCTGCTGGGCTGACCTTGGTACCTTCATTACAGCGGTGAGTATCCTTGCCGCATATTCATCTGTCAGAAGCTGTGAATATATGAAGGGCGTCATTTTCTGTGTGCCGCCAGGAGGATATCAAACTCTCCTCTTCAAATGATAATCCCCATCTTCCTACTTAAAAAAACGTGTGCGGAAGACACGGCCCGCGCTAATTTCCCGCAACCGAGCCTACTTGCTCACAGACGAAACGAATGTGCTTGCGGCGCATTACGATGCCCTCAAGACACAGGCACAAGGCTGATCGGTATATTGTCATCGGCGGACGGATCGGGCATCATTCCGTAAAACTGTGTATAAGGCTTCATTCCGTAGAGCATTACTGTCCCTTCGATATTCTCAAGCTTGATGTGCATGAGCGAGATATCGCTGAGCCACTGGAGGTACAGTTTGCTTGAGCTGAGCGCCTGGGCAACCATCACATGCTTCCCTCTTCTGATAGCGCCGACATGCTCAACTAGTCCGTCAAGCAGGCCGCTGTCATCCTCGCTGCCGTACATCGATTCAAGTATGTCAAATCCCAGCAGAGACAGGAATGGGTGGTTTGATTCTGACAGGTTGTATTCTATTGTCTCCCATTTGAGATCCGTCAGCAGCTTGTTGCCCTCGAGCGATATCAGGTAAGGAACATCGGTCGGCGCCGCAGAACTCTGTTCAAAGATACGCACGTTCCGTTCGAATTTCTCCTCGCCTATCATTTCAGAAATCCTGTCATGCAGGAGATCATAGCTGGCCTTTCGCGAGGGTATCCAGGCGACACCGTTGTTTCTTGACGCAAAATTGGCCACCATCGCATCCTGCAGAACATCAGAATAGACGGATGGCACGTTGGCTCCAACCTCTATTAGAGTCACGCTTCCGAAGGGGAGTCCGCCGAAGATCCTGTCGAGCTGGCTGCTTCCGAACGAAGCCGTCTCATTGCCGGGGCTGCTGACAGACCTCCACTTTCTCTCTGACTGCTGTATCTGGTTTGGAGAGGCTGGAAATGTTTCAAGTCTACCGTTAACCAGAGTGAACATGTATTTGTGCCTGTCAATCTTCACTCCCCTGAGTTTCTCAAGCTGCATAATACGCCCGCGCCGGCCTGCAAATTCCTTTGTGGAAAGAGAAACCACACCATCCCCGAGGTAATCCATGTGCGTTCCTCCTGCTGATTCCAGAACATAAACGACGTTTGCTCCGGAACCCTCGACAATATCTTTCTGTATGACTGTCAGGAGTCTTTCGGGCGGTATGTCATACTTTTCGCCCAGCCCGTCTATGCTGTCTATCACCACGAGGCTGCGTTCGGGAAGGCGCTCCTCCACCCTGTCATAGGCGACCTCGAGCTCGGGAAGAAGTCTTCCCAGAACAAGGTCGACAGAGTTGCCCTCAAAGGATATCCTTGAGGGGGCTATTTCCTCCGTTGCAGATATCGTCCCCTCCTCTATCTGGCCCTCAAGCCTGTGCAATTCCGTACGATCGACAGTTAATTTTTCATCCGACTGGTTGAGCGCCTTCAGCAGTTCAACTGCCGGACCGAGATCTGTGAATTCCTCCTGCCTCGATGCTTCAGATGACTCGGTGTCGGTCCTCTTTGACGAACCTGTCATATGGAGCAGGAAAGCCTTTCCGGCCTTAAGCAGTTTCACCTTTTCAGTTGTCTCCTTCAGCCATGGGAACTGCCTGAAGAGCGATTCATCAGAAACCCGGGATGAAAGATAATACTGGTTCTCACGGTTTGACATCATCTCAATCAGCTGAAGTGCGAGCGTGGTCTTTCCGGTACCTGCCTCTCCCTTTATAACAAGGGAATGGCCACCAGGTACCTCCAAGAATCTTATCAGTTCTGCCGGAAGTGTTCCGCGCCTTTCAGAGTAGTCCATTTGCTAACATCCTGCCAGCGGTCATGATGGGTGTAGACTCTGCATGAATTTTAACCCATTGGCCCGCCTTTGTTATTCAGACTTCAATCTCCTCATAGTATATCTTCCTATCAGATTCTCAAATGCAGCAATGATTGTGTGGTGAGGGGAAACACTATTATTGATCTACTGAATCTCAACCTGTGAAACTGTGATGTCTCTCTGTGCATTAGACTTCAGATACGGAAGACCGGAGATGAAGTCCATCTTCGATGAGGAGGCCAGAATAAGCTACATGCTGAAAGTGGAGGCTGCGCTTGCACAATCGCAGGCCAAATACGGCGTCATACCGGAAGCCGCCGCAACCGATATTGAAAAGGCCGTCTCTGGAGCGAAAGTGCGCAAGGAAAGAGTGAAGGAGATTGAGGCGGAGATAAATCACGATGTAATGTCAGTTGTCCGTGCGCTTACTGAGGTCGCCGGAAGAGGTGCCCAGTATGTGCACTACGGTGCCACATCCAACGACATAATAGACACATCCACCGCGCTGCAGCTGAAGGAGGGGCTGGTGTTAATCAAATCATCAGTCATTGATCTGGAGAGTGCGCTGGCGCAGAGAGCGATATCTGAAAAGGGCACACTGATGCTCGGCCGCACCCATGGACAGGCTGCCCTTCCCATAACGTTCGGAATGAAGCTTGCGGTCATCCTCTCTGAGGTGGAAAGACAGATGGAGAGAATAGAGGAAAGCGAACATCGGGTGCTTGTCGGGAAGATGTCAGGAGCAGTCGGAACAGGAGCTTCCTTCGGAAAATATTTCTTCAGGATACAGAAAGACGTGATGGAAAGGCTCGGCATAGATTATGAGGAGGCGAGCAGCCAGATAGTTGGAAGAGACAGGTATGCTGAACTTGTTAGCATACTTTCAAACCTCGTAACCACATGTGAAAAGATTGCAACTGAGGTCAGGAATCTCCAGAGGACTGAAATCGGTGAGGTTGAGGAATATTTTGATTCATCAAAACAGGTCGGAAGTTCAACGATGGCCCAAAAGAGGAACCCTGTCAAGGCCGAAAACATATGCGGGCTCGCGAGAATAGTAAGGGGATTTTTATCACCTGTCTATGAAAACATGGTGCTCTGGCACGAAAGGGATCTCACCAATTCAAGTGCTGAAAGGATAATAATTCCACATGTAATGGTTCTTGCCGATGATATAGTGAGCAAGACTGCAGAGCTCGTCCGGACTTTGATCGTCCATAGAGACAGGATGATGCGGAACATAGAGAATGTGAACGGAACGCTCATGGCGGAACGTATTATGCTGAAGCTTGCGGAGAAGATAGGACGGCAGGAGGCACATGAGCTGATAAGGGAAATAGCAATGGCCTCAGTGGATTCTGGGAAAAGTTTCAGGGAAATGCTCCTCGAAAGCACGATTGTCACTGATAACCTGGGGCAAAAGGCTGTTGAAAAACTCCTTGATCCAACCTCATACATAGGGCATTCTGAGGAAATTACAGAAAGGGTGGTGGGGAAGATTAAAAGCAGAAGAGCTTTACACATACCCATCTAGTGCCCAGTAAGCTTGGGCCCATAGATCAGTGGATGCCTGCATCGGGCCACTCAAGATCGCCGCCTTCGCAAGGCGGAGGCCGCGGGTTCAAATCCCGCTGGGTCCATATACTCATGCGCTCGGGAAGGAAAAACACGAAGGGCACCGCGGAGGTTAATCTGCGTAACCCATCTTTGTGCCTCCTCATAGATTGGATGGCACACACTTTAGGAGCGGGGAGCAGAAATATGAAAGTCGCGCTTGAACGCACATGATGCCCGCACATTCTTCTAACCATAGATGTAGATGTAGAGACCTGTCAGAAGGAGTGTCATGACAATTATACGATCGACAGCGACAGGACTTACTTTTTGAAGCGCTTTCATAAGCCCCATATTGACTAGGATTACGACCACCAGGAGGAATGTTGCACTTGAAAATACAAAAAGTATGCTTATTGTTGACAGGATGAGATTTCCGTAAGCTGCCGCCGCGACAAGAATTGGAAGAAACGCAGGATCAGGAAAGACACTGACAGCGAGCGAAGAACTTTCAATTCCGCTCTTCCTGTGTGCTTCTCTGAAACTGTTAATAAGGATGAATGCAGCAACCACAAGTATGATTGTTACCGATACAACCCTTATTTCCGCAGTGCCAAACGCATATATTCCAAAGAAGACAACCATTAACGCAAGCGCAGTTGAGGTAATGCCGTGCAACAGGCCGAGAATAAATGCGATTAAATTGACCCTTTTCCTATCTATCGAGTTTTTCAATGCAAGTGCTGACAGCGGCATCCAGTGATCCGGAGCAATCATGTGCAGCAACGAAAGAAGTGTTGCGACGAATGCAAGAAACAGAACCGGGTCCATCAATCGGATGATGGGCATTCCATACATAAGCTAGCTCACAAATTTTTCTGTCATTGTAATGAAGATGCAGATGACTTGCGCTCTCAACCTTTTAAACGCTTGATTGCCAAAATCTCTGAGCGTCCTGACCTGGTTCAGACATGGATGCAGTCCTTTGGGCTGGCGGTGTTTCGAACGGACGGATTTCCTAACTTGAGGCACCAAACTCACTGTTTGTGCCTTCACTTAAGATCTTAATGGTTATTTCGTTCAGTGGCACGCTGAAGGATGCACAAGTGCCTTCAAAGCAAACATATGGCGACTCCTGTGATTATAACGGTTGTTATGGAGTACAGTATCATCACATCCATATAAGATGTTGAATGCAGTCAATCGGATAGAAAAATTGGAAAGGCTTAAATCGGTTGCAAACAGCTTACGATGTATGACCTCATTCAATACACTGAAAAATCTTGTAGAGAAGATAAACGCTGATCAGAAGGTGAAGGGCGAGCTTAAAGGATGGAACGTTGCCTTTCAATTCAATCCTTCTGACGGAAACAAATACTACCTTTCAATAGATGACAGTGGCTTCGCTTCGCTGTCTGAGGGAGAGCACAGCAGCCCGGTGACAAGCCTTTCCGCCACTGATGAAGTCTTTGACGGTGTATTTTCTGGCAGGATGAATCCAATACAGGCCTTTATGAGCGGAAAGCTGAAACTTTCCGGCGACATAGGGAAGGCACAGGAGCTTGTTTCCGTTCTTGACGAGTTGATGTGAAATCCAGGCCGCAGGGATTGATCTGGGATGCAGAAAGGGAAGGTTGCAGTGATCGGAGCGGGAGAGATGGGGCATGGTATCGCTGAGGTCTTTGCCATTGGAGGATGGAATGTTGCTCTGTGCGATGTCGACAGAAAGTATCTTGAGAATGCATTAAAGAGGATTGGGGAGAGTCTGACAAAACTCCAATCCAAGGGCAGCATTAAGGAAGAGGCCGCAGAAGTTGTAAGAAGGATCGAGACCACTACCTCCATTGGGGATGCCGTCAGGCAGGCCAAGCTTGTAGTTGAGGCTGTTCCTGAGAAGGAAGAACTGAAAACACAGGTGCTCGGTGAGGTTGAGAAGAACGCATCTCCGGAAACTATCATCGGGAGCAACACATCCAATATCAGAATCACTACACTTGGCTCTCATCTAACGGACAGGACGAGGATCGTTGGCATACATTTCTTCAACCCGCCGGTTGTTATGAAACTTGTTGAGGTTGTTAAGGGGGACGAAACCTCTGAGAGTACGGTGGGCAGTGTCGTTGAAATACTCAGAGAACTCGGAAAGACTGCTGTTGTCGTGAGAAAGGACACGCCCGGCTTTATCGTTAACAGGATCAACGCAGCCGACCTGCTTTTCTTCGGGCTCATCCAGGATATGAAGATTGCAACACCGGAGGAGGTGGATGCTTTCGGCCGTTCGCAGGGTCTTCCCATGGGACCCTATGAACTGCTTGATTTCGTTGGAATAGATATTGTAAAGAATTCAATGGATTATTATTCAAAGGTTCTTTCTCCAGAATACGGAAAATGCAGAACATATGATGAACTTTATTCAAAGAATATGCTAGGAAAGAAGACAGGAAGAGGTTTCTATGATTGGTCCAAAGGCCGCCCGAACATTGATTCATCCAAGGCAACCGACAGGGTGCCGCTGATTGACCTTTTTTCAATTGAAATCAACGAGGCAGTAAAGCTGATAGAGGAAGGTGTTGCGTCACCTGAAGAGATTGAAACTGCAGTAAGGCTTGGAATGAACAGACCTTTCGGCCCTATTTCTGTCGCAAAGAGTCTCTCCAATTCGGAGGTGAAGGAGACACTTGAAAGGCTTTCAAGGCAGTTCCAGGTAGAAGTATTCAAACCAACACACTCCATATCAGAAGGAAAATTGCGTGAAGCCATTGAAGGAAGGCTGGCCGAATCGAAGAGTCAGAAATCTGAAACTGTGGAAGCGAAGTCTGAAATGGGGAAAGCCGGTGGAAAGGTTCTGACTGAGAAGAAGGGAAAGATCGCTTTGATTACGCTCAGCAATCCTAAACATAATACAATAGATGCGGAGATGTTGGATGGCCTGAGCGAAGCACTTGATTCTCTGTGGAATGACAGGGATGTCTATGTAATACTTGTCAGAGGTCAGGGGGAGTCCTTCTCTGCAGGAGCGCAGCTCTCATCCTATTTCAGAACTGCAACCGAATTTCTTGAATTCGCGAGAAAGGGGGAACGGACGTTCAGAAAATTTTCGGAGATACCCAAGATCACAGTTGCAGCACTCAAGGGTTATGTCCTGGGCGGAGGGTTCGAACTTGCACTTTCCTGCGACATACGTGTCAGCAGCGAGGATGCCAGAATGGGCTTCCCGGAGGTTACGCTCGGACTTGTTCCTGCCTGGGGCGGATCGCAGCGCCTGGCTAGACACGTCGGCACATCAAGGGCAATGCATCTAATACTCACAGGCGAAAGGATCACCGCCACTGAAGCACAATCCTACGGCCTGATATCAAAGATTTTCAAGGACGTCGACTCGGAGGCGCAGGCTTACTGTGAGGACATAGCGTCAAAGACCGCACCTGTTGCCGCGATGCTGGCGAAGCGACTGATAATAAAGGGGACTGAAGTCCCGTCTGATGTTGGCCTTGAGATGGAGTCGTTCGCTGCCGGTATACTATTCGGTACGGAAGATCTCAAAGAGGGCGTTTCCGCCTTCATGCAGAAGAGAAAAGCAGAATACAGGGGCAGGTGAGCATTTGGAGGAGGCATACATCGTAGACTACCTCAGGAGCCCGTTCTCAAGATCCAGACCATCACAGCCGGAAAAGGATGTTTTCAATTCGCTGAGAATGGATGAGGTACTTGCAAAGCTAATAAGGAAGATTGTTGAACGTTCTGGCATCAGGCCGAAGGAGATAGGGGATGTCATAACGGGCTGTGCTCTGCAGGTGGATGAGAACTGGACATACGGCGGGAGGCAGCCAACTCTCCTGGCCGGGCTACCGGTGGAGGTTCCTGCGTTCTCACTTGACCGTGCATGTTCGTCATCCCTCAATGCGATAGCAATAGGAGCAATGGAGATATCCCAGGGCTATTCTGATATCGTGCTGGCTGGCGGATATGAGCACATGACCCATGTTCCGATGAGCGACAATCAGCATATCGCACCGAATTTGAAACTTCTTCTCAGGCCTGAATACATGAAATATCAGATGAACATAGGATACAGCATGGGTCTTACCGCTGAAAAACTTGCGGAAGAGAGCGGCATAGGCAGAGAGGAAATGGACCGCTTTTCTCTGAGGAGCCACAAACTTGCATCAGAAGCACTTGAGGAGGGCTGGCTCAGGGAGGAAATACTTCCTGTTGAAACCGAGCACGAAGGCAGTACAATAATTGTCGACAGAGATCAAAGCATACGGACTGATGCAGACATAGAGAAGATGAGATCGCTTGGCCCGGTATTCAAGCAAGGTGGCGTAATAACCGCCGGAAATTCCGCACCTCTCAATGCGGGTGCTTCAATTGTGATGCTCATGTCCGGCAGGAAGATTAAGGAATACGGTCTTCATCCAATTTCGAAGATCACCTCCATGGGGTGGGCAGGGGTGGAGCCAAGTGTGATGGGTAAAGGGCCGGTTCCTGCCTCCAGCAAGGTTCTCCGTACGACTGGCCTGAGCGCCGGGGACATTGATCTCTGGGAAATAAATGAGGCATTTGCTGTCGTTGCGCTGTACGCTATTCGAGAGCTCGGTCTTGAGGAAAACAGGGTAAACGTGCGCGGAGGGAGCATTGCAATAGGTCATCCGCTTGGTGCGAGCGGTGCCAGGCTTGCAGGAACGCTCAGCCGACTTCTAAGGGAAAGGGGAAAGGAGAAAGGTATCGCCACACTTTGCGTGGGCGGCGGACAGGGATTCTCGATGTTGCTGGAGAGGGTTTAGGATGGATTTCTCATTGCCAAAGGAAGTGGAGGAGACGAGAAGGAGAGCGAGAGAGTTCGCTCTCAGGGAATTCCTGCCTGAGATTGCTTCAAAATACGATGCGGAAGAGAAGTATCCCGATGGCATAAGGAAGAAGGCCTTTGCTGAGGGCTTTCTGAACTTTTCGAATCCCTGGGGGCTCCTTGTCACAATGGAGGAATTCTGCAGGGTCGACCCCGGTCTGGGACTCTCCGCTGTTGTTCCTGCGTTCGGCAGCGAGGTTCTCCTCCTCTACGGAAATGAGGAGCAGAAAAGGAAATACCTGGATCCTGTGATGAAGGGAGAGAAGATAAGCGGCTTTGCCATAACTGACTCAACTGCGGGGAGCGATGTTGCCGGAATAGGTGCAACACTTACACGCAAGGACGGCAAATACCTGCTCAACGGGCAGAAGATATTCATAACAAACGGAGCGATAGCCGATCACTTCTATCTTCTTGCACGCTCATCACCCCCTCCGTCGGAAGAAAAGAGGCATCGCGGCCTAACGCTTGTCATAGTGGAATCACGGTCAAAAGGATTTGCCGCAACTCAGCTCAAGGGAAAGCTGGGGATGAGGGCAACAAATACTGCCGAGCTCACGTTCAGGGACGTCGAGGTGCCGCCCGGGAATATCATTGGAGAGGAGGGCAAGGGCTTCTACATCGTAATGACTTTCTTCAACATCTCCAGAATTTATGTGGCAGCGCAGTCTGTTGGAATCGCACAGGGCGTGTTTGACAGACTGCTCGCTTACATCGGCGATCTGAGGAAAAGAGGCAATCCGGCCGCGGAGTTCGAGAGCACGCAATTCCTTGTTGCGGAACTGGCAAGCAGGATAGAAGCATCAAGGCTTCTGACTTACAGGGCGGCATCATACCTTTTCAACTTCAACCCGGATCCCGCTGCCACAAGCATTGCTAAATACTTCGCAGCCGAAACAGCCGCATATGCGGCGGGCAAGGTACTGGAATTCATGGGGGCAGACGGTATAACAACAGATGTCGAACGCTTCTACAGGGATGCAAAGATCACAGAAATATGGGAGGGCACGAGCGAGATAGAGAAGCTGATTATAGCCAGAATGCTTCTGCAGAGAGGCGATAAAAAATGAAGCTCACAGAGGAACAGGAACTCATTCTCAGCGCCGTTAACGAATTTTCCGAAGGAACCATAGCTCCGAAGGCACTCGATATTGAGCGGAACGGCATTCCTGAGGAAATCATCTCATCCCTGTCCAGGAACGGCTTCATGGGTGCCGCAATTCCAGATACGCTTGGTGGCGCAGGGCTTGGCGAAGGAAGTTACAGACTAATACTTGAATCGATAGCAAAGTACTCCCCATCCCTCGCATTCTTCATATATATCCAGAATTCGGTTGCTGCGGGGCTGATGATGGCATCTGAAAGGAAGGAGGAATTGGCTTCCGCCGTTTACGATATTGCGTCCGGCAGGAAAAGCTCCGGTATTTCGCTTGACACTGTGACTTCAAGGGTGTCAGAGGTGACCGTGAGCGTTGACGCATCCGCGAGAATGACGGGAAAACTGGGTCGTGTGTTTAATCCGACCGGTGATTTTGTTATTTCGCCTGCATTGAAGGACGGAAAGGAGGTGCTGTTTGTTCTTGACGGCGGATACAGAACAGAGACGGAGCTTACACGACTCGGATTCAGGGGAATTGGCTTTTCAAACATTGCCATCGACGCCCTCCCGGGGAACTTCAGGATGATTTCTGAAGAGAAAGCATCCTTGAGGCTTGCGGATGTGCTTTTCAGGAGCTCTGGTGCTGTCGCCGCAATCGCCCTGGGTATGGCAGAAGCGAGCATACAGAAGGCGCTTGATTATGCAAATTCCAGAAAGGCGTTCAACGCAAAACTTATCGAATTCCAGCCGGTTGCATTTTCACTCTCCTCAATGAGATCTGAAATAGAGCTCCTGCGCGAATATGTCCTGTCAGATGCCGCAAACGATGAGCTCGCAGGACTGAAGGCAAAACTCATGTGCACTGATCTGGCTGTCCGCGCTTCAAGGCTCTCACTCCAGGTGCACGGTGGAAACGGCTATTTCGATGATTATCAGATAGAGAAATACTACAGGGATTCTATGGCTCTCCAGGCATTCACAGGCAATCGCACAGAAGAAATGATCAGGTATTCCAGGAGATTATTCGGAAACGAAGCTGCAAGACTGTGACTTCCAGGCGTTCTGCCTGTTTGTTCACCCGGAGGCTGTGGAGGCATACATCTTTCGCAGTTCCTTCTTGTCGGCCTTGCCTGTGCTTGTTTTAGGCATGTTTTCGATGAAAACGATCCTGTCCGGCATCCACCATTTCTGTATCCTTCCTGACGCAACGAATCTGCTGAGGTGCTCCTTAATCTTCTCCTCAGACACCTCTCCGCTTCTAGTTATCATTGCGACGGGCCTCTCACCCCATTTCTCATCGCTCACGCCGATTATTGCGACCTCCCCCACTCCGTCGCATTCGCTTATGACGCTTTCGACCAGAAGCGATGGTATGAACTCACCGCCTGACTTCACAGCATCCTTTTCCCTGTCCACTATCTGCAGGTATCCAAATTCATCGATGACACCCATATCCCCTGTGTGAAGCCATCCTCCTTCCCACAGGTGTTTCGTCCTTTCTGGGTCCCTGTAGTAGCCCTCAGTGCACCATGGGGCTCTGACAACTATCTCCCCAACGCTTTTACCGTCGTGGGGAACGTCTGCAAGGGAACTGTCAACAAGCCTCAGCTCCACTAGCGGGAATGGAATGCCTGCCTTGAGTGATTCCTCGTATCTCCTCTCCTCAGGCAGCTTCATGATTTCGTCACTATACACGGCTACCGTAAGCGCAGGACAGGTCTCGGACAGACCATAGGCGCCTGTGACCGTGATACCGAGCTCCCTTGCCTTCAAGGCGAGACCGCGAGGAAGCGATGCGCCGCCGATCATGGCCCTCAGTTTCCTGAAACCTGCCGCATGTTCTTTCAGGTTCGGCGAGGAAAGGAGAAGGTAGAGCACGGAGGGCACGGAAGCGGTAAATGTGACACCCTCGCGTTCGATGGTTTCAAGAAGCGAGGGGAAGTTGTATCTCCCGGGAAGAACATATTTCTGCCCGTTGAACAGTGCGAGATATGGGAGCCCCCAGGTATTGACATGGAACATAGGCACAAGAGGCATAATCACATCCTTTGAGGTAAGTGAAAGAGGTTCGCGGTTTGTTGAGTTTGCAATGGAAATTGTGTGAAGCATCAGCTGTCTGTGTGTGAATGTCACTCCCTTTGGCATGCCGGTGGTTCCCGAGGTGTAAAATATGACAGCCCTGTCATTTTCCTCTGAAAGGCTGTCATGGACATCATCGCCCCTGAGCAAATCGTTGTAATCGATGTAGGGCAGGGTGGTGTTTATACCCTCCTTGCGTTCCCCGAATATAATCCATTTCTTGACAAAATCAAACATGCTCTTGTACTTCTCGATCATCGGAACGAATTCGTCCCTTATGATTACATGTGTATCGTGTGCATGCTGCATTGTATAGAAAATCAGTTCAGGCGGATAACGGATATTGACAGTGTGCAGTGTTCCACCGGCCATGGGAACTGCAAAATAGAGTTCCATGTACCGCATTGAATCCCAGTCAAGGACGGCAACATTATTTTCCCTTTCTACGCCAGCCTTTTCCTTCAGGCTGTTGGATATTCTCACGACACGTCTACGGAATTCGCTGAAGGAGTATCTCTCGGCGTCATACACTATCTCTTTGGACGGATGTCTGGAGCCCGCGTCCGCCAGCAATTTGTCAACAGTCAGTTCATAAGAGCGAGGTGCGTCTGTCAAAATAATTCCCCCCGACAAGGATTGTTTGAGTGATAGATATTTGTTTTGTAAAGGAGAGAGGCTGAAATACGCAAACTGTCAGCCTGTGGACTGGCAATGTTTCCACGAGGTCTCCACAGGCGGGGGAAATCAGCACAACCAAATAACGGCTGAACGCACAAACGCAAACTGCGACGGGTAGCTGTATTTTCCGACAGAGAAATGCGCAACGGTTCGCAGGGCAGCTGATCCAAGGCGACGGCTTGTCGCAGAGTATCTAAAGCCGCTCAGTCAAGCATCCTTGCAGCATCAAGAGCGCACGGGAATACTCTGGAGTGCTCCTTTCTGAAATGCTCGCTGAGCATGGAAGAAAGAAAGGTGATCTCCTCTTCAGTGCCAGATGACCCGTTCTCCAATGATTTCTTCATCCTCTTTATGAGTGCGTCAATATCAACATGCTCCTGAAAGACCTCTATTGATTCCCTCGCCCCTTCCCTGCCGAAGGCCCTTATAATCTCACGGAGAAGTGTTGCCTCTTCGTCAAGCATATGCTGAAGAAGGGTATCGTCGATTGAATTCAATGCAGACCTGAACCCCTCCATGTTTCGCGCCTCCAGCATGCTGCTCATCTCTGACAGCTTTCCGCTGATACGCCTGTGTTCCTCTTCCAGAACATCTATGAGGGATGAAATATCCAGTTCTCTCGGTCTCAAACCTTTGCCTCCGTTCAGGTATATGACGGACAGGCATAAAGACGATCTGGCAGTCAGGCGTTTTTGGGTCAGGAAGGTGTACAGGCATATTCAGTACAGGCGATTTCACCCTCAATTTAACGGCTTCGGTGGAAATTGGATCAGGGACAGGAATCGCGAGCACATTGTCAGGAGACAACGGATAAAGGCTAAATCCGATGAACTGTTCTTTCCTGTACAGGAAGAGAGTGAACAGGTATCTAACGACAGCTCTGTCGGTTGCATTTGCGCTTTCATACTGGGTTCTCTTTGCCTATGCCAACAATATGGTTTTCGTATACAGAAACAGCATCTACCCTCTTCTTCAGCAGACCGGTACGCCGAATCCATTCTTCTTCTTCCATGACAACAATTTTGTTTCCGTGTATGACTCTGGGATGGAATGGTTCCCTACCGGCCACATAATACTGATGTTACTCATAGGTGACACGTTCTTTTCAGTTGTTCTGACAGTCCTTGTCACCGAAAATACAGCGCTCATGGTACGTTCATATCGCGTTGGCCTTTTGGGCACAGGAAAGCTAGCAGAGAACCCGGCCTTCTGGCTTTCAGTACTCACAGCACTTTTTGCTCTTTCGCCTCTTGACACGCTGGGAGTAATACTGATACGTCATTACTACAGCTCGGAGATCCTCGAAATACTCGTCACTGACTACACATACATAACCAATACATTCAATGCAATAGTTCTCCTCCTCACACTCATCTCCTGGCGGCGCCTGATTGAGGGAGGCCGCGCCAATCACGCAATGGAGTGACTGCGCCGAGTGGATGTCGTAGCCGTAACCTATGCCTTCTCATTCAGTTGTGTGATGCAATCCAGGCCTGGTACTGCGCTGGGCTGACAAAGTTGAGCTTCGCCCACATTGTGGCATGACCCAAGCCACATAGTTCCGTGCAGAAGGCGGTGTAATTGCCTGACTGCAGAACCTCAGTCCAGGCGACATTCCACACGCCGGGAAAAGCGTCGATCTTTATCTTGAATGCCGGAACGGAAAATTCATGCATGACGTCGAGGCTTGTGACACGAAACAGTATTGTTGTATTTGTGGGGAATGTAGCATACCTTGTCACATTGTAACCATTGGGATATTTGAAAGTCCATATCCACTGTGACGCATACACGTCAATCACAAGCTCATTCTTTGCATTCTGCGGGGCCTGTTTTATGTAATTGGTTGTCGGAAGCTGATAAATCCACAGTCCGAAAAAAACGATTACAAGGAAAACCACCAGGAATGCAACATTCCTCGGCCTTCCTCTATTCGCGGATGGAATAATCCCAGGGTGAATCTGATTCGGAGTATGTCTGCCTGGCCTTTCTCTCGTTGATACAACAAGGTAAATGATCCAGATTATGAAGAAGGCGCTCGCTATAATGGCAACTGTAAGATATAGATCAAATACAGACCACCAAACCTTCGAGGTCACGGACGTTGCTGCCGATATCAGTATTTGCCCGAATATCACTGATTCACTCTCCATTCTGTCATATCCATCTCCCCATGTACAGGTTCAGCGCCCACCAGGCACCTATCATAAGTGTGAAAACGATTAGCAGGAAGATGACTAGCCTGTCAGATATCACAAAGTTATCCTCATCCACCCTGTCCTGGCCCCCTGAAACGCTTCCCTGCGAACCGTCTGCTTTGTTTTCTTCCATATTCTCACACCATTGCAAATACGCCTGTGAAAAGAATTCCAGCAACTGCTATCATTACCCAGAAGTAGAAGAAGGCGACGAGGCTGGAGCGTGTGCCTGCTGAACGGAAGAAGTTCCCGTTCATCGCCTTGACTGCAAAATAAGCAAGTATTGCTATACCTGCAACGAGATGAGCAAGATGTATCATTCCGGCATCATAGAAGGCGGATAGCAGCGGACTCGTGGCCATTGCGCCGAATCCCTTGCCTGCCGATGAAAGGGATGACCAGTCGGAATAGAGCGTCCCGATATATATGACAGCAAATACAATTGTCATTATGAGACCGGCTGCAAGTGTCTGTCTCTTTCTGTTCCGCGCGCCCCATACAGCAGCGTACATACTGAATATGCTTGCAAAAAGAACAAGAGCGGCAATGCTGAAGTTTGCAAAGTTCTCGAGAGGCGAGGGAGGATCGAGATGGAAGAATGAGACCTGAAGATCAAGGAACATCGTTGAATTGATGAGTGTCATAAAGACAAACAGATCGCCAGTAAGAAAGACCCACATTCCGAGTCTTCTGCTGTCCATGTCCCTGAAAGGCCAGGTTTCCTTTCCGCCATCGCCATCCTTTTCGACAACAGGGAATGCGTCGTAATAGTCATCTATCATCCAGCCAAATGCGGATATGAGGAAGAGCATCAGACCTATTGCCAGCAGACCGTTGCCAAATCCTCCGACATCGAGTGTGAGCCCGAGAAGGGTAAGAAACGTTCCAAGCGAGATGGAAAAAGGCCATGGGCTGAGATGGCTTCCCGCATGTTCCCCGGTGTGCATCTCGTGTTTATCAGGCGGCAGAATGAGCAATCTTCCGTCCTTCACCATGGTTGTTCCGTCAAAATTAAACTCCGGAGGAGGTGAAGGTATCAGCCACTCATATGACCATGAATTCCATGGGTT
>JAGVSJ010000024.1 GCA_019720975.1 Candidatus Sysuiplasma superficiale
AAGCTCGAGGTCGCACCATCTTTCTATGAACATGTCGGGAACATACTTGGAGAGGCCGGCAAACGGCAGCCTGTGGTCCAGCTGAACGAATATCTCATCCATTAACGACCATTGCCCAGTCCATCCTGAACGTCCGGTCCATAATTAATATATGTCATCAGTTCCGTTGAAGCATTCAGGTTCCCTGATGATTCGGGGCGAATAAGCGTTTCACACCTGTTCGGTGGCGGCAGCCATTCCCCCTTCTCCCACCCTTCCGTCGCTATCCGTATTTAAGCAGTGCGGGGTATTTGTAATGCATCACCTTTAAGCTCACCCGCCCAATAGCTTTCTTATCCGGATCACGGCGGCAATCTGCTCCAGGGCTCATTTGGCCGGAGGTTCAGACAGGGAGTTGACCGACATCAGGAAAGGACGTTTTTCCTCACAGGGACACGGGCGCATCTCCGGTGCACTCAACGACTTCTACAGCCTCGCTGACGGAAAGGGAAACGAACACATGCTCGTCCGGATCCTCTACTCCATGCGCAGCGTTATACTTGTCATATCATTTCAATCGGCAATAATAGCCGGACTTCTTTCACTGCTGTACGGCATGTTCAGGCTCCTTCCCTTTCTGCTTGTTCTGCTGGCCTTCGTGATGCTGCACGCCGAAAGCAATCTTCTCAATGACTACTTTGGTTTCAGGAGGGGGCATGATACGCCTGATTCGCCGCGAAGGAGATACACCCTCCATCCTCTCGCCGACAACATACTTTCAAATGGACAGATGCTGATACTCATAGCCGGACTGGGTGCCGTACTGCTCGCCATAGCCTCGTATTTCATTCTGCTCCTTGGCGCCGGCGCATTCCTTCTCGTCACCTTCGGCTCTGTCGCCCTCCTGTCCTATGATGCGTTTCCAGTCACGCTCAAGAGCATCGGACTCGGCGAGCTCGCATCCTTCGTTGTCTGGGGACCGCTCATGATCGGAGGCGGCTTCTATGTGATCACTGGAACGGAAACATACGGTGCACTGCTGGCATCCATCCCGTACGGACTGGGTGTGATGAGCATTCTTGTCGGAAAGCATCTGGATCAGGAGGCATTTGACAGGAATATCGGACAGAGGACACTCCCGGTTCTAATCGGAAGCAGCGTTACCCGTTATCTGCTCATCGCAATACTGGTGCTGATGTATGCCATACCAGTCTTTTCTGTGTTCATCGGCCTGCTTCCACTTGCATCACTGGTCATACTGCTCAACTGGGGCAGATTGAGCGGAGCCGTCAGAAGGGTCAGAAAGGAGAGGCCGGACACCCCTCCTGACGGGTACATCGGCTGGCCGCTGTGGTACCACAGGGCCTGTCTGAGGCACGAGAAGTATTTCGGCTGGCTTTTCATTTCCGGCCTCTTGCTTGCCGTGCTTATGACGGCAGTCCACATTCCGTCCTTCATCCACTGAATCACTGCACAAGCGCTGTGCGGCGAAACCATATGACATGGAGCACAGAATGATGACAGGACTCAACCCCCTGAAAAGGGTCAGCGGCACAGGCTTAGTGCAACAGCGGCTCATGGGCGGTACTTTGCTCCTGAAATCATCCGCGCCCTTACACTTCAATCAAAGCTCGAATATCTTTCTCATGCCCATGGAGGATACGTAAAACGTTTCCGATCCTGTGGAGAGCTTCTTCTTCTGTTCCTCATCCACCCTCAGGTTGAAAGTTTCGAACGTCTCCAGATCCATGAGCTGAACCTCGTCCCCCATGATTGCTAGCACCTGTGCCTTTCTCTTGTCCATCTGCGGCACCTGTATCTTGTGTTTCACCGGGTGGACAATGCTCCTCCTCTGTCCGTCGAAGACACCGACCGCCTCTATCCTTGCCTTCGCTTCGCCATGCTTTCCCGGCTTGGAGGTGGTGATGCTCAGTATTTTACAGGGCTGATCGTCAATGAGAACATACCTTCCTTCCTTGAGTTCTCTTACCTCTGCCTGCTGCCACGACATATATGATCGTTTTGTCCATAATGCAGCCGGTTAAATAGATTTTGCATACTGCGCGGATGGATTTGGACATTCCTGGCTTACCCGCCATCAGCCGCTGTTCCGCATCATTCGCCGTCCCTAAATCATTAACTATCGATTATACCCTCCCTGTGGCGAATGGAAGCTGCAATCCTTCTTTCGCTAAGCATTCTGGTCGTATTCATCTCCTCACTGCTCTTCGTCAACTCCATTGAGTACGTGGCTGACCTCATGAAATGGTCCCACACTTTCACCGGGGCGGTGATAGCACCCGTCTTCACCTCCATACCCGAACTCTTCATCTTCGTTGTCGCCGTATTCATCCACGGCGGCCATGCCGGATCAGAGATAGGGCTCGGTCTCATATTCGGAGAGCCGTTCATGACTTCATCCATTTCATATTTCCTCGTACTCCTCGCTGTGCTTCTGGCAGTCGCGCTTCATCGCATTGCACCTGGGCAGCTTTCGTTCAACCGTTCATTGAGAATACCCTTCCTTTTCGTCTTCGTGCTCTTTCCGCTCGTACTCGTTCCCGGAATAGTGCATGTGGCGGCCCTCCAGTATGCAATGGGTGCACTTTTCATTGCACTGTACGTGTTATACATCCGTACGGTGATGGGGGAGAAAACGGCAGAGATCCATCCCCCCGCGGAAGAGCCGTTGATAAATGTCCTGCTTGACAGGAGGTATTCCGCCTTCATACAGCTCGCCCTGTCTGCAATCCTGCTATATTTCGGCTCCAACCTGATGATCGATTCAATAGAGGCTCTCTCTTCAGGCGGCTTATCCCCGCTATCCCTCTCGATTATTGTTATACCTGTTGCGACAGCAATACCCGAGACACTCTCCGCGATGATATGGGCGTTCAGGGGCAGGAACAGCCTTGCCGTTGGTTCAATAGTCGGAGAGAAGGTACTTTACGCGACGTTCTACCCCGGCATCGCGATGCTGATGATCCCATGGCTGACCGACACGCAGATATACATAAGCGTTGCGGGAACGACACTGGTTTCTGCATTTTTCTATCTGTCAATGAGAAGGGGGAGGATGAGCCCTTACGCCCTGGCCGCCGGCCTGCCCTTCTTTCTTCTCTATGTCCTGATAGTCTTTGCGGCGCTGTGAACCGAACGGTGTTCCATCATGGCGTGCGAGGCAGAAGGAATGGTAAGGTGTGTGAGGGCGCTCAGACCTTTTCGGCAGTCTCCTCAACGATCTTTCTGAAGTCCTCCGCCATCCTTCTCGCCTTTGCCTCTTCCCTGGATTCTGCAAAAATCCTTATCAGAGGCTCGGTCCCCGACGGTCTGACAAGCACCCACCCGTCATCCATGAACAGCTTCAGGCCGTCGGTCCTGTCAACCTTTCCCGCTGAAGCATTCTTCTCAATCTCGGAGATTATTGCTTCAGGTCTCTTGCCGCCTATCTCAACCTTAAGTTTCACGGTGTGAAATTCCGGGAGGGAGTCGATGAGTTCGGAAAGGCTTCCCGAATGTGCGACAATTTCAAGCATCTTTGCGGCAGCCATTCCCCCGTCCCTGCAATACTGCATCTCAGGATTGATGACGCCTCCGTTCTCCTCACCGCCTATCACTGCTCCCAGCTCCATCATCCTCCTTGCCACGACAGGCGAACCCACCCTTGTGTACACCGTCCTTCCTCCGAACGGTTCAATCGCATATTCAACCACGCTGGGTGTGCTCACCGGAACAACGGCAATTCCGCCTCCCCTGCTCCTGATCATTTCCCTTGCGATGAGGGCTAGGCTGAGCTCTCCCGGGATATACCTGCCCCTGTCATCCACAAATACGGCTCTGTCCGCATCACCGTCATGGGCTATGCCGAGGTCGGCACCCGTGTCAACCACAGTCTTTGTGAGATCCTTAAGGTTCTCAGGCGTCGGCTCGCTCTCGTGGCCCGGAAAGGTACCCTGAGGCGAGGCGTTGAGTGTCGCGGCCCTGACACCCAGCGCGTCCATGAGGTATGGTGCAGTATAGCAGGATGCGCCGTTCGAGCAGTCTAGGACAATGTGGAATTTCCTCTTTCTTATTGACTGAACATCAACCCTGGAAACTATTGCATCGATATACCTGTCGCCGCAGGACTCGTCCGACGAAAACCTTCCGATCCCGTTCCAGTCGGCCCTCACGAAGTCGCCGCTGTAGTAGGTATCCTCAATGCTGTTCTCCTCCTCTTTGCTCGCCTCTGTTCCGTCGGATGATATGAATTTCACGCCGTTGAACTGGGGCGGATTGTGCGACGCCGTTATGACCACACCCCCTGCGAACCCTCCGGATCTGACAAAAAACTGCAGCGCAGGCGTCGGCGTCACACCCGCATCGACAACCGATGAACCAGTGGAAAGTATTCCGGACACAAGAGCATCCTTCAGCATACGGTTTGATGTCCTGGTGTCTGTAGCAACGGCAATCCTTCCTTTGCATCGCGTGCCGATGGCCATACCCATTTTCATGACAAATTCAGGCGTAAGGAAGTCGTTGACGACCCCTCTCACGCCGTTTGTTCCGAAGAGTTTCTTCCTCCCGGTCATCAGCCTTCGTTATTGACTGACAGATATTTAAGCAGCAGCCGGCGGAGGCTTGGTCATGCAGTGCGCAGAAATACACGCTCCATGCACCATGCCCTGTTGAGGGCAGGATGCAACAAAGATCCGAGAAAGGCGGTGCCGATGTGCCAGATCACACAACAGCAAGAAGCGGTATCATCATTTCGTCCCGCGTGAGTCCGCCGTGGAGCCCTCTCAGTTCCACTGTATCATCATCGAAATGCCTGTACCAGACCCCCTCCCCCTCGAGAGGCAGTATCCACAGATCGCCTGCTCTCCGTTCGAAGGAGGCTGCGCGACTCCCATGCCCGAAGAGTCCGGACTGCACCATCGCCGCCGTCTCTGCCACGGTACATCTGCCCTCAAGCTCTCTCAAGAGTTTCCTCTTCATCTCATCAGGAGAATGCGTCCTGATGATGAGATCCCTGGCGGAGCCGTAAGGCAGAATTGGTCTGCCCTCCGCATTTCTCTTCAGCAGGCTGTCAAACCATTCCAGTTCCTCGAGGTACACGACGCGTTCCGGCGGCACCCCCACCTGGCCATGATCCGCTGTAAGGAGGAGTATGCTGTCCCTCATACCGCTGTCAGAGAATTCGCCAAGGAAACTGTCCACAAGTTCCATCTCTCCCCTGTACTCTTCAGATGAAGGGCCGTAAAGGTGGCCTGAGCTGTCAACATCGGGGTGGTAAATGATCGCAAGGCTCCTTCCCCCGCCGCCATCCCTCTCCTGCAGGGACTGCAGCACCTCCTCGAGACTCTGGTACCCTTTCAAATCCGCACCGCCCAGCATCCAGGATGAAAAATCACTGTGAAGTATCGATTCGGGAAAGAACACGGTGAAATCAAACCCGGCCTCCCTGAATCCGCCGAACATCCTGCATTCTGAGAGAATGTCCACACCGAGTCCCCTCTTCCTGAATTCCGCTTCCTCTGCGCTGTTGTGTGTCCTGAACGGCAGCGTTTCGATAACCGTTCCGGCCTCATCGATGTAGAGGTACCATTCAAGCAACCCGTGTGTTGAAGGGTCGCACGATGTGTAGAGGCTTGTAAGCGCAGCAGCGGTTGTTGACGGGAAAACTGTTGTGAACGGCACGAGTCTGCCTGCCCGGCCCGCTGCGGTGATGTGAGGGAGATGCGCCTCATGGCCGCCTATGTTATTCAGTCCCATTCCGTCAGCGACCATGAGAACAACATTGTTCCTTCCCCGGCACATCCCCATCGCATCCGGCAGCGCGCCCGTATCCCCCTTCATCGCCCGGTAGACATAGGGCAGAATGGAAGAGATGCAGTTCCCTCCGTAGTCCGGTTTTGCCCATCCATGTCTTCTCAATGTTTCATCAAGGCTCAATCTTCTCATCTTCACCTGTACGGAAGGTACTCCGGCCCGAGCAGTTCCCTCACAATGACAAGGCGCATTATGTTCAGCGCGCCTTCGGCACCGACAACGTAGGAGAGGACGCCTCTCAGTGCCATCTCAAGCAGTGTATCCTTTGTGTAGCTCAGCGCGCCATGCCACATCATCACCTTCTTGACAGCCTCAAGAGCGAGCGGAGGTGCTGTCAGTTTGCATGAGGACACGGCTATGTTTATGTCTCTCATTGAAACATCTCCTCCCCTGTCGAATTCGTCCAGAAGGGTTGCCGCCTTCAGCACCTGGTTCCTGACCATTTCAATCTGCACGGCGAGATCTGCATATTCAAACGACACTGCCTCATATTTCGCAAGCGGGGAACCGAAAGCGCTCCTCTTCTTTATGTAATCGGCTCCGGTTTCGAGCGCCCACTGTGCGGCCCCCACGCATGCAGCCGATACAAGCGTCCTGGCATAGTTGAAGCCAAGCATGGCGTGAAAGAACCCCTTGTTGTATTCGCCGATTATGTTCCCTTCGGGGACATCGACGTCCCTGTAGGAGATTATGCCGGTGGATATCCCCATCCTCCCCATGTTCTGCAGTACGGATGTTTCAATCCCGCCGGAATTGATTGGCACGTAAGCGAAGGTCAGACCCCGGTGCTTCAGTGCAGGATCTGTCTTCATCAGCGTGAGGTGGCCGCCTCCCGTTCTCTTCGCCTCCGAAACACCGCTTATGTAGATCTTTTCGCCATTGAGCACCAGCCTGCCCTTCTCCTTCCTGGCATTCGTTTTCATGGCCGCCAGGTCAGAACCTCCGCCGGGTTCAGTCGTCGCTATTCCCAGGAATCTCCTGCCCTTTGCCACCTCCGGCAGAAGCGATTGTCTGAGTTCCTCGCTTCCGAGCTTCGCAGTGAGGTGGCTCCAACCGGTGACAAGAAGGAAGTACACGGCTGTTGCCATGCTCGGATCCGCCGCTCCAACCTCCATGGCTGCAATTGACGCCATGGTCATAGTACCGCCCGGGCCGCCGTACCTTTCCGGTATGGTGGTGCCTAGAATCCCTAAGTCGCCCATCTTCCGCAGCACATCTTCGGGTATGCGGTGTTCCGTATCAATCTCCCTTGCTATCGGTGCCAGGTTTGACTTCAGGAATTCATGTGCGGTACTCTGAAAGAGCTTTTCCTCTTCCGAAAGTGAAAAATTCATTGCTTCTCCCTTCCTGTGCAACAATCAGACGATTATAATGGTTTTCCGGAAGGGAGCAAGCAGTCACTTTCCGAGCTGGTTAATCAGCGCAGGCACAAACTTGAATATGTCATCCACGATGCCGACATTCGCCACCTTGAAGATGGGAGCGTCCCTGTCCCTGTTTACGGCCACTATAAACTCGCTTCCCGACATGCCGGACAGATGCTGTATCGCTCCGCTTATTCCGAGCGCAATGTAGAGCTTGGGTTTCACTGTCTTGCCGGAAACACCCACCTGCCTGCCCTTTGGCAGCCAGCCGCTGTCTATAACGGGGCGGGAGCCTGCCAGAACCGCGCCGTCTATATGCCTCACGAGATCCTCGAACAGGGGAAGATTCTCCTTCTTCTCAATCCCTCTTCCGACTGATATCACTATCCTTGCCTTGTCTATCTCAACATCTTCCTTCGGAGGAGTTTCGTAACCGACCACCGACGTCCTTGCATGCAGTCCGGCAAGATCCACCGTCTCGGCCGCCTTCGAAGGCCTGCCGCTGCCGCACTTCCTCTGCGTTCCGGGTCTGACTGTCAGAATGCATCTTCCGTCAACGGAATAGTCGGCCTCAATCTTGCCGCCGTAGAGCTGTCTCCTTGCAATGACCTTCCCGTCCTCCCTCTTCATGCTTATGCAGTCGGAGATGAGCGGTATATCCATTTCGACCGAGAGACCCGGATAGAGATCCATTCCGAGTGATGTATAGGGTGCCAGTATGATTTCCGGCTTCACCCTTTCTATAACCCTCTTTAGCACCTCCCTGTACGCATCATATGTGTAGTCCTGAAGAACAGGGTTGTCAACATACACAATGCTGTCGCAGTCGCATTCGGAGAGCCTTGCAACAACACCCTCTGTTCTGTGGCCGACTGCAAGCACGGTCACCCTGCCCCCGGCCCCTGCAATCTCCCTTGCAGCCCCGATGCATTCCAGCGTTGTTTCGTTGAGCTCCCCTCCCCTCTGCTGTGCTACAACCATCGCTTCGGACATTCAATCACCTCTGTAGCAGTCCCTTTTCACGCAGTATCCTGAGAAGCTGTGCTGCCTCCTCCTCGGGCTTCCCTTCGATGAAGAGGGCGTTTGATGCGCGTTCCGCGGGGAACGAGACAGCCACCCTTCTCACAGCGTTCCATTTCTCTATGTCTGTATCCGATATGCCGATATCCTGTCTTGTCCGCTGTGCGATCTCCTTCCTTGTCGCGGCTATTATCCTGTTGAGCGACGCGTATCTCGGTGTGTTTATTCCCGTCTGTGTCGTGAGCAGGCATGGCATCCGTATGTCAACAATCTCCTGTATTCCCTGCTCAAGATCTCTCTTCACCCTCAGAGACCCCCCGTCGAGCATCTGGAGGGATGTGATCAGCGTTGCATGCGGCATTCCCATAATCTGTGCGACCATCGGTCCAAGCCTGCTGCTTGAGGTGTCTGATGACTGCGAGCCGCACAGTATCAGGTCAGCTCCCTCGCCGTCGAGCATGCGCGCTATTATCCTTGCCTTCACTGCGTCATCCCATTCGCCATACGACGCATCGAGAAGCATCAGGCCGGAATCGGCGCCTTTCGCATAGCACTGCCTTATAACCTGTGTTATGCCCTTTCTCGCGCCTTCATCCCCCACCGAAACCACCTTCACCTCGCCGCCGCTTTTCTCCCTGAGCTGAAGCGCTTCCTCCAGTGCGTAATCGTCCTGCTCGTTGAGCACATAATTCAGCTCACTCCTGTCTATGTCATTACCCTTGATCGAGAGCCTCACGTTTCTGACTTCCGGGACAGCTTTCGCCAGAACAACGATTTTCGTTCTAATCACCTCTTAGTCCTAAATGCATTATGTTTAAAACAGTTGTCAGGGCACGAATCTGCTGTAACATCCCCTGCCGCGTCAAACCGTAACACTCGCTCCGGTCCTCCGCTGAAGATGTTGCACGACAGGTTTAAGTAAACACTGCAGCTAACAGAGACTGCATGTTTCCAATCATCATGGGGTGTTCCGGATGAAGATACTTCTCCCGTCGGACAGTGAAACAGGCTCTCTGAGTTATGTCTCGAAGGAGTTCGAGACATCCAGATATTATACTGTTGCTGAAATAATTGACGGAACGGTGGCATCCACACAGGTCAGACAGGGCTTCCCGTCGCCTCCGCCCGCAGAGAGACTCGCCTCCATCGTGAGGAATCTGAAGATCGATGCCGTCGTCCTGGACAGCGCATCACCCGATACAATAGGCAGTCTCCGCAGCTCCGGCATCAGGGTAATAACGGGTGCAAAGGGGCTCGTTGGAATGCTCATCGACTGGATAGCAAACCTGGGTATCGACGGCTTTGAAATCAAGATAGCGCTGCTGAACCGACCCGCCCCGGCTCCGGCGAAGCCTGCCGCCCCTGCTGCACCTCCTGCACCTGCGGCAGCACAGCCGGGGGCAAAGCCTTCAGCTCCAGGCACTCCGGTTCCGCAGAAAAGCAAATCGTCCTGAGGTGTGCAGGGGAAGGCATCAGCCTTGGACTCCTCCATCCATCAGCATCCTTATGCCATCCTCCACCCTTATGAATTCGTATCCTCCGATAATGGATTTGAGCAGTGCTGTGTCTGCCCTTGTGAGCATCTGATAGCTTGAGAGCGGATTCGGCACGAACTCCTGATTGTCCCTGTCTATGATGTCAGCTATCTTCCTGTAGCTGATCGTACGGCCGGTTCCTACGTTCACCACCCCTGTGTGTTCCGACGATGAAAGTTTCAGCGTTATTCTCGCCACATCCCTCACATGCACGAAATCACGTTCCTGGCTGCCGTCACCGTATATGACAAGTTTCCTGCCTTCCCTGGAGCAGCGTATGAACTGTGACATGATGCTTGCATAGTTCCCCTTCTCGTTTTCGCCTGGGCCGTAGACGTTGAAAAACCTCAACCCGAGCACCTTCATGCCGAACACGTCCCCGTATGACCGGCCTACCATCTCGTTTACCATCTTTGTCTTCGCATAGTGATTCCTCTGCGCATCAAACGGTATTATGCTCTTCTCCGAAAATGAGTCAAGGTATATCGCCGCACTTGAAGCGAATATGAACCTCCTGCACCTGTTCTTCAGTGCGGCGTTGATGGCCGTTCTGAAGCCGCCGATGTTTACATCGAAACTGTAGTCCGTACGGCGTTCAAACTCGACGTTTGACGTCACTGCCGCAAGATGTATGAAATAGTCGCATCCTGCCGATGCCTTCTCAACCGTCTCCGCATCCCTAATGTCCCCGACGGTGATACGCGCGTCAGGAACCTCCCTGTCGCAATGGGCAAGGCCAGATACATCATAACCTTCCTTCACGGCCTCGTAAACAAGATGTCTCCCGATGAAACCGCATGCCCCCGTAACAAAAATTCTCTCATTCATGCAGGCCAGGCATCAATCCGCACTTTTAAAACAGTTTTCACTCCCGAATCCGGGCTCGAGGTAACCCTGAGCACTGCCGGAATGGCCTCAGCGCACATGCCGCTGCATTCAGGTGAGCGGCGTTTCCTTCGACATGCTTCTTATCTTCTGAAACCTCTCCTTCATCTGCAGTGCTATGTCTGTTGAGTATATGTGCACAAGGACCGGAGAGACGCTGCTCCCTATCGCAACGAACCTCTCATCAATAACCATGAATCTGTCTCTCACCCCGTCATTCACGTAAAAATGGAATTTGGATGAGACCTCTTTGTTTGACAGTATCGCTCTTATTGTTTCCCTTTCCGCCTCAGTCGTATATGTCATCAGTTCAGACGGATGTATTGAGCTGACAATCTCCATTCTCACGGAGCCCGACATCCTCACGTAACTTGAAAACTTCCTGTCAAGGAAGTTTCCGGTGGGGAAGCACATGAGTATCTCCCTTTCCGAATGCATTATTTCATCAAGCTGCGCCTTTCTGACGCTCTCCAGATCCGGCAGAAAGTCCAGAAGTGCTTCCCCTCCGTCCACCCTGATTACCGGTATCGAGGAACATATCTGCCTTATCCAGGTATCCCTGAAGACGTTGTTGCGGCCGATGGGGGCATTGAGCGTGTCCCGGATCAGCGGTACGATCAGGTAATCATCCAGGACTTCCCCCAGCGGCCTCAGGAGATACCTCTTGGGCCTCCCTCCCAGATTCTCCAGGAAACCCTTCCTTTCGAGGGAGTCAAAGACGGAATATATCCTTCCGTAGGGAACACCTGTGATTGCCATTGCTTCCCTGTAACTCAGCGGCACAGAGCCTCTTCCAATCAGCGCCTGCACAATTTCGCTTTCATATTCCGTCAGACCGAGCCTGTGGAGTGAATTTTTCTCATCTCTTCTCCGGGCAACCATTGCATAGTGCGCCTCGCATGCGACGTAACTGCAGGCACCATTTTATATTTATACAACTCATAATGTAGGTAACACAGTTAAATTCCCGACTCCTTAGACCATATGACATTTGGGAAATTTGGGTCATCATTCTCCGGCCTGTGCCGGAATTTTTTCCTCATCCGGCAGCTGCCAGGCACAGCGGCTCCGGACCGATTCGAACGGTCATCACCTGGTTAACAGCCAGATATCTTGCCCGTTGGACTACGGAGCCATGCATTCAATGTGTGAAGTACGGCATCAGTATTAATTACCTTTTGCAACATTATGGCTGTTAACTTGAGCAAAATGTTTCAATTGTGGTCGAAATAATGCCAGGTGGATTTATGTTTGACAGGATAGATTCAGAACTTGTATCGATATTGAGGGAGAATTCCAGGATGCCTATATCAGCCATAGCACAGAGACTCGGCGTGGCGAGGGGCACTGTGAGGCAGAGATTATCGCGGCTTGAGAAGGAGGGCATCATACGCAGGTACACGGTGGAGATAGACGAAAGCAAGGTAAGCGACTCCCAGTCAGCCTTTGTGCTTATATCGTTCATGCCCGGATTTGCCACACAGAGAGAGGTTGCCAGAAGGATTGCATCCATCGAGGGGGTCAGCGAGCTCTACCTGATATCAGGCGGGTGGGACATGATTGCAAAGATAAGCGCTCCGGGACTCAACGACATCGGAAACATCGTTATAGACAGGCTGCGCTCAATGGAAGGTGTAAGCAGAACAGAGACATGCTCTGTATTCAGCACCGTCAAGAGGTCTGTGAATGAGGAGAATTGAGAGGGATGATCTTGCCCGTATTTCCGGGCTGTGCAGGCTTTCCCTGAGCGAGGAGGAGACGGATGTCTTCCTGAATGAGATCAATTCGATACTGGATTTCTTCTCCGAAATAAGATCCATGGCTTCGGATTCCGGGACAGTCTCCGAAGGTGCGATAAGGCCGAGGGAGGACGGCAACTGCAGCAATACGCAGGATGAACAGGAGATCATACTGAATGATTTTCCCGCAAGGGAAGGGAAGTTTCTTCTTGTGCCAAGGGGACTTTGAATGCAGGGCTTTACCGGCGGAAAGCATCCAGGCAGCATTGGCGGCAGGAACACCGACAGTTTAAACGCATTCATCAGTTTCTGCAGGCAGGAGGATGCAAAGGATGGTGTTTTGAGCGGCATTTCCTTCGGCATAAAGGACAATATAGCTGTAAAGGGGGAAAGGCTCACATGCGCATCCAGGTACCTCGCAAATTATGTTGCGCCCTATGATGCCACTGTTGTTTCAAGACTTAGGGCCGAGGGTGCGGTTATTGCCGGAAAGACCAACCTGGATGAGTTTGCATGCGGTTCCTCCGGCGAAAATTCTGCGTTCGGACCCACGCTCAATCCGCTCTTTCCTGGAAAGGTGCCGGGCGGCAGCTCGTCAGGCTCTGGCGCCGCCGTTGCATCCGGCATTGTGGACGCAGCCTTCGGTTCGGATACAGGGGGCTCGGCACGCTGCCCTGCTGCGTTCTGCAATCTCGCAGCACTGAAGCCGACGTACGGCAGGATCTCAAGGCATGGTCTCGTTGACATGTCCATGAGTCTCGAGACCCCTGCGCCGATTGTGCCCGAAGGCAGGACGGAACTTCTGGCATCTGTCATGGACGCTGTCAGCGGGCCCGATGAGCATGACCAGACCACCTTCGGACATTCGCGAACACAGTGTGTGAAGAGACTCAACGACTTCGAATTTCAGGGAGCGGACATTGCAGTGCCTTCAAACCTCCTCACCCTCTGCAGCAGGGAGGTCGCGGATGCCTTCAGCCTCTCTCTTTCCAGGCTTGAAAAGGCAGGCTCAAGAATACACAGGTTCGAATTCAGGAACGCTTCGATGCTTCTGCCCGCATATTACCTCATCATGTATTCCGAATTCTCCTCTGCAATGCAGCGGTTTGACGGCCTGAAATACGGCACGAGGCAGGGTGACTCATCCTCTCAGGAGATCGCACTGTCCTCGCGTTCGGCCTTCGGCAGGGAGGTCCGGCGCAGGATACTCCTCGGAACATACATAACATCGCTGGAGGGAAGAAGCGAATGGTATGCAAGGGCTCAGAACGCAAGGGCCGAGATAAGGGAGGAGATGGAAGGCATCCTGTCGCAGCACGATATGGTAGTGTGCCCGACAATGCCGGTTGCCCCGTATTCTTTTGGAGAGAAGCTCGCCGATCCTCTGCTCATGTACGCGACGGATGTTCTCACAGTTACTCCGAACCTCTGCGGAGTGCCCGCAGGCTGCATTCCCATCGGTCCGGGCATATCCATACAGTTCATAGGAAGGAAGGAAAGGGATGAGGAAGTCCTCTCGGCCATGCACCTTTTCAGGGGGCTTTCCTGAAATGCCGGATGCGCTGCCTGCAAAGATCGGACTTGAGCTGCACATCTATCCGCGGACGGAGTGCAAGATGTTCTGTTCATGCAGTTCATCCTTTCTCGACGCGGAGCCAAACACAGTTGTCTGTCCCGTATGCACTGGCCAGCCGGGTGCCAAACCGCTGTCACCGAACTCCGCTGTCATTGCTGTTCTCCTTCAGCTCGCAGATGTATTCGGTATGGAACGGCTCCGCGGGCCTGTGAGGATACTCAGGAAACATTATTTCTATCCTGATCTCCCCTGCAATTACCAGAGAACCTCCGAGCCTGTCGCTTCAGGAGGAAGCCTGAGCGGATGCAGACTGCGTGAGATACACTTCGAAGAGGACCCGGGGCAATACGATCTGCCGAAGGGAAAGGTCGACTTCAACAGGTCCGGAGTCCCGCTCATAGAACTCGTCACCGAACCGGACATAAGGGACAGCCGGCAGGCAAAGTCGTTCCTGAGCGATCTGCTTCTTGTCCTTCAGTATCTGGGCTGTGCCAGGGAGGAGATGCCCTTCAAGGTGGATACAAACATATCTGTCGGCGGAAGGGAGAGGGTGGAGGTCAAGAACATCAATTCGGCAAGCGGCGTTGTCCAGGCAATCGAATATGAAATTGAGAGACAGAGCGAACTGATTGTGCGCGGGGAGGCTGTTGACCGTGAAACCAGGCATTTTGACGCGATCTCCGGCACCACCGTATCACTCCGCTTCAAGGAAAACCTGGAGGATTACAGGTATTTTCCCGATCCCGACCTTCCCCCTGTTGACATCAGCGCTGTGGCCTTTGAGAAGGTGCCCAGCCCCTTCGGCATACTTGAAAGGATGACGGCCGGCGGTGCAAGGGAGCCGGACGCACGCACCGTCCTTGCAGACAGGAACCTGCTCAGGCTCTTCGAGAGGGTTGAACTGTCCACTGATACAAGGTTCGCGTCAACCTTTGTGGCACGTGACATAAAGGGAGAGCTCAACTACAGGAGGATGGATTCCTCCTCCCTGCCGTCAATTTCGGAAGGCATAGTTTCAATAGCAGTGAACTATGCAGGCTCGAGGCTGAGCAACCAGAACGCATCCCTGCTTCTCAGAAAGCTCTTTGACGGACAGCCGATCGGAGGTCTTCTGGAGGAGCTTACGTCGAACTGGCATTCGTCGGAGGAGATAGTGCGGGCAGCTGCAGATGTCATGAGGGAGAATGCGGATGCCGTGAAAAGATACATCAACGGCAACAGGGAGGTGATGAATTTCCTCGTGGGGCAGTGCATGAAGAGGCTCGGAGGGAAGGCAAGGCCGGGGGACATTGCAAATGTGCTCATGAAGGAGATGGGCAGGATGAGGAAACCCCTCTAGGACGGGGACAGGAAGTACATTATCTGGCCGTTCAGTGCGTCTATCGAGATGGAAGATCCGTCGTAAGATGTGAATGTGTACACGAGCGAAACCTTGCCGCCCGGTGCAGGAAGGAACTGCGACATCTGGGGGATGAATTCACCGGGACCTATGTACAGGAGGGAAAATTGAGCGGTATTGCCTGAATAGAAACTGTTTCTGAAAGCGCTTCCGTTGACTGCATTGAGAGCTGAATCAGGCGTAAGCAGGGGCTCGCCGGCCGGCATTGAGTCCGGGCCTTCATAAGGCACCTCTGCACCTGAAGCTTCAAGCGTGCCGTTGGCATCGCTGACATACACGCGATAGGCACTGCTTCCGGAAACATTGCCGAAGAAGATGTACCATGACTGGCTGGAAAAGTTGTAGTAAGCGCCGAGGAAGAGCGCATCCGGACTGGACTGAAGAAACTGCGCGAGCCCCGTGTTGTTGAGAGCGAAGCTGTATGCTTCGGTCAGACCCGGTTCCGTTATGCCGCCGTCGAGATGCGGAATCCTGCTTCCTTCATTCCATACCGTGTAGTTCCCCGTTCGCGCCTCGGTCCCTGTCACGCCGGCGGTGAACACGGACGTTTCTCCGCGGGTATAGCCAGTCCTTGCCTCATCCGCTCCGAAGCTGACGTTTGTGCCGTTGAACGAATAGCCTTCAACCATGCCTTGAGCCAGGGGGAAAAATGAACGCTCGTCCAGCGTTACCGTCCTGTTGTACGAATCTCCCCTCACGACGCTTATTGTAATTTCAGAATTGTTCAGTGACGGCATGAAATCCCATGCCTTCCATTCATACCCCCGATACACACCGGAGATACCGGGTGAAAGCGATTTCGGGACACCCGAAACGTATTTCAGCCTCTGTTGCAGGGGCATTGAAAGGAGGCTTGAACCGTCAAGTGCATCGATCATACTGTTCTGGGCGAGCGTGCCGTTGTATATCTCTCCGAATGCCGAGGCAGCGTATGTGCCATTTTTCAGGAGAGGCAGCGTCTGCCCTTCATAGTCCGCATTGAGGCGGATTGACGCCTGCAGATTTTGAACTACCGTACTGTTGGTGTGTGAATCAAAAAAGGATGAAACTGTGAACGTCGCCTCCATCGAGAGCGATATGTTCAGAGCTGTTCCGGACGCCTGCCCGAGCAGATAGCCGTTTCCATTTATTCTCCCTGTGCTGTTGATCTGGTATGCGACATGGGTGTATCCCAGACCGTCTGCCTGCAGAACCGGATGCAATCCGACTGCGACGCTTTCATTTCCGGAGAAGACAAGATGAATTGCATCGACCTTGATTGTCGCACTGATTCCGTCATATGTTATATCCCTGGATATGATACCGTACGGGTTGCTTGCTGAAATGTACCCGCCGGCGATTCTGTAGGTCGCAGAATCGCCATAATCGGCTGAAGGCGTCTCAAAATAATAGGGAAGTATCTTCACCTGCGACGAAACAGTACCCTGTTCACCGTTTCTTTCAAAATGCACGACGATCCTGTATATGCCTGGCCTCAGGTATACATGTGTGGAAAGCATTTCTGTGGTGTGGGTGCCATCACCGTAACTGACAGTTACTCCGCTGAAATCCGCACGTGACAGCGGAGGAGGGAAATTCACTCCAACCTTCACAGGATTCCCGGCCAAGGCAACTGATGGGAAAACGGTGATTGATGGTTTCTCAGTCAGCTGGATCAGCGCCAGGGCAGAAAAAACAAGTGCGGCTGTGACAGCTATTGAGACAGCGATCCTGGCCCTTCTTCCAAACAGCAAAGCTTCACTTCTCCTTTCTGGATGTTTCAGTTGCAGTGCTTGCTGTTGCTTAAAAATCATCAATCAGTACTTAAACAGTGACCGTCGGCCGCGCCGGCAGCGATGGCAGAGGTAAATATCGTGGAAAAGCATCCTTTACCGACATGCCGGATGCGAAAAGAGCTGCAATCGCAGACTGTGCCGTCCTGTTACCAGCCATTGCGCTCTTCATAGCCATTGCGTCGTATGTCGGCATGATGCGCTACATGAACTTCTACACCTCGGACTGGGATCTGGGCATAATGCAGCAGATGCTCTTCTCAACGCTGCACGGCAGAATACTCTTTGAAACGGCCGATTATTCCACCACGGGGTATTTCACCTACCTTGAGGTGAACAGCGCCTACATTGCCATACCGCTTGCATACATATACGGGTTGAGCCAGACACCGCTGACTCTCTTTCTCATACAGTCAGCGGCGGTTGGGCTGGGTGCCATTCCGGTCTACCTTATTTCGATGTCAGGCAGGAATTCAAGGCAGGAGAGCATTCTCTTTTCAGTGCTCTTCCTTTTCGCAATGGCCACGCTGTCAAGCATATTCTATGATTACCACTGGGAGTCCTTTATCCCGCTGGAGTTCCTCCTCTTCTATTATTTCGTTTCTGCAGGCAGGTACGGTTATTCGGCCCTGGTCCTCGTTGCCGGATCTCTTACCATTGAGGTCTTTCCGCTTCTTGCGGCAGGCGTCGTGCTGTACTTCATTGCGGCAGGCACAGAAGCCTCCGGCCGCGGGCTGCTGGCGGTTAACAGGGATTTCGTCCTTCTCCTTGCGGCCTGCGCTGTTGCCTTCCTTTCGGTCGAAGCTGCGAGGTCACTGGTCATCGTGCCGCTGTTTGGTGTTGCATACACCCACTTCTATTCAACTCCGGCCGCCTATTTCGTATCACCTGCATTCAGCGCAAAGACGCTGTCGAGATCGCTGATATACTGGCTTCTACTCCTCTCCACTGTAGCCTTCCTGCCTCTTGCGAAATACAGGTCGCTGATAATGAGCGCACCCTGGTTTGTGGAATCAGTCTTCCTGTATCCCAAGTTTTCCCAGCTCTTCGGATATCAGTACGGTTTCATCTCCTTCCCCCCTGCCCTCATATCCGCAATCCTGGGATATCCTTCAATCAGGGAGAGGCTCTCGGGCACATTCATCCTTTCACTTGCCATAGCGTCAGTTTCGGCTCTTCTCCTCCTGTCAGGAGGAACAATGTATTTCCTGAAGCCACGGCACTACTTCGATGCGCTTGCCGTGCTCGTGGCAGTCAGTGCGGCTGTTTCGGTGCTCTTCATCTCAGGCATTCCGGGAAGAATCGGGCTCCTGCGGACCCGCTCTCACGCAGGCATATTGAAAATCAGGAAGGCAGGCATTATTCTGATTGTTTCTCTCCTATTCCTCAATCTCGTCCTGGGACCGCTCAACACTGCAAATTTCAAGGCGAATATAGGGTTCAACGTGAGCTATTCTCCCAATCCTGATTTCCGTTACATCGAGCAAATGGCAGGAATGATACCTGCCGGTTCCTATGTCTTCGCATCCGACAACCTCTTCCCGCTTGTCGCCAACAACATGCATGCCTATTCTGCTATGTGGCTCCCGTTCAACGCAAGCTACATGCCTCTCCTTCCTTTCAGCCCATCCCGTCTTCCGCAGTACGTGTTCGCAGACAGCTCCCAGATTGGTTTCCTGCCGCCCTTCATACATGAGGCGGTAGACAACAGCTCCGTCTATGGGCTTGTTGCCTTTGTGAGCGTCAGCGGATATCCCGGAAGCACATATCTTTGGGAACTCCACTACACAGGGAACCCGACCAGGCTGGGACAGTGAGCCCCCGGCCCTCTATTCAGTTTGGCAGCCTGACATGCCAGACTATTCCCTCGCTTCCGAGGTAATTTGCCGCAAAACCGAAAAGCGTTCCGATGAAGTTCGCAGCAAGGTATTCAAAATGGGCGAACACAAGCATGCCGAGAATTAGTATGTTGATGATCCCGCCGACTATTGTAACGAAGTTGTATTTTACCAGACCCCTGAAAAAACCAACCTTTGCCTTTCTCCTGAATGTCCATGTGTTGTTCATGATGAAATTGGACACAATCGAAGCCTCGACGGCAACCGCGGAGGCAAGTAGCAGGGGTGCATGCGGTTCAAGCATGAAAAGTATGCCCTCGTTTATGGCGATCCCCACAAGCCCGACTGTGATGAACTTTGCTGCCCTGTAATCGGAGAGCCTGAAGGTAAGGGAGGCAAACCTGATCATTTCGGTGAGACCGAGCTTGCTTTTCCCCGAGTATCTCTCACCGAAGCTGAAAGGCACCTCAACAGCCGAAACCCTGTTCCTTGCTATTATTTCAAGCAGGATCTTGTAACTTCCATGCGTGGCCTCCTCAAGGCTGACGGCCTTTCTGTAAAAGAGAAAGAAGCCTGAGAGCGGATCGCGTATATTCTTTGCCTGGGGGACAAGGAAGTGAACAGCGGAAGTGGCTGCCCTGGATACCAGGCGACGCATGAGACCCATTCTGTTTGCCGAGCCGGTGACATATCTTGACGCCACAACAATGTCCTTGCCTGACCTGGCCTCCCTGAGCATCACAGGGAGCATTTCAGGCGGATGCTGCAGGTCGCTGTCCATTACAGCGATATAGTCGGCCGAGGCCACAGCCGCAGCATCCCTCACGGCCGTATCTATCCCCTGCTTCCCTTCCCTCTCGATGAGTTTTATGTTGCCGTATTCGTTCATCAGTGCCCTTGCGACCTCTGCTGTCCCGTCCTTGCTGCCATCATCGACAACGATTATCTCTGAATTAAGCCCGAGGCGCTCTATCCGATGGACTAATGCAGGCAGATTCCCTGCCTCATTGTAAGTGGGAAGCACAACGGTCAGTTCGTACATGTCAAACCCTCCTGATACCGAACCCGTAGAAGGTCGCTGAAATGGAGTTGCTGGTGACAAGCCCACCTACTAGGTACATAAATGTTGCGTTGCCGATGTTCCACTGTTCACCCAGCGCTATTCGGGCCACCTCTGTGAAATTGATCACGGTGCTGTTTGAAATAATCAGCAGTGTGTCCGGTGCCAGCTGCCTGAGTGAATAACGTGCGCTGCTGTTGAATCCGAGCATTATGTTCATCGAACCGTTGCCGAAGGAAAACTCAGCTCCGTAGAAGGAAACAAGCCTGCCGGAGGCCGACAGGTGAGTGCCTGTTGAATTCCCTGATGATGAAATGCGGATTGAATAGTTAACCGAATACCCTTCGATTGCAAGGTATGCCAGGTTAATCCCTGCGTTTATCAGCTTGATATCCTGGAAGCCTGTGTCCCCGCCACCGGATTTGATGCCCAGCTCCATCTGCCCCGGGGCGTAGGCCAGCTCTTTCAGTCCTGCCCCCTTCCCCTCCTTGTACCAGCCTATCGGCAGGCTTGTGTTGAAATAGGATGCCTTGAGCATCAGGGGATTGTAT
>JAGVSJ010000025.1 GCA_019720975.1 Candidatus Sysuiplasma superficiale
CACATACTGCATAACCCCTTACGGGGCCGGGCTTCCCGTTGGCTCGCGCACAACAGTACCACAGGGAACGTAGGTGGGCTTAACTTCTGGGATCGGACGAGACCAGGTGTAGCCCCACCACTGTGGCCGTCGTACCATTCCTGTTTACTCTGAGATTGACGCTGTATTTATGCCTTTCCAGTATGCCTGCCGATTTTCGAACCAAGTTCATCGGCCCACATGCCGGTTTTAACTGCCGCACTGAAAACCTCCGGAGCAACGTTCAGAAAAGTATCAGGAATGCAATTATGCAGACGGCCACAATGGAAGATATGTTGTTTGTCTGCTTTCCTATCAGCCCTCGCCTCTCAAGCGTTGCTCCAAGAACACTGTCTATCACCGATCCCAAGAATCCGAGGAGCGTCACAAAACCTATGGACCAAAGGGAGAGCTGAGTGCCCCCGAGCGTGATGAAAATATAACCGATGGCTCCGATAAAGAATGAGCCTCCGACAGCAGACAGGGTTCCCAGAACGGATACACCTCCGTCTGTTCCCGTGGGTATTCTCCTAAACGTGGTTATGAGCCTTGTGTTCCTGTCTATCACGCCTATTTCACTTGCCAGTGTATCCGATGCAGCCGCACCGATGGAACACATGAAGAGTGTTGCATAGCCGGATCTTGTAAGTGCCCCAGGCATTGCGAAACTGAGAACAGCAATGAAGACACCGGGAAGACTGTTGGCTATTACATTCAGCATCCCCCTCTCCCCCATCCTGCCCTCCTGGAGACCCTTTCCTGCCTTTTCAAGGAGGCGGAATCTGGTTGTGACAAAAGCAGCCAGTACAAATGACAGTATGGTGAGCAGCCATGATAGCCCCCCGAATACTCCGATGATGGAACTGATGAGAAAGGCTGAGACAGACCCGTCACGTGTCAGCAGTTTCTGCCTGAAGGCAAGCAGGCTGAGTCCTGCGCTGATGAGAAGCGATGCGGCTGCGTTGAATGTGCTGAACATCATCCCTGAGCACCTGCTGAAAGGAGCGGGGTCATAGAACCTCTTCTGCATCGTTCATCGATTTCAACACTTTCCTGTCGCTTGAAAGCACACTGAATACTGAATCAGCCACCCTTATTGCGTCACTTCCGCTGCTGCAGGGGACCACGAGAAGTCTTCCTGTCCGGTAGAGTGTGGATGTGAAACCTTTCATCCGTATGTTGACGGTGATTCCGGAGAGCACCGCATCCATCCCTCCTTTTTTCAGAACGTCAGCGCACCTCTTCATCTCAAGGTTGTAAAGGCGTGTTGGGTACACTACGAAGGCGTCATGCCCACAGGGTTTCACGTATCTGTATCTGCCTCTTTCGGACGTCATCCGCAAATCCGCCTCACGTTATGAATCCAATGTCCCTGAGGAGCAGCTCAATGCTTTCCCTGAAAGCCTCGATTGTTCCTTCATTGCCTAGGATCCTGTCGGAGAGTGCAATTGCATTTCCGAGCCCCCACCCAAGTTCCCTCCTATCCCTCTCCTCAAACTCACCCCTGCTAAGCGGTATGTCCGAGCGGCCCCTTGATCTCAGTCTCGAATACCTGATAGGAGATGATGCGTAGACGGTCACAATAAGTGCGTCTGTTCCGAAATGGTGCCTGAAGTATGCAACCTCGGCCTCGCTTCTGGTTCCGTCAATTATGCAATTGCTGTTCTTTGCGCTTATGTTTCTGGCTGTTCTCCTTGCCCATATGTCGTTGCCGTACTTCAGTCTTTCAACGCTCGCCACCCTTCCGATATTGTTTCCGTTCAATTCCAGATTCAACCTTCGCACCGTTTCCCTGACCAGGTCTCCCATCTGGAATACAGGTATGCCAAGAGACCTGCAGTGATTGGCGAATTCAGTTTTCCCGGCTCCTGCCATTCCGGTAAGCACCAGCGCCTTCACATTTGCACCCTTGATGTCCGTATGTCGTATGAACTATAACTCGATGCAGGCGCTTAATTAAAGATTTGCTCTTCCACAAGTTGAGGGCGGAAATGCCGAAGTCTTCCTTTGGTCTTCTCATCCCTCTCCGTCCTTGGAGTGAAACAGCTCATCCCTTTCAGAGACCATTCCGGAACTGCATCCAGGCTTGGTGATTCTGCCTATGCTCTCCGTGTTTCAGGAATTTTTCGTCATGGAAGGGGGAGCTGATGCAAACCCGCCGAAGAAGTGCCGTAACCGGGATAAATAATGTTTTAATAGAGGCACAGCTCTACGATCTTGGCTCAGACATTAACAGATGATACGCAGGATAGTGGACTCTATGGCAGAAGACAACATAATCTATATCGGAAAGAAGCCGGCAATGAACTATGTCCTTGCTGTTGTCACGCAGTTCAACAGCGCTGGCCAGGACGTAACTATAAAGGCGCGCGGCAGATCGATCAGCAGAGCTGTGGACGTTGCAGAGATCACAAGGAACAGATTTCTGAAGGACGCTCTTGTAAAAAACATAAAGATCGGCACAGAGTCAGTGAAGGATGAAGATGGTACCACCTCCAATGTCTCTTCGATAGAGATTGTCATCGGGAAATGAACACTGCCTGTATATTGCCATCCAGCTTTTTTTTATCTCAGCTGGCTGACAGACATCCCCGGCAGGTCATGCTCATGCAGTAATCCCCTCCGATGGTGCCAGTCAGTCACCGTCCCGAGTTGAGAACGGGACATATCTAACCTTTTTGTAACAGTAGAACATGCAACCACTGGTGCATGCTCATATGGCAAAACGCAAAATGGTCTATCTTTTTGAGGAAGGAAGCGCCGAAATGCGCAACCTACTTGGAGGAAAGGGTGCCGGTCTTGCTGAAATGACAAGGCTCGGCCTTCCGGTACCGCCCGGCTTCACAATAACAACCGCTGTTTGCAATTCATATTACAAACTGAACAAAAATTTCCCTTCCGGTTTGAGGCAGAGAGTCAGGGAAGCACTTCACAGCGTTGAGGAAAAAATGCAGCGGAAATTTGGTGGAACTGAGAGGCCGCTACTTGTCTCTGTGCGCTCAGGCGCCCGCGTCTCAATGCCAGGGATGATGGATACCGTCTTGAATCTTGGACTGAACGATTCCACCGTTTCTTCCATAATAAATGAAACGGGAGATCCCCGGTGGGGGTTTGATACCTACAGGCGTTTCGTACAGATGTACGGAAATGTGGTGATGGGTGTCGAGCATTCCGTTTTCGAGGAGATACTGTCAGAATCAAAGAGGGTGCGCGGCATAAAGCTGGATACGGAACTGAACGAAGAAGAGCTGTCAGTGCTTGTCGGAAGGTACAAGGAGAAGATAAGGGAACTGACAGGCAGGGAATTCCCTGAGGACCCGTTTGACCAGCTCTGGAACGCCATAGGTGCCGTTTTTGAGTCCTGGAACAACAGGCGTGCAATTACATACCGTCAGCTCAACAACATACCGGAGGAATGGGGGACTGCAGTCACAGTGCAGTCAATGGTGTTCGGTAACATGGGTGAGGACTGCGCGACCGGCGTTGCATTTACGAGAAATCCAGCCACAGGGGAGAACCGCCTGTACGGTGAATACCTCCCAAACGCACAGGGGGAGGATGTGGTTGCCGGCATAAGGACACCCCAGCCCATAAACAGAGACCCTTCGAAACCGGGCCTTTCACTTGAGGAGAAGATGCCGGATACCCATTCAGAACTGCTGAGGGTGAAGGACCTTCTGGAATCCCATTACAAGGACATGCAGGACATCGAATTCACCATACAGAAGGGAAAACTTTTCCTTCTGCAGACAAGGAGCGGAAAGAGGACCGCCCAGGCCGCCGTTCGGGTCGCAGTCGAAATGGCCAATGAAGGGCTCATATCAAGAGAAGACGCAATACTCTCTGTCGATCCTTCTGTGCTGGACCAGCTTCTTCACCCAGTTTTCGATGAGAACGCTGAAAGGAGACCCATCGGAAGGGGCCTGCCTGCATCTCCGGGGGCCGCCTCAGGCAGGGTGGTTTTCGATGCAGCAGAAGCGGTCAAACTTGCTTCCGGTGGAGAGAAGGTGATACTCGTAAGGAACGAGACATCGGCGGAGGATATACATGGGATGGCTGCGGCACAGGCGATACTCACAGCCACCGGTGGCATGACCTCCCACGCTGCAGTGGTGGCGAGGGGTATGGGGAAGTGCTGCGTCGTAGGATGTTCTGACATATCTATCTCACAGGGGTCAAAGAGCTTCACAGCTTCGGACGGCGTTGTCATTACTGAAGGGGAGTATATAAGCGTCGACGGGACAAGCGGCAATGTGTATCTCGGACAGCTTCCGACAAAGGCCGCCGAACTCACCGGTTTCTTCGAAACATTCATGGAATGGGCGGACAGTTTCAAGAGATTGGGGATCAGGGCGAATGCGGATCTGCCGGAGGATGCGAGGATTGCAAGGAAGTTTGGCGCGAAGGGCATAGGTCTTACAAGGACAGAACACATGTTCTTTGGAGAACACAGACTCCCGCACATGCGCAGGATGATACTGGCAAATACAACGGAGAAGAGAAAGGAAGCACTCGAATCACTGCTTCCCTACCAGAGGGAAGACTTCATGGGTCTTTTCAGGGAGATGAACGGATACCCGGTCATCATCAGGCTCCTGGATCCGCCTCTGCATGAATTCCTTCCGAAGGGGAGGGACGAGGTGGAAAGGCTGGCACACGAAATGGGCATATCCACGGAGGAGATAGTTTCCAGAACGGAAGCGCTGAGAGAGCTGAATCCAATGCTTGGTCACAGGGGATGCAGACTGGCAATAACATATCCGGAAGTTTACGAAATGCAGTACAGGGCGATTTTTGAAGCTGCTTGTGAGCTGAAAAGGAAGGAGAACATAGACGTCGTGCCGGAGATCATGATACCTCTTGTGGAGGGAAGAGAGGAGATAGACATACTCAGACCACAGATAGACAGGACGGCTGAAGAGGTGATGGGGCGATATGGCATGAAAATGAACTATCTTGTCGGTACAATGATAGAGCTGCCCCGCGCAGCGATACTTTCCGATTCGATAGCGCCCGCAGTTGACTTCTTCTCCTACGGAACTAACGACCTGACCCAGACGGTTCTGGGGCTGAGCAGGGATGATGCGGGTCGATTCCTTCCTGAATACGTGCAGATGAAGATATTCCCGTTTGATCCCTTCATGACTATTGATGTCAAAGGCGTCGGCTCACTGGTGCGTTCATCTGCGATCAGGGGAAAAAAGGCCAACGGGAAGCTCGAGGTCGGTATATGCGGAGAGCATGGCGGTGACCCGAAGAGCATAGAATTCTTCCACTCTGCAGGTCTGGACTATGTCAGCTGTTCCCCGTACAGGGTCCCGATCGCAAGACTGGCAGCCGCACAGGCTGCAATACGGGCGGCGAGAACGGAAAGGAAGCCCCGTCCCGGGAAAGATCAGGACTGATCGGCGCTATCTCATACAACAAACGCCATTTCCTTCTCAAGCAACCTGTAGTCCTTCTCATCCACACTCTGCCTGTCAACAGACAGTATGAAGTAGCCCCCGCTGTACTCTGCCTGTTCATTAACCATCTGTATGAATCTCAGCACGGAACGAAAGTCATTCTGTGTTATCAGATATTCCATACCTTCGAGGACGACGGCATTCTCCTTTCCCTTCCCGTAGAATGAGCGGATCTCGGATGCAAGTCCGGACAGTCCGTTCATTATGGCATACCTCCTTCCGTCCTGAACAACTTCATCCCTCTCTATCTTTGTCAGCCATATGAATGAAATGTCCCTCGCGTCGAGTCCGTACCTGCCTATTATCCTTGATGGATCCATCCTGGTCACCGACAGACCACGTCTACCACCTGCAATTATTGAGGTGAATATGTGAAATGCTTTATCCGGTCTCTCCTCCCTCACGAGTATTGTGGCTCCGGGAGTCAGCACAATTTCAGGAGCGTCCTGTTTCCCAGGCTGTGACAGCGTTACACCAAGAGATTTCTGTAACTCCATCCTCTTCATTGCCAACGACTGCGGTATCATGCTCTTCCTTGTCCGGGCAAGTATCTGAAGCTCCTGGGGAGAGTATGCCCTGCTTCCCATCGAAAGAACTTCAGACCAGACCTCGTTCAGCGCATCCTCAAACCCTTTCAGGTAACCTTTCGCGAACTCCTCACGATCGCCCATCCATCCATCACTCTCTCAATTCAGCTTCGCCTGCCGTTCCGTTACGGTCTGACAGCATATCAGGTAGCATATACATCACATTACCTCAATATCTGCCACCATGTGGTCCAGCAATGCCGAATATCCCTTGACCCTTCTCACTTGCCTGACGATAAGCTTCCGTCCGCGATGGCTTCCCCACCTCTCCTGAAGATGACGCCCCCAATCTGCAGAACCCCTCCTGGGAACGGCGCTGTGCAGATGTATGGTGGCACCGCTCCTGCACATGGCAATGGCGTGCGGAAGCCACTCTTCAGTGTTCTCCAGATAACCCATTATGACTCTATCTGCGTCCCTCTCATCTATCTGCCTGTTGTCAGCATTGACAGGCTCATACACATCCTCCACAGAGTTTGCCCGTATGGTTTTCAGCAGGAAACCGAACGTATCGCTGTCCGCCTCAGCAGCCAGTATTCTCCTCGGCGAAGAATGGACGGCTATGGGCATCGAGAGATGACCTATGCCGGCAAACATATCAACTATCGTCTCGCCTGCACAGTCCAGTCCTGCCATCCTCATCCTTTCGTCATGGTTGGCCGACGAGAACATGACCTTTGCCGCATCAAGAACGAAACGCACGCCGTTCTCGCTGTGAACGGTTTCGCCGCCCCTCCCGTATATCAGCTTAAGCGAGGGCTTCCTGTAAGTGCCCTGTATCCTGCCCGTCACTGCATAAACGCTCTTCGCTCCAAGCACCTTCGAATAAATTTCTCCTATCTCCTCCTCGTAGGCATACAGTTCGTCCCTGAGTTTCAATATGGCATCGGTGCCGATCATTTCCCATTTTCTTGGAAGGAGCGGCTTGAGCGTCTCAGGAACAGAACACTTGCTGTATATTGTATCAAACGGTGTCTTTTTCATGCAAACACTGCTTTCGCCATTTCCGTCCTACACGGTTGATCAGGCATATATCCTTTGCAGCCAAGGGCCGTGGAAGGTAATTTTATTAGCGGCCGGAAAATGTCTATCCAATGTTGCTGCCATGAAGGTTTTGATTTTTCTGATGGTGATATGCGTGATGCTTGCATCGGCACCGGCATACGGTGCAACACAGCAGGCGCAGGCAAACATGATTGTACGTTCACTGCAAAGCCCGAATATAAGCCCCGGAGGGCAGGGCTCTCTCACGATCACACTCTTCAATCCGTACAACCAGACAATGCAGCAGTCTCATCTCACTCTCTCAATCTATTCATTCTCCAGCAGCACCGTTCACAAGGGAATGTCGTCAATTCCCCCTGACTCCCGTCCCTATTTCGTAAACACGGGTGGACAGAATGCCACATTCACCTTCACTCTCGTCTCCGGAGGGGTGGAACGCTTCACATTGCTGATACAGACCAATTATTCGACTCCTCACGGCACTTTCTTCAGCCAGGCTGTGTACACTGTTTCGCTCTATCTTTCGTTCCTTATCAACGGAACGCATATCAGAATGGGATCCAAGGGCGTCTTCACGGCCTCGGAGTGGAACAGCATTTTTCCGACAGATCCCGCGGGCGGCAGTTACATGAATTATACCTATCTCAACAGAACGCTGGGATACGCAGGTATCCTGCCGGACATATCATTCGGCGTGAATACGGCATCCCCACTCTATCTGTTCATTGCTTCAGGCAGCCTCGCAGCATTCTTCGCTGTCGTGGCTTTTGTGTCATACAGCAGGCACGCAAAACGCCGGAAACCTTCCGGTTAGTCATATCAGAGCCCTGATAAGCTGTGGAGAAAAGCGTAACAGCGAAGGGGCCCTGGAGAGCACCAGAGGAGAGAGTTCTGTGGGGAAGTCAATGTCACCCCTGCTCAGTATCTCCTTCAGCTGGCTCTCCTCAAGCGTTCTGAAGAGCGAATCCAGATTTCTGTCGCTCATCTTCAGGAAAACCTTCCTTATCAGTGCTGCCCTCTCAAGCTCCCTTCCTATTCCATGCTTCCATTCAATTTCATATCTGGAGAGGAAGTCTGCGCTGAAATCGTTAGAATCAAATGCTTCCATGGCTATCCTGGCCGCAAGGTCTGAAGCGGCCATGCCGGTGAATATGCCTCCCCCTGATATGGGCTTGGCCTGCCCTGCGGCGTCACCGACAAGCATAACGCCATCACCAGCAATTCTTCCTCTGTTTCCGATTGGTATGGGGCCTGCTGTGAGGTTTATTGCGTTTCTGATACCAAGCATTTTCAGAAAGCGCTGGAAGTGTGCACTTGCAGGCAGCCGACTGCCCGCAGTTCCAAGACCTACCCTTGTGAATTCCCCTCCAGGTATGGCCCACGCGAAAAATCCAGGGGCCACGTCCTTTCCAAAATAAAGCCTGACGGCGTCACCTGAGTTGAGCTCAGAGGAGAAGACATCGGACTGCACGCAGGATATTATCTCATCGAATCTGCTCAGCCCAAAAATCCTGGATACAGTGGACGCCATTCCATCGGCACCCACAAGCAGCGAACAGCTCACTTCCCTAAGTTCACCCATCTTCCTGAATCTGACAATCATCCGACCCTCCTTCCATTCAGCATTCACAAGGGTTGAACCGAGGGAAATATCAGCTCCGGCTCTCGCAGCCCTTTCAGCCAGCAAAATGTCAAGACCCGACCTGTCAATCACGTATCCCTTGGGCGCTTTTCCTGATACAGAAAATTCCGTGCCGGAAGGAGACCTGAAAACAACAGATCTGATTACATTGAACCATTCCTCGAGACCGCTCATCTCGATCACCCTCGGGCTTACCAGACCCGAGCACTGCACCGGTTTACCGATCTCAAAGTTATCCTCCAGAACGAGTACTGATCGGGCCTTGGAAGAATTGTATGCGAACCGGCTCCCGGCCGGGCCGGCCCCGGCCACCACTATGTCATACTCCTTCCTCACCCGCTTTCCCTCTCAGAATACAGGCACGATCTCGTCCCCTTCAACATCCCCGACGTCCTCGCCAGATATACCAAGTTCCGGTATCTCCGGAAGTTTTATACCGTAGCGCTTAAGAGAGGCGCCAACCTTCATCACTGCGGAACGCCAGGCCTCCTCCTTTTCACTTATGAGCGGGACACCGAGTCCTGCGTCCCTCGATATGTCCTCCATCTTCTCGTTCACATCAACAAAATAATGAGGGAGCTTCCAGAACGTGTTTGACTTCTCAGGGAGCTTATACGTTATCAGTGAAAGGAAGATGAATCCTGCCTTTATCTGCTTTGTCACCATCCTCTTCCTCTCATCGTTCATTCTGCTGGCGCCGTCGGCCATTACAAGCTGTGTGAATGCATAATGCCTTGTTTCATCCTGTGCTATATTTCTGAATGCCTCCCTGAAAGTCTCGATCTTTGAGTTCCTCGACATCTGTGTGAACACCGTTGTTGCTGCAGCCTCGCCCATCATGAAGGATGTAAAGAGAACGTCTGTCGTATACTTGTTGTAAGATTCCAGGTATGCCTTCCAGTATCTGGATCCGTTATACCATGTCCACAATATATTTGCCTGGGCTTTTGCCTCCAGATCGTTCCGTGGTTTGAACCTTGTCGGAAAACCCGGACAGAGTTTGTTTATGCACATCCCGCAGACAATATTATGTCTGTTTTCATCGAACGCGATGGTATTGAGCAGGCAGCGCACAGCAGTCTTCTCTTTCAGTTCATGCGCCTTGACAACAGCATACGAAAATACAGGATTTGCATTGTCAAACGTCGAAAGAAGAGCCCACCAGTAAGCCATCGAAAGTCTCTCTTTCCTCTCCATACCCGAGATAACGTCATCAAGTTTGGACCAGTCGAGTTTGCCTTCATCCCACTGCTCTCTTTTCGATCTTCCGTAAAGTCTCCATTCCAGGTCATCCGAAAAATCCCAGTCTGCGGGGTAGATGTTGTTTGGAGGGAATTGGGGCAGATCAAGTTTGCTCACGTAATCTTTCTTCATTCTGTTATCCATACTGTTTCGCTGCCTATTTATATTCACTTTTCCCGGGGGCAGCTCTCCGCTTCCTTCCGCCGGTCAGTTCCACGTTAACATTACATATTGAATAACTCATCCTGTGGGCGTGTTAAAATGCATGGAACCGTCATCATCGAACATTCAGATAAGGCAGGAATAATAAGGCTCAACAGACCGGATAAGCTCAATTCCATAAATATGGAGATGGTATCGGACATTGTTGAGGCACTTGATACCTTCTCCGGCGAGAAGGGAACCAAGACGGTTGTTGTTACAGGTTCAGGAAAGGCATTCTCGGCCGGCGCCGATGTCAGGGAACTGTCACAGATGAAATTTGAGGATGTCGTGAGAGGCGGCCATCTCCCTCTCTGGGAGAGGATGAGATCGTTCCGAAAGCCGGTCATAGCCGCTGTAAACGGTCCCGCGGTTGGAGGCGGACTGGAGTTGGTAATGGCGTGCGATATCGCCATTGCCGCAAAGAGCGCAAAATTCGGGCAGGCAGAGATCAACCTGGGCATAATACCCGGTGCAGGAGGAACACAGAGGCTCACGAGGCTGGCTGGCAAGTCCCGTGCAATGGAGATGGTTCTGACCGGCAGACTGATAGGTGCTGAGGAAGCGGAAAGGTTCGGCATAGTCAGCAGGGTATGTGAAGACTCCGTCCTGATGGACGAGGTGCTTGAACTTTCACGCCGTATATCTGAACATTCCATGTTTGCGATTGAACTGGCAAAAGAAAGCATAAACAGGGCCTACGAAACCAATCTCCTGCAGGGCCTGGATATCGAACGCAGGAACTTCATAGCATCGCTTGTCCACCGCGATGGAAAGGAGGGTATAGATGCGTTCCTGTCAAAGAGAAAGGCGGAGTGGCTGGAATGACAGCACTTGATGTGTCTGTAGATGGCCCGGTTGCACAGCTGACGATGAACAGGGCTGAGAAGCTAAACGCTCTCAACCTGGATATGAGGCTTGAGCTCATTGACACACTGCGGAAGCTGAATTCAAGCAGGGACGTCAGGACAGTTGTTCTTACGGGAAGAGGAAGGGCATTCTGCGTGGGAGCTGATATCGAGTCTATTTCGGCAGATCTGTCGGATGATCTCCGCAAAACATTTCATCCAATATTAAGGGAGATTATTTTCGGTCCCAAGATATTCATCTCAGCAGTGGACGGTGTTGCGGCAGGTGCAGGCATCAGTCTCGCAGTTGCCTGCGATATCAGGTACTGCTCACCTGGCAGTAAATTTGTCACAGCCTTCCACCGTATCGGTCTCGCTCCTGACACAGGTCTGACCTACATGCTTACAAGACTGGCCCCCGCCTCCGCTGTGGGCGAACTGATGCTCAGGGGAGGAGAATTCACCGGCGAGAAGGCAGGAGAATGGAACCTTTTCCGTCTGTCAGATAATCCTGTTCCCGCTGCTCTTTCAGCAGCAAGGGATATCAGTGCAGGTCCTTCACTTTCGTACTCTGCGAGCAAGGAACTGCTCAACCGCTCACTGTTTGGCGATATCGATGATTATCTCTCCCTGGAGGCGGAACTGCAGGGAAAACTCGGAAGAAGTCTGGATTTTGCAGAGGGTGTGAGTGCATTCAGGGAGAAGAGAAAACCCTCATTCAGCGGGAAATAGTTTCCCCCACTTTTAAGACCGCAGGCAATCACTGCCTCCGGTATTTCAGAGTATCCTGAGATACAGCAGGACGGCAGCTGCGGCAAGTATTACAATCGCTACAACAATCGCAAGTAATAGAGCCGAACCCTTCTCCTTATCCGCCGCGGCATGCTGCGCTGCTATCTCTTCGTCTGTCATTTCTTCGATGCCGATTAACCTGTCGAGCTCATCCACCCACTCGTCAAGGCCATCCTTTGTTTCTGGCTCATTCTCCCTCTCTTCCCCCTGCAATGTACCACCTTTGCTACCTGGGAACCTTCTCCCAGTCCTTGAGGAATCTCTCAAGTCCTGCGTCTGTCAGGGAATGACGCATCATCTGTTTCAGCACACCGAATGGAAGTGTGACAACGTCTGCACCAAGCTTGGCAGCCTCCAGAACGTGTATGGGATTTCGAACACTGGCGACAAGTATCTCCGTTCTGAATCCGTAATTCCTGTATATCTGTGATATCTCCCTTACTATCTGCATGCCCTCGTTTCCTATATCATCCAGTCTTCCAATGAACGGGCTCACATAGGCAGCGCCCGTTTTGGCGGCCAGAATGGCCTGATTTGACGAAAAGACAAGTGTCATGTTAGTTCTGATGCATTCCGAAGAAAGGGACTTCGATGCCATCAGTCCCTCTGCAGTCATCGGTACCTTGACCACGATTCGTCTGTTGATCTTTGCGAGTTCACGCCCTTCCCTCATCATCCCTTCGTAGTCAGTGCTGACCACCTCCGCATTGACCGGACCGTCGACAATGTCACATATGTCGTCGAGAACATCACTGAATCTCTTTCCTTCCTTGGAAACAAGTGAAGGATTGGTCGTCACGCCTTCGATGAGCCCCCATTCCCATGCCTGCCTTATCTCCTCAATGTTTGCAGTGTCAACAAAGATCTTCATCCTGTCCTCACCTCATTTCCTCCCCGCCACAAGCTTCAGTGCCCTGTCCACGATTCTTCCCGGAGTGAGCCCGTACTTCACAAGAAGTTCGCCTGCTTCACCCGATTCACCGAACGTGTCTTCTGTCCCCACCTTTGCCACCGGCACAGGATATGATTCGGACAGCACAGAGCAGACCGCGTCTCCGAGCCCGTTTATGACGCTGTGTTCCTCCGCAGTCACAATGCAGCCGGTTCTCCTGGCCGAAGCGATCAGTGTTCCGGTGTCAATTGGTTTTATCGTGCTCATGTTTATGACCTCGGCATCAACGCCCCTGTCCGAGAGTTCGGCCGCAGCCTGAATGGCGGAATGGACAAGCTGTCCTGTTGCGACTATTGTCACGTCGGAACCGTTCTTCAGCACCGATGCCTTCCCTATCCTGAAATCACCGTTGACATCAGAAACTGAAGGTACGTCGGCACGACCAAATCGCATGTAAGCCGGACCCTTCATCTCAGCAAGTGCATATGTTGCCTGGTATGTTTCCTTCGCGTCAGCAGGGACAATAACTGTCATGTTCGGAAGTCCCCGCATCAGCCCGATGTCTTCGAGCATCTGATGTGTGGCTCCGTCAGGGCCTACGGAGAGACCTGCATGGCTCGCCGCAATCTTCACGTTTGATGCAGGATAGGCGACAGACTGTCTTATCTGGTTATATGTCAGTCCAGTCGCAAAGACAGCAAACGTGGATGCAAAAGCTGTTTTGCCGGCCATGGCAAGACCAGCTGCGACGCATATCATATTCGCTTCCGAAACACCGCAGTTGAAGAATCTGTCCGGAAACACCTTGCCGAACTCCCCTGTTCTGGTAGAGACAGAGAGATCGGCATCCAGAACAACAATATCTCTGTTGGAGGAGCCCATTTCCACCAGCGCCCTCCCGTATTCCTTGCGCTGGCTCTCCATCTTTACACCCGTCACTGACATCTTATCAGCCAGCCGCCTCCAGTTCCCTGAGTGCGCGTGCCGTCTCTTCGGCAGTCGGTGCCTTGCCATGAAAAGCAACATTGTTCTCCATGAATGAAACACCTTTACCCTTCACAGTGTTGGCAATGATTGCTGTCGGTTTGCCCTTGACTGTGAGACTCTCCCTGTATGCTCCTATTATCTCATTGAAATCGTGACCGTTGATGGTAATCACGTGCCATCCGAAAGCCCTCCATTTTTCCTCCAGCGGAGAGGTGTCCAGGATTTCTCTTGTGAAACCGTCGTTCTGTATCCCGTTCCTGTCGATGAAAATTGTCAGATTGTCGATCTTTCTGAATGCGGCAAACATAGCCGCCTCCCAGGTTTCACCCTCATCGTTTTCGCCATCGCTCAGAAGTGCTATTATCCTCTGCTTCCTCCCATCAAGCCTGTAAGCAAGCGCATACCCGGCTGCCACTGACAGCCCCTGGCCAAGGGAACCAGTGGATACCTCAACACCGGGAACACCTGTGTGAGCATGTCCCTGCAACCTGCTTCCGAGCTTTCGAAGCGTCAGCAACTCTTCTCTTGGAAAATAACCGGCCTCTGCAAGGACAGAGTAATATGCGGGTGCAGCATGCCCCTTGCTTAGAATGAATATGTCTCTTTCCTCAGACCGTGGATTCTTTGGGTCGTGCTTCATCAGTGCGAAATACAGTGCGGTGAGTATGTCTGCAGATGACAGAGAGCCTCCCGGGTGACCGGAACCCGCTGCGTTTGTCATCCTGATGATGTCCTTTCTGACCTCTCTGGCAATTCTCTCAAGCTCCGACACGGAAGGTGTACGGGAAGGTTGTTCCAACAATTATTTACACACCTGTCCAAACCGATTATATCCGCGTATTTAATCTTTTAAACAAGAATGGCAACCGGACAATATTTGTTGTTAACTCATGCAATGCTCTGTTGAACGGAACCCGATCCTTCCATAAGTGTTTTTATTGCCTCCGGATATGCTTTCAACTCTTCGGCGTGGACCCTTTCCATAAGCGACTCAGGCGTGTCGCCTGGCAGAACATCCACCTTTCTCTGCAATATGACCGGTCCGTCATCGACGTTCTCCGTAACTATGTGGACTGTGCACCCGCTCACTCTCTCTCTGTTTTCTATGACCGCGCGATGCACCCGTATACCGTACATTCCCTTGCCTCCATATTTCGGCAGAAGGGAGGGATGTATGTTCAGTATCCTGCGGTTGAACTCATTTACGATTCCACTGGGGAGTATCCTCAGGAATCCGGCCAGGCAGATGATGTCAGGTCCTATCCTCCTCAGAAACGACAGGAGTTTTGCGTCAAATTCAGCCTGCGTCAGTCCCTTCCTGTCGATAACTACAGCCTGTATACCCGCCTCGCGTGCACGCTTCAATGCGTATGCTCCTGGATTGTCTGAAACAACAGCTACAACGCTTCCATTCAGGTACCCTGTGCGGCAGGCATCCACAATTGCCTGCATGGTGCTGCCATTTCCTGAAGCAAGAACACATATGCTGTATCGAGCTTCTGCCATGAAGGTTCAGCTTTCGACGCGCGGAGCAAGAAGATATTTCACATGCCCATTTCCGTCGGCGATATCAAACTCGAGTTTCACCGGATAGTTGTTTCCAAGATTGATGCTCACCTCGTTGCCCGATGCGATTGCCTTAGACATGTTGGAGAAGTAGTCCAGAGGGAAAAGGCTTCTCACTTTACCCTTAGATTCAAGCGAAATCAGCTTATCCTTAGGCAGTCTGAAGTCCACAGAGTCCGAATCTCCTTCGGAGCTCATCTCGAAATAATCCTGATCGGCCACAAGAGCTATGTGGTCGGAAACGCTCTCTGATGCTCTTATGCCGTAGTTCAGTTCCTCCGCCTTCAGTCTCATTGTTGTTGGCAGATCTATGTTGGGAACTTTGGGGTCAGATATGCCGGCCGTATCCACGAGGCTCATACGTCTGGTTACGTTGCCTATCTTTACGATGAGCTGATTCTTGTCTTCATTGTGTTCAAGCCTGACAATATCTCCTGTATGGGCAAGCTTCAGTATTTCCCTCAATTTTTCAAGATCTATGCCAAGCTCGGTCTCATCACCCTCAAATTCTTCGAAAGCCTCCTTCCTGAGTGAAAGCTCCACCATTGCAACATGCGCGGGGTCTACAGCCTTCAGTGAAATGCCTTCGGAGTCTATGTTGAACTTTGCCTCATCAACCAGTGTTGACACAACGTCCACAATCTGTTTCAGAACTTCTGCCTTGGCGCTGGATTTGAACATTTGATATTCCTTCTGCAGGGAAAATGCTTTGAAAATATAATTGTTGTGTTTGTCAGTGATGGTTCACTGTTTCCCGGAAACAGGCATGCGTATTTGAAAATCGCTTTCAGATATATTCGGTCAGTACTCCCTCCATGAGTAACTGCACTTTGTGCACCTGTAGATTCTCGTTTCCGGTTCATCAGCCGCCCTTGTCTGGCGCAGAACCCAATATGCTTCGTTGTTTCCACATTTGGGGCATCGGACATCTGTCTTCGGAAGCGTATCCGACCTTCCCTCGACAACTAGAAGTTCCCTGTCAGCGTTCATCTCAGACCGTACCGTCGAAGAGGCCGATTTGTTGACAGAGCCTTCGTATCCGCATCTCCTGCATTTCAGCTTGCCGTTCTCGGGAAACATCAATGAATTACATTTGGGGCAGAACATTTTTACTGCATATCATTAGATTTTCCTTCCTTAAATGTCTTTTCAATTGATTCGGGCCTTCCCGCTGGCGTTGTAAGTCGTGACCGGCAAAGAGTGCCTGTCAACGCTGAACAGAAACACCCTTTAGCTCAGGGAAGCATCTCTCAGAGAAGTTCCCATTCTCCATCCTTCTTCTCATTTCCGGTTGCCGACGCAGCATATTTTCCCTGCGCCGTAGTGCGGACAATTTCCCTGCTTTCAGCCACGCCTGTTTGACGCTGTCTTCTGCCCATGTTTGCGAAATAGTCTTTGCCAAGAGCCCTTTCAACGAGTTTCCTGGTGCTTTCATCCTTTATCCTGTTCCTTCTGATGAAAGACAAATCTGATACTTCCGCTTCGGGCCTGTATAGTTTGACGACAGGTGCGCCACCGTACTGTCCTCCGTATTGCTGGCGGCCGTATGCTCCTGCCATCTCATTCCGCGCCAATCCAGTTGCTTCCCGTTTCTGTTCTGTCCTGTTCGCAGAAGAAGCAGGCGGAAAACCGTACATATCCTCCCAGCTTCTTGGTGTTCTTGCTGGAATCACTCTCTGCATCTCTCTTGCCCTTGGAGTGACTGTCGGATGCCATGCGCCGGTATAGCCAGTGACCGGCCTTGCGACTGGCTGAATGTGCCTCGAACCCGCGGACTGGCCACTGTATGGATACACAGGTCTCATGTTTTCGAAACCGAGCGCACCAGAAGACTTTCCCGGTGAAATCAGGGATCTGATGAAGCCAGCCGGGCGAGAAAGTATGGCACCTGTGACAGGCCTTTCATGATGCGCATTTCCAGCAACCAGTATGTTTGTTGTCGGCGCCGCGTATCTCGATACGTATTCGAGCTCACGCCTGCTCTGTGCTGACAGTATTCCACCGACGTAGGCAAAGGCAAGCGTAATCAGGTAGTTGCCAACTTTGAAGGATGCAGCTGTTCTGAGTTCATCTATGAATGAACCTACATAGGTTGTGGCAAAACTCACGTAAGGCGAGGCCACAGGAAGCCTTTCAAGTGCGTCCCTGACGAGTGTGTAGGTCAGTATGGTGGCATTTTGAAATCTGATAGGTATGAGCCCTGCATGCAATGCACTTGATAATCCAAACAGTATCATGACCGGAAGCAGAGCTGCAATTATAGCACGAAGAGGCGAGCCCGCCCTCCTGCCACCTATGAATCCGCCAATCATCTGTCCTATCAATGGAAGCCAGTAGAGCATCAGGGAAATCATCAGAATGTATTTCGACGCACTGAGTATGCTGTAGGGTTTTCCTGACGATGTCATTCTCTTCTTCTCATGATCGTCCCTAGGCAGCTGATAAACGGATGGCTGGGTTACAATACCCTGGGGAATCCTGTTCAGATCCTCAGAATCAAACGTTTGACTGTAGTACCTCTTCACCGCTCATCACCGGTCTGACATCCGTCAGACATATGACTGACGCTATATTTAATATTGCCCTGCACCGGGGTTTCAGGGCATTTCAGGGATTGCAGAGTCAGACTTTTGCCACACCCTCTTCATTGTATATCATCTCCGTGGTGACCGTTAAAGCTTTAAAAACAAACCAACTACCGGCAATGTGTATCCGCCTGTCCCTGACTGCTACTGAGGTTGTGATATACTGAATATACTCATTGAAAACGGACTGATAATAACCCAGAATGAAGAGCGTTCAGTGACCGAAGGCAATGTCTACATTGAGGACGGAGTGATAACGGAAATAGGCAATACTTCGAGGAGAGACGATCTGGTGGTGGATGCCGGCGGCGGTATAGTTATGCCAGGTCTCATCAACACGCATACACATGTTGCCATGACTGAATTCAGGGGGATTGTGGATGACATGAACCTTGAAGGATTTATTGACAGGACATTCAAGCTTGACAGAAACCGCCAGAACGAATCCATACAGCTTTCCACGGAACTCTCGCTGGCTGAAATGATACTTTCCGGTACGACCTCGTTCTTCGACCTTTACTATTCGGAGGATGTGATTGCGTCCGTCTGCGAAAAGATGAGGATGCGTTCATTCCTCTCATGGGTTACCCTGGACAGCGACAAGACTACTCAGAAGGGGGAACCTCTTTCCAATGCAGAAAATTTTATCAAGAGATACCGTGGCAAGCCTCTGATAGTCCCGTCTGTAGGTTTACAGGGTGTTTATGTATGCTCTCGCGAAACATGCGAGGGTGCAGCTGAAATAGCTTCCAAGTATTCATGTACATTACACATGCACCTGTCTGAAACACGGACAGAGGTTTACAATCATGAGCGGGACCATGGAATGAGGCCGGTCGAGTGGCTCAGCAGTTTTCCTTTTTTCAGGGAAAACAGGGTAGTGGCAGCACACGGTGCCTGGCTGACCAAAAATGAGATGAATATATTGAAAAGGTTCAGCGTGAGCGTGGCACACTGTGCGCGTTCTAACATGAAACTCGGCTCTGGTATTGCACCTGTTCTGGAACTGATGGAAGGGGGAGTGAATGTTGGTATAGGAACTGACAGCGCCACCACGAGCAACAACCTCGACATGTTCGAAGAGATGAGGGCCTCGTCCTACCTTCAGAAGGTGGCGAAGTGGGATTCCGCTGTACTTGATGCTTCCACTGTTCTTGACATGGCAACGATTAACGGTGCCAGGGCACTCGGCGCAGGTGATATCATTGGCTCTATTGAACAGGGAAAACGTGCAGACATAATTGTCCTGGATAGAAAGAGTGTGCGCATCCTTCCACTCACTTCCTCCAACGCCATCACGAATGCAGCCTATTCCGCTCAGGGAGGGGATGTGGCATGCACTATAGTTGACGGCAGACCCCT
>JAGVSJ010000026.1 GCA_019720975.1 Candidatus Sysuiplasma superficiale
CAACACCCAGGCGCTCAAAGAGTTCGGGATGCTTGAGCGGCAGCTCAATCATCTCCCTCACCTTCTTGACCTCGTCCCTCAGCCCGCCAATGTCCTCATATGAAACGCGCGATGATGCGGAAACCTGCTCCTTTGCAGCCTTCGTCGATATCACTATCTTTGTGCCGCGCGAAACAATCGCAGCAGGACCGCTAGGGACATAACCAGTGACAATGAGCTCCACCCTGTTCCCCATCACATTCAGCTGTATGACATCGCCCTTGGATACAACCTTGCCGTCAAGCACCGTGGAAACATATTCCTCAGCACCGGTGAGCTTGAGCTCATCGGTTGGCGCAAGTGTCATCTTTGTGGCGTTCTTCGGTGTTATCTTCGAAATTGCAACCTTATCGTCGAGAGAGGCACCGGCGTTCCTGCGCTGTATGCCGTCCATCCGTATGACACCGCGATTCTCGTCTTCAGGAAAATGAGAGCCGAGTACGGCGGCTGTCCTCTTCCGGCCGGTAATCTGAACGTAGTCCCCCTGTGAAAGGCCAAGTATTCGCATTATCTGGCTGTCGACCCTGACAATTCCGGTGCCGACGTCGTAAGTCTTGGCCTCTGCAACCCTGAGTATCTTTTCTTCCTTCTTCATTAATAACACTCTCCCGTAAACTATGTTTGCACTACTATATAAAACAATCTACACATGGTCCCGGTGAGCTGTCGGGACTCATCCAGAAGGCACACCATTGCGATTATGTCAGGTCAGCAATGTTGCCGGGCCATTGGACACAGCATGACATATTCACTGGTGAGCAATGTGCCGGTGAGATCACATATTTATGTGCCCCATACCGCTTTGGCATGAAAACATTTGCATGACTTTATCGGAACCAGTATGGCAAGGCGGCCATTTTCGTCAAATCATTTGACTGATTGCAGGCTGCTTGCCAGCACCTACCTCTTTACCCCTCTCAGAAAAAAGAGATGATTGTGCGCCTCAAAAATGCCATTTTTCCTGATATGACTGTCGAGCTGCCTTAATTTTTCTTCATATGCAGCCACTTCGAAATCATCTATCTGCCATTCGGCGATTCTGAGATAGCAGACTACCGCGCCAATGTCCTTGAAAATTGCACGCGGTTCCGCCTCCGCTTCTTCAATTATACTGAAGCCTGCATTCTCAAGCTGTGCTTTCGCAGTGGCCAGCGTCCACTTCACTTCCGGTATCTTTGCACCCAAAAATTCATTCAGTTCTGATTTCGTTCTGCTTCCCACCTGCTGTGTTATGAACACTCCACCTCGCCTGAGAACACGGAGAACTTCGTCGGCCTTGAAGGACTCATGTCTGTCTATTACAAGATCTATCGACGAATCCCTGAACGGTAGGGCGCCCCTCTGAGGGATCGCATAATTGTCATCGCAATAGGTTCTTATCACTTCCACGCCGAGCGGCGCAAGCTTCTTCTTCGCCACAGGGACGTTGGGTAAATATCCTTCCGTTGCGCAGCTGAAAGGCGGCAGCGGCGTCAAATGTGAAAGCAATTCCCCTCCCCCGGTTCCCAGATCAACCATTACGTTTGCACTGCGAAAATGCGCTTTCACTGTCGCGCTATAGTTCCATGGAGGAGGTTCTTCGACAAGCCTGCCCCTGAGAGACGAAAAATCCCACCCTGAAAACTTCCATGACAGCGCTTCATCAATCAGTTCGTCAAATGATTTTTCGGGAATTGCCCAATCACCCCTTTAACAGCACCTCGTTCAGATGCAAAAGCGTTTGACACGATGAACTTAACGCAGAGCGGACACGCAGATTGCATTTGCTTTCAGAAGATGGAAGCGGCTCTCAAGAATTTGTACATGTTGTGGAAGCGGAATATCAGCAGAAGCGTTGCACCCGATAATCTGTTCTGTGTGTTTTCCTCTCAACAATATATTTGTCAAATGACGCCTGCACCGATGACCTGCGGCCTTCGAATTCATTCCCTTCGGGCATCTGCAATGCTTCTGCGGCAGGCTGGAACCCTGAGGCGGCGGCGCCTGACAGTATCAGTGTATGTGAAGTAGGAAGAACAGCCGACGAGAAAATACCTAACCTAAGTCTTTTGGATATCACTTTACTGCTCAACTCAGAGTGCCGGCACGACTGGTTTTTTGCAGTCTCACGAGTTGCCTATTTACGACAGCAGGTACAGGTGCGTCTCCGGGACTCGGCCCCGAGTATATGCCTGAACCTTGTCAGGCATCGAACCTGGACAAAATACGAGAAGGTATCAATCATAAAGAAGGAGCTCAGCGATTGGAAGAATTAAACGCTCGAAACGGTGCTAATTGACATGATATGCAATGGCAAAAGGTTGCAGAAATTTCAGTGTTGTGCTCACTGGTGAATAGAAGACGAATGAAATTATCTCAAGGTGTTTCTGAGGATACGTGAAAACAGTGTAGTTTATGACACCCTCGTATTTCCAGATCCATGGATATGTGGTTACATTGTAAAAGGAAGGTGCAGGCAGGTGTGAAGGAGGCGCCTCCCATTCCATGAAGAGGCCGTCAGGAGTGTTGAATTCGGCTGCCCTGTTGGTGACAATCCAGCTACCATTGCCGATCACCGTGAAATTGCCGTACGGCACGTTGAAACTGAAGCTCTTGTAGCCCATAAAGGTGAACTCTGCACCCCTTTTGACCAGCGTCAGGGAGGCAGGTTGGGCATGTGACGAATTCGGTGCACCTGCAGAATAAAAATATCCCGCAGCGACTCCGGCCACAACCGCCACAACCATAACCAAAGTCAGTAAGATCTTCATATCGCTTATCTTCGTATCGCTTCACCCGCCCGCATACTGATTGTATGCCAGATTGAAGCCATCGCCATTCGTGACATGTTAAGGAATAAGTTGCTGTACTATATACCCACCACTTTCCAGGGACCACGTATCCTGCCCGTACTGATTTAAGATCGGTATGAACAGGGAATTTGCGCCGGTGGCACTTATATCAGAAACGCGGTGAGTGCGATGAGCGCAAATATTACGATATGGCCCACAATGCCCAGTCGCAGTATCCGTATGCCCTTTCCGTCAAGATCACCCCTGTGGTAGCTCTTCACGGCACCTGAATAGATGCTGAGGTAGATTGAAAGAAAGGCAACCGCGAACAGCAGTGTTGCAATCAGAGCGCTTATTATCATCAACCCACACCCAGCACGGCTATATGAGCCATTATGAATATGATTGCGACCTGGAAAGCAGCCTGGACACCGGCGAGCTTGACATTCAGCATATTGAGCCTTATAATTCTCCCCTGGTCCGGCTTTGGCTTTGAGACTTCGATGAATATCCTGACACTGTTCGGGAGGAAAATGCCAAAGCCCTGCACTGTCAGAACAACCACAACAATTCCTGCAGCAATTATCCATGGCGAGGTAAGAACAAATGTGCCAAGGCGGATTGCAAGATATATGCCTGCAACTATTGCCACAGTTGCAAGTGAAGGGACGGCAAAGAAATTGAGCGGCGTCAGCCTTTTTGCGACCTCCACCCTTGCTCTCGGATCAAGCGTTCTGAAGACCATTGACATGATGAGACCCATAAACAGATCGAACCCTGTCCATGTCGCGCCAGTGATGACATGCACATACTCCAGAAGAACAAGGCTGTTGACCGCAAGAGCGAATATCAGCGCGAAGGGAGGTATAATGCCCAGCATGAAGCTCCAGAGGAGAAGTGAGCCTGTGTATAAGGGGAAGCCCGTACTCACCGAACTGGCGGTATCTGCAACAACGCCGTCCCTTGCATTCTCACCTACCACAGCCACACCCTTTCATCTTTCGCTATGCCCTATGCGGCACACAATGCGCTGTCTTTTTTTATAGTTTCCCTGCCATTGCCATTTGAAAACAGCTTCAATTATGCATGAGCAATGAGCAAAACATGAATACGGACACGATCGCAGGTGAGCAGGATCTTTCAGGAACGACACACACAAAAGTTCAATATATAACCGTTGCATTTGCACTCATTCCGTCCAAAAGGTGTTTGGTTGGCTGCATCATATCTGTTATTTCAGGGGTTTCAGGACTACGGGCTTCTCGTTCTGAGGGTTGTGATTGGTTTCGCTCTTGTAGTGCATGGCTATCCGAAGATAGGCTCGAGACGTGCATCCGTTATAGACAATATGCGTTCAAGGGGTATTCCCGGACCCGTCACACTGCTTGTCGGTTATTTCCAGTTCATTGGAGGCATACTCCTCATCATCGGGGCAGCAACCCAGATCGTTGGTCTGCTTGTTGCACTTGAGGCCATCGGTTCCATCTACCTTTATGCACGGGTGCTGGGGAACAGGTACATGTATGGTTATGAGAGGGATATAGCATACTTTGCAATAGGCCTCGCACTCTTCTTCCTTGGTGCCGGTGCAATATCTGTAGATCATTATCTCATACCTCTGCTATGATGTATTGCGATGTCCAGGGTCTACACACGAACAGGGGACAGGGGAGAGACGAGCCTGATCACCGGCGAGAGGGTTCCAAAGACAGATCCAATTGTAGAGGCGCTCGGTGCAGTGGACGAGCTGAACAGCAGCATAGGAATGGCACTGGCAGAACTGGGTAACGAGCTGCTATCCACCATCCTCCGGCGGATACAGAGCGAGCTATTCGCACTTGGCGCAGACCTCAACTCGACCGGAAAGGATATACAGGGGCTGCCGCGCGTAACTCCTGTAATGACGGAGAGGCTGGAAAGGGAAATAGACGGAATGCTAGAAATGATGCCCGAGCAGAGGACATTCATACTTCCCGGAGGCGGGAAAGCGGGCGCCTCACTTCACTTCGCAAGGGCGGTTGCGCGCAGGGCAGAAAGAAGGGTCGTGGCGGCATCCGGCAAGAGTGGCTTCAATCCGGAGATATTGAGATACATGAACAGACTCGCAGACTTCCTTCATGTCGCGGCAAGATATGCCAACCACACTGGCGGCAATGAAGAAAGCGCGCCAGTTTACAGGGATTGAAGCCAAGAAGGACGGGGGACTGAAAGTGTCACTCCTTGAGCCTTCTGTAGACAATCCTACGCATCGTGCCTATTTTTGATGGCCACCAGTTGTATCTCCTGAGGTAGAGCATCACTGCAGGAACGAAGAATGGCCAACTCACGAAAGTGTCTATGAGCACACCAACAGCAAGACCCAGGCCTATCTCCTGAATTATGCCGAGGCCGCTGAATATCAACGAAGCAAACGTGGCAAAGAGAAGCGAGCCGAGTGTTATTATCACACCCCCATTTTCTATTATGCTTGTGCTTATGCCCTCCTGGTCACTTTTCCCCTTCAGCACCTCCTCCCTCACCCTGCTCACCATGAATATATCGTAATCGAGTCCGACGGCAAGCAGCGTTATGACTGTGAACATAGGCAGGAATATGAGGAGAGGGAAATGCAGTTCGTAATACAGGGCTATGTAGGTTATAGCCAGCGCCACCACTACCGAGGCAAGAACCATCACAATCAGGCGGACAGGTGTGAAGAGCGATGTCAGCTGCAGAGCCAGAACGGCCAGTATTGCGAATACAAGCACGGGCACAAGCTTCAGGAAGCTTGAACTTGTGAAGGAATAAGCGTTGAGAAAACCTTCAGTCAGGCCGCCTATGAAAAGTCTGTAACCGCCTGATGTGCTTCCGTATATGAGGGAAGGCATGCTGCTCACAAATGAGGAGGCCTGCCCCCGCCAGGCCAGGGAAGAAAGGACAAATGTGAGCCTCACATAATGTGCATCTTTACCGATGTAAGTCATCATCTGGGAGATGTAGACAGATTTGTAGGTCTGAGGTACGCCGCTTAGATTGAAAGGCACATAGTACCCGAAGGGGTAAGTGGGGCCCTGAATCTGTTCTATGTTTCTGTTGGAGGAAAGTGTATTCTCTATGGAAGTGATCTGCGCCATCTCTGTCACATTGTACGTTCCGTTTCCGTTGACGACAGGAGAAGGGAACTGCAGCACAATGTACCCGATGTCGAACACATCGCCATGGAAGCTGGAACTCACAATCTCGATTGCGTTCACTCCGCTGCTTGCCGGTATCAGGTCAAATACATCGAAATTTGTGGGGGTGGAGGCATATACGTACATTCCAAGTACAGCCACCACGATGAAGACAGCGAGCAGCTTTCCCTTGTTCGTGATGACAAATCTCGATATGCGGTACATCACCGTCTTCTCTTCGCCGCGGGAGATACCCACCCCTGTGGGCCAGAAGAGTTTCTCCCTGAAGATGTTCAGCAGAGCCACAAGCAGTGTGTTCGCCACAAGCACTGCCAGCATCACCCCGACAGCATTTGTTATACCGGAATCGCTGAAGAGCGGAACACCCGAGATGTAAAGCGCGATATAAGAGAGGGCAACAGTGGCACCGGAGGTGAAGATCGCATGGCCGGCCCACTGGGTTGATGTGACGGCAGGGATCCTGTTTCCCTTCCTGAGTTCTCTCCTGAATCTTGCCATCATGTAGACAACGTAGTCGCTGGACAGACCGAGAAGGAGTATGAGCAGGAGCGTCGGTGTTATGAATGATATGGATGAATGAAGGATGTACCTGTAAAGAAGGCCGTTGACAGAGAAGGCTGCCATTGCACTGACGCCGAACATTAGAAGCGGAAGGAAAGCCGCTGTTATCGAGCGGAAAAAGACGCCAACAATTATGATTGAAAGGATTATCCCTATTATCAGCGCCCTGATCATGCCTGACAGTGTTTCGGATGAGAGCTGATTGCTCTGTTCGGTAGAACCTGCCAGGTAGAAATGACTCCCCGAAACTGTGGAAAGATCGCTACTTATTACTTTTGTTATGGCGGCGGACTGCCTGGCGCTGAGATTCCCCGAGGTGGTCAGTACGAATATCAGTGTAGAGTTGTCGTAACCCACGAACTGATGAAACACATATGGCGTCGGCAGAAAGGGATATGAGGAGAAACCTTCCGATGAAATCGTGTCCTTCACAGCGGAGGAAACGCTCGTGTTGTTGAGAATGTAGAGGTAGGGGAGTATTGAGCGGCTGTTGAGCTCAATATACGGGTTGCCGCGCAGTGTGTTTTCAAGACCGCCTTTCACAAGTTCCGCCGCTGTAATTCCGACAGCCCTGTAGCTGAAGTTTAAGGAGAGGGTGAAACTGTCGTTGAAGAATTGCGCAACCGTCAGGTTCAGGCCGATGGTTATGAGCCGTACGGCGCTGCCCTGTGAGGAAAGGGCAGGGACAAAAACCGCATAGGTGTATGAACGGACGTATGAGTAGAAGTGCAGCAGGTTGGTTTCGTTCGAGAGCTGGAAATCTGAAAGCGAGAAGTTCTGCATGAGGGACAGCGACATCTGGTGCAGCTGCGGAACGGAAACGGAGAGTTTGTAGTAGGGGGATGTCTGGTTGGTCACAGTCTGCTGTATTGAATAGTTTGTTCTCTGAAGCAGTCCGGAAATGTCGCTGGAATTCCAGTATCCGTAGAAAGTCATGTAGTAAATAGTGACAACCTGGCCCTCCCCCTCTATCTCTGAATACGTAAGGCTGTTAGCCTGGGAGGCATTGCCTGTCTTCTCGAAATTGCTGAGGAAAAGGGCAGGCACTCCGTATATCATCCGCAGCGTTCCGTTGAGCGAGGCATTGAGCACCTTTATGCTCTGCGCGGTGCTGTTCAGGAGTTCATAGGATCCCTTCATCTCGCCCGATGCCACGCCAGACATGGATGTCATGGAGCTGTTTTCCACAGTGAGTATGGATGAGACGTTTCCGCTCATGCCCTCGCCATGAACGTAGCTCAGGAGCCCGCTGTCCATTTCCAGCAGGCTGTCGACCACGTTCCTGCTGTTTATGTCAGTCCCAGTCGTTACAATGACAAGACTCTGATCCCCGGCCTTGGATGACTCATTTGGAAAGTTTTCATTGAGAAGGTGCTGTGCGCGCGATGACATTGAGTTGGACGGAAAGATGCCTGAGGCAAGATTGTAAGTGGTCTCACTGAACAGCAACCCTGCAAACGGTGCAAGGAGCAGGATTGCAATAATCCATAGCAGAACCACTTTCCTGCTGTGCTTCTGCGATACCGCCCCCAGTGATTTGAATGATCTTTCAAGCAATGTGCATCCTCCTGCATTTCAGCGACTACAGAGCGCGATTGAGTGCTGCTTAATAAGTTTGATGAATGCACGTTCAATCCTGCTTATCCCGAAAGGGGGATTATGATGTCAGCCTGACGGGCTTGGCGAACAGGGAGCCGCTCTCCAGTCCGAATCTCTTGACCTTGTCTATATCAAGGCCGCGCTTCTTGCATATGTGCTCAATTCCGCGAAGCATAATCCAGCCGCCAATGGATATCATGCTGGATGTTCCGATCCTTGCAAGTATGTTTCCCTGGCTTGCCGGAGCTGAATCCCTTGCGGCCATCTTCGCCAGATGCCTGTATGACGCGTAGTAAACAGCGAGCTGCGACTCATTCATCTCTATCTGCGAGAACTCCCTGCTCTTTATCAGCCCGAGTGGGACGTTCTGCATTGGTGTGATCGTGAACTCAAACGGCCTGTGGTCAACCATCGAATTGCTCAGCCGGTTTATGAGCTCCACCGTTTCCCAGTTGTCCTCATCTGTCTCCTCATTCTGTCCCACCTGGCAGGTGAAGGCCGGCCTCCAGTAATACCTGTTGAAGTTGTGGACACCCCACCATACTATGTCCTGCCAGCTGCCGTCGCTCCCTATCCTCAGCGGAAGCGTCTTGTTCGGCATGTGTATCTTTGCAAGCCGCTCGCTCCCGGTTTCGACACCTACCTGAACGCCAATCCAGTTTGATTCGTCTGCCTTCATTATCGTGCTCAGCTTCTTTATGAGATCCGGATAGGCTGCAGGTATGGATATCCTCCCGTGCGTGGGGTTTGTCTTTTCAACCCCGGGCACGGCCATGATGCTGCTGAATAGCTCGGTAAGCGCCTCCTCATTCGGCTCAAACAGCCTTCCATGTTTGTAGGCAAATATCTCGTCTGTATGCAACCAGGCGTTGTTGTATCCGCCCTTTTTCACGTTGACATTTACCTCGCGGATAATCTTGTCTATCGGATAGTATCTCGAAGGCCTGAGCGTCACCTCGCAGAAATCGCAGCCGATGCCGCATCCCCTCATTATCTCAGTCATGCTCTTCATTGTCGGCTCCACTATGTCGGGGATCTCATCAAGGGAAGGGTAATTCTTGGCGCCAGGCTTCCTTGTTATGAAGCGAGGGTTGTCACGGTACTGCCTGTGGAAATGATCGTCGAAGGACATGTAGCCGGTGTAGAACATCCTGCTGTCGAGCACGCCCTGCGAGATCTGTTCAAAAAGATCGCACACGACATCGTCTGACTCGCCCTGGAATGCGTAGTCGATACCGCACCTTTCAAGCTCCTCCGGGAAAAGTGTGAATTCCCAGACTCCCGGCCCGCCAACAACAAGTTTCGCCTTCTTGCCCTTTCTCACCGCATTGATTCTGCTCATCAGCCTGTACCATTCCCTTCTGACCCATGGATAGCCAGTGCTCTCGAAGAGTATCATATAGGAGACGGTTAGCGGCCCGGTTCCGAGAGGGTCCATCGTGCTTACACCTATAATCTCAGTATCGTCCCTGATGAAATTCTCCAGATGGTCCTCATGCGCAACGGCAACATCCTCCCTGCGGTTGCGGCTGAGCAGCGCCGCTTCAAGCTTCCTGACTGAATAGGGCGCATACTTCACCCGGCCGTCCGGAAGTGCAGGTGAAAACGATCCCTTGAGGTAATCGTAGAATACCTCCGGGAGCACATTCGATGGCGCACATGGCAGGAAGTCAAGCAGAGGAAAATTCCTGAAATCATAGCTCAGCGTCGCATCCGAGACAAGCACATATTTCGTCATATCCGATTCCACCGTTGTAATATTCCCATCGTGTTTGAATTGGCAATGAATGTGGTTTCTATGTCAGGATTATTACAGATCAATGGTTCAGTTATTAACTTTTTGCACATTGCGGATTTTCTAATTCCTGGTTTAAAATTTTTACATGGTAACTTGGTATTTACCATGGAGAACGTTCTCAATTGAGTTCACCCCAAGGAGAAACGGAACAGCCTTCACGTGGCGGGCGGAAAAGATGTTCGCTCAGCGCACCCCCCATGTCTCTGAACAAAAGCAGGAGCAAAACACAAAATATCAAAACGAATAAATAGCTTGTATTGAAATAAGCATCGGTCAGGGAAATGGCGAAGAAGAAAGGTGAAGGGTTTCAATCCGCAGCAGGACTCATAAGATACTTCGATGCCGAGGATGAAAAGGCATTGAAGCTGAGCCCTTGGCTTGTTATAGCCCTCATCATCGCAACAGTGGTAATACTGGAATACCTCACAATGTTCTATCCTGCGGGATGAAGTGGCTCATTCGGACTGTCATGCCGCGCGCAGCTGTCACATCACACAGACGCGAACGCTGGCATCTGCCAGTTCTGCCTGAGGAGGTTTCTTAACCGGTGAAATATTCACCCCTGGCAGGTGAATGCGAGATGGAGCGAAACATGAATATTCATCCCAAACCGTCAACTTACTCAATAGTGGCCTTTGACAGGGAAACCAAGGCATTCGGCGTTGCGGTTCAGTCGAAATTCATCTCTGTCGGTTCAGTGGTTCCGTGGGCTGCATGGGATGCCGGGGCTATTGCCACACAGGCATACGCCAACACATCCTACGGTCCTGTTGGCCTTGAGATGTTGAGAAAGGGCAGGAGCGCCCGTGAGGTGGCAAGTGCACTGACTTCAGGCGACAGAGGGAGGGAGGAGAGACAGCTCGGAATTGTGGACAGGAAAGGGGAAAGCGCAACCTACACGGGAAAGAGATGTCTCGACTGGGCAGGCGGAATAGCAGGCGACGGATATGCTGCACAGGGAAACATACTTGTCAGCGGGAAGACAGTTGAGGCTATGGCAAGCAGCTTCGAAAATTCGAACAGCGATCTGCCGGAACGACTGATTGGTGCGCTCAATGCCGCACAGAGGGCCGGAGGAGACAGAAGAGGGATGCAGTCATCTGCGCTTCTGGTGGTTAAGAAAGGGGGAGGGTACGCCGGTTTCAACGACCGTTATGTCGATATCAGGGTTGATGACAGCAGGGAACCCATCAGGGAGCTGGAAAGGATATTCAGGCTCTATGACCTCATAATGCTTTCAAGAGAGAGACCGGATGAACTCGTGAGGATAACACCCGGAGTGCGGGCTGACATCCAGCACCACCTCTCCAGGCTGGGTTACTACAGCGGCCCTGCAGACGGAACAACGAGCATGAAGTTCAGGAGGGCCATGGCGGAGTACATTTCCAGGAATAATTTTGAAAACAAGGCATCCGGGAGAGGCAGAATATCGAGGAAGGTGCTTGAATACATGGCAAAGGATAAGAACAGGCGAAAGTAGGCTGAAACAGGATGAACGCAGAGTTTATCGATGATGGTGTTGCCGGCAGAGTGAGGGCAATAGCCACAGACTACGACAGGACGCTGACAGACCTGGAACTCAACCTGAGGCTCGATACCGTTGAGGCGGTGGACAGGGCCGCAGCTGCAGGGATCAGGATAATAATAGTTTCCGGGAGAGGGCTGCCTTTCATGCTTAACATGAGCGCACGTTTCAGCAGGGTGGATGCACTCGTTGCCGAAAATGGTGCTGTGATAGTGAACGGGGGTCATGTGGAAAAGCTCTCGGAAATGAAGGGAAAGAGGATTGCTGAGATGCTCAAGGAAAGACATGTTCATTTTGCCAGGGGCCAGGTGATTTCGTACATACAGAAGGGATACATGCGGGAGGCTGAAGAAGCTGTCAGCACAATGGGCGGTATTGCAAAGATAGTGAGAAACCTGGACTCCGGAATGGTGCTTCCGGATGACGTGGACAAGGACGTCGGACTCCTGCATGCGCTGAGGGGACTGGGAATACGGCCGGATGAAACATTGGTTGTGGGTGATGGTGAGAACGATCTTTCCCTTTACCGCGGCCCCTTCATAAAGGCCGCGCTCACAAACTCGGTCGATGAGATAAAGAGGCTTGCCGATTTCAACGCAGGGGAGGCCGGGGGCCGGGGTGTTTCAAGCCTGATTGACAGGATACTCGCTGCAAGATAGGCAACGCTGGCTCCTGCCTGCAAGGGCTTCTCAATCAGTATGACGACATTGCCTTTTCGAATATGGGCATGAGCTTCTTAATAGCACTGTCCACGTAACACTGCTTTGCTGTCTCAAATCCGAGATTTCCCATTTCCTCTGTTCTGTCACCCTGCAGCAAGTCGCGCATCCTTTCAGCGAGAACTGCGTCGCTGCCCGCAGGGAATGTGTAGCCGTTGATCCCCTCCACGACAAGCTCAGACGAGCCTGCGCCGCTGCTCACTATCACCGGCCTGTGCATCGTCCATGCCTCGATTGTCACAAGACCGAACCCTTCTGCCTTTGATGGCAGTATGAGGCACTCGCACTGGCTGTAGGCGGCACGCAGCATGCTGTCGTCCATATGGCCTGCAAGCACAACATTATTCTCGAGGTGGAGATCTGATATGAGCTTTGTGAGTGTTTTGCGCCAGTTGCTGGCCTTCGAAGAGCCGAGGCCGCCGGTTGAGCTTCCGGAAAAGCTTCCGTTTCCGACAAGAACCAGCTTCATTTCCGGGAAACTCTGATGGATGAGCTTCATGGCGCGTATGGCAACATCCTGCCCCTTTATCGGATCCATCCTGGCAACAATCAAGAAGAACCTGTCCCCGTCATTCAGCCCCGTGCGTCTCCTGAATTCGCTTATCTCGGCAGCTGTCGGAGCAAACCATTCCGATTCGTCGATGTACGGGTAGACCTGATACGCTATTCCCCTGTAACCCGAGCGAAATAGTGCCTCAAGATCCTTCTTTGTGCTGACAATGAGAGCATCGTATGCCTCCATGTTTCTTATAACAAACTTCCTTATTCTCTCGGAGACGCTGTCGAAATTGGCCGGTATGTGCCATCTGTAGACGGCGGGTGCGAACGGACCGACGAAGTTCCCGATCTGAAGCTGCTGGAAATCGTGTATGTAGAATATATCATAGTTCTGAATATTCTGCAGCAGCACGTCCGCCGTTTTCCAGCTGTAAACGTTGAAGGAGAGATATTCGGCCGGATTGAAACTCATCCTTTCAATCCCGTGTATCTCATTCCAGAGCTTGTCCTTGAACCTCACGTAACGCTCAGCATCGCTTCTCGTCAGGTCGATGTTTACAAATGTTATGCCATCCCCCTTTATCTCAATCGGAGACTCGGGAGAGAGTGCCACCCACATTGCCTCCTCGATCAAGCCGGAGGATCTCATTTTCCTGAGGAGGGGATATACCATTGCGGTGACACCGCCCGGGGAGTAGGCATAGTCCTCTCCTTCTATGAGCATTTCCAGGCTGACTATGTCCGGCAGTGAACCGTATTTTTCCACCAGGTCCGGTGCGGACACCCTGAATCGTACAAGCGGCGTCTGTGTGTTCACGCATATCTTCATTCAACATCTCCCCAAACGTGTTTCCTGCTCGCAACATTACAGATAATGTCATTGATTATAACGCTAACGTTTCCGTGGTTCCGCAGGCACATCAGTTTCTCACACTGACAGCCGGTACAGAGAATTACGGACAAAGGTTTATCAGCGCAGTCAAAATGAAGCCATGTGGACAGAGACAGAGCGGCCAGAAGGATTGTTCACATGCTGGCGGTCCTTGGTGTCAGTTATTACTATATTCCGCATTATATATTACCCGGGTTGCCGAAGCATGAAGCACTCATAGCGCTCCTCATGGTGATACTTGCATTCGAATCAGTGAGGCTGCAGCTGAACATCAGGATAGCGGGGCTGAGGCAGCATGAATACTATGGACTGAGCAGTTTCTCGTGGGCCTTCATGGGCATATGCATGGTCGTACTTTTCTTTCCGTTTGCGATCGCTCTTGCGAGTTTCATGGGAATGGCGTTCATGGATCCGCTGGCGGGAGAGCTGAGAAGGATCGGGCGCGAGAGGCTGGCAAACGTCATCTGGCCGATATCATTCATACTGTTCACCGCAGTGCTGTTTTTCCATTATGTTCCCATAACCATACCATTCTCCATGGGTTTCACGGGCTCCACTGTGTCATGGCTTTCCGAGAAGCTGAAGTTCAGATCCATAGACGACGACTTTCTGATGAGCGTCCTTCCTGCAGCATGCATGCTGATAACCCGCCTGCTGATCTGAAGCTGAAATGCGGGGGCGCATGCCCCATAATGCACAATACCGATTTATAGGAATGAAGCTGATAGTGGTTGATATGAACCGAATGAAGGTCATCAACGAACCGTCAGACCTTGTCCCGATGCTCAGGGCAGTGGATACAGAGGCAAAGAGACAGGTGCTGAAGGAGGTCACACTTGAATGGAGAACGGCAAAGGAGATAGAGGACAAGTACGGGAAGGAAGGAAGAGAAGCGCTCAAATTCCTGGAAAAAATGAAACTCGTGGAAACGCGCTGGCAGTCCTCCTCCAAGTCGCCGCAGCCGGAGAAGGCCTATCATACATATTATTCTTCATTCCACATAAGCGTCACGTGGCCTGTATATGAGATAAGCGATGTCCTTTCCATAGCGATGATGCCTGAAGCTGAGTTCAGGAAAATCGAGAAGAGGATACTGGAGGAAATAGGGGAGGAGGGCAAGTTTGCAGGCGACGTTGCGGAGAGCCTTGGAATGACATCCACGATGCTAAAGAGCATTGTGAAGCGGTCTGTTAAACTCGATCTGCGCGGACACAGGGTCGAAAAGCTGAAAGAGGAGCTGTGACGGGTAGCTCATGGGCTCTGATGCAGGCAGGAAGATCGTCGTCCTCAGGCTTGGGCACAGGCCTGAAAGGGACAAGAGAATAACGACCCACGTGGCACTTGTTGCGAGGGCCTTCGGAGCTTCATCAATGATGCTGACCGTGAAGGACAGCGGCATAGAGGAGCGAATCAGAAAGGTAAATGAGAACTTCGGCGGGGATTTCTCCGTAGTGTTCAGGCCCGACTGGAAGGGGGCAATAAGGGGGTTCGACGGACAGACTGTACACCTCACAATGTACGGAGAGAAGCTGCCCGATGCTGTGGAGAAGCTGAAGAGAGACGGCGACATATTGGTGATCGTAGGGGCGGAGAAGGTGCCTGCTGATGTCTACGCAATGGCTGATTTCAACGTGTCGGTGGGCAATCAGCCCCACTCGGAGGTTTCTGCACTAGCAATATTCCTCGACAGGCTCCTTGACAGGGCTTGGGAGAGATCCGAAACATCGGGAAAACTTAGGATAATCCCATCGCCGCGAGGGAAGCATGTGATTGGAACAGATAAGGAAAAGACAGTGTAGCCGGTCCTTATTTCCTGCCCACACCCTCAGGCGGAAAATATTTCAGCAGAATGATGTCGCCCACGTTTCCTATCCACCTGTACGGAACGTTCACAGCCTGGCTTCCCTCGACAAGAAGCGGATTGGTGTCTGAAATAAAAATGCCGTCTATCTTCGCGCCCTCGACGTCTATAACCAGATTCGTAACGCTCCCCAGATACATTCCCATGTTTGTGTAACACTGTCTTCCTATCAGTTCAGATGCTTCCTGGAGCACATCCTCACCCCGGACACCACATTGGCTGACATGGATAAAATGGTTTCTTAATGAAAAGCAGGGCTGAAAGGGCAATACTTCCGGTGCACCTTCTCTCACATAGGAATTATATATATCTGAGCGCAATAACTCACCGGTCTTCGGAATAATAGAGGAGAGTTAGAGTTGACCCCGGGTGTCAAGAAAGGGATAATAGCAATTGCCGTAACTGCAATAATTGCCGTTCTTGTCATTCAGTTTGCCGTTCCTCCGGGCGGAGCGCAGACGGTTGCGCTCAACAATCTACCTTCCACAATGGTTCTGGGAAAGACATATTCATTCTACGTGACGATCAACCTGCAGGGCATCACCAAGATCGCCTATTCGTCAACCATCACCGTTTCTGTTTTCAAGTCCAGCGGCGCGAGTGTCGCCAGTGCGCAGTTCAACGGGACCGGCACGATCATAACAACCGGCGGTTTTGTCACAGGTGTGGTGTTCCACAACGGCAGCGCAACCAACATATATGGCTACGGAGGGACGACAGGTTACGTGAGTTACCAGGTTTCTGTCAATTTCCAGCCATCCTCTGCTTTCACGAAGGGACAGTATTCAATGAACGCTGTTCTGAATATCAACAGCACGGCACCGCCCATATCTTCGAAGCCTGTTGTTTTCAATCTGGTCTCCCAGGTCAGCCCGGTTCCATATCTGACAATATTCATTATCGCTGACGTAATAATCATAGCAGTTGTCATATACGTAATAACAGTAATCAGGAAGAGGTAGTCTCAGACAGGTCTGTGGCATCTGGGACACCGGCTTTCGCCTACGTTCATTATGAGATTGCATGAGATGCAGGTTTTGAGCAGTTTTGAGCTGCACACCGGACATTCAACTCTGTCGGAGGCCACCAGAGCGCCGCATACCGTGCAGATATTCGCTCTCTTGCGGACAGCACTTGACTTGATTCTGCTGGCCTGTAGAAACGCATGCTTCTCTATCACCAGCACCATCCCTATGATCGTGACAGACAGCGAAGCGGAAAGGAGGTAAGCTGAATAAAGCATCATTTCCGGACTGCCGATCCCAAGAAAAACATAATAATAGAGGAAGATGAAAATGTTCAGAGGCGTGACGGATATCAGCCCCCATCCAAATGCCTCAGCCAGATCCTTTCCTCTGCCGGAATGATCGGAAGCATTGGCAGGCTTCCGCAGAGAGGGAGCGTACATGTTTCAACTATCCTCCATTATCGGACACATTGCGCCGCGAACCACTGAGTGCATGAAGCGTAAACCCTTATGAAACATATATAAGCGTCGACAAAATTCTCATCGCGCGCGGGCCCATAGATCAGCCCGGAAGATCGCCTGCTTTGCAACCCTGAATGTGAATGCATCAGGGACAGAACAGCAGGAGGCCGCGGGTTCAAATCCCGCTGGGTCCACACTCAAATAGGTTTTGAACAATTCTGAGAGATATTTTAGACGATTTCTAGCAATGCCCTTATCCTGTCTGTTGTTTC
>JAGVSJ010000027.1 GCA_019720975.1 Candidatus Sysuiplasma superficiale
AGGGAGGAGAAGGAAAAGCTCTTTCAGCGCTATCAGATCAATTCTTCCCTCCTGTCACTGTCGGACAGAAGGTCTATCGTCATGCACTGTCTTCCAGCGCACAGGGGAATGGAGATTACGGACGAAGTGCTGGATGGCGAGAGGAGTGCTGTCATGGACCAGGCAGAAAACAGGCTGCACACGGAGAAGGCATTATTGCTTTGGCTCCTGGGGCGAAGATGAATTTGCACTGATCGGAGCAGCACTTTCAGCCCGCAGCTGCTGCGCTATCTGCCTGTCAAGAGAGTTAAGAAAATTCTGTTCCTGTCCCACATCAATGGTGGCACCTGCGGCAATACTGTGCCCGCCTCCTATTCCTCCCACACTTTCCGCAGCGATTCTTACCGCCTCCGCGAGGTTCAGTCCTATCCCCACAAGCTCGGTATTGCCCCTGCAGGAAACCTTTACCTTCCCTTCAGAATAAGCGAAACCGACAACGACCTTTGCCTCATTCACATCCTTCGATTTCATCAGTATGCCGGCTATGGTGCCGACGATTGAATCCGGAGCCCTGTCTGTTGTGTGGAAATACTGGAGCGTCGACATCTGCCCGAGACCTTCCAGTTTCACCATCCTGATTGTGTTCGCGACATTTCTTCTGTGTTCGTCGAGCAGGGAGAGTGCGCTGTCCAGAACTTCACCCCTCCTTCCCAGACAGAGATTGAGGCCGGTATCATATTTTTCATACCTGCCGCATGCGTTTATCAGTGTTGCAAACTCCTTCGCGTCTGAGGGCATCCTGTCATCTTCTTCAGCCCTCGGGTCTCTTATGAGATAGGTTTCCCCGACTATCGAGTTTATCTGTTCTGCAGGAATCCCCTCTGAAATCATCTTCTGGACTATGAATGAGACTATCTTTCTCCTGTCATCAATGTCTGTTTCCCTCCATGTCTTCTCCCTTCCCTGAACCCTGTAGTCAATTCCCAGCGATTCAAGAAGTCTTGATGCCGCTCCGGGATCGCTCGATACGCCCGGAATCTGAGGGTCAACGGAATATTCGAGCAGTTTGCTGAGCGGGCGTGTCTCCTTGCCATAGAATTTTGTGTCCCTTATCACGCTGACACAGCCTTCGGACAGCGCATCCTCAAGCACAAGCCTGTTCATTCCCGTGAGCTTGCCAAACCTCGAATCCTGTAAATCACCAATTGCGCCCACAAGCGCAATAGCTGAAAGGTCCTTGTTCCTATTATCAACAGATCTGGCTATGAAGTATGATGTGGTGGAGGATGAAATTTCAGTCGAGCCTTCTATACCGAACAGGTGTGCGTTGAGATGGCATATGCTGCTTTCGGCAAGCCTTGTCCTGCCGTTTTCAGTCAGGATCGGATTTTCTATCTCCGGTTCATGGTGGTCCGCGATCACCATTTTCAACCCTGAGAATCTCGAAATATACCCGGAGCCGAGGTCGTTCATCCATATGAGGCAATCCTTCCTTGATCTTATTGTTTCTACAGCAGCGTCATCGAGCTTCTTCAGGAAGTTTATCTCAGCACGAATGCCAAGTCTCAATGCGACCTGATATGCTATGGAGCCGGAAGTGATGCCATCGGCATCGATGTGCGTGAAGATGGCTATCTCACTGGCATCCCTTATGACCTTAGCAATACGCCTGGACTCGTCTATGAATAGCTTCTGTTTGTTGTCCATCTAGATTCCTTCAGTCATCTTTGAAAGCATCATCCTCTCAGCTTCGCGCGCCAGCGGCTCAAGGTTGCATGTGTCTTCCCTGTTATATCTCATAAGTATATTTAGAAAGGCTTTACGGCCAGTCCTTTTCCACTCTTTCCAGTATCTGACAGCGTTTCTGCCGGCAGCAAGTTCCACAAAACGTTCGCGCTCAATGCCAGCAAGCCGCTCAACCCTTTTGAGCCCTCCGTTCAGTCCGAGTTTCCTGCACACAGGGAGAAGGTCGATCACGGCAAAACCGTTCTCTATCCTCGGCAGGATAAGGTGCAGGAAGTGTATATCGTGCCTCTGCCCGTTGTAGCAGACAAGGAGCTTCGCACCGTGCAACCTGCGCGAAAGTTCATCCCTGTCGAGATCCACTCCGCTGACGAGGCACGTATATCTCCCATTACGCATTATTCCGACCATCGCCGGTCTGGAATAGCGATTCGCACCGTCAAGTTCCACATCAATGAAAGCTGTTTCATCCCTGAAATCGGACAGTAGGCGCCATCTCTCACATGGACGCAGCAATGATGCAAAATAGGCTGCGTCCCTCTGCCTGTATTTCGCTTCCGCCCTTTCGATCTCTTCACCGGCATCTGAGTTGAAGCGTGTGATTTCCGGCTGCAGTTCATTCCAGTCCATAAATCCTGCATTCCAGAGATCCCTCTCCCGCTTTTCTCCAACGCCCTTGAAAATTATAAAGGATCTCCTCAGCACAGCGACGTTTCAGTTAAACGGATAGATTAATCTTTGCAGCAGTGGGCCGCATATCACTCTTTCGACCGTTACAGAATTATATCTGCAGCGCGTGATTGCTTTTGGAATGAGCAGGGAATACAACCTTCCCGAAGGTATGGTAATCAGTGGCTACAGCCTCGTTTATATGCCTGAATATGAGGTTGTCTGCATATCGGATCTCCACCTCGGCTTTGAGGTGTACATGGAAAGCGAGGGACTGTATCTGCCAAGAATGCAGCTAAAGATTGAGGAGGAGAGGATAAGAACCATTCTCCGCGAATATGCACCATCAACAGTGCTCATCAACGGCGATATAAAGCAGGAATTCAGCCGCAATACCTCACAGGAATGGCTGGAAATCAAGAAGCTCTTCTCCCTTATTACAGAAAGATGCAATGTCGTTGTAGTCAAGGGAAACCACGATAACTACATCCTGAATATTGCAGCAAAATACGGTATAAAGGTCACCAAATCAGTCAGGTTCGGAAGCACCGTATTCGCACATGGCGATACAGTCGTAACAACAGAAAAGGGGAAGGCTGTTGTGATAGGACACGAGCATCCTGCAATAAGGGTTGTCGACAGTGTCGGCGCATACTACAAGTTTCCCGCGTTCATATATTTCGCAGAGGACCCGCTGCTCATCCTGCCTGCATTCAGTCCGTTCTCCCTCGGGACAGATGTCATCTCAGACTGGCACACGTTTCAGAGCCCTTATCTGACCGGAAGGGAAGGGGATGACGCAACAGTTTTCGCGGTTCTCAACGGTGAAGTCAGGAAACTCGGCCGCGTATCGAGTATCAGGGCCGCAATTGCGTCCGGATCCTCTGATTTCGACTTATGACATGCCTCATAGAGGTCTCAGGGGCGAGTTCTTAGGGAGACCCAGTATCTTCCTGACACGCATGTGACTCTGCAGCGGAGTTTCCACTGTGTTTAGAAGATAGACGTCTGTGTGCTTCAGCAGTTTACCGTAGGCTTTCTTCCTGAGCCTGAGTTTCCTTTCGTTTTCCACAAGAAAATGCGGATTGCAGAAACTGTTCTTAACCAGGTAGTCGAGTGCTTCGTCCGCATCAAGTTTCCTCACAGGTTCCTTGTCCCTTGTGTCTCTCTTGAGGAGAATAACGTGTTTGAGAGGGACGCTGTCCCTTATGTTGCCACGGCCGACTATTCTGCTTATGTCGACGACAGCCCTGTCCTTGTTGTCAAACCTAGCAATCTTTACAAGTTTCTCGTACTCATGCCAGACGTCGCCAACGTCAGCCCTTATGTATGATTCATTTTCCGAACCGTATGCAATCACATCGCTGTTGAAAAATCTGAAAAAGTGCCAGTCGTCCCCAATGAATCTGACGTTTTTCAGCCGCATCAGTCCGTAGGCTGTGGTTGTCTTGCCCGTCCCGGAAGGGGCAATTATTGACACACCATGTCCATCGACGTCAAGGCAGGCACCATGTATTGAGTAAATATCGTGGTTCTCTTCCATGACATCTCCCGCTATCGCAAGCGCCACGCTTTTGACGTAACCGTAGTAGTCGGTGTCAAGGAGGAAGGCTGTGTTGCTCAATGGATCATACTTTACTGTCTCTTCCCCTCCGATGTTTCTCACGAATAGCCTTCCGTGCGAATGTATTGTGTGAAGCATGGGAAACCAGTTTCTTCTCCACTCATCAGCCCAGTAGTCTATGTCTGTATTCAGTTTTATGCAGACACCTGATATGTTGGATTTGAGGCCGTATGGAAGGTTCATGCCTATGTTTTCAAGCAGCTTTTCTCTTTCGTCCGGTGTAATTATTTCCTTTCTGTACATTAAAATCTGCTCTCTCTGATTTGAACGGACATTTGTCCGGTGATTAATTTTCCGCATCTGAATGTTTAATCGCCGTGATATTTTAAGATTTGGAATGGCGGTGGTTTGCTTCTGATTTCATTGATGTCCGGATTGTATTCGATTGATTACGATGCCGAACGGACAGGAACACCTGCCATCGCTCTCTTCAGGAACGGTACAGGGGGCACAAGCCCCAACCACTGGAGATGCGGAGAACGGCTCCAATTCAGTGCAGGAGTGGGCTGAAGTGCATGTTGCATTGAGCACATGGATATGGATGTGTAAGAAGCTATCGGCATGTCAAGGAACGAATGCACAGTGTCTGTGCGCTCAAAGGACTCTTCAACTGAACAGATGAAGAGGAACCCGGAGGAAGAAGTAAGGATCCCTGCAGTTCCAGGAGCAGATGAGGGGAAGTGCCGGGATTCATTGGCAAGCCGATAAGTTGAGGAGCAAGAAGGGATGGTTCCATTCCATCCCTATCCAGTGGAAAAGCGTTGTGCCAATGTCCTTGCGTTTCAATGCCCAAAGGTGCGTTGAGTCTGACACAGTTGCAAGTCTTTTACACGCTACCTTGCCACCAATTCGAATCGTTCGTATCGAATCACCGATTGTAAGAGAAATATTTTCATTCGTTGCTACCTTTGTCAATTGCCATATCTGCGTGATTTGCCGTGATAATGTCGGGGAAAGGCAAATCTACGGATGCAGGAAATCCTGTTACTTCCCTGTCCTTCCATTTGGTCACCGTGTTGAACGTTCGTAGTTAATTGGTCTTTTCTGCGAGAAGCAGGCATCTGATTCAATACTGTTCGGTTCATCCTAATGGAATCGTGGATCATTGCATTCAACCTTTCATGACCCATGGTTCCAGCGGCAAGCCGCTTTATTTCCAACAATCTGACGGGATTGTCTTTTTATCTTTCCCCCGCCATGGACCGGGGCACATGAAATCCACTGCTGATTTGCGCATTGCTCTGGTTAAGCTGGGAGGAAGTGTCGTTACCGACAAAACAAGTCTCCGTTCATTTTCACGAACACACACTGCCAGACTTGTATCGGAACTGCGCAGGTTTCTTGAAGGCGATGACAGGCGCAGGGCAGTCATTGTTCACGGAGGTGGATCATTCGGGCATATAGTCGCGAGGAGGTACAGAATCGCCGAAGGCTTCAGGGATCAGAGACAGCTGCGCGGATTTTCAGTTGTCAGGCGCGATATGCGAATGCTGAATGCGATGATTGTTGAGACAATGATGTCAGGAAAGCTGCCTGCAATATCCATGCCGCCGGAGAGCATTTTCAGGATCGACATGGGCAGGATCGTGCATACCGACGCGGAACCGCTGAGATATGCTGTTTCGGCAGGCCTCATCCCTGTATCATTCGGCGACGCCGTAATGGATGCCGGAAGAACCTTTTCGATACTGTCAGGCGACACGATAATGGAATTTTTGAGCCGGGAACTGAAACCTGAAGTCACTGTTTTCTGCACGGATGTGGACGGCGTGTTCACTTCCAATCCAAAGCACGGGAGTAATGTCGAGCTCATAGATGAACTGTCGTCGTCTGAAAGCGTCAGCACAGACAATGATTCGAGGTTTGACGTCACCGGTGGAATGAGCAGGAAACTTGAAGCGCTGTTCGTTTCTTCCAGCTTCAGCGGAAGGACTGTTGTGGTCAATGGCCTGCGCCCTGGAAGGCTCAGGGACGCGCTTCTGGGTAAAAAGGTCATTTGCACAAGGATAGTTTGAGACGGCACAATCTCTTTGTCTATTCGGCTATCTGCCCATCACTTCGAATGCATGGGCATTACATCGAGTTTATCATTCCTTCAAGTTCCTTTATCAGTATCTTTTCCACATGCTCTGTCCAGAGCATCTCCGGAACGTCGACAAACAGGAAAATTTCACTTAGGAAAATTGCCTCGAGTGCCATTATGCCTATGTTTTTGAGCCACTTGCCTATTCCAACAGACACTCTGAGTCCTGATGGTGTGTTCTCAAATGTAAACGTGAGTGCCCTGTCTGCCGTGACAAGATCTCTCAGTATGCCGGCCTTCTGGGCCTGTATTATCGCCTTCTGTCCGTCTGTACTGTTCTGCACCTTCCATCTGTCATTCTGCAGGTACTGAACAAATTTCTGTGTCAGCGCGTTGATATCCACCTGTTTGTTGTAATTTCTTTCCCTTGCTTTCATTTTACCAGTTCCCTTTCGTTCAAATACATTCATTCTAATTAAGGATTTAGATTTTATAATTTAACAATATAATTTTGTTAATTTTGTTTCGTCATTCATAATTGTTCATGCAAACATTTTTAATCGGTATTCAAATGGTAATGCCAGTGACTTACAACCATGGACCATGGGTCTGACTTGAGCGGTTATATTAACAGTGTGATAGAAGGGAATGCTATCGAAGTACTTCCAGCCATCCCTTCTTCCTCTGTCGATATTGTTTTTGCGGATCCTCCCTACAACCTTCAGCTCGGTGGAGAGCTCTGGCGACCGGATCAGACAAAAGTGGATGCTGTTAATGATGAATGGGACAAATTCGAAAGTTTTGAAGAGTATGATCGCTTTTCGGTGAAATGGCTCTCTGAGTGCAGGCGCATACTCAAACCTGATGGGACAATCTGGGTTATAGGAACATACCACAATATCTTCAGGATAGGAAAAATAATGCAGGACACGGGATACTGGATAATAAATGATGTGGTGTGGATAAAGACCAACCCGATGCCAAACTTCAAGGGGACACGATTTACAAATGCACACGAGACGCTGATATTTGCCGCACGCAGCAGGGACTCACGTTACAGGTTCAACTACAGATCTATGAAGGCGTTCAACTGCGGTCTTCAGATGAGGAGCGACTGGGAGATACCAATATGCTCCGGAAAAGAGAGGATCAGGGTTAACGGAAAGAAGGTGCATTCCACGCAGAAGCCTGTCGAACTTCTCAGGCGGGTTCTGCTTTCCTCTTCCTCCGCCGGAGACACGCTTCTGGACCCGTTTGCAGGCACAGGAACATCTCTTGCAGTCGCCAAAGCACTTGGAAGAAATTACATAGGTATAGAAAGCAGCCGCGATTATGTCCGAATTACAAGAGATCGTCTGTCAAACATCGAGGTGCTTTCGGAACAGCTTCTTCATCAGCCTGTTGAGAGAAGGGAGAAGAGGATACCGTTCGGAAGCATTGTTTCATGCGGACTGCTGCCGGCTGGAACAGTCGTATATTCTCAGGACAGGAGTCTTTCGGCAACAGTGTATCCGGACGGTTCTCTGGTGTCAGGAAATACCGTCGGGAGCATACACAGACTTGGTGCCATACTTACCGGAAAGCACGAATGCAACGGCTGGACCTTCTGGCATTTCGAGCAGGAGGGCGGGTTAATTCCCATAAGCGAGCTGAGGGAAAGGTACCGGTCTTTCACCGTTGACGGAAGCGAGTGAGAAACGGATGTATGTGATGCAGGATGTTTTTGATCGTAGCAAGTCAGTACGAAACTTTTATTCCAAGCATACCAATCCCCCTCCACAGTTCAACGCCTGTTTACCAAAATCTGGGAAAGTGAAAAATTGCCTGAAAGCTCTGCAACCGGAACAACTCAAAGAAGGAAGGGAGAGCACGTTGACATAGTGCTCAATGAGAAGGTCCGGGCCGATCACAATTACTGGGACGATATCACTCTGATACACAATTCGCTGCCTGAGGTTGATTTCGACGAAATATCGCTGGAAACAAACTTCCTGGGCGTGAAGATTTCGGCGCCCATAATAATATCAGGGATGACCGGCGGATTCCAGAAGGCGCAGGATATAAACCGTACCCTCGCTGAGGCAGCGGCCGAATTTCAGATACCGATGGGTGTCGGAAGTCAGCGGGCGGCAATCGAGGATCCGGAGATGAGGACCACCTACAGCGTGGTTTCGGATTATGACGTGCCGCTTATCATAGCAAATATCGGTGCCCCTCAGTTGATAAAGCAGAGAGGCAAAAGGGCTTATGGTATTGAGGATGCGGTTGCTGCCATGAAGATGATTGATGCAGGGCTCATAGCAGTCCATCTCAATTACCTACAGGAGGTTGTTCAGCCTGAAGGCGACAGAGCTGCCGAAGGTGTCACCGAGGCAATCGCACGCATTGCCTCCTCACTGCCCGTGATGGCCAAGGAAACTGGCGGCGGCATAAGCCGCCGGGTTGCCCTCTCGCTGAAGAGTGCGGGCGTGAAAGCGATTGACGTAGGCGGCCTCGGCGGCACGAGCTGGTCAGCCGTGGAATATCACCGTGCGCGCAGAAAGCACAGCCCGCTTGGCGAAAGTCTCGGGAGGACATTCTGGAACTGGGGAATACCAACACCTGTTTCTGTCATTGAATCGCAGGTGGGACTGCCTCTTGTCGCCACCGGGGGCATACGAAACGGTCTTGATGCGGCAAAGGCGATCTGTCTGGGCGCTGCGTGCGCAGGTGTTGCAGGCGCTGTCATCGGTGCCGCATCAAAGGGACGCAGCGCACTCAATGACAAGCTGAATGAGATAATCGAAGGTTTAAGGGCCACTATGTTCCTTACAGGTGTATCCAGAGTATCTGAACTGAGTGGTATCAAATGCATTATTACAGGGATGACAAGGGAATGGCTTTCTGCCACAACTGCGGCAGAATTACACAGAGAGGCCTAGCGGTTCAAAGTCGGGTGGATCTTAGATGAGTTTGATGGAAAGATTGAGCAGCAGAAAGACCAAAATCAACAGGGAGATAGAGAGGAGCCTGGCTGTCGGTGAAAACGAGACGCTGAGGGAGGCAATGAAGCACTACCCGCTTGCAGGGGGCAAGAGGCTGCGCCCCCTCCTTTCCTATCTTGTCGCGGAGGCAATTTCAGGCGATGGAGATGTCACAATACCCTTTGGTGTCGGTCTTGAACTCCTTCACAACTTTACACTTGTGCATGATGACATAATGGACAGATCTGACTTCAGGAGAGGCATAACTGCTGTTCACAAGAAATTCGACGTTCCGACCGCCATAATTGCAGGGGATGCATTGTTCGCACTTGCTTTCGAGCAGCTGTGCAATCTTCAGGTGGATGATGCGCTTCTGCGGATAATCGTCAACGATACTGCGCTTGCTGTCAGGGAGGTGGCAGAAGGGCAGCAGATGGACATGGAATTCGAAAAGAGAACAGACATTACCGTCAAGGACTATCTGACAATGGTGGACAAGAAGACAGCAAGGCTCTACTTCACCGCTGCACGGACGGGGGCAATAGTCGCCAGGGCGCCGATGGATGTGATAAGGGCTATGGGAGATATGGGTTATCTGATGGGAACCGGCTTCCAGATATGGGACGATGTGCTTGATCTTGAAGGGGAGGAGGATAAGACTGGAAAGCCCTTCGGGGGCGATATAAAGGAGGGGAAGAGGACGCTGATGGTTGTCTATGCATTCAGCCATCTGAAGGGGGATGAAAGGAAAACATTTCAGTCAATACTTGGAAATCAGAAGGCATCAAAGAAGTCGATCCAGGACGCGGTGGAACTTCTTCACAGCTGCGGTGCTGTTTCGTATGCCAAGAATTTTGCACTTGAATACATAAGGGAGGCAAAGGAAAAGACATCGGGCCTCCGTTCATCCGAAGCGAAGGACCTTCTCCTTGATCTGATTGATTACAGCGTCAGACGGGACAACTGAAAGACACTGTAAAAGGGTATTGGTGTCCTGCCTCATTCTATGCCTGTGGATGTTATTCTGAATTCGACACTTTCGGATTCCTTAAGGTACCTGTGCTTCATCAGCGTTGCCCTTCTCATACCGTTCTCGGTTTTCTGAATGAAGATTATTGTTTTGGCGGTGTGATTCAGCACATGTCCGCCCAGGGGCTCGAATATGCCTTTTTCAATATTTGTATAAACCTGGGATGTTATGATTACTGGTATGTCACTTCTCCTTGCTGCAGCAAGCAGCATTGTAAGCTGATCGCTGAGTTCCTTCCTGTCTTCCAGCTCCTCGACACGGTAAGAACGGAAAAGCATTGTCAGGCTGTCCACTATGATTAGTCCTACGTTCCCCTTTATTTCAAGCAGGCGTATACCCTTCTCAATCAGTTTTGTCTGTTCATGGAAATCAAACGGTGTGGAAAAAAGGATGTTCCTGGATATGCTTTCGAAATCCGTTCCGCATATCTGCTTCAGCCTTTCCATTGAGACGCCCTCAGTGTCTATATACACAGTCCTGTTTCCGGCAAGTGCCGAATTCCTTGCGGCAAGCATGCACATATTTGTCTTTCCGCTTCCGCCCTCTCCGTACAGCAACGTAATTGTTGACGGCTCAAAACCACCGTCAAGCAGCCTGTCCAGTTTTGCACTTCCCGTCGAGAGCTTTCCCACATCAACGCTGATGGCAGGTTGAATAGATAAATGCATCAGCCAGAAGCATAAGTGAAAGGGATACGAGCACAGAGTCCCTAACCTGTCATCTCAGTCGAATTTCTGAGGATCCGAAGAAAGCGAGGCGCTCTGCAGGACAGCAGATTTGGCCTTTGCAGCTGAAAAAGGCGATATGATGTTCAAGACTGATTTCATCGATGTCTGTTCTTCCATTTCGTTAGATGATGAACCTTTCTCTTTTCCCCATTGGACAGTGCGTCTCAGTCCAAATCGGCGGAATGCGCGACAGGGCCTGAAGAGTGATTAGCCACAAATTGTAAAGTATTCAATCCATGATTGATGGAGACGAGGATTGTATGCCACGGAATAAATCTCTGAAGGAGGAAGGCGGCGCTACGGCAACCGCATGTGTTCACGGGGGAGAAATGATCGATTATATGACAGGGTCCATAACCGCACCGATTTTTCAGACATCCACCTTCTACTACCCTTACGCCATAGACAGTGAAGGCCGCTACACAGATAACAAAGCACCATACTTTTACACCCGTCTGATGAACCCGACGGTTCGCGTTGCTGAGAGGAAGTTGAGTATACTGGAAGGGACGGAGGATGCGGTCGCCTTTTCCAGCGGAATGGCAGCAATATCAACAGCAGTGCTGGAAACAATGGGCAGCAGAGGGCATATACTCTCAGTCAGGGATCTGTATGGCGGCACATACTCCCTTTTCACAGAGATACTGCCCTCGCTTGGTCATACAGCAACATTCTTCAGCCGGGATGAGGTAGAGAACCTTGATTCGCTGATACGGGAGAATACGAAAGCTATCTACGTTGAGACGCCTACCAACCCTACACTCGACATCTACGACATTGAAAAGATCTTCGCAATTGCCCATGAACACGGTTTGACGACCATCATCGATAACACCTTCCCTTCCCCCGTGAACATGCGCCCACACAAATTCGGTGCGGATATAATAATTCACAGCGCAACAAAATATCTTTCGGGTCATTCAGATATCATAGCGGGCATGGTGGCCGGCAGCAATGAGATGGCGGGCAGAATAAGGAACATGCAGTCCGTTCTCGGAGGAAGCATGGATCCGTTTGCAGGCTTCCTGCTCGACAGAGGGATGAAAACACTTGAACTCAGAGTGAGGAGGCAGAACGATAACGCAATGCATCTCGCCGAATTTCTGGAAGATGACGGAAGGGTGAATCGAGTCCTCTATCCGGGACTCAAATCACATTCCGGGTATGGCATTGCGAGGAGACTTATGACAGGGTTCGGCGGAATGGTATCGTTCGAGGTCAGAGGCGGCGTTGAGCGAGCCAGAAGATTCGTGAAGAGACTCCGTATCGCAAAGGTGGCTGCAAGCCTCGGCGGTGTCGAGTCGCTTGTCACAATACCTTCAGTCACTTCTCACAGGCAGCTTTCAAGAGCGGAACTGCTTGAACGTGGCATATCCCCAGGTCTTGTCAGGTTTTCTGCGGGTATAGAGGACGTTTATGATATCATAGATGACGTATCATCCGCACTGGGGTGAATTGCGGTCAATGGACGAAATCGAATTGAAGCGAGGAGCTGAGGCGCTGGTGGTCCTTTCCAGCTTTCTCGGAAGAGCTGCTGTCTATAAGAGAAGGTTGCCAAAATCATACAGAGACAGGCGTCTCGACAGGCGCCTGATTGTGCAGAGAATACGCAATGAGGCAAGGTGCATCATTGCAGCACGAGAAGCTGGAATCGCTGTTCCGCGGATATACGATATTGATGAGGAAGAGGGGCTGATGGTTCTAGAATACATTGACGGAGAAAATGTGAGCAGGCTCCTTTATGCGACAGACAGTGATTTGAGGGCAAGAATCGAAAACATGATAGGTCACGATCTCGCACTCCTGCACAATGCAGGTATAGCTCATGGAGACCTTACCACATCAAACCTAATATACAAGGGTGGGAGAGTATATTTTATCGACTTTTCATTCGCTACAAGATCTGCCGGCTATGAGGAGAAGGGTGTGGACATAAGGCTGCTGAAAGAGGTTTACAGATCAACTCATCCTGAGTTCGAGGATGAATTCGGTATAATCGTCGAAGGATACATTGATTCCGGAGGAGATCCGAAGGTAATATCGAAGGCAAAGGAGATTGATTCCAGAGCGAGGTATGTCTGATGAAACTCGCTGAACTTACGCTGATAACGACCAATGAAGGGAAGTATCTTGAAATTATAGACGCGCTGGAAGGCACAGGTGTCTCAATTAGGAGGATTGACAGGGAGTACCCGGAAATACAGGCAGACACACTTGAGAGCGTGGTCGGATTTGGTCTGAACTACCTGAAACCATTTGTTCCCGGTCCATTCATTATAGATGATTCAGGTCTGTTTGTCGATGCACTTGGGGGCTTCCCTGGAGTGTACAGCTCATACGCTTTCCGGACTATAGGGAATGAAGGCATTCTGACACTGCTGAAGGGGAAGGGAAACCGGCGGGCATCATTCAGGACGGTGCTTGGCATGGTGCATGAAGGGAAGGAACATTTCTTCAGGGGGGAATGCCGGGGTTACATATCTGAGCTACCTAAGGGTGTAAATGGTTTCGGTTTTGACCCTATTTTTGTGCCCGAAGGGAGAGAAATGACATTTGCCGAAATGAGTGTCCAGATGAAGAATGACATATCTCACAGGGGAATGGCGTTGAGAAGACTTAAGAACTTTCTTGTGAATCACGGCACTCTTTCCTGATGCCATTTTCAGGACGCATCTCTATATTATTTAAATCAGTAACCGAGTGTGCCTGTTCAGAACGGCAAGTGCTGCATAAATTATAAAGAATGGCATCAGTTGATGCTGAAGGACCGGGTCCGTGGGGTAGTTTGGTATCCTTCCAGCTTTGGGAGCTGGTGACCCCAGTTCAAATCTGGGCGGACCCATACTAATAATGGTTCTAAACCATTAAATAATGGCCTCAGAATCGCTCGATCCATGAGAAAAGGTGCCAGTCCCTCCGGAAGAGGGAGAGGGCATGATTCTGAGCATGGTTTGCTCCGGTGGGATAAAATCGCAGGAAGATGGTTTCAGAATCTCCGCAGTGGTTCTCAGATAACAGCCGCAGTGTATCAGAAGAGTCTCAGCAATTTCAGCGAAAATCGTTGATGTTATTGTTTATTGAGGAATTGAATGTTCTACCGGAAGAATAAAAACATTTATTGATTTAATAATGACTGCAGAAACGGAGTCACGGCCAGAAATAATGTTTCAAAAACCCATTCCGGTTCGAATATGAATAGACGACAGCTTTTGAGTATATTGGCTCCCTTGTCGACATCAGGATTGGCCTCTGCAATACTCTGGACTTCTATGCCGTTCCGCCTATACAACTTACATTTGCCCCTGAGTTTGTTGGGCATCCTGCAATCTTCTGCCATGGCCGGAGCGCTCCTGATTGAGTTCCCGACAGGCATTATGATTAACGGCAGGGGGAGAAAATCAGTTGCAATTTACGGAATCATCATCCTTGGAATAGACTTAATCCTGATAAGCCTGTCCGACACGCTAGTAGAACTCGTGGCGGGAATATTCCTGTTTGCCATAGGATACAACATGATAAGTGCTCCAGTCAGGCTATTACTGTACGAAGAATCTGATGCCAAAAAGAAAGGAAGAACCAGCTCGCTCAATCTGGTTGCAGTTTCTGCCGGAGGGATTCTGGGACTGACCTTTTCAGCTGCCCTGAACCTGACTTATCTTCCCACCCTCTACATAGGATTATCTGCGGTCATACTGATTATAGGAATAATTATAAAATTCTCTTTAAAAGGGCAAAAGCACCTTGCATTGGAGAGCCCTCAATGGACAGGTTTCAGGCAATCATTGAAAGGTGTTTTGTCTCAGATGAGCGTGCTGAAGAGAATAATGAGAAAGGACGGTTTCTTGAGACAGTATATCGTTATTCAGGTGCTGTTAAGTCTGTGCTGGGGATCATCTCTTGTTTTTCTGCCTGCATTCGCACTTGAACTGGGGCTAAATACGGCTAGAACCTTCCTGCTTTTTGCCGGTACGGAGATTTCAACTGTTGCGTCAGCGCTGACTGGTGGTTATCTAGCCGACAGATTTCCAAAATATCTTTTCTTTGTGTTCAGACCCCTTTCTGTTCTGATACCATTTCTGGTACTGGCTGCCTCAGATAGTATTCTCGCACTCGTGGTTGGCGTCATTTCTGTTGAAACGGCGTACTTCTTTGCACCGGGCAATAGAGTTTTTGTTTACGACCAATACGGGGACCAGGAGCGGGCGATGGCCAGCAGTTCTGTGATGTTCATTACCCATGTGATAGGCGTGGTATCTCCCCTGCTGGGTTTTCTGCTGTGGGAAATTTCTCCACGAACCTTATTTACCACTGATGTTTTCGTTTCACTGCTTGCTTTTCTGATAAGTCTGTTAGTAGTAAAGAAAATTTTCAAATTGACAACTGTTTCTGATTTGAGTTCTGGGTGAATAAGCTCATAGCGTCCCGAGAGTTGTGCAAACCCAAGGATACCTCTTCTGTAACATTTTCCCGATATCATCCGTGCATTTATAGAAACCCTTCAGACGTCTGAGAGATCATCTCCCATTTACCTTTGTGGCTCTCTAGATGATCTTCATTGCACTCTCCTCTGAAGGGAGGGAATCGATCCCATTGCGATCCTGCACCCTGACATGTGCTTAAAGTTTTCTCGATGCTTGTATGGTGCAGGAAATCAGCCCTCGGATACAGCTGCCATATCTACTAATCCATTCCTAGCGGTCAGTCTGCTATGAATAAAAGGTGTTCTTCAACACCTCTTTCGTGCAGCTCCATAATGACGTTCCTGTATGCAAGGACGTGAGTATATTTTGCTGTAGATTTCAACAGATCCTTTGCTTTCACACTGAAAGCACTTGAAGTGTATCAGAATGGAAGCACAGGGCATAGGGAAAAAGCTGAAGTGCTTAAGTCTGATCTTTACGATCATGGTGAGGAGTCCAGGGGGGAGGGCCTGGGTCTCCCTGGATCCGCCTTCTTTTCTGTAATTCATCGCACTGTCTCCTTTCTGATGGCCTGCTTAAATGATTTCCTGTACTCACCCGGTGTCATGTGGCCGAGCGAATAAAGGAAGTCTGCTGAAAAACCGGTTGAGGTTAAGAGGAAGGCGATGCAACTGGCAAAGAACTTCCGGTTATGTTCTACGGAGGTGCGTTTATGGCGGGTTGCAGATTTACTGAGAAGTGCATCGTAAGCATCAATGGTCCTTCCCATTCTTGCGAGATACCTGTCTCAATGCTTTCTGTCTACGTATTGTTTATGTTTTTGAAAGCAACTGGCTTTTTCAGGACACCTGATGACGCCTAATTGTTATCTTGCCGTTCCT
>JAGVSJ010000028.1 GCA_019720975.1 Candidatus Sysuiplasma superficiale
GTCCTCTGCTTCTGGCCCCCGCTGATTTTGGTCACATTCTTATCAAGTATCTCAGTTATGCCCAGCCTTTCTGCAGCGTCCCGTACCTTCTCAGAAATTCTCTTCTCTGTAAATCTGCGCATTTTTAGCGGGAAGGCAATGTTTTGGAAGACAGTCATGTTAGGATAGAGCGCATAGCTCTGAAATACAACTGCCACATTTCTCTTGTTCGGAGGGATGTCTGTGACGTCCTTTCCGTCAATGAATATTCTGCCTGAGTCGGGCGCTTCCACTCCGATGATGACCTTGAGCAGAGTCGATTTACCTGAACCTGATGGGCCCAGTACAGCAAAGAACTCGTTCTCCCCGACTGAAAGATCTATTTCATCCAGAACGTTGACCTTGCCGTATCTTTTAGAAACCTTCCTTAATTCGAGTTTCGGTGTTCCGTCCTTCATGTCCCTCACATACCATGAAGAGCATTCAGGGATAAAATGCTGTGACGGGAATTCCTCGCTGAACAGTCTTTAAAATGCGGGGAAGGAGGAAAAGGGATATGAAGCGGTGGCCCAGCAATGAACCCGGCTTCAGCCATTGATGCCGCCTGCAAGAAATTCACCCCGAAGGAATCGTGAAAGAACTATAACCAGCAAAACCACCGGCAATGTGACCAGAACTGAAAAGGCCGCGGCGTCCAGTATGTATCCTCTTGTGATGTATATGTATATCAGTATGGGAAGTGTGGGATGAATGGGGGAAAGGAAAACAGCGAATGTGAACTCATCCCATGAAACCATCCATGAGAGTATGAATGCAGCAGCCACACCTGATTTTGCGAGAGGTACAATCACCGTATAGACAGCGCTCAGGAGACCGCATCCGTCGACTCTCGCCTGATTTATTATGTCGCGCGGTAACGACTGGAATGAGCCGAGAAGCATGAAAACTGTCAGCGGAAGTACAACAAGTTCCTGCGCAAGAGCGAGCGCAACGGGAGTCTCATTTAGTCCAATGCTAAGGAATGTTACGCTGATCGGTATTGCAATCGTGACAGCAGGCATCATGTTTGCAAGAAAGAGTGTACTTGAAATCAGGTTTGCCAGCCCGGGTTTGATCCTGCTCAGACCGTATGCCGCCGGAATACCTATCAGCAGAGCAATACCGCCCACCATGAATGCAACCTCAAGGCTCTTGTACAGCGCCTGGGTTATCTGCGGTATTTGGAATGCGTCAACCAGATTCTCGGAAGTTAGACCTGCAGGGTACAGGGAAGGATAGACAGCTGCAACTGTGCTGGTCGAGGGAGTAAAGGCTATCAGAAAAAGTACGTAGAGGGGGAAATAGGTGAAAAGTAGAATCACTACAACAGCGAGGTACAGAGGAATGTTTGACAGATGCGACTTCATCCCGCCACCGACCTGTTTCTGTATACCACCACGATCGTGGCAAACACCAGTATGAAAGCTAGCAGGACTGTCGCGGCCGCGTACGACAGATAATCGTTGAAAGTAGTCGTGAACAAACCATAGACGAGAGTTGTGAGTATCTCATGCGGAAAAAGCAGGAGTGCCATTGCGAAAATGTTGAATTCACTGATGCCTCGAATTATCAGTGCAATTGCAATATAACCAGAGAGGTTTGGAATTGTTATATGGATGAACCTGGAGAACGGTCCTGCCCCATCAACCTTGGCTGCTGCATATATATCCGGAGATATCGTACTCATGCCTGACACGAGTATTATTGCAACAATCGGCGTGTTTTTCCAACTGTCCGCTATCACCAAGGTCAGAACGTTCAGCCAGTAATTTGTGTGCTCGGTCCACTCGAGTGTGTGCAGCCCCAAACCCCTCAGGATTGCATTTGCATATCCTCCGGTAATTTCGAAAATGTTTCCAAAAACGTAAACGGAAACTATGGTGGCCACACCGAAGGGTATTATATAGCTTACCTGAAAGAACCATCTCCCCCTGAATTCGCGGGTGAGAATTGTTGCAATCGCAAGTGCAATGGTAAACTGGAGAGCCAGGGCACAAACAGTGACGACGATAGTATTGTATATTGCCCTGTCCACACCCAGACCAACAAGTTCGTTATAATTTACAAGCACAAAATGCCTGGTTGGTGTCTGAAAACTGCCGTAAATTGCCTCCAGAGACGGATAAAAGGAAAACAGCACAATATATGATACTGCCGGCAATATCATAAGATATGCTGTGTAGTCCTCCTTCCATCGTATCAGTTCCCTGCCCCCTGCACCCGCACGTGTAGACAAAAATGTGAAGAAAAGGGTTTAAACCGATATTGGCTGGTATCCCCCAGACTCGTATGTACTTGCAACAGTGCCATTATAGTTGTTCTGGAGATAGGAGTACATCTGTGAATTGTATGAACTGAGGATGCCGGGTATCTGAGTGTAATTTGCATGGTCAACTATGATCTGGGCCCACGCCTTGCTAGCAATAACATTCCAGTAAGTAATCCATGGAGTCGGATTCCTGAGAAAAACACCGGTTGTTATTGCCTGCTGGAGTGCCTGGCCGACCACGGAATATGAGGAAGGCAGATTTGTGTACGCGGCTGAATTGACCGCTACCCATGAAAGGTTCAGAAGCGTCTCTCTCTGGGCCTGGGCACCGAGAAGGAACTTGGCAAGTGTCACCACCTGAGTGATGTCGGTTGCACCCTTCGGGATGACAAGAACATCGCCGCCCAGAAGATGATTGCCGTTGACAGGACCGGTCGGCCCCGGATAAACGCCGAGAGTTGAATTTGTCATACGGTATGTCTTGTTTGTGAGAAGACCGTAAATGTACGGCCACTGGTAATCCAGAATGCTGTAGGTTCCTTTAGCAAGTCCGGCATAATTGCCCCAGTACCCGTTCGTATAATCCGGGTTGAAATATGCACTCAGGTTGTACAGGTAGTCCCAAGCCTTGATGTCGCCACTGTCGTTCAAAACGAATGGATTCCCGCCGAATTGAACCATCCACTGATAAAGTTCAGTGCCCGTGCTGGCGCCGGTGTGCCCGCCTGTCAGGCCCGATCCCTGGAACATCACAGGCTGCACGCCAGTTTTCTGGTAAAGCAGTTTTGCGTCCTGCAGCAGCTGGGTGTCATTTGACGGAGGTGAACTTATCCCCGCTTCACTGAAGGCAGTCTTATTGTACCAAACAAGAGGTATGTTTGACCTGAACGGGACGAAGTATGTCGCATGGAATACGTTCTGCTCATACTTTATCATCTTTACAGCACTCGGGATCAGCCCCGAGGGCAGAAGGCTGCTGATGTACGGCGCAAGATTCATTATATCCGCACCGCCAGAAGTGTAGATCACTTCGCCCACAGCAAGATTATCCAGCCCCACAAGGGATGCTCCGACGTCATGGCTTGAAACCAGAGTCTGAATTTCAGAAGGCGGCTGGCCCGAGGGCAGATTAACGAACTGTACAGAAATACCAGGGTAAGCCTTTTCAAATTGAGGGATCAGAACAGTCTGAAAATAACTCGACTCGCTCGGTGCAAGGCTCTCGTAAAAGGTCACCGTAATTTTGCTGCTGGACGATGGTGGAGGCGAATGGGCAACATACCCGCCTGTAAAAAAGACGACGGCCACAACAATCAAAGCAGCAATCCAGGCCACAGGTCTTTTACGATATTCTTCTTCCATGATAACTGAATCCAATTAGCCATATTTATTTCTTAGTGCTTTTTGAAATGTGATCCTACATATATCAAACAAATTATTAAAAATAATGAATAAAGCAATTCCGAACAATCTTCGACGGATGACAGCAATAAGATGAAATTATTCGGAAGCAGTATCCTGGAGCCGATGCTGACTCAGATGGCGACCTTCCTTCTTTGCTGAAAAACTGTTTCATGCGTCAATGTCATAATAATTGCCCCTGAACTTGACCCTTGAAAGTGACATCGAATCCCATTCAGGAGGCTTGTGGGGTGAGGCACTGAGAGTGATTCTCCCATTGTGCCGCTCTGCGCGGATTCCGAATAATCCCTCAACAACGGCCTGGATGAAGATTGAAGAAGACCAGCCCTGTGCAAACTGACCCATTTCCTGCATTGACTCGGGGTGATAGACCTCCCCGATCCTGCCAGGGTCGCTTGAAGAAAATGACAGAAATGGAAAAGTGGACAGAGCTGAAAAACCGATATTTCGGAGACCGTTGTTGTAGCATGCTATTGCATACCAGCCCGTCAGAAGAGGCCAGACATAGCCAGTATGATACCCCATATCGTACATGGACTCGAAGGAGGACATAGATCGAAGCCCCCATGGCGTCATTGAGTCAGGCAATCCGAGAGAAATGAGAATATCTCTGATCGCCTTTCCGCGGAGATACATGCCAGGCACTGCGAGCATGGCGTTCTTGATCCTCCTCGGGCTGTTTCCGTCGAAGGAGTCTATAAATTCACCGCTCTTCAGGAATCGCCGTCTGTAACATCTACTTGCCTTATCATATGACCGCAAATCATCCCCTGTCAGCCTGCTGAACGCTTTCAGCGATGCAATCCACCAGGCGTTGGTATCAACACACGCGCCGTTCCTGGCAGCAGCCCATGATTCAGGCCACCCTATCAAACCCTGGTCAAATCTGTTCTCAATTAGACCATCGCCATCCGCGTCGCAGGAAGCACTGAACCGCAGGACTTTTTCCAGCTTCCTCCTTGAAATCCTCCTGTTCGACCATAATGAGAGCCTCTCCCAGGCAATTGCCCAGAGCGGTGAGCTGTCGATGGATGAAAAACCTGTTGTAAAATTTTGGACGATGTTGTCATTCGAAGAGGAAAAATCGACTATCGGTATTTCATGTGGGATCCTACCCTTACGCGAATTATTTTCCAACATGTTCAGGTGCTCCTCGGCCATTGACTCGAGCGAGCATTCCGCCGCCGCCATGCTCATCCATTCGCCGTCCCTGCCAAAGAACCATGAGAACTCAGGGAAACCGGCATAAAAACCGTTGCCGCACTCCGTCTCTGAATAAAACTCAAGAAGGTCATGCTTCGCCCAAAGAAAAGACTTGTTGAAATCGAAGGAAGGGGTGTCGAGTATGCAATTGTTGGTTATCCAATTGTGAAACGATTCATGGCCGCCGATATCAAAATATTTGTCCGGTATTTCATCGTCACTGATCACTATTGTGGCTCGATCTGATGCCTGTATATTGATGACTGCAGAACCGTCCTCCACACCCGTTTCGAAAGCTGGGCAATCCACCTTTATTCTTGTGGCCGCCAGCGGACTTATGATTGCCATTCCGTCATCGCGCCTTTCAAAGGCGTAATTTGAGGAAGAATCACTTGATGGCCACATGGTCATGTGCAGCGGTCGTATTCTGATCTGCACATTTTCGTGTCCTGAAATATTCAGAAACATGACAATCATCGGTCTGTCATAGGGGATCAGGTCTACACGTTCCACACTGCCGAAAGACCTGTAAATGTACGGTAGCCTCCTGACGTATTTGGAAAATAGTGGATAGGCGCTCTTGCCATTGATCCTCATTTCAAGAGAGGCTATGTGTTTCCTTCCGCCTATCCAGAACCCGGTACGGTAGCGGTTGGACCTGCTGAAAGCGATATCACCGTACTGAAGGCATATCAGGTGCGCCTTCTTTCCCTTCAGGAGGGAGAGGCCTGTTCCGCCTCCCAGATTGTGTCTCTCTACTATCCATGCATCCATTCTTTTATGGTTGTCGGCCGAAGATAATGAACGGCATTCCTCAAAGTACTTGAACGGAAACATGGGACATACCATTGCCTTCAATCCGCATTCCCTCTTGATATACTTTGCAGCGCACTCGCGAATCATTCACATCTCCATCATCCATGGAAAACAACAGTCGGAACAACAGCCGCATATCTGGCAATTTCTGGGAGGCCGGGGATTTGCGTGCGCGACGAGAAGTCAACGGGGCAACTGGACTTGTTAAGCAACTGCACGCACAAGACACACACGAAGCAGACCTGCGAAAGCCGAATGCAGGTTGTATGACAATACTCCCCGATCACCGGGCATGTGTCTTTATTAATGTCACGCATAACCACCGGCCAGATGACACTTTTCCTGTTGAGATATGCGGAAGTGGGCCTCAAGAGCGAGCGTATCAGGTCAAGATTCATTGGACGGATGATAGAGAATATAGAATACTCTTTCCTGTCCTCAGGAAGCGAGTGCATAGTCACCAATGACAGAGGCCGTATTTTCGTGATGACCGATGACAGCGAAATTGGAAGGAAGGTAATTTCACACACATTTGGAGTGGTTTCGTTCAGCGAAGTTGTGGAGACCGCTCCGGAAATGGAATCCATTGTCGCCGAGGCATCACTGTTCGCTTCCAAGCACATACGTGAAGGCACGACATTCGCCATACGCGCCAGGAGGTCGGGAGGACAGAAATTCACAAGTCAGGATGTGGCAAGGGCAGCGGGAGGGAGGATCCTGGAGGACTATTCAGATATGCATGTAACCGTGGATCTGGACAGGCCCGAACTCGAGATAAACATAGAGGTGAGGGAGAGGGGAGCCTACATCTTTGCCTCGTCCGAAGAAGGGCCGGGCGGACTGCCGCTGGGAACTCAGGGAAAGGTAGCCTGCCTGATGAGAGAGGAGAGGGATGCGGCTGCCGCCTGGCTCGTAATGAGGAGGGGGTGTGATGCAGTAGTGTGCACAACAAAGAATCAGGACATTGGGGTGCTCAGGAAATGGAACGGAAAGATTGAAGAAGCCAGAATCGAAAAGGAGGGAGATCTGTTCCACACCGCTGTCGAGCATGGATGCGAAGGTGTTGCATTACCATGGGAATCGGCTGAAATTGAAGAAGGCATTGACAAACACGGCCTTGCCGTATTCTTTCCTCTTGCCGGAATGAAAAGGGAAGAGGTGGACTCGCTCCTGTCCAGAATTCGCAGCTGAAAACACGGGAGTGGAAAGGGCTGGAATATCATTTGCCCTTTCTGTCATTGGCGCGGATTGACGGCCTGACCTTTTCAACGCCCTTTCCTTTCCATCTAAGGCCCCTCCCCATCTTTCCTGCCGATGTGAGACCCCTGTAGGCCCTGCCCGAGTGCGCCTGATTGGAAATCCAGCTGAGGTTTCTGTCGCTCAGGACCGAAGGGTTGTACGGATCGACGAGTATTACCTCATACCATTTGCGCATGCCGTCCTGCGCAACCTGATAGGAATTAAGTACCTCCATGTTTGGGTACCTTCGTGCAACGCGCTCCTCCGCCATGCGCTGCGTGTTCTTCTTCATTGTGATTCTCAGAATACCCTTCCTCTTTGCACGTCTCCCCTTGGCAATCCTTCTCTTCCTTAGACCGCCGCGCCTGACCCTGACCCTGACAAGCACAACGCCCTGTTTCGCCTTATAGCCAAGAGCCCTTGCCTTGTCAAGCCTGGTGGGGTGCTCGATCCGTTTGTAATTTTCCTCTTTTCTCCACCTTATCAATCTTTCCCATTCGGTATCGCCCAGTGCCTTTGCAAGCGATCTCTTTCTGAAGGAGCCAATGTGCGAATACATGCTGGTACCGCGTCCGTATTTGAGTTTGACGGCGGGCATCGGCTCATTTCCTGGCCCGTCCCCGCCCCTTTCAGATGCATCTTTCCGCTCGTCCCCCACCGAAGAAAGCGGTTCTTCGCCTCCTTCCCGGCCAGAGGGTTCTGAAGGCGCAGGCTGCTCGGAAAGTTTCTTCTTATCCGCAACAGCTGTGCCCCTGCCTTTCTTCCTCGGTACCTTGGCCTTAGAGGATGTCTCGGGCTGGGGCTGCTCCTGCACGTTTTCCGAAGCCTTCCTGCGTCTTTTCGCGCGGCCCGAACCAGCATCCTTTCCTTTTTGAGACTCCGCCATTTGGCACACCGCAATGATCGTTTTGACTGAACAGGTTTCGAATTTGGCTATATTATATATATCTTGTTACGGGCTGTCTCATCTCCCATCTGCCCTTTGAACGGCTCCTGGCGCAATGTAATTTCGTGTTAAGTGGAAAGAGGCAGGAGGTTTACAGCCATTCCAATGATTTCAAGGATGCGGGATTTCAGAAGAAATCCTCAAGCCTGACTCCTGATGCAGTACGCTTTCCTGATATCGCCTTTTCCACCTTCACCTCGTCAAAGAGCGTGGACTGTCTGGAACCGCTCAGCAGACTTTCCTCGTCCATTCCAAAAACCTCTGTTACCCTCGAAAGCGTCTGCGCAACCCTTGAGGCATAATACGCATAATCAGGAGTGAATTCAAACTCCCTGCCGACGATATAAGGCTCAACATGCTGCGGTGTCTTCCTGCTGTTCACCACAATCCACGATACCTTCATGCCCGGAATGAACTCCTCCCCCATTGCCATCAGCTTCTTTGCCGCCTGGACAGGGACCTGCGTATTCTCATCCTTGTATTCAGAAAAGGGCCTGCAAGTCCGTGATATGACGAGCTTTTCCTTGGGCACCAGCCCGTTAAGAACGTCCGTCACCAGTTTCTTTGAAAGTTTCACGGCGTCGGAGGTGTTGCCCTTCAGTATTTCCTCGAAGACAGCAGAAAGGCTCTCACTCTGGTAGTCAAAGGAATCTGTCCTCCTTATCTCATAGCCCCTGACAATCAGCCCTTCTTCTGGCCAGATCTGGCGGCCAACGTAACGCTTCTTCTTTCCGTGGGAGAACAGCGGCTCAATAACCTCCTCGAATTCGAGCGTGGCACCCTGCCTGGAGAAGCGTTCGCTTATCCGCTGCCCGAACTCTATCGTTCCCTCAAGGTTCTCCACAGGGCTCTTGAAGAAGACAGAATCCGTATCGCTGTAGATTACGGAAATGCCGTCCTTCTCAAGCTGTTCAATTACACCTTTTGTTGTTTCCCTCGCAAATGCAGTTATGCTGCCGCCTATCGATATGTTGGTGAAGCGGTAGAAGGATGATGCAAGGACGCCATAGAAGGAATTCATCAGTATTTTGACTGCCTGCTGAAGCCCATCAAGATATTCCACTTCAGCGGGATCGGAGGACTGCTTCATCCGGGCCTTTATGCTGTCCCTCTGTTCCATCAGGCTGCTGAGAAGGGATGGTATCACGCCTTTCCTCACGGACGGTGACAGGAATCGCACTCCGGTCGGGCTGACTATATCGCCGCGACTGCTGAGCGTCGTGAAACAGATGTTCTTTGCAATTATCAGAGAAGGATACATGCTCTTGAAGTCAAGCACACCTACCCAGTGATACAGGCCGGGCGCAATACTGTGCACATACCCTCCCTCGATCCTGTCCTCCTCGCTGTCAAGGTAACGGGAGGTCATGGGCGTTGCTATTCCCTCCCTGTCAGCCGCCCGGATGAGCAGCGAGTCGACAAGCTGCGATGCACCGCTGTTCAGAGAATCATCGAGGGGGAGCTTTGATACCGTTGCCATGTCCATTCCCTTTGTCAGCACATGCGTCTTCTCCAGTATCCTGAGTGCAAGCTCTGCGTCCTTGGCGCAGTAATCCAGCACCCTTTCCCTGTTCTCCTTCCATTCCTCATCGATCCTCAGTCTGTTCACGTCAAGCTTCTCTTCGTTGAGCAATTCCTTTGCTACGGCGTTAAGTGTCTCCTGCTTCGGGTGGAACTGCTTCTTCATGTGCCACCAGGCATCAGCGATTATCCGACCGTTGCATCTCCAGAAGCGGTTGCTCACCTGCCTTACGTCCTCTCCATCCCTTCCCCATGCCTTGCGCGCCAGATGGTTCTCATCCGCCCTGCTGTCAATTGTTGGAATGTCGAAACCGTCAATGTTGTAGCCTGTGATGACATCAGGGTCGATACGGGCAATCGCATCAAAAAACAATTCGAGCATCCTGGCCTCGCTGTTATCCGCTATCTTTTCAGTGACAATAGCGTTGTTCTGCCTGTATGCGAGGCAGATGCACCATATATTCTTGTTCTTGATGCTTGTCTCGATGTCAAAGCTGAGTATCCGAAGATCCGGAATGAAGTCTTGTGTCTCGGCAAAACGCTCGGCCTCGATCACGATGTCGCAGCGATACCTTGACTCGACGCCCTCCTCTGCCCTCCTTCCAGAGACACGGCAGCAAGAAGCTATGTCCATATCATAGATGAATCTGTGTGCAAACGGTATGTCAGCGGCGAACACTTCGACAGTTCCCTTGAGAAGGTTTCTGAACTCCGGCACCGTCCAGGGAAATTTCACCGTGACCACGGCCCCACTGACCTTCTCTCCACGGTGCAGGAACTCCTTTGGAGTGATATCGATCACATCGTCCCGCCTGGAAAGAATCCTGCGTGCCTTCTCAACATCGCCGAGTATCTGGAAGTAGGGTCTGAAGCCGCTGTACCTCACGACAGCAGACCTGCCGTCGCGTGTCTTGCCGTAAAGCTCAACTGTTATTGTGTCGCCCTCTCCCCTTTTGTATGTGGCTGTAAGTAGCCTGATATCCCAGCTGTCTTCCTGCTGCATCATCATGTATGAAGACCTGTTGTCATATAACCTTTCTCAGAAGATTGCAAAAACGCCCTCCTTCCGGGCCCTATGTCACTTTCTTGCCACTATCTTTATGACGTCGCCATCGTTCAGGACGTAATCGTGCCCCACGGGCTTTTTTGTCTTCGCGTTTATTGCAGTTATGTAATTCTTCCCTATATCGCTGTGTATCATGTATGCGAGATCCTGCGGACCGCTGCCTCTTCTGAGAAGAAAGGCATCGGGAAGAACCATCCCGTCATGATTTGTGAGCCTGTTCTCGTCCTCCACAGGATAGACAGAAAGCAGATCCAGCAGACGGAACGCGGCCTCCTCAAGTGCCCTCTGGACACCTGTGTCCTGCCTTGAAAGGAAGGAGCGTATCCTCTCCAGCGCCCTGACCTGTGCAGCGGAAAGGTTGCCGGAGTTTGTCATGAAATCCCTGCTGCCCGGCAGGTACGTTATCGCACCGCTCCTGTCGGCCTTCCTGAGTGCGAGTTCATATTCGGCAGAACAGCTGACAACCGTGTATCCCTCGAGCGACTGCAGCCTCCTTATATTCTCCTCAGGCGCCACATCGCATTTGTTTGCTGCAATCAGGATCGGCTTGCTTACCCGTCTTATCGCTTCGGAGAGACGCAGGAGGTCGTCGTCTGTCCAGTACACCGGATCGGCACCCAGGCCGCTGACCCTCAGCGCTGAGGATATGTCGCCTGTCCGTATTCCCAGACCACTCAGCCTTTCCTGCAGCATCGTTTCGACCTTGAGCCCCTCGAGATGTATGCGCTTCGCTGTTTTCTGAAAATTCTTGTCAAGAATGCTCTTGATCCACATTGTAAGTTCTCTCTCAAGGAAACGGACGTCTTCAACAGGGTCATGCGTACCTACAGGTACCTGATTACCGTCGGAATCCGTTCCACCGCTGGCGTCTATAACGTGAATCAATGCATCAGCCTGCCGAAGCTCATCGAGAAATGCGTTTCCCAGCCCCTTTCCCTTCCATGCATCGGGGACAAGCCCCGCAACATCGAGAAGTTCCACCGGAATGAATCTTGTGCCGTCGATACACTTTGCATTGTTGGGATTGCAGTGAACACCGAAAAACGATTCGGGACACTGCCTCCTGACATAACCGACACCCCTGTTTGCCTTCACCGTAGTGAATGGGTACGGCGCTATCTCCACAGCTGCCAGCGTGGCGGCTGAAAAGAAGGTGCTCTTTCCGACATTCGGTTTCCCAACAATACCGATCTGCATACCTTCCCCTCATAGATTTTGTCGACTATTATTCGTTTTGCAGCAACGCTGCCGTGGTCTCGGCGCTCAGCATCCATTTTACAACCTCTTCAATCTCGTCTATTGTGAGCTCCTCAATTCTCCTCGAACCGTGAGGCATGGAGTTGAAATTTATCGAACCTGATCCGACCCTCTTTCTGAGTATGGATGCTATCGTCTTCCTCCTCTGTGAAAAGAGCAGTGTGACCGCCCTCTCGTATTCAGGCCACCGCTTCACTCCCTTCCTTGCCCGGAAGAACAGAACTGATGAATCGACATCGGGCTGCGGATAAAAGTGGGAGTGCCCGACATCAAAGAGCATATCTATTGAATAGGAACGTTGCAGAACAGCGCCCATCCTTGAATATTCGGCTGTGAACGGCCGTGCAACAACCCTCTGTGCCATCTCGCGCTGTATCATGAAAAGGCCCTTTTTCATGCCTGCATCCGAGAGCCTGAATATCAGCTGCGATGCAACTGAATAGGGCAGATTCCCAATGGCGACATCGAACTGAGGGAGATCCACTTCCATGGCATCTCCTTCGATGACCTCCACAGCATCTCCGAACTTCTCCCGCAGATAGAGCACAAGTCTTGGGTCGCTCTCTATTACAGTAAGTTTTCTGCAGGATCCTGAAATCCTCTCGGTGAGAACACCAAGACCCGGCCCAATTTCAAGAACACTGTCTCTCCTTCCTATCTTTGCGTTCTCAACTTCCCTGTCTGCTATCTCCTCATCAACAAGGAAGGTTTGTCCGTGCTTTCTCGACGGATAGATTCCAAGCTCCATGAGGGCCTGTCTGGTTTCACGGAGGGACATGGTCCGACCACCATCTCAGCGAGCCACAAAGAGCCTGTATTTCTGGTCCTTGTTTGAGAGTTCGTCCACTATCCGCCTGGCGATCAGTTTTGCAGGATGATGTATGGTAGGAACCCGCTTTTCGAGGTCCTCCAGGCTTTTGAATTTTTCTTTCCTGCGCTCCTCGATTATGGACCACATGCTCTTCTTTCCCAGACCGGGGAGCAGTTCGAGAGTGTGAAGTCTGGTAGTTATGGGCTGGGCCTCGTTGAAAAATCTCACAAATCTTGCCTCATTGTCCTTCACAATCTGTTCTATCGCATGGGGTAGCTCCGACTGGCCGTTGGAAGTGAGCTCCTCATAGGAGAGCCTCCGTTTGACATGTATGACCTGCTGCCTGAGCTGCATCTCCTTCCCTATGTAGACCTTATCCCCCGGCGAAAGAACAACGCCTGATTTCGGGACGAGCTCGAAGAGCTTGAACTCCTCTGCACCTATTGCATAGCACGTCGGGTCGTGCTTGAAACCCCTTTCAGAAGGTGAGCCCTGGGGCAGGTAATCAAGTATGTAGGCATAATCCTCCAAAAGAATACACCTGCCTACATGTATTTTCGAACAGTTTCGATAATCTGTTCAATCTGCTTCTTTTCAGGCGTCAACCTTTCCTTGGAGAAAATCAGCCTGACGTCCTCGGGAGCGGAGGGGAGAATATCAATTATCTTCACAATATTCTGTTCGCCCCCGATATCCATTTCGCCAAGCTCCTTTCTCAGCTTCCTGACACTTTCCAGATCCAGCTTCGCAAATTTCTGCGCATGCTCGAGTGCAACCTTCTGTTCCGGAGAGAGGTCACCCTGCCTTTCCTCTTTAGAAAGAAGTTGCTTCACTTCAGCAAGCGTCAGGTATCTGGTATCGGCCACGTTGCTCACTTCGCTTTCATCAGGTGAACAGCTTCCGATAATATAACTTTCTCCTTTCCGCCGTCACTGATAAGTATCTTGTATGAGCGGCCCTGCCTTCCCACGATCCTTCCCGTTCTGCCCTGGAACCTGATGTGCGGTGCACCATTCCGTATGCTCGGCTCTATACGGATGGATACGCTCTCCCCTTCCTGGAATTCACGGATTATCCTTGCAACGGGCGGCATACCCCGCTCCCTGGGGCTCTTGCTGAGTATTCCCCTCGACCTTCTCCTCAGACCTTTTGATGACTTTACCACAGTTTATCCGCTCCTGTTGAAACATCAAGGACATCCAGCGAAATTACCTCGCACGATGAATTCAGCGCGGCCGAAATGCTTGGTTGCGTCCTTCCTTCATCCCCTGTGACGAGCTCCTTTATATATGTTCCGGACTGGGCCCTCACAAGGACAGACGCTATATCCCCGTCATATTCAAGGAGGCTGCACTCTATTATCCTCCTCTCTCTTACCTTGTCTGCCCTTCTGTGAGCAACCCTCACCGGAGTCCTCTGGGCGAGCGTTTTTCCGCTTATTTCCTCAATCGCTGCAGAAAGTTTCTCCTTATTAATTTTACCAAGGATGCGGAACCTGACCACATAACTCTTTTCAGGTGTTTCCTCCTTTAACCTTCTGACCTCATCCTTCGAAGAATATCTGAGAGAGGAAACGGCGATCCGTCCCTCTCCCTCAGAGTTTATCCTTTCCCTGAGAGCCGAAAGGTCAATGGATCTCTTCATCGGTTTCCAGAGTTCAAGAACGAACGGTCTTCCCTCCCCCAGCATCACGGCATCTATGTCCTCCCTCCCCATGCCGTGGAAGGAATGGGACTCTGCCATCGTAGCTGCCATGGCCGGTCCCGCAACAATCTCCTCAACACTTGTCTCATACATCTTTCCCCTGTTGCCGCAATAGCTGCATCCCTTTCCGTGGCACTTTCTGCACGGCCATTTGGTCTGTGGTATTCCCCTCTTAAACTTCCTGTATCTCCCGTAGATGAACAGAGGGGAAGGCTCGAGCTGAAAGGTCATGAACGATATATCGATGACAATGAGCATGTCCGGATGCTCCATTCTGGCCATCTTACCTGTATGCCTGGATATCCTGAGCCCAAGTTCCCTGTTGACGTCTGCCTTGATAGTATGCAGCGGTTCACAGTGCAGTTTCTCAGCAATCTGTTTCTCCCTCGAAAGCATCCCGAATTCGAGCCTGCTCCCCACCCAGAAGGTCTCATACTCCCATTTCCGGAGCTCCTCAAGGGGAAGAATGGAGACATCGTCGAGCTGACGGAACACGCCGCGGCAGACAAAACAATCATCGGATTCCGCTTCCACAACAGTGACTGCGATATCGGCAGGCACTGTATCCGGCTGATGGCCGGTGATGCGGCACAGGCACCGCCTGCACACCCTGACATCCGGAGCAAGGGTATCAGCCGCATGCGCGATAAACGATTGACCGGATGCAGATCCCGGAGCTGACACAACGTTGTTGCCCGCGTCCCTCAAATGTCACTCCTCCTCTGGCCATTCCGGTTCGATTGAGTATGTGAGTTCCCTGAGCTTAAGCTCCCGCTGCCTGCTCTCAAGGAATCTGAAGACAGATGAGTGCTCGCTCCCTCTTAGCAGCATATCGACGCTGCTCCGAGCAAGCTCGAGCTCCAGCGGATCGCCTATTATGGCGACAGTGTCTCCCTGCACGCTTATCATCGTTTCAGTCAGGTTTTCAAGTGTTTCCCTTGACCTTCCTCCCCTTCCTATGATCCTTCCCCTCATCCTGAGTATCCTGTTCTTCCTTCCTCCAACGTAGTCGGATATGTGCATTATCTCAAGGAAAACGTCCTCACTCAGCAGTCTCCTCGCCCTCTGCGACGAGAAGCCGCGCCCTATGGCGTTGACATATGAGGCAACCTTGAGCTCCATCACCCTGTCAGGCGCCTTTGACCCGTCGATTTCGACGTTCCCTTCATCTGAATCGACAGATATCAATACACCTGTTTCCTCCTCCACCTTCCTCTTCAGGCTCCCGTCCCTTCCAAGTAGAACGCCGACCCTGTCACGCGGAATCCTGAGATACTGCACCTGGCATTCCCTCCACTATTTCTTTCACCAGAGAGGAGCTGTTCTTTACTTTAACCTTCCTCGATTCAAAAAATTTGTTGACGTTTGCAATATCACGAGACAGGAATTCCGACGAGTTGGGATGCCTGAAAGTGACACCCTG
>JAGVSJ010000029.1 GCA_019720975.1 Candidatus Sysuiplasma superficiale
GAGCGCACTTTCGTCTGTAACGGGAATCCAGAGCGTTGAATCTGTTGAGATAACTCTTCTTTAGAGATCGGCGAGTTGCGGGATGCGTCCTTTGGCACTGTGTTATCGCACACCCCTGCACATGCTTTTTAATCAGGCAAACACTTAAACACAGCCTGCCATGCTTTCCAATTCGCCTGACCTCCGGACAGTAGCCCGTTTTCCCTACATCTCTGCAGTGCGGGAGGTCATATCCCGGATGCCCGAAAGATTTGATATGGAGAGGATGCTCAACAGCCGTTCCTACGAGTTTGTAAGAATCAGAGGCAAGGAGCGCGTCATGTCCTCTCTCGGTGATGGGCAATGGCCGGAGAGCCCGCTTCTCACGGAGGATGAATGCGTACAGGAGATACTCGCCTTTGCCGTCGCGAGGATGATTTGCTCTGTGATAGGTGACAGATTTCTCGTGAACAGATTCGCAGTCAGGGAGGGGAAGAGGGCAGGTGCTCTCATTGGAAGGGACAGGGCTCTGATGCTCAAACTTGCCGATGAATTCGGCATCGATGCGGCGGAAACAGACACGGACGGCTTATATGCCGTTCATTTCACATCCTTCCTGAAATATTCATCAAAGATGCGTTCGCCGGAATGGAAGCTTCTGTACCAGAGGATAAGGAAGGGGTATGTGTACGTCGATGAGCACAAACTGGTCAGGCTAATTGAGCAGGCTGTCACTGACCACCTTTCGGAAAAGCTTCCTCCCTACACAGACACTATAAGAAAGGCTCTTGATGCGGAGATAGCGGAAGTCGTCACCGCGGTCGGCAGACTCAAAGAGGAATTTCAGAAGAACAGTCTCGGTGAGATAGATGAAAAGAGGTATCCTCCATGCATGAAGGCAATACTCAACCAGATAAGAACATCGCAGAATGTGCCCCAGATGGGCAGGTTTGCCATCGTCACATTTCTTCACGCAATCGGTATGACCAGCGAGCAGATATTTGACATATTCAGTGCAGTCCCTGATTTCAGGGCGGATGTTACCAGGTACCAGATAGAGCATATAACAGGAAAAATATCCGCAACCGAATACTCTGTCCCGGAGTGCAGCACAATGAAATCCTACGGCATCTGTTTCAACCCTGATTCACTCTGCAACAAGGAATGGATGAAGCATCCCATGACCTATTATATCGCAAAGGGCAGGGACCTCAGATCTCCCTCCAGGAAGAAAGAGCCCTCCACACCGCAGTGATGTTGCCAGCAATGCCGAAGAAGAGAAGAAGCCAGTTGAAAGGCGTCAGGAACAGAAGCGTCGCGCCATGAGGGCCATATCGGATTCCGCCGAAAACAAATTCTAGGATCACGGCTGCGAGCATGTAGAGAAGCCTGTCCGCCCTTCCGAGTATCCCTCCATAGTTCCTCCTGAGACCGACAGCCTGCGCCTGTGTGCCGAGATAACTTGTCATCATCATTCCAACAAGCGCAAAAATCCCGAGAAGGGTGCTGCCGGAGTAAAAGCTCAGCGTGAAGCCAAGTATGAGTGCAATGTCAGAATACCTGTCGAGAACATGGTCCAGGAAATCCCCTCTGGGGCCGCTCTTTCCCGACAGCCTCGCTACCAGCCCGTCCAGTGCGTCCATTACACCGCTTGCGGCTATGAGCACGGCAGCCGCCGGAAGGAAATAGATGTTCCGTGGAGAGGAGCCGGCAATGAGAATCGATGCAAACAGGGCCAGAAGAAAGGATATCCAGCTGATTCTGTTCGGATCAAGCCTTTTCAGCCTTGCGGCAGCCGGTGAAAGAGCGCGTTCCGAAAAATTCCTCAACCTGTCTAGAACCATTTTTCCAGCTCGCCGGCCCATCTTGACTTTACAGGGTAATTATTCTTTTCCCCCTTGATGATTCCGCTGACAACCGCGGCTGTTCCGGACGGTTCCAAATGCGTGTTGTCTATCTCCTGCACCCACCCCGTGCTCTCAACAGCCTCGATCAGCACTACATCCATTACCTCAGCCCTGACGTTTTCAAGTATCTTCTCCCTGTCCCATCCTCTCCGGCTCAGCCTCTTTTCCAGCACCTGCGGATGACATCTCAAAACGACCGACCCGGTGGCGCCGGCAAAGTGGGAGAGATGCCCTGTCACAACAACTGTTCCGCCCTCGAATCCCTTCCAGTGCTTCAGCGCCTTTTCCCTGAGATCGGCGGTATCCACCTCAATTGCCTCTCCCTCCGTCCGTCTTGACCGCCTTATGCCCAGCTCCTCAATGAGCCCGTCTACGGAAACGGTGACGTATCCGAGTCTGTTGAGTTCAGCTGCCACCGTTGTCTTCCCTGTTCCGGGCGTTCCTGTGAGTGCTATCACTTTCGTCCTCATCTTCGGCACCAAGCATCTCCCTGTAAAGGTATTCGACAGCCATCATCGTGTATAGTCTTTTCTTCCAGAGGTCAAGGGTACCGGCTGTGAGTGGCACCCTTCTGAACCTCATTCCGTAGTCTATGTCCATCAGTATGAGAAATTCAGGCCGCGCAAGGCCGAAACTTTTTGCCGGCCCTCCGCTAAGTGCGCTTTCAATATCCCCTTCAGTTATCTTTCCCTCAGCTGCAAGCACCGCGGCGCTGACAATCCTCCTGACCATGTTGTGCAGGAAGCTCCTTCCGTGAAGGTCTATTGCAGTCCAGCCCGAGATTTCTGAAATACCGACTCTTTCAATGCTCCTGAACCTGCCTCCCGGGCCGCTCTTTGCAAAATTGCTGAAATCCCTGGTTCCAACAAACAGCTTCAGCGCCGATTCGAGTTTCCCTCTGTCATATCTCCCGCGGAGAAGATACCGGTAGTGGCGCATGACAGCCTTTCTTGGATTGAAGGTCGCCGGAACTTCAAGATATGAATGGAAGAGGATGTGCCTGCACTTTGCGTTAAGCGCGCTGAGAAGGTCGGCGCTCCCGAAGTCTGTATTGAATGCAACGGCATTTGCAAGAGCATGGACTCCTGCATCCGTCCGGCTTCCGCTCTGGAATGCCGAACTCTCCGGATCCTCTATCGCGCCCACCGCCTCAAGGGTCTCTATTATCTCCCCTTCCACCGTCCTCCTTTCAGGCTGTCTCTGGTATCCGTTGAAACTGCTCCCGTCGTATCCGAATTTCAGTGCAATCCTTCGCATCACTGTGCCGCTCCCTTTCACGCCCGGCAAATTATTTAATGTTGGCTGCAGACAATCATGGTGGTTCCCGTATGGGTGGCGGAGAGATAAGGCTGCACGTGATCTTTCGAGGAAGGGTCCAGGGTGTTTCATTCCGCGCATATGCCAAGAGCTTCGCCGACAGCTGCGGCGTGAAGGGGTGGGTGAAGAATCTGGCTGACGGCAGTGTCGAGGCCGTGTTTGACGGCCCGGCTGAAAGTGTATACAGGGTCATCGAACTCTGCCGAACCGGAAATCCGTTTGCGCGGGTGTCATCGCTCACCACGGAAGAGATTGAAAGGAGCAGTGAACTGAAGTGCTTTTCAATAGAGTGAGCCGACTCTGCTCACCACCACTGAACAATTCTGTCTCTTCCGTAAAGTGTTGCCGGATTCTCAAAACCAATCTTCCACAATGCGCTTTCATCGCAGCGTCCGCTTTCTGAGAGTTCCCTCACCCTTCTCGGTACAGTTCCAATGCCCATGAATGCACCCGGCCTTGCGGGATCGTCAATGTAGTCCGTTTCCAACATGAACCGCGTCCCCTTTGATGCCGCACTGAAAACATTTTCCCTTGATGCCGTCACAGACGGGAAAATGCCGTGGTTTTCCTCATCAAGGACAAGGTCCGTGCAGTGGTGTTTCACAACCATTCCGCGCCTGATTCCCGCTCTGTCCGCCATGAGGGCAAGCGCGCCCATCATTCCGGGCGTCGGATCCTCCGTGTGGAGGACTACCGCGCATCCGGCGTTCCTTGCCTCGCGCATGCATGCATCCAGTATGCGGTTGCTCGCCTCCATCACCTCACCTGGAACATCAAAGTGCGGTCTCCCGACCTCGCCGAGAACATCAGCCTTCCCGCATGATATGTGTTCTGCTGCGGTTTCCACGCCCTTCAGCATCAGTTCCTCAGCCCTTGCGAGTCCCGTCCTTTCCGCCAGATCAAGCAGGGTCAGCGGATAGGGACCAATTGCAAGAACAACACTGATGTGAGTGGATGCCTTCAGTGAATCCCGCAATCGTTCCGCCTCAGCGTACATGCTGTCGAAATAATCAGGACGAGTGGCATCCGACGGAATCGGAAGATTGACAAGGAGGATCCCTGTTCCTCCCTTCCTCTCGAACTCCTTCACGGCCTCGATGAAACGGCCTTCCCGCCTGAGATGCACATGGTTGTCGAAAACGGGAAGCTTCAATGAAGAAGCCCTGCCCCCTGAAGTTCTACCATTATCTTCTGAACGGCATCACCGACGTCAGAGGGTTTCCTTGCGCCTGTGCATACCAGTTTTCCGCTGCCGAAAAGCAGCACGACGACCTTCGGCGAGTCGAGCCTGTAGACAAGCCCGGGAAACTGCTCAGGTTCATACTCCACCTTCTCGAGGCCGAGGCTGATAGCAATTGCGTTGAGATTGATCTCCTGGCCCAGATCTGAAGATGCGACTATGTTCTGCACTTCTATCTTCGGCTCTATTTTGATTATGATTCCTGCCTTCTCAATCTGCTTGGAAACCTTGCTTATTGCAAGCTTGACTTCCTCAAGGCTCTTGGCACCCGTGCAAACGACCTTCCCGCTTCTGAAGAGCAGAGTGGCAGTCTTCGGCTCCTTGAGTCTGTAAATCAGTCCGGGAAACTGCTCAGGTTCATACTCAGCGCCTTCGAGCGCCAGTGCAATTGCCTGGAGATCCAGCTCTTCGCCGAGAGAAGTCGATGCGACGACATTTTCGATTTTGATGTTTGGCATTGGTAGACCCCGTGTGTCCAATGGATTTCGTTTTAACTTAAATAACTATTTAAATCGCTTTATAGATACAGCATTATCACGATAATCGTAATTGTCAATCGATAACAGCAGGGGACTAGCACACCGGCCATACTCAGATATCTCTCGAAAATCGTAGTTTTATGAGGAATTTCAGGTTATTCCATCCATCCCTCCAGGTGCTGAGTTTCTTTGTCCCTTTCCTCTCCATGAAATGGATGGGGACTTCAGCGAACCTGACACTCCTTGCAGCCCTGATCTTTATCTCCTCTGAAAAGGGAAAACCGTCGCTCCTGACAACCAGCCTGTCGAGTATATCCTTCCTGAGCACCCACATTCCGCTCTGAGAATCACTGATGCGCACACGGAAAAGGATATGTGTGGCAACATTGAGTATCCAGTTGCCGAAGCGGTGCGTCCTGCTCATTGCGCCCCTGTCGATTGACGAAAACCTGTTTGTGGTGATGAAATCCAGCCCCTCCTTTTCAAAGACGGAAAGTAGAGACGGTATTGCCTCCGGGGGATACGAAGCATCAGCATCGAGCGTCACCAGCTTGTCCCCCTTTGCAGCCGCAAAGCCGCTCTTGTATGCCCTTCCGTATCCGCGCTGCCTCTCCTCTATCACAACACAGCCCTTGCTTCTCGCTATATCAACTGTTCTGTCGCCGGAATTGGTGTCAACAATTATTATCTCGTATGGTTCGCCGACAGAACGCATGCTGTCCCTGATCCTGTCTATGACGGAACCTATGGAGTCCTCCTCATTTATCGTCGGTATAACAATCGATATCAAATGATTCACTTGATCTGGATCAGGTTGAAGTGTGCAGGCTTAATAATTGTTTTTGACCGGGTTATGCGACATTTCGCCATTCAACCCGACTGCACCGCGCATTCAAGCCAAAACTCTTGACTGTCATGCTCCTGCCTGCTCTCCGGACAGCCCTGTCCTTCTTTCGCCGAATAGTTTGTAACCGACATAGCCCAGGAGCGCCATCACGACCCTGAGCATTGCGTACGCATTCATCCTTCTCCTGAACATATCGAGCGGCTTATAGTTCCTCCACAGGCTGCCGTGTTTCATAGTGAGCTGTTTCCTTCCCGCGCCGTTCCAGAAAGCCTGCCGCGAGAACTGGTATATGTTGTCCCTCGTCCTGCTGCGTACAACCGCCCTTTCATTGTAAGATATCGCGTGGCCCGCATCCACTGCCCTGATGTTCAGATCAATATCCTCTGCAGTTATGAACCAGCTGTCAAACCCGCCTATTTCGCTGAAAACCTTTTTTCTGTAGCCAAGGTTGCAGGAGGGGTATGTCACATCCATCCCTTTTCTGTAGAGTTCCACCCGTTCGAGACCGAGATATGCTGTGCGTCCGACATATACTGTTTTGCCCGCCGCCACATCCGAATGCCTGAGGGAGGAAACCATCTCACCCAGCCAGCCTTCGGATGCGATGCAGTCCCCGTCTATGAATACAACATATTCTCCTGTAGCCCTTTCGACGCCATAATTCCTCCCTTCCCCCCTCTTGCCGCTCCTCTGGTAAAACTTTATTTCCGGATACCGACGCGCGAAACCCCTGACAATGTCAGGTGTTCTGTCGGTGCTGTATGAATCAACGATTATTATCTCCTTCGCACCCTCCTGCACCACCAGGCTTTCGAGCAGATCTGCTATGTTATCAGCCTCGTTCCTGACGGTGATGACGATGCTAGCCTCCAAATCCAGGCACTCCTGCTGTATGGATGAGAGAAGATGCACATGCTAATCTAATTACCCCAATGTTTCGCCGGAACTGAAGTCAGAGCGTCAAACGCCTTTCATCTGTCTTTGCGGTATAGCACAAGCATCTCATCCACAATGTCAAGCAGTGTCTTACTGCCGACTATTCCGTATTTCAGCGAGGCTCTCCTTGCCATCTCTCCGTCTATCTCCTCCCTGTCCCCTATCACAAACTCGTCCGTTGTGTTGAAGTCCCTCCTCGCCATCTCGATGAGCCCGGTTGCAGGCTTCCTGCAGGAACACATGTCTTCCGGCCTGTGCGGACAGAAATATATGGCATCTATTGCGGCACCCTCTAGCCCGAGCTGCCTTCTCATCTCATCGTTGACTTCCTGCATCTGTTCCAGGGTGAAATATCCTCTTCCTATGCCTGACTGGTTTGTGAGCACTATCGCGAGAATCCCGTTCAGATTCAGTTTCCTTATCCCCGCCGCCGCACCCTTCAGCAGCCTGACCTGATCCCTGGATTTGCAGTAGGGGCAATCCTCTATGATCGTGTTGTCCCTGTCGATAAATGCCGCTATCCGCCCATTCGGCCCGGCTGACCGCCGGCGGCCGCCGGACCGTTCCGTTGAACGGTTATACCGCCCCGCCATTACTGACTCCTCCCAGGAATCCTTCCGGTATGAACGTTTCCGCTGTGTCCCTGAAGCAGATGGGATGCAAGGAGCTTCACCGGCGATACGACCCTCCTCCCAGTCCCCTGGTAGATCTGCAGTGCGCATTCCTCTCCTTCAGTCACAACCAGCTCATCTTCCCCTATTGAAGAGGAGATTGTCCTGAATAACCTTGACCCTATGTCCATTGACATGGAGAATGTCTCCTTGGCAAAACCGTAGCTCCCTCCTGCGCCGCAGCAGCCTTCGCCAATGACATCAACACCCTCCGAGGGTATGAGCCTGAGAAGCCTTTCCGTCTTCCTGTCATTCCGGAGCGCCCGCGCATGACAGGAAGGGAAATAGTGTATCACACCATTGAAGGGATGCATCTCCGGCTCAAACTCCTTGCGCTCGACTGAGCTGTAGAGGAGTTCCGCTATGTCAAGTACGGAAGTAGACAGCACCCTTGCCCTGTCATCGTCAAGCACGCTGAGGTAGTCATGCCTCAGTGCCATGACTGCTGACGGCGATGAACACACTATTTTGATCCCCTTTGATGTGTAGGGATAGAGGAAGCTCGCATTGTCAAACACGTATCTCCTCGCCTCCCTGAGCATCCCGAGATATATCAGCGGGAGTCCTGTGAATCTCTGCCTTGGATACATGACTGAATATCCCATTGCCTCCAGCAAAGCTGTGGTCGCTATGCCCGTTGCCGAGTCGAAATAATTCGCAAAGATATCTGAAAAATACACAACGTTTCCCCTTGGACCCGGAGGGCTCTCATGCCTCCTGAACCATTCAGAAAAGGTGCGTGTGTCGAAGTCCGGTATCTTTCTCCTCCTGTCCACACCGAAGGCATGCTCAAGCACCGAGCGTACCTTCCTCGACCGTATGAGCCTGTTTGAAAGCGTCGCAACACTTGACGCCACAACGGTATAGAATTCATAATCGGAAAAAAACTTCGACGCTCTGCGTACGCTCTTCACTCCCGCATCCCGCACGTACCTCGCGCGTGCCTCCATCAGTACCTTGGCTGTGTTCACGTTGCTCGGGCATTCCACAACGCACATCTTGCACTGGACACAGTAGTCATATATCGATTTGGCATATTCTTCAGATGTTCTGTCGATTCCATTTCCGGGATAACCTCCGTAAACTGACCTGATGAGGTTGTTCATGCCCCTTGGAGATGTTATCTCCCCTCCTATTGACCTGTATACAGGGCACTGCGTTTCCAGGAATGACATTGTCCTGCATTCACCGCATCCGTGGCACGCATCTGTCTCCTCACCGAAATCAAGCGGACCCCTCCCTGTGACAGACTGAATATCGGAGAGGTTCCATATCAGCATGTTCTTCCTGCCTCGCTCAGCAGCGCTGGCACTGCCGCGGAATGACCGGATCTGATAGGAGGGGCTGCAAGGGTTCAGTATGCCTGTCGGGTCGACCACCGTTTTGGCTACCTGCAGTGATTTGAATTGCAGCATGCCGTTTCTCTGGAACTGGTTCCATAACATCATTCCCATGCCATTTTCGCACTGCGCCCCTCTGTCCATGCCGGCTGCCGCTTCAACGAGTTCAGACAGAAGCGCGGAGTGCTTCAGCCTGTCATTTTCCTCCGCCATATTCAGAAAAGGACGGAAATAGACGGTGCCCGAAAGGCACTCGCCAAACAGTATCTTCTGGGTCCTGCTGTTTTCTGCTGCTCCGACTATGCTGTTGCAGAATGCGGCAGCGTTCTTTCCAAGCCTGAACCCCTCCACCATTACGGTATAGCGCCCGTTGGGAACAGGTCTCGACAGCGTATGAATGCTGTCCGTGACAGCCGAGTACAGCGCTTCAGGCTGTACTGCTATTTCCAGAGATGACATCGCACCGTTGTCTTCCGGCCTGGGAAGCGCATTCCCTTCCCCCACAGCGACTATGCAGCCCTCAGCCTCTCTCGGAATTGCCAGACTGTCAAGCCTGTAGGCAAGCGCCGACATGAGAAGAGCATCCATGAAGATTGCGGACCAGGCTTTTGCAAATTTGCCCGAAAATGCGGAATCGATGCATTCCCTCAGGGACCTGTAGAAATAGGCCCTTACCTTCAGAGGGGGGATGATGCCGGTCATCCGCAGTGCAGCCGATACGATAATTCCTGTCTGTCCTTCCGACCCTATGAAGAGGCGGGCGGGGGATTGCGCACCCGAAGCACCTGCCGCAATGTTCAGGATCTCGTTTGTTATGTCTCCCCGCTCCGTTGTGCATTCTGCAGCAGTTCCGTCGGAAAGAACGACTCTGAGGGTTTCGACCATTTCTGCGATTCTGCCAAACCGGCCGGAAAGCATACCTCCCGCATTTACGGCAATGCACCCTCCCGCCGTGCACTGCATTCCCTTGAATGGACGGAGAGGCAGTGTCCTGCCATACTTTGCCAGCTCCCTGTTCAGCTGATCAAGCGTTATGCCAGCCTGAACGTTCACAATATTGTGTTCTAGATCAACTGAAATTATCGAGTTCATCTTTCTGCTGAGGTCTAGAACGACCCCTCTGCCCAGCGCCGCGTCCGTCACGCTTGTTCCCGCCCCTCTCGCTGTGACCGGTATCCCATTGTCCCGGCAGAACGCAATTATTGTCCTTATGTCATCCTCATTTTCGGGTGTGATGACTGCAAGAGGCCTTTCCTCAAAAAGACCCGCATTCGTTGAGTATATGGATTTCTGTATCTGGCTGTCAGCGATCCTCCCCCTAATCCTGCTTTCCAGCTCTTTCCTGCCCGCCTTCCATTTCTCCACAGTGAGTGCTTTCAGGTCCTCTGCCATTCCCGTTGCTGGCTGAAGTGCTGAATCCTCTATTTAACCCACTCCTCCTGCATGGATTGAGCCGCCCTGCGAATTGCTTTCTTCAGAACCAACTATATTACCGTGTTGACCGATATGCCTGATATGCTGAAAGAGGGAGACAGGGCGCCGGACTTCAGATTGAAGGGGGATGACGGAAAGGAACACTCGTTAAGCGACTTCAGGGGCAGAAAGGTTGTCGTATATTTCTACCCGAAAGATGACACACCCGGATGCACCACTGAGGCATGCGGTTTCAGGGACAGCATGGAAAATATTTCTTCGAAGAATGCTGTTGTCATAGGCATCAGCAGGGACAGTGAGGACTCCCACAGAAGATTCAAGTCAAAATATGGTCTCAATTTCCTGCTTCTCTCCGACCCCACATCTGATGTCTGCAGGAAATTCGGTGTTCTCGTGGAGAAGAAAATGTACGGGAAGAGTTCGATGGGTTTGCAGAGGAGCACGTTTATTATTGACGAAAAGGGAAAAATCAGCAAGGTTTTCCCCAAGGTGACGCCTGACGGGCACAGCATGGAGGTCATGCAGTTCATCTGATGCATTTTCATGCCGATCGTTTCTTTACGTCCTTCAGCAGCTGGTTCTCGTCAATCATATGGTTGAGCTTCCTTTTTTTGGTAACAATGTAACGTATGTTTGATCTGTTCACTCCGACAATAAGCGGAACCCTTCCCGAAACTCTCACCCCTAGAGACCTGAGGCTCTCTATTTTATCCGGATTGTTTGTAAGCAGAACAACCGACAGTATTCCCAGATCCTTCAGGATGTATGCGGCAGCATCGTAACTCCTCTCATCCGGTTCAAAGCCGAGAAGGAGATTGGCCTCAACAGTGTCCGCCCCCTGATCCTGGATGTGATACGCAATCATCTTGTTCATCAGGCCGATGCCCCTTCCCTCCTGTCTAAGATAGAGCAGGACGCCTTTCCTCCTTCTGCCTAGCATCCTCATGGATGTCCTGAGCTGCTCGCCGCAGTCACATCTCCTTGAACCGAGCGCATCCCCTGTCAGGCATTCCGAGTGGACACGCACAAGCACATTTTTCCCGCCCTCGACATCACCCCGGACAATCGCAAGGTGTTCACTGCCGCTCCCGGTGTCCTCGTATGCTATCACACTGAAATTTCCGAATTCGGTGGGAAGCCTGGCTTCAACAATCCTTCTGAATCTTCCTGCACCGCCCTCATGTCCGCTGTCGGCACTGCTGCCTTTCCTTCTCTCCTTCAAGCATTTCCTCGCCGATCACCTCAGCGTCACCGGTTATTTAGCTTTCTGTTGTTGTTTGCACAATCTCCCCGGAGGGATTCATACACCCGCCATCCGTTTTGGACCACAGTTTTATTTAATTAAATGGATCGGCTTTCAGTTATCATGGCAAAGGAAAAGATCACCAGGAAGTCGCTTCTGTCAAGGCCGGTTGAAAGCCTTGATCTCATGAAGACACGAACAACAGGCGAGCTGGTGGATGCATTCAGACACGCCTCCATACAGGCAAGGAACATCGGTCTTGCAGCAGAGGTTTACGAAAACATGCTCTCTGACAGCGACAGACCGACAGTGATACTCGGTCTTTCCGGTCCGCTCATTGCTGCCGGTCTAAGGAAGGTGATACGGGACCTTGTAGAGCTCGGTCTGGTCGACGTAATAGTCTCCACGGGAGCAGTGCTCTACCAGGACATATACCAGGCCAGGGGTTACAGGCATTACATGGGAAGCCCCTTTGCGGATGATACCGTCCTGCGCGATCTCTCCATTGACCGCATATATGACACGTATGTTGATGAACTGAAATTCGAGGAGACGGACAGGTATGTGGCGGACGTGATTGAAGGATTGGGGCCGGGGTGTTATTCATCCCGCGAGGTAATTTCAGCCCTGTCCGCCCGTCTGAATGACAGCGGCTCAATTCTTTACTCTGCGTACAGGCGCGGTATACCTGTCTTCAGCCCCGCGCTCAACGACAGCTCAATAGGCATAGGTCTCACCCTCCTTCACTTCAGGCAGAGGGGTATGAAGGAGCGTTTCATTCTCGACTCTATAAAGGACAACTACGAAATTGTTGAGGTCATACTCAAGTCAAGGAAGACAGGTGTGATTTATATCGGCGGCGGAACGCCAAAGAACTGGATCAACGATGCGGAGGTAATGGCAGGCTATGCCTTCAACACAGACATCAAAGGGCACAGCTATGCCCTGCAGATTACCACAGACTCCCCGCAGTGGGGCGGCCTCAGCGGCAGCACGCTGGAGGAGGCACGTTCCTGGGGGAAAATACAGAAGAAGGCCACGACAGCAACAGCATATGTGGAGGCGAGCATCGGCCTTCCTCTCATTGCCTCCTACGTCATACAGAAAAGACTGTTCAGAGGCAGGAAGAGGGCAAGGTTCGAGTGGTCAGAGGATGGCCTGAAACTTTCATACAGATGAAGATGCCGCAAAGGTTAATTACGTAATGAGAAGCTTTTGTGCACAGGTGTTAATTGAATGCAAGAAAATGGATTTCCGGACAGACCGGTAGTGGTGGATGACAGCAGCTTTCACGAGGTAATCAGGAAGTATCCTCTCGTTGTTGTTGATTGCTGGGCAGGATGGTGTCAGCCGTGCAGGATGATCGCTCCTTCCGTTGAGGAACTCGCAAAGGAACTCAAGGGCAAGGTTGTATTCGGAAAGCTGGACGTGGATGCCAATGCAGGTGTTCCGCAGGAATACGGAATAATGAGTATTCCGACACTGCTGGTTTTCAAGGGGGGCAGGCATGTGGACACCATAATAGGCGCCGTCCCCAAATCCGTTATAAGGGAAACAATAAACCGGCATATGTGATTCTGCAACTGTTTCCTGCCGCGGTGCATATGGCGCGCATGCACCCGTCATTCATTCTTCGGGAGCATTTCGAGGCCGCGGTATTTGTTTCTGGACTCTTCCCTTCTGTGCATCTGCCACGCTCTGTCCAGATGTTCGCATGTTCCGAGCCTCTCGAAGACATGGCAGTCGCAGAATATACTCTCCCCTGTTATGCTCACAGTCCTGACTCTGGACGGTGATTCTGATTTCACCGCATACACATATATCCACTCGTCCCCTTTACCTTTGATTGCCATCAATGTGCATCCCGTCTGAGGTAAATGGCTTTCATATTTATAAGCCCATTGATTCGATGCGCCCCCCGTCATCCGTTTGTCTGACACTCCGGCCCGTCTACTTCCTGAGGCCGGAGGGAAGATAAGGGTACCATTGCGTGTCATGTTCGGTTATCAGCAGCCTGTTACCATCAACGTCATGCAGGAGCGCATATCTTCCCCAGAATGTGTCCGCTATCACTGACCTGACAATATTGCCGTCCGTTCCGATCCCCACTTCCGCTGCTTCGAAGGAAACACCCTTTGACTGCAGCGCCCCGACCTCGCGTTCTATGTCCTCCGTCTCCAGCTGAAATTCAACTTTGTGCCTTTCTTCAGCTGCCGCAGCCGCGGTCAGTTCCAGTGTGACTCCTCCGAGATCAAATAGGGCGCTTTCACCCTCTTCCCTGATGAGTCTGATTCCAAGTTTTTCCGAGTAGAAGGAAACCATCTCCCTGTACGAACTGCATTTTATGGTAAATACAGCCATTCTCAGCATGGCTGGACAACCTCCATGGCAGTATAATTGGATGATGAAGACAGGTTCAACCCTTCCGGCTTTTCTGCCGTGGCAGTTTTACGGAATGCGCACTCCCGGGCGATATTAAATTTTTATATCTCAGGTGTATATGAACTTTAGATGTCCTTTGAAATTTCTGTTGTTTCAAATACACCTCTGACACCTCTGACGGATCTTGACGAAGTGCTTTCGATTTTCCTGTCGCAGATAGGCTATCTCCCCGCAGGATACACCCCCAGAAATGATGCAACTGACGTTGAAAACAGCATACCCTTCAAAATATTCAGGGACTATTTTCTCAGGAGATCCGACAGGGCGTGGCTCATTGAGGAGATATCAGCCGATCTTGAGGCAACGAAGGCAACAGTCTACAGGCATGTCAACAAGCTCAAGGGACTGGATATACTGGAAGAGGTTTATGTTGAAAGGGACGGACAGAGGAAGAAGGGATACAGGATTCGCTATGGAAACATCAGCAAAGCCTGGAATTTCACCGAATCAAACGTCCAGGCAGCGATGGATTCCTACAGGAAAACAGTTGACCACATACAGAGCATAGTGGAGGCTGAAAGATGAAGAATGAGGAAAATGAGAGTTTCTCTCTTGTCAGAGGCTCGGAATACAGGATAGTAAGTGCCGCAGGCTCCGACTCCCAGTTCGAAACGCAGGGAAAGTTTCTGGGGTACGTGCCCTTCGGTGACGAGAGCGCTCTTGCTGTCAGGATATCGGAGGGCAAGGACAAGGGCACAGTGAGAATTGTTCCCTGCAATACTGTCTTTTACGTTGATATCATCAGGCAGGAGAAGGAAAAGAGGGAGGAGAAGACCGAAGTCAAACCGGCTTTTTACGGATGAATGTTCCGACATGGGAGCTGAGGTATTTGCAGCAGAACAGGAAACTCGACGAAAATGAGATTGCACAGAAGCTGGCCTCACTTGACGGCTGGAGAATTCAGGATGGAAAATTGAGCCGCTCGTTCAAATTTGCAGGATTCGAGGAGGCCATCGCCTTCATTGTCAGGATCGCGCTGGAGATAGAGAAGATCGACCATCATCCTGAGATGGTCAACGAGTACAGCACCGTGACCTTCAGGCTGACAACGCACAAGATACGGAATCCGGACGGCACCGTTTCTAGCGGCATAAGCCTTCTTGACTTCGAACTTGCTTCAAGGATAGACGCACATTTCAGGAATTACACCTCGGGGTAAGCTTTTGGCTTTGAGGAGAAACAGGAAGGCAGCAATCGCCGAACAGTTTACCAAATCCAAGGCAATGGTTTTCCCGAGGCAGGTGCTTGCGGGGCACAATGTATTGAGGAAGCTTCCCTCAGTGATGGAAGAACTTGGATACCGGAAGCGGTGCACTGTCATAACCGGCAGCAGGACTC
>JAGVSJ010000003.1:0-66009 GCA_019720975.1 Candidatus Sysuiplasma superficiale
AGCAGGAAGGCAAGACGAGAGGGTGAACGCCACCTACAAGAGGATAATGCACGGAAGCAGGATTTCTGGGGGCAGTTTTAGAGGCTTATGAAAATCTCACCGATCACGGGGTTTGTATTCAGCATTCTAATTCTTGATCTGTTATTTTACGGCATCTTCTATGATATCGAAAAGCATGGATTTGTGCCTTCTCGCTTCATATCACAATATCAAAATTCCATGGGTTTCTTTCTTGATATTGCAATCATTCTTGCGATATTATTCGCTCTGGCTCTGACAAAAGATATTGTTCTGGGGAGCGAATGGAAGAAGTGAGCACTCACCACTATTTCTGGCGACACAGGGATGACACAGGGATATCTATTATGAGGCTGTGTCTGAATAGGAAATTATCTGGAACGAAATGTAAAATGCTCCCGTCGGGATTTGAACCCGAGTCCCAAGCTCGAGAGGCTTAGATGATTGGCCGCTACACTACGGGAGCAATATTGCTAATCCGCACTGGTATAATGACTTCAGCTTAAAACTTCCTCCGAAGACACTTCAGCCGGCCGCTCTTCCGTTGAGTTGCGCACAAGGGTGGTTGCTGCCCCATTTCACAATTTTCAACGGAAGGCAGGGGTGAGTCCCTCCTCAGCCCTTTTGCAATATAGGCGATGGCCATGGCATTGTCCGAGCCGGAGTGATATGCAGAAACAGACCGTCAATGCTGTTCGGATACGGGATGAATCACCCATGGGCCATTATTGGGGTTATAAACGGGCCGGGTTAGCCACTCGTTTAGCTTTGTCAGTCTTCTCAGTCTCAAATATCTGAAGAGCTTCCTTTGCATTTGCATTTTCGTGCGTAATAGCCCTTATCGCCTTTATCACGGCAACGGGGTTCTCGTTCTGCCATATGTTCCTGCCCATGTCCACTCCCACCGCTCCATCCTCGAGTGCATTGTGAACCAGATTGAACACATCTTCCACTGAGTTGAGTTTGGGTCCTCCGGCAACCACAAGGGGCACCGGAGAGCCGTCAACAACCCTGGTGAAGTCCTCACAGTAATATGTCTTCACCATCTGCACCCCGATTTCAGCCGCCAGTCTGCATGCGAGAGCAAGGTATTTTGCGTCGCGCTTTTCGAGTTCCTTGCCAACTGCGGTGATGGCCATGACCGGCATTCCATACTCCTCCCCTTCATCCACCAGTTTTGAGAGGTTGATGAGCGACTGCTTCTCATGACTGCTACCGACGAAAATGGAAAGCGCAACCGCTGATACGTTCAGTCTGAGGGCGTCCTTTATTGAAGTAGTGATCTCTTCATCGCTCAAATCCTCTTTGAGGATGCTGGATCCACCCGAAACCCTCAAAAGAATAGGTATATCGGCTCTCGGATCAACCGAAGTGCGAAGCACACCCCTGGTAACGCCGAGCGCATCGGCATAGGGCAGTAGCGGCTCTATGGTCTTGCGTGGATTTTCCAGTTTGTGTGTCGGCCCCATAAAGTACCCATGGTCGCAGGCCAGCATAACAGTGCGCCCGGTAGAGGGCTTGATCATTCTCGAGATCCGGTTATTCATTCCCCAGTCCATTTGATCTCCCTTCGATTGTGCTGTTCATATTTCTGTGGATTAATAACCTTTCTGCTTTCCGTGTGCGCTGTTAGGGTAAAGCATCCGTCGATAAACGGTCCAGGCGCAATGAAAGCGTTTCATGCCTACCTTTGCCTTTCAGCCTGGCAGCGCACAAGGATTATGAAAGTTAAAATAAAGATACTGTTTAAGTGCCAGGCATGGACAGATGCAAGTCGTGCACAGGAATTGTCTCATGTCCTGTTTGCGGCTCGCCAATATCATCCTTTTCGCATGTTGGTGTGAGGGGAAATGAAACATCATTCAATATACCTGTCATAGATTATAAATTGAAACTTGGCAGCAATCCGTCTGGCATAAGACATTATGCTCAACCATGCGATCACAGAGTTATTACTCAGGCAGCATCCCCGGACCTCGTCTACAATGGCGGACCATTATGGGGTAACGGCTACTCATGGATTAACGTTTACTGGGGCAAATTTTACACCACTGAGGCTGGAAAGGCATGGGTTGCGAGAGTCGACAGAGCAACATCGGATATAGAGACCAATCCAAGCTATTCGGGCGGACTCCGTCAGTACAACGTGGGAATGGGAAAGCTGCTTGAAAGCATTACGATTCCTGCAGAGCCCCCTTCCTCAATGAGCAACTCACAGTTGAAGGAGCAGATACTGTCGTGGATAAACTCGAACGAGATAAGGGACGTCAGCAACAAGGGTGCATACAATCTCTTTCTTCCTCCCGGCATGACCGTTACACTGTCAAGCGAGACCTCATGCGCATTCTTCTGCGACTACCACGATACAGTTGATGCGGAAAAGGGACCATTCTATACAGTAGAGCCGTATCCCTGCAGCAGCGGGTGCAATAACTGCACCTCTTCGGAATTTGATACGCTGACAATGGGGCTCTCAGAAGAAATGGTCGAACTGAAAACAGACATGGATCCGGGAACAGGATGGGTTATAGGCAATGAGGAACTGTGTGACTACTGCGATGCCCATTTTGTATGCAACAGAATATCCACCGGCGAATATGTAAACGCGTGGTATGACAGGGCAAAAGATGCCTGCTGGTCATCAAGATGACAGGTGTGAGAGACGTGACTCGGAAACTGTTCTGGGAAGATGCGTATATCAGAGAGTTCAGTGCAATTGTGGAGGAAATAGTCGATAACAGGCTTGTTCTGGATCGAACAGCCTTCAATCCGAAGGGAGGCGGATTGCCCGGAGATACAGGGTCGCTCAATGGCATCAGGGTGAGTGAAACGCTGAAGCGAGCGGATACCATCGAGCATGTTGTCGACGATATATCCAGTTTCAGCAAAGGGATGGAAGTGAACGGTTTGCTTGACTGGGACAGGAGATACAGGGTGATGAGGATGCACACCGCTGCTCATGCCCTGAGCGCAGTTTTCAACAGGGAAGCCGGTGCACTCATAACCGGAAACAAGATAGATCCGGCGGAATCAAGGATAGATTTCAGCCTGGAATCACTGGACAGGGACAGAATGAACGAATACATCGCAATAGTCAACAGGGAAATACTGAGAAATCCGGATGTGCGTTCATATTTCATGCCCCGCGATGAAGCAATGAAGATACCATCAATGGTAAAACTTGCCGGAACTGCGCCACCTGATGTGGAACAGTTCAGGATAGTCGAAATAGAAGGGCTAGATGTCCAGGCGGATGGCGGAGTACATGTCAGAAGCCTCGGCGAACTAAGGGAAGTTGTGCCACTGAGGTTTGAGAACAAGGGGAAAGCAAACAGACGTATATATTTCACGCTTAAGGATTGAATTTTGGCGTCAACTAAGCTTATTTCCCGTGTTCGCACCTTCACAGATTCCGTGTGCCAGACCCACGCACGGGGCCGCGACCTTTGCTGGATTCTGACCCCGCCATCTGTCATCCCGAAAACCATTCCCCTTGCGCCGGCTGCCATCGCATCCCGGACCATATTGAACGCTTCCCTTACTGACCCTGCACTTGGTGCGGCCTCTAACAGGGACAGCTCTGTCGGAGCTCTCCCTGCGTCCCGCGTAATCGACCTTGAGAATGCCTGCTCCGGCCTCAAATCCAATCCTGGCCGCGAGAGGAATTAAAACCTGTCATCCCGGACAGCCCGGCAGCTCGGGGCAACTCCGATGGACTCGACAATTGGCAGCACGACCAGATCATCCCATTCCTCCGCCGCAGCTGTCACATCCTGAAGTTTGTCTCCTTACTGTGCGTCTGACTGATAGCCGACAGGCAGGAAATACATAACGGCACCAGCTCCTGCTCTGACAGCGCTTGATATCGAACAAAGCATCCGTCCGCAGCCTTCCTTTGGAGAAGAATTGTCCTTCCACAGATTCGATGAATCGATCCGGGCGATGAAGGCATGGCATTCCATTCCTACAAAAACTCCCTTTATCATCCTGGCAGCAAGAGATGCACACTGTAGGCATCGGTTTTGCCCTTCAAAAGATCCTTTGCTGCACTGTCCGCCATGTCGCGCCCGCCGAGGGACTATGAACAGGACCTGATCCACTGCAATCACAGCCTTGCCTCCATCGCTGCACAGTTCTTCTGATTCTTCTCTGTTTTCCAAGGATACTCTGCATTTCAGTTTTCCCCTCTCTCGATAATGATCTTTCGTGCTGCCTCCCCCTTTTCGGCTATATTGAATGCCTTCTCAGCATCCTCCAGCCCGAAGACATCCGATATCAGCCTGCTGAATTCTGCCTGGTGCGATGCGATCATTTCTATGGCGGCCGCAACTTCCCTCTCGACTGCCGAATATGTGGGCATTATCGAAATCTCCCTCTTGAATATTTCCGAATAATCCGCAGGAAGGTGCGTATTTGGAGGCGGAAGTCCGAACTGTATCATTTTCCCGCCCTTTCTCAGCATCTTGATCCCGGTACCAATCGCGCCAGAGCTCCCTGATGCCACAAAGACAACATCAGCTCCAATCCCTCCGGTGGCCAATTCAACCTCTCTGACAGCATCAGCCGGGGTAACGGCCATGTCAGCTCCAATCAGCGATGCAAACTTCAACCTGTCTTCAGAGATGTCGACAGCAACAATCCTGCAATCACTAATTATTTTCAGTGCGGTGACATGCATCATACCAACAGGCCCCACACCCACAATCCCAACAGTATCGCTGCCTGATACTGGTATCTTGCCGAGTCCGCGCAGAACACAGGCTAGAGGTTCGATCATCGTGGCCGTCCTGAAGCCAAGTCCTTCCGGGAGTCTGAAAACACCTCCCTTCTTGATATTCCATGCAGGAACGCGGAAGAATTCGGATAGACCTCCGGGGTCCAGATTCGATTTTGAAAATTGGGGGCACATTGTTTCGCTTCCGCTCATGCAGTAGTGGCATTCGTAGCAGGGGACATGATGATGGGGGAAAACCCTGTCTCCTGCTTTGAAATTACTGACGTTCTTTCCTGTCGAGGCGACGATTCCAACGGCTTCATGTCCGAGAATCCTTGAACTGTAATTCCCACGTATCTTTTCCACATCGGTACCGCATATCCCGCACGCCCTCATTTCAACGAGTATTTCATCGTCGGATATCTTCGGTACTTCCTGCTCTGATATCACAAGGTTGTTTCTGTTGCCTACAGTGCAGGTTTTCATTCGTTATGGATAAAACAGCGGCATGACATATAACTGTCTGCTTCCAGGCATACCGCTCTGACCGGATGTTGAAAGGGTATGGGATGGGATCAAACAGGATGGCGCCTCGCGTGAGGCATAATATTTAAGCTAATGTGCCTTTCTTTCATCAAACATCATCAGAATGGTGGCTGTTGAAATAGTATAAATCAATTCAAAGACCGGACTTCAAGGGAGAAGTGTCAATAGTGACAGTGTTTCCGTCTGCCAGCCTCGTCCTTCTGTTTGCAACTTACCTCATACTCATGGGTTCAATCCTTGCATTTGCCATATATGAGTTCAATTCGGGTGTTGCATTCCAGGTCATCCTTCTCATCTTTGGTGGGCTGCTGTTTGCCTTTCTCATTGTTCACAGATTTTTCGTCCTGCCGAAGTCATTCGTGACATTCCTTACTGACTTCTCGATACCACTCGTGACTGACCTTGTCCTCGTCCTCATTTATGCTGGAATGGGTCTCAAGCTTGGCGCCGACGCCAAAACTCTTCGTGGCTCAGGTCTCCGCGTTGCAGCAGCCGGGATTGTAATGGCGTTTGTGGACATCATACCTTCGGCCATACTATTCGGTTACGTGTGTGAATATCTTCTCGGGTGGCCATGGGTTCTTGGAGCTCTGCTTGGTTCTATGATAGGTGAAACATCTGCGGCTGTTGTGGTTCCCTATCTGAATCACCTGATCGATCTTTCCTCCGAGCGTGGAAAGAAGACTGAACACCTCACCAAACTGACCAGCGTGCTCAAGCTTGAATCCACGGTAAACAGCGTCGTGCTGCTGCTTTTTGTTGCAATCTTTTACAATCAGATTTACATAAAGAATTACAATCCAACATTCACCAGTTTCCTGGGCACGACATATTCTTCACTTGCAGGTGTCGTCCATTACCATCTGATTGTCCTTCTGTTTGTGGTGGCAGGCATACCTGCAATTGTTTTTGCAGGCTCGAGCATAATCGTCTTTTTTGTAAAGAGAAGGATCATTGACAGGGGAAGATCCAAACTCAAGGCGTACGCCGTCTTCTCAATGAATGACATAATAGTTCCGAAATCTCAGGACTCTGGCGACTTCAGCGAGAAACAGCTGCGAATGGGCATGATACTTTACGGTATCGTTCTTGGCATCGCGCTCCTTGTTTTCGAAGAGATACTCAGCCTTACTTCATTTGCAGGTTTTGCAAATGTTCTCTTCGCCCTTCTTGGCCTCATCTATCTCGGTTTCTTTATTGGCTATCTTTTTCCGGGTGGAAACAGGCTTGCGCTTGACAGGGAGACGGACAAGACCGGAAGCAGGACGTTCACCGGACTGATGCTCTTTCACGATGAATTTGAGCTCCTTGTGAGAATAGTGTTTTACTTCAGCATAGGTGTGGAGCTTGGTATGATGCTTTTCAACCCTCCACACGGTGTCGAAGCTATATCCCCGGCCGAGCTTCCGGGGGCCGTGATACTCATGATAGCCATGGGCCCCATCTTCCTTCTACTAAGGTACATCACAGGATCCGCAGGCCTGCCGGTAGCATTTTACAGCAGGTATTCTGGTGAGGGCTTCAGGGGTGACTACAGGCTGGTCGCCGCGACAATGCCGAAGGGAGTCACAGTCGCTGCAATATCTGTTCTGATACTTCAGACGGGTATTGAGTTCGGCAGCACCATCTATGTCCTTGCGCTGGTTGCGATAATAATTTCAACCATAGGATTCACCATAATATCGGCAATGGGCTACAAACCGATGCAGGCTAGGTCACCAAAGGAAGAAATCGCAGGGGCAGCATCGGAAAAACCCTAGGAATGGCCGCCGGTTCTGAGTGGTGCAAAAAACCTCCCCATGGCAGCTATATCCGGATGCTGTATTGATTTGACGCTGATAGGTGTTATACTTATCTCAGACCTGCCCAGCACTGCATTGAGATCTGTATCCTTTTCGAATTTCCTCTTCCGTGTTCCTGCGAGCCAGTAATATGTGTTGCCTCTGGGATCCTTTCTCTCCACAACGTAATCTTCAAACATCTCACGCGCCATGTGGGTTATCCTAATTCGCGTGTTCCTTCTTGTGTTGACGGGGAAATTAACGTTGAGCAGATCCACTTCCTCAGGGAAGCCGTTATTCAGCAGAAGCGAAACAATCCTTCCGGCCCACCACGCCGCATTCCTGAACTCCGACATGTTCAGCTGTTCGTCTTCTGACCTTATCTCCTTTGAGAATGCAACGGACTTTATGCCGATTATGGAACCGGACATCGCCGCTGAAACCGTTCCGGATGAAAAGAAGGACTGCATGCTGATGTTCCCCCCTATGTTGATGCCCGATACAATCATGTCAATCTTCCTCCCTCTCAGAAGTTTATGGACAGAAAGAAAGACACAGTCTGCAGGCGTTCCTCCGACAGCTATGGCTTCATACCCCTTAGACTTCACCCTGTTTATTCTCACCGGCCTGTGGAAAGTTATGCTCATTCCCGTGCTGCTCTGTGGTCCGCGCGGTGCCACAACCCTCAGTGGCGAAATCTCTGACAGTGACTTCGCGAGGGATATCAGACCCGGACTGTACACTCCGTCATCGTTTGTCAGCAGCAGCATATTTCTTCATATCAATCGCTGTATTATTTCATTATCTATTTAGTTCAGTTCCGCTTCTGCCTCCTCATCACTCAATTTTCAGTGATATTGCAGCGAGCACGTCGTGCATTTGCCCGTGCCCGTGAGCCATTCCTGTCCTGCTAACATTTTAATAAGATACAATATACGCTAAACACGGGCCCGTAGCTTAGTACGGATATAGCACTGGCCTTCTATCCTGCGGACAGGAGGTGAGCCAGATGTCCCGGGTTCGAATCCCGGCGGGCCCGCTTAAACAGGCTAACGGACGGTATGTCCACTGGAGATTTTCTCATCCTCCCAATCAATACCGACGATTCTTCACAACGCGTCAGGACAGCAGCATGCGGCAACGGTATTGATACCCTTGAATCGGACCAGAAACAAGTGTCATGTCTGTAGTGCAGGCTCATTTCTGCTTGCGTATCGCAGCTCATCTGAAACAGGGAGCTAACTGTGCTGAAACATCATATCCATGGAACATATATTCGACCCACTCGTGGGCATACTGAAAACAGATGAGGGATGATGCGTCAGGAGGTGCGACTCTGTCCTCAAATTGGAAGACCATTACAGACCAGGTTGGAACTCAATGATCGGTGCAATGAAACAAGAGCTCACCACAACCGCTTAGTTTTTAAGTAATGGCATCAATTATCGCTTGATAATGCTTGATGTTGGTATATTCCTGGCTGCAGCGGGCATAACACTGCTTGAAATGGCTGAGGCTGCAGCAGTCGGCATAGCACTCTATGGACAGACACGCGATTCGTCAGCCTTTCTGGCAGTTGCCGCGGGTGTACTGGTGATATTCATTCCTACCGCAATCATAGGAAATTATATTTCGCTTCTTCCACTGATATTTGTCCGGCTCATTTCCGCAACCCTCCTCCTTTACTTTGGACTGAGACTTACAAGGAGCGCAAGAAGGGCTGTCAAAACTTCACTCGGTTTGAATAAATGGAAGGGAAGCCACGGCAGCGAGGAAGAGAAGGGATTGCTTGCTACAGGCTTCTCCGTGGGCGCAGTCGAGGCGTTTGAAGCGGCAATAGTCCTCGTGGCTCTGTATCCCAACAGCTACAGTTCCACACTTCTCGGACTGATTTTTGGCGTGCTGGTTGTTCTTATTGCAGCAGCTGCGCTGCATTCGCAGGTAAGGAAGGTGAAACAGGCAAACATGAAAATACTTGTTTCCGCACTTCTGCTGACATTCTCCGCGTTCTGGTATGCAGAAACAGTGACAAACTTCACAGACCTGCTGCTCATTCCATTTTTCGTCGTCTTTCTGCTGATTGTTCATTTTGTGTCACATTACGGGCTGCATTCCCCCGATATCGCACACAAAGAAAATGTGCAGAAAAAAGTCAGTGAATCCGATGGAAAGGAATGACGGCCAATCTCGGCCCCGGAACGGAGCAAATCATTCACCGCCAGTCCAGCAATCCACAAAGGCAGCATGCGCAGGAGCCCGCATGGCGCACAACAGGTTTTTCCTGATGAATTTAAATAACGGATTGCATGGGAAGCTTTTGCAATGAATTTCCGCAACGGCGACCTTCACATGCAGCTGTTTACAAACATAGCCTATACTTCCTCCACCCTCTTCATACCTGTATACGCCTCCGATATTGGAGCGGACAGTGCTGAGATAGGCGCAATAGTTGCTGCCTATAGCGTCGCCCTCCTTTTGAGCAACTACACGCTGGGCCGTCTCTCAGATATCTATGGAAGAAGGTCAATACTCGCTTACAGCCTCCTGTTTGCTTCTGCAATGGCATTCCTTCAGCTGCTTGCTGTTGACCCGGCAGAACTGCTTGCCGTTCGATTTCTCCTTGGCCTGTCGGCCGGTTCAAGCAGTTCGCTTATTGCATACGCTATCGATCTCAAGAGGGATCTTGGCAGTTTCAGTTCATTTGCATCTCTAGGTTCAGCGATAGGGCAGGGCATGGCGGGCATCGTGATCTATCTGTTTGCCGGCAAGTCAGTGGGAAGGGATCTGCTCTCTCCTGTCTTCGCCCTTTCCGCAATCCTTCTTCTTTTCACCTTCTTTCTGTCACTGGGAACCGCTCCATCAGGGAGGAGGCGCGGTTCAATGCGTTTCTTTCCGCCAGGTGTTTTCAGAAGGGGAAGAGCAGCATTCATATCCCTGTCGCTCCGGCACTTCGGTGCTACAGCGATCTGGGCACTGTTTCCGCTTTTCTGTTTCGCTCTGATGCCGCCTTCGTATTCCTATGGGGAGAGGCTCGCTTTGGTTTCGCTCATATACGTTCTGAACTCGGTCGTTCAGGTTCTGTCCATGCGTTTTCTCACACATGGTATGAGTTCCGCGCTCCTTGTGCAACTCGGAATAGCGCTCTCGTCCGTCACCTTTCTCTCATTCACATTTGCAAGGAATTTCTATGAACTGGCGGCAACACAAATACTGCTCGGAATCGCGTGGTCTTTCATGTATGTAGGCGGTCTGAGATATGTGGTGGAACGTTCACCTGACAGCGGTGCGTCCGCTGGAATGCTCGCCTCGCTTATGGCACTTTCCGGAATCGGAGGTCCTGTTGTCGGTGGCGCACTTGCAAGCACTGTGGCCAGCTTTGGTTTCGGAACATTCGACGGTTACATTGCCGTGATGTATATGGCAAGTGCACTCACCGCGCTTGCCGCGTTTGTTTTCTACCGGATGGAGTACAGAAAAGCTGGCGACAGGACGGGAAGACAGCATAACGCTTCATCATCACTGTGAGGCGTAATGCAAATACTTTACTGTCGCATCTCATTCCAGTCTTCCCTTCCGCGCCACTGCTGCTGCTCAGCGGGAGCATCGTAGGGGTACGAAACTTCAGGCATGCTGATCCTGTTCAACTCTTCCATAGCCTCCCTGTCAAGCTTCCAGCCTGCAGCACCGACATTCTCCCTTAGCTGTTTCTCGCTCGAGACGCCAATTATCGGAGCAGTTACTCCATCCCTGTTCATCACCCAGTTGAGTGCAACCTGCGAACATGTCCTTCCTGTTCTATTCGCTATGGCCTCCACGGCTTCCACGACGTCCCAGCTTCTGTCTGTATTGTATCTGTCCCATACATCCCTGCGCCCCTCCCTGTAGGAAACACCGAGGCGTCTTTCTTCAGGAGGCACTTTCATTCCCCTTCTGTATCCGCCGCCAAGCAGACCACCTCTTAGCGGGCTCCATACGATTACACCCAGGCCATTGTGCCTGCAGACAGGCAACAGCTCGAATTCTGTTGCCCTGCATAGAAGGTTGTACTGCGGCTGGAGCGAAACAAATTCATTCCAGCCATTTCTCCTGCTTATGTCAATGGCCATCTGCAGCTGCCAGGCCCTCAGATTGCTCGCTCCAATGTACAGCACCTTTCCATCCTCGACAAGTCTGTTTAGAACCCTGAGTGTCTCCTCGATCGGTGTCGCCGGATCCCACGAATGAATCTGGAGCAGGTCGATGTAATCGGTGCAGAGCCTTCGGAGGCTTTGTTCGACAGAAAACAGTATGTGTTTACGTGTCAGGCCAACTGAATTTGCCCCATCTGAATGTGGGAAACGCACCTTCGTTGCCACCACGAAATCTTCCCTGTTGTTATCGTCGAGCCATTTGCCTATTATTTCCTCGGATCTGCCCTGTGAATAGACATCTGCCGTATCTATGAAATTGCCTCCCTCTTCCCGGAAGGCATCCAGTATCTTCGAACTCTCGGCTTCATCTGCCCTCCAGCCAAAAGTCATGGTCCCGAGGCATAGCTCACTCACACGGACGCCTGTGCGTCCCAGATATCTCGTCTTCATGAGAGTGCCTATGTGACTGTCTGATAAAAAAATTGGTCATGAAGCGATTCTGAATCAATCTCTTGCGTTGATGTGCTTCCGCAATTGCTACAATGAGCACTTGGCACATCCCCTTCCTGAAAATGAGAACCAACGGTCCCGTATATGCAGAAAAGTGGAGAATTAAATGGTTTGCGAACAGATACGGCGCCAGACTCCATGAATCAGTTTTCTTCAGGAGCCTCCGATGCGCCGACAGCCGGTGCAGGAACGCCTTCTGTAGCCAGTATATCGGTGATGTCCTCTGTCTTGTACCCGCTCATGACGGCAGCGATGTAGAATACTATGCCCAGCACTATGGCCACAACGTTGTCCCAGGGAAAAGGCACAACTGTATCATATCCAAATGCACCGAAATAGGACAGGAATAGCATTCCAAGGGAAAAGGCCACGAGCCAGTACCCTGATGAAATCTCCTTCCTCTTTTCCCTGTCCGTCAGCATGTGAATTATTGCGGTTGTGCCAAGTGTCAGTATGGCCGTAAGCACAAAGAACAGGAGGAAGCGACCGTCCAGGGTTGCAGCGGTCATGCCATTTCCGATCGAGCTGACAACGCCAGGGGTGCTCTCACTGACTCCGAGTGTTATTATACCATATCCGTAATCAAACAGCACACCCAGTACTATCCAGAATACTATGCCGATGGCGGCAGCGACTCCCCGTTTGATGCCCAGCTTTGCGGGCCCGTAAAGTATGATATAGAGAGGCAGCCCGGCAAAGATTGCATAAACCAGGAATATGACAAGTGTTATACCGGACCAGTAAACGATCATCGATGCCGCCACAAAACCTATAGGCGCGAGGATCAGCGCTCCAGGAAGCCTGAACGGCCTCTTCATAGTGGGTGCTGTCTTCCTGAACACCTGGAGGGCCACTCCTCCCATCACATAGGTGAAAACAGTTGCGCTCGAGATGAAACCGACAAGCAGATACCAGCTGGGGAAAGGCAGAAGGAATATGAGTCCGACTATCAGTGCAGCTATCAGTGATATCCAGGGTATCCTGTACTTCGACAGTTTAGTGAACCACTTCGGGAAATATCCGTCAGCACCGAGACCGTAGAACGTCCTTGTGCCGGTACCCATATATACCCATCCTGTTCCCGAAGGTGAAACCCATGCGTCGATCAGCAGGAATACAGCGAAGGCGGCAAGAAGGGAAAGGCCGGAGGATTTGAGTGCATTGTAGAACGGACCGGATGCCCAGGTGGATGTTTTAAGTGCAGCCCAATCGCCAGGCCTTATGGGTCCGATGATGGAACCGGCTGAATTAACGAGCTGTATGTGTGACCAGTTGATTGAGCCTGTGAAAGCGATCTGCAGCAAGGTATAGAGCCCTATGCCGATAAGTACCGAAACAATTGTTGCCTTAGGAACATCCTTCTGCGGATTCTTTGCCTCCCCTCCGTACTCAAGCGCCTGCCTGAAACCAAGGTACGAGAAAACTATGCCCGCCGTCGGGATCGCGAGGAAGACAGGTCCCCAGCCGAATGGTGTGAACCCTCCGTAGGAAGCGTTTGTGAAATTGCTTGCGTTGAATACGCTGAAGAGCAGTATGAATGTCAGTGCAGGGATGATGAATTTCCACCACGTTATGTACTGGTTGAATCTCCCAAGGAATCTTATGCCGTAGAAATTCAGGAAGAAGAAGAACACGAGAAGAACCAGTGCAAGTGCAATCCCGGAGGCGCTGAGCACAGTTACCGGACCAAAAAGCGTGGAAGTGGTGTATGTGAAGCTCGGGACATATGTGGCAGCATAACCAACCACAGCTTCCGCCTCAATGGTTGGAACAGTCACGGCCGAAAGCATGTATGTCCAGCCGAGGATGTACCCGGTATAGCTACCATGCGACAGATGAGGATACCTCACTATCGCCCCGCTTCTTGGTATCATGCCTGAAACCTCTGCGTAGTTCAGCGCTATGAAGAGCACAAGTATTCCCCCTATGATCCAGCTAACTGTCACAGCAGGACCGGCATCAGCGTTCGCAGCGAGAACCGCAAAAAGCCATCCTGACCCTATGATTCCCCCAAGGGAGAGCATTAGCAGGTCACGGAAGGTCAGTTCACGCCTCAGTTTTCTGTCCGACTCAATAGTACCGGTGGTACCGCTACTTGAAGTCACCTTTTAAAACCCCCATTTGCTTTCAGTTTTATGGGATTATCAGATTTAAAAGTTTTTACTGAATATCGTAATATTTTAGAAATTTGGTTTAATAAATTTGAATCGACCTCCGCGTCATGTGACGGTATGCCATTGAACGGTCAGTATCAGACCTTTGTAATTACATCAAAGGAATCCTTGGCAGGAGGGAATAGGAGGGAGTATATCAGCGTCCCCCCTTCATAAAGGGCGACAGGAAACTGGAGCAGTGCCATTGGCAACATGTATTTCCTTGCTGTCCTGGCCGAACCGTACTGATAGAAGAGGAAATAGCTCAGCAGATTGAAAACAAGGACTGCCTCAATTGGCCACGGCAGCGTGAACCCGTAAATGATGCCGAGAATGAAAACTATGAGGCCAACAACACCTGTCCATCCGACTGCATATCTGTAGAGAAGCCAGTCCATTGTTCTGGAATCTATTTCCCTTATCTTCTTGCTTGACCACAGTATAGACATTATCCACCTGCGCCTTTGTTTGTAGAAGTCCCTGGCGGAGACTGGGGGAGCTATAAAAATGGGATGAGGTATGAAACCGAAGCTGTATCCCGCCCTTACTATCAGCTGCCCCATTATGAGATCGTCCGCACCGTAGGTGGAATAGTCCCAGCCGAGTGCATATTCTATATCCGCTCTAATGACAAGGCCCTCCCCGTGGACAGACTTTGGATGGCCTGTGGAATTGAAAAAGTGACAGAAGGAGTCGCAGTTTGACACTCTGACCATGTCTGCAAGGGTGGAAAGCATGTGTATTCCGGTCTTTCTGAGCCTCAGGTACCCCTGGCCGGCATGTTCCTTCATCCTGAATATGTGTTCGATGTACTCTTCGGTGACCAGTGAATCGTCGTCAAGGTGGCATATGTAGGTCTCGCTTCCGTAACCGCGGTCATGAAGATACTGTATTCCGTATTGCAGTGCCCTCATCTTGTTTTTCGTATTATTGACAGTTCTGTAATCTCTTGGCACGATTATCTGAGAGGCAGAGTATGAAAACCTGTCTTTCTCCTCCTTTATAACAAACAGTTCTACAGTCAGATTGTATGAACGCAGCACAGAGAGTATATGTTCCACGACCATCGGATTCTGACCATTTGTTGTCACGACACATATGACTCTCCTCCCCTCCACCTTCCCCCCGTCGTGTGTGCACTCACTCCTGAAGGTATTTCTGTTTCTGACCAGGAGCCAGTCCTGCATCAAAGCGATTGGAAAATAGAGAAGAACTAGAACGGCCGCAGCGATTGAGACAGCTAGGGAAAGCGAATGCATTGTGGAACGGAATACGAATTTCATATTTACCAATTTTCACATTTTCGAAATTGATTGCCCTGATGGTGTCGCACCGATTCCGTCCCGTATGCGATCCCCCGGCAGACATATCGTCTCATGACTGTTCCCAGCCCGTGTTGATGGACGTGTTAAGATTCCGAAGTCGATGGTCCACTTTCAAGCCGTTGCCATGTTCAAATGGCCATCGTCACGCCAGTGAAGCATCAGTATACCACAGTTCATTGCACAACTGGTCTGAGAGACAATGAAACTCATACAAGCGGAATGCGCTGTCTCCGTATATATTATAAATACCATCCGTAATTATCGTGAGAGAGTGGGATGCACGCCAAAGTCTGTTTGCAGAATGACATTTTTTCACATTGGTATGGTGATCGCTGAATGTATCTGAAGGAGATAACACTCGAAAACTTCAAGTCGTTCGCAAGAAGGGTAAAGGTGCCGCTACATCCGGGTTATACAGTGATCACCGGCCCTAATGGTTCAGGGAAATCAAACATATCAGATGCGATACTGTTTGTTCTGGGACCAAAGAGTTCGAAGGTTATCCGTGCCGGCAAGCTCACAGACCTTATATATAATGGCGGCAAGTCCAAAAATCCTGCATCCTACGTCACAGTTTCCGTGACATTTGACAATACCGATCGGACAATACCGATAGATGCCGACGATGTAGTCTTCACCAGAACAGTGAGACGATCCGGCGAAGGTGACGGTTATACATCCTATTTCTATGTAAATGACAGACGTTCCTCACTGAGTGAATTTGACACACTGCTCAGGGAGGCAAAGCTCAGTGCCGACGGCTACAATTTTGTCCAGCAGGGTGACATAACACGAATAATCGAAATGGGCAATACAGAAAGGAGAAAGATACTCGACGATATTGCAGGCATCACGGCGTTCGATACGGAAATAGAGAACGCTGAGAAGGAACGTGTTCAGGTTGAGAATAACCTGATGGCGGCAGACACTGTCCTGAGGGAACTCAACAGTGAGCTGAGAAAGCTGGAGTCGGAAAAGAAAGCCGCAGAAAGGTACGTGGCCGAGAAAAGGAGACTTGACAATGCGAAACTGACGCTTGCAATGAAAAGACTGGCGACGGCCGAAGAAGAGATGAGATCAGTCAGGGAGCAGATCGACAGCTATGAGAAGCAGGCGGCTGCGTTGAAGGAAGGCGTTGAAACCAGAAAGACGGAGTTGCTCCGTATTGAGGAGGAACTCAGAAAGAAGGATGAAGAGCTCAACAACTCGGGCGGAAAGGAATCAAGGGAGCTCAGGGAAAAGCTGGATGCTGCAAAGATTGCACGCGCAAGGAATTCCGATGCAGCGGCGACATCACGTATTGAACTTGAAGAGATGAAGGATGAACTCAGGAACTCCCGTAAACTTTTCAGCGAGAGAGAGAAAGAGCTCGGACGTTTCAAAAAGGAACTTTCCGAGGCTGATGAAAAGCTTTCCGTTCTGCAGGATTCACTTTCCCGGAAGAATGCGGGGCTTCAGGATCTGGAAAGGAACCTTGTCGAGGGGGACGACATATCGCTCAAGATCCAGAAAGAGCGGAACAGCCTGCTCATCACCCTGACCGACATCCAGGGAAGGATAAGGGACATGCAGCTTGATCTCGACAGGCTTTCCGACAGCATAGACAGGGACGCAAGAACACTTGCAACGTTGGAAGAGAAGAAGAGTGCAAAGGATTTCGAATTCAGAGATATTGTCTGGCAACTGAAGGAGGCGGGAAAAACAGGCAGGGAGAAGGAGGACGAACTTAAGAGCTGTCAGGATTCGTTCAACCTCAAAAAGAGGCAGGAGGAAACGCTTTCATCATCAGTTGCCGAACTGGAGAAGGAGATAAAACAGCTTACCAGGGAGTATGAGAGGGCAAAGGCGCAGATTGATGCAAAGTCAGATGTGAGAGGCGGGGGCACACTTGCTCTGAGGGCGGTGATGGAGGCAAGGGACAAGGGCGAAATACGCGGAATTTATGGCACAATTGCCGAGCTCTGCAGGATTGAAGATGAATACGTGGACGCGGTCTACTCTGCATCAGGCCAGAGGATGCAGGCTGTCGTTGTTGAGGACGACGCAGCAGCAGCTGCGTGCATAGCTCTGATCAAAAGGGCAGGCCTTGGCAGGCTGACGTTCCTGCCTCTGAACAAGATGATCGAAGGAAGACCGAGGGGAAAGGCTGTGATGGTCAGACCGCAGACCCTCGGATTCCTACTCGATCACATACAATTTGAAGAAAAATTCCGCGCTGCGATGTGGTATGTCTTCGGAGATACGCTGGCAGTAAGAAACATGGACGAACTTCGCAGGCTGATGGGAGGAATCAGGCTTGTGACGGTTGACGGTGATATTGCCGAGGCAAGCGGTGCAATGATCGGCGGCTCGGTTGACAGGTCCACTGGAAAGGCTGCCTCAGAAAAGAGCAGGCTTGATGAAATCGGTTCAAGGCTCAGATCAGCTCTCAAGGAATCGGAGGAGAAGTCTTCTGAGCTCAATTCCGTGCGGTCCGAGCTGCAGCTCATTGAGGAAAGGATACGCTCAATTCGTTCAACCATGGGAGAGAGCACGGTGAGTGTGACAGCCCTGGGAAATCAGAAGGCTCAGATTGAAAAGGAACTGAACTCACTGACTTTCGAAATAAGCAAACTGAAGGGATCACTCGCTGAGGCTGAGACGCGGCAGTCGGAGATGAGGAAGGCGCTGGAGGCGGCAAGAGGCCAGGAAAGTCTTCTGGAAGGTCAGCTTGATCTGAAATCAAAGGAACTCCTCAATGACAAACCGAAGGATATAAGCAACCGCATCACGCAGTTGAGAGAGGAGGTCCGCTCGCTCAGTGAAAGGATTCAGGAACTGAAGGTGGATGTGGGATCCAGGCGGACAGAACTCCAGTACAAGGAAAGGGAAGTCGCGGAGATCGAAAGAAACATCTCTTCTCTGAGCGACCGCATCAGGGAGAAAGAGGAGAAGATCAGGGAATATGACGCTGCAGCCGAAAAATCCGGCATCGAAGTCTCGGCGCTTCAGAAGATGGAAGACGAACTCTTTAGATCCCAGTCGGCCATAAGGGAGCAGAGGGACAGGCTCGTACAGTCGAGAATATCAGTCAACGCTGAAATTTCAAGGATGTCAGAAAAGATCGAGACAATGTCCGATTTAAAGGTAAAGCTCAAGACCGCCATTGTGGAGATAGAGGGCCGGATGAAGGAGATCAGGACAGAGATTGAAACACTCTCAGCTTCCGGTGCGCAGAGGATAGAGGAAGGCGCGACAATGGATAAATTGAAGGACATCATCTCCGAGGCAGAAAAGAATCTTGCTGCGATTGGCGGTGTGAACATGCTCGCAATAGAGAGCTACGATCATACCAGGGCAAGATGTGAGAGCCTTGAGGCAGAGATATCCTCCTTCGCTGAGAGAAAGAAATCCCTGCTGAATCTTGTGGAGGAGATAAACAGGAAGAAGAGAAGCGGCCTTCTCAGTGTCTTCTCCTCGATAAACAGCAACTTCTGCACAATTTATTCGCAGCTCTCTGGTGGAAGTGAGGGTGAGCTGGTCCTTGAAAATTCAGCCGATCCGCTGCAGGGCGGTCTACTGATACGTGTGAGGCAGAAGGAACGCAAGACGCTGAGGATTGAAGCCCTCAGCGGCGGGGAGAAGAGCCTTGCAGCACTTGCATTCATATTTGCAATACAGCAATATGATCCGTCACCAGTATATGTTCTTGATGAGGTCGATATGTTCCTGGACGGAATCAATACGGAGGCCGTTTCGAAAATGGTAAGGGGTCTCTCACACACGGCACAGTTCCTTCAGATCTCTCTGAGGAAGGTGACGCTCAACAGTGCAGACAGGCTGATAGGCGTCACAAAACAGCTTTCAGGTGTTTCAGAGGTCTTCCTCCGTGAAATGCCAGAGGAGAATGAGGCACAGCGGCCGGAAATGCAGGGAGTTGAGGAGTAATTGCTTGGGGAAAATGAATTCAGGAACGTGTTCAACGAGCTCCTCTTCCAGAAATCGCTTCTTGTGGAGGATGCAAAGCGCTATGCGCAGCTTGACAGATATATTGAAATCGCGCGCTCTCTTCCTGAGGCAGACCACCACTCCATCAGGGATCCATTTGACAGGAGCATTGCCATACTGTTTGAACTTGTCATAAGCAACAACATGGACCCCCGCTCCATAGACATAGTGAATTTCTCCAAACTCTACCTTGAGAGGATTAAGGGGGACGCTTCAGTAAATTTTGTCGTTGCAGGTCGTCTCATATTCATGGCATGGAACGTGCTGCGCCTCGAAAGCGACATGATACTCAGCAGGATTGTCAAGACCAGGGAAGAGCAGCAGGAGGTGGACCCGAATTTCTTCTACGTATTCGATGATGAGCCTGTATCCTTCGATGATGATTTCGATCTTCAGCCAGCAATAAGGTCGAATTTCACAAGGGATGTCAGCATAATGGATCTTCTGGACGCATTCAGTGAGGCACAGAAGGAGATAGAGGAACACCTTTCCAGGGCATCCTCCACCCTTCCCCAGTCAGATAGAAAGTTCAGTGACAATGCACACAGGGAGGACCCGGAGAAGGAGATCAATGCAGTGCTGGAAAGACTCTATTCACTCGGACCCGGTCCAGTTGCCTTTTCGGATATGGCAACAGGCAGGGATGAAACGGTCACCGTCTTTCTGGCGATGCTCTTCCTTGCAAGAATGGGAAGGATAAGGATATGGCAGACGGAGGAAACAGGAGGAGAAATATATATGGAGACAACCGGGCAGCAGAGCTATGTCACAGTAGAGTTCAGGGACGAGGTACCGCAGGAACCGGGTCTCTGAACGGTAATGCGGACTGAGTGGTTTTGATGGACGAAACAATGCTGACAGTCGAAGCGATGCTCTTCTCATCGGGCAGGCCTCTCCACCCTGACGAGATAGCCTCCAAGTCCGGCATTGACGTGAAGGAGGTCAGGAAATCTCTGAGAAAGCTCGTGGCAGTATACAGGGGAAGAAGGACGTCCGTGGAGATAGTGAAGATAGGCGACAAATATTCAATGCAGCTCAGGAAGGATTTCAGGAAGAGCGCGGAAACAATGGCGCCGACAATGCTGTCAAAGGATCTGCTGAGCACAATATCCGTGATAGCGTATTATCAGCCTGTTTTGCAGAGCGAACTGGCCAGGAAGATTGGCCCAAGGATTTATGAAAACGTGGCGAAGCTGCGGGAGCTCGGGCTGGTGAATGTGAAGGCAAGGGCGCATTCACTGGAACTCACAACCAGCAGCAGGTTTGCCGAGTTCTTTGGCATTGAGGCAAAGAGCAGCGCCGAGGTCAAGCAGTTCTTCGAGAAACTGTTGTCAGAAAGAAGCTGAGCTCACCTTTTCCCTGGCCGCCTTCTCCGGTACTTTGTTTCAATGTATTCCCTCAGCGCCACTGCGTTGTTTGCGTTAAGTTCCTTTGTGGAAAAGAGGAGTGTGACATTTCCCTTCTCCGACATATCAATCAGTCGTCCTACGGGCTCCGGCATCGAATCAAGTTCCTTCCAGTATCTTTTCCTGAATTCGTCCCACAGCTCGACCCTGTGTGAATACCATTTCCTGAGGTCATCGGATGGCGCTATTTCCCTCATCCAGGCTGTGATAGATGCTTTTTCCCGCGACAGACCCCTGGGCCACAGCCTGTCAACCAGGATCCGCTCTCCGTCCTCTGCTGAGGGCTCGTCATAGACCCGCTTGACGCGTATTGTCATTTGCCGCTTCGAATCCATCTGCGATGTAATATAGTTATCTTCTCAGTGCATTTTTTCAGGTAGGTCCCACAGAAGCATTCTGAAGGAATATGCAGTATGGCAGAAAGCTGAGTGAAGCGACACGAAATACCTGTTGCAGTCTTCCGCTTCTTCTGTCGGTGCGCCCGAGCCGGGATTCGAACCCGGGTCCGAAGATCCGCAATCTTCAAGGATATCCTAGCTACCCCACTCGGGCTGCGCACTTCCTGAAAACGAATGCAAGGCTGTTCTTATTCTTATCCATCTGCAGCGCCATCTCTTCCTGCGCCGGTCAGGGACAGAACATAAGTGTAAGGTAAAACTACATATCTACGATCAGTAAGCCATATCGGATTGATTTGGATACTTCGGGCAGCATCAGTGAAAGCGCGGGGAGCAATGGGGTTCTTGCCTCCATACTTTCGGCCAGGGTTGCCTACGCACTTAACTGGTACACGACAGCTCCCGCCCTGATAACAATCGCGGCAGCATACGGCGTGAGTTCCTCCCTCTCTGGCCTTATTACTTCATCCTTCCTGCTGGCTGTTGGTATATTCCAGATACCTGCAGGTCTGCTTTCGTCGCGCTACGGTTCGAAGCGCACTGCCATGAACGGCCTTCTCATCCTCTCTGTCTTCAGTATACTGACACCTTTCGCTCCTCTCTATTCGGTGCTTATAGCGTTCAGGTTCATAGCCGGCATAGGTGCCGCACTGTTCTTTGCGCCCGGGGTGGGAGTGCTCTCTTCCTTCTTCACCAGGGACAGGAGAACGAGCGTCATAGGCTATTACAACGCGGCATTCGACATCGGAGCCGGTTCCGCCATTCTTTTCTGGCCCTATATTATCAGGGTGACCAGCTGGCAGGCCGGCATCATTTCAGGTGGTCTCCTTTCACTGCTCACGTATTTCGTCTCAGTCTATACGGTCAGGATGGAAAGGGCAGTGGAGAACAGCTCGATGGGCATAACACTTTCAGAGATAGCCGAGGTGCTGAGAAACAGATATGTCTGGTTCATCGCACTGGGTTTCGTAGGCGTATGGGGGGCATTTACCGCTGTCAGTTCCTATCTTTATATCTACTCCGTGAACGTACTCAAAATGGATACACTTGATGCAAGCATACTTTCATCCCTTATACTCTTCATAGGGCTCATCGGCGGAGTGCTCAGCGGGCCTCTTCACAGGAGCATGAGGAATTCGAGGAGACTGATGGTGGCAAGCGTATCCCTCTTCACCCTGTCGCTCCTTCTATTCCTGTCAGGAACTGAAGCAGGAGCGCTCGCAGGGAGCATACTCACGGGGATACTGTTCACCGCAGGTGTTTCGCTGACCTACGCACTTCCGGCGCACATGCCTTCCATCGGACTCAAAAATATACCGCTGGCGGTAAGCCTTGTCAACGGAATACAGATAATGGGCGGCTTCTGGGTGCCTTTCGCATTCAGCGATATCGCCTTCAGTTACGGTTTCGATTATGCGTGGCTGGCGATGATTGTCATTTCAGCAGTATTTCTTCCTTTCTATCTTGCCCTGCCGCAGAACTCTTGATTGGGGGACATCAGAGCTTCGGTCTCTTTCTGTATGTGGTTGCATATCCTGCAATCTTATTCCGCATCATTATCGACTTGACGTCCGTGATCTTTGCTACAATCTGCTTGTTGTGTTCATAATCTGATGTGAATAGTGTCGGATAGCGGTTGACAAGTTCCACCGCAACCCTCTTTATGTATGTAGGCCTGATGTTACCCATTCGGAGGCTCTCCTGTGCAGGATAATCGGACAATGGCCTCTGTATTTAAAGGTGTCGAGCTCTTTGCGCCAATGCTCCCTTGCATCATTTTTCCCTCCACCTTGTGAATACCATCGCTATCAGAATGAATACCAGTGTGGCGAACAGCAGGCCGGATATGTAGAGGAACTGTGTCGCTGCCGTCACATGTGTTATGCCGACAACACTGTCGCCCAAAAGGGCGGAATATGTTGTCGGCGCAAGGTAGGCGAGCCAGCGGAACGATGAAGGTATTGCGGTTATCGGATAGAAAATCGGCGGTATTATTGAAATCACAGAAAAGACAAGGCTCGCTATTGGCCAGATTTCCCTCAGCTGCCTGAAGAACGATGATATCATGAAACCGAGGCTTGAAGACATCACCCACGTCAGGAAGATTATGCCAAGGAGTGACAGAAAGACCGGGATGGAAAGCCTGATGACAAAACCCAGCACGATGAAGAGCACCGTCAGTGGAGGAACTATGAAAACAAGTTCCGACACAGCCATTCCGGTGGCATAGGAGAACGCACGCACCGGCGATGCCACATAGAGCGCCTGAAGATGCCGTTCGAGTCTGAGATAGGCAGCATCGTTGAGCATCATGTTGCCCGTAAAAACCGTTGTGAAGACAATAGCTCCAACCACGCCGTACGGCAGTTCGGCCCTCGTGCTCACAAGGTAGAGGAAATAGATGAATGTGAAGGGGGCAAGTGAAATGGATATCAGTATTGTTGTCTGCCTCCTAAGTGCAATCACGCCGTTTATTATCAGGAAGGTCATCATCGCCCTCAGCTGAAGCCTAAGATTCATCTTCCTCAGAGCTCCCCACAAGCTGTATGAATGCTTCTTCAAGCGTTACGGGTCCCACGGATATCTCCACATTTGCCCTGCTCGCAGCCTCTGCGAGAGAAAGTGCCCCCTCCCTGTCGGTGAGAACGAGTATCCGCCCCCCGTCCTCCACAATGTTGGTAAAGCCGTCAAAGAGCGTCTTCGGTGCATTCCTGTTCAGTATTGCACGGTAATCGAATCCGACCTCAACCTTCAGTTCCGGCACAGTGCCCTTGAAAAGTATCCTTCCGCGGCTTATCACAGCCAGCTGTTCCGAAAGGCGCTCAGCCTCGTCCAGGTAATGTGTTGTCAGGAATATGGTTGATCCCTTCTGCCTGATCTCCTCGATCAGTTTCCAGACCTCCCTCCTTGCCAGTGGATCCATTCCGAGAGTCGGCTCATCCAGGAAGATCACAGGTGCCATGGTGGCAAGTACGGTGGCAACCATTGTTCTCTGCTGTAAACCCCCAGAGAGCTGCAGGGAAGGTATGTCGGCAAAGCGCTCAAGCCCCATCTCGTGCAGCACCCAGTCCGTTCTGCTCTTTGCCTCCTCCCTTGAATGCCCTCTGATCCTGAGGTAATTGTACGAATGCTCCCTTGGCGTAAGGTGGAAATAAGGCCGCACATCCTGGGGGACCAGAGCAATGCTGTCCCTTACCGCTGCTGTTTCCTTAACGACATCGTGTCCGAGAACGAAGGCATTTCCCGATGTGGGGAGGAGGAGTGTGGAAAGTATCTTGACAAAGGTGGTCTTGCCAGCTCCGTTCCTTCCAAGGAATGAAAAGAGCCTGCCGGTTTCCACTGAGATGTCCACGCCATCCAGCGCTACAACCCTCTTCCGTCTTGAGTTGTATTCTTTCCTGAGCTTCACTGCCTCTATTGCAACAGCCATTTGAGATTGTGCCGTCCTGAGCCTTTACTTTAGCGTGTGAGGTTCGCCGGTAAATCATCACCTGTAGCTGAAAGAGAAGGAGACCTCGCTGTTCCCCTTGTTGCCGGAGATGTCTTCAGACCGCGTCCCATCCTGCATGGCCCGCAGCTCCTTCAGTCTTATAACCTTAACTGGTAAATCCGCAATGAGTTTTCTCACACCGTCGACATGGCCATCTCCTATTACGGCAACAACATCTATTTTCTCAGCAGCTATCTCCCTGAGCTTTGAAGCCATGAACGCATTCCTTTCGTCTATCAGAACCCTCTTCAGCGTAGGGAAGCGTTTTCCGAATTCATTTATGTACTCTGCGTCGTTCTCCTGGAACTGTTCAATTTCCCCCTCAATCTTCCTTCTCCCGGCAAACCTCGCCGTAATTGAATTCAGTGCGAGGTATATCTTTTCTCTGAGTGACATTGACCTGAAAGCCTTGTTGAAAAATTCACTTGCATTCATGTCGATGCAGTATACGGGAATTCCCAGAAGGGACGCAGCCTCATGCGCGGCAAGCATCTCTGATCCCACAGTCGTACCGTATCTCTTTGCTATCTTTGACTGGAAATCGCCCAGTGAGCGGTAAACCATACTGTGGCTGCTTCCCCTCTCCCTCATCATCAATCCGACAAGCCTTTCTTCATCGAGTTCAAGGCAAACAGCGGCAGGCCTGCTCTGAAAAATGATTGATTTTACCGAACGGCCTATGTCGAATACATGGCCCACTCCCACAAGCGTGATCAATGTCAAACTATCCCCCATGCGCACACATCAATATTGCCCCTGCACTTTTCCCTCGAGCATTGGTGGCTGTTTTTCCTGAATGAGCCACTCAGATAAAGCAAATCCGCAGATCATTCCTCCTTCCAGCTGAATTTTGCCATGGCGATAATAAAGAAGAATGCTGCAAGCACAACGCTCACCGTTATGTCCACAAGTGCAGCGCTGTAGTTTGAATACACCATCACTGCGTTCAGTCCGTCGATGATGTAGTAGAGAGGTAGGACATGTGCCACCGCCTGAAGCCATCCCGGCATGATGGAGACGGGAAAGAATGTACCCGCAAGAAACATCATGGGAAACGTGATTATGTTTCCAACAACCGATGCCCCCTCTTCCGTCCTCGCTACAGCACCTGCGAACGTGCCAAGTGAGACGAAAAGCACGACACCCGTTATGAGGAAGGGAATGATATAGACTGTTAGCGTCACGTGCGCACCAAACAGGAAATACCCCACAGCTATCATCTCTGCTGCAGACACTAGCGCTATTATGGTGAACCATATGAACTTGGACAGCATCCATTCCCCCCTGGTGAGAGGTGTCAGGGAAAACTGCCTGAATATCTTCTCCTTCTTGTACGAGCTGACAATGTATGTCATTGAGAACATGGGGGATGTAAGTATTGTGAAGCCGATGAGTCCAGGCACAAGGAAATCGATGTAACTCGTTGCGACCACCGAATTGCTGTGCTCACTAACGCCCACTATCGTGTGTGAGCCGCTTAGGTGCATGTTGAAGTTCTCCACTACACCGTTTATTGCCTGTGCTGCTATCTGGGATGACGACTCCGCAGGATTGTAGTAGTATGAAAGATTGACAGGCGAACCAGTCTCCACACTGCTTGTGAAATTCGCCGGTATGACAAGGGCTGCCGTGATTGAATTGTGTGTTATGTATGATTCCACGTTGACAGTTTCTGGTATGAAGTGGAGCTTTACAAGGTGTGTGCTGTTCAGCGCGTCGAGGAATTCTGAAACGGCAGGTGTATGGCCATTGAGATTCTGCACGTAGAGAGGAACTGCTCCGGAACTGCCTCCGGAAAATATTGCACCAAAAACTGCTATGAGTATGACAGGAAAGATGAAGGTGAAGAATATTCCTTCCCTGCCTCTCTTGAAATTCCTCGCGTAGACATTGAGGTCGCTCAGCACTCTTGAAAGCTTCATTCAGTCAGCCTCCACCTTCCCGACCATCCTGACAAACACATCTTCAAGTCCCTCCTGTCTCAGTTCCAGCCTGCTCAGATCATTTCCCCTTGAAGCCGCCATTTTCAGTATCTCAATTATGTCGCTGTTATCCTTTATCCTGATGTCTATGATGCCATTTTCTGATATGCATTCTCTTCCCGTTGCCGCGCTGATATCACGTGCGAGTTCGGCATCTCCGTTGATGCTGAGCACCCTTCCGGATCCGTGCTCCCTGATTATATCTGCCGGACTCCCTTCCGCTATCATCCTTCCATGGTTGACTATACCGACCCTGTCAGCGAGCATTTCAGCCTCCTCCAGGTAATGGGTTGTCAGAAGGATGGTTCTCCCTTCAGACCTGAGCTTCCGTATTACCTCCCACATGTTCCGCCTCGCCTGCGGGTCAAGCCCTGTTGTGGGTTCATCCAGAAATATGAGTTCCGGGTTATTGACAAGTGCGAGGCACAGCCCGAGCTTCTGCTTCTGCCCTCCTGAAAGTCTTTCGAAGTACATATCGGACATGTCCCTGAGATCAACGAGTTCCAGGAGCTCTCCGGAACGGTCCGGAATACCGAAAAGCCTGCAGTAGTGCCTGATGGCTTCCCCCGGCTTTATTTTGCCCATGAAGTTGAAATCCTGTGGAATTATCCCCACCTTCCTTCTTATGCGCTGTGCATTTTTCCACGGATCCAGACCAAGAATCCTTATGTCTCCAGACGTTCTCTTGCGCATTCCCTCGAGCATCTCTATCGTCGTTGTCTTTCCTGCTCCGTTTGGCCCGAGAAGGCTGTATACCTCCCCCTTCCTTATCCTGAGGTTGAGGTGATCGACTGCGACCAGGCTGCCGTAGTTTTTCACCAGATCCACTGTCTCCACAGCATAAGCATAGTCGCCCATAGTTCAGATCCCTCTGTAACACGGCTTTCATTTATTTAGGCATGCCGTATTTCCGCTTCATTGCAGTCGCACATCGTTATCCCTGCCCACGGCTCGTGACATTTCACTGTCCGAGTTCTCTCTCCATGAACTGCAGTACCTTACCTGAAAGCCTCCATCCCGAGGCACCGAAATTCTCCTTGAGATGGTCGATGCTGCTGGCCTTTGGTATAGGCACTGCACCCCTGCTCATGATCCAGTTCAGGGCAACCTGAGCCTCCGTCTTGTGGGCCATCTCCGCAGCCTTCGCCAGCACTCTGCCTGTCCTGCCCTTGAACACCTTTCCTCTCGCAAGTGGCTCATATGCAATGATGCCGATCCGCTGTTTTTTGCAGTAATTGAGAAGGCCATTCTCCGCTCTTCTGTCAACAAGGCTGTATGATATCTGGTTTGAAAACAGTTCATTCCTTGAAAGATGACTCATCGCATCCTCAATCAGTTCCACGTCAAAATTGCTCACGCCTATGTGCGCTATTTTGCCTTCTTCAACCAGCTTTTCCATCGCCCTCATTGTATCGCGCAGGGGGATGCTGTCATTCGGCCAGTGGATCTGGTACAGGTCAATCGTCTTCCGTCCCAGTCTGCGGAGGCTTCTGTCTGCGGCCTTCAGGACATCATCATATCCAAGGTTGGTCTGCCAGACCTTAGTTGCAATGAACACATCTCTGCCTGAAATCGCCCGGCCAACAAGCTCCTCAGCGTGTCCCGCACCGTACATCTCTGCAGTGTCAATGAAACTGTATCCGATATCCAGACCCGCCTTCAGCGCTTCTATCTCCTCGGTGTCCCTGGAAGTATCGGCTGTGAACTCTCCACCCATCTTCCATGTGCCCATACCAATGTCCGGCATCCTGACACTGTGTGAGGAACCGAATTCCATAATTCCCATGCAATCTGTTGTGGATCTAAGTGTCAGCAAATATTAATCCATTGGCCTGTCCGCATCAATTCGCATCATTCTGCCGTAAACGGGAGAGCTCCACGTCCTTCTCAGAACAGGTCATAAGCAATGCGCACAGTAGGAAAGGGAATGGCAAAGGAAAACGGCGCAGTCAAACCTCCCAAAAGACATAATAAACTGTAAATTCTTGGTGGATGAGCTTTCATGCGAGTGGTATGGGCAGATGAAGATTGTCAGATTGCGTGATTTCGATGCTTCGTTGCGGCTTCAGGATGCCCTGCTCGTCCATTCATCATTTGGTAGTACATTCAGCCATGCATATCCCGAGGGGAAGGACGAACGTGATGGTTACCCTATTTCCTCTGATTACGGCGGGCTGGCAATGATCGAAGACGGTCGTCTGCTCTCCAGGATTTCTGTATGCAGATTGGAGCTGTCTTCGCCGCATGGTGTAATCCGGTGCTGTGGTATAGGCGGGGTCGGAACAAGACCCGGCAGCGGAAGGAGGGGCCTTGCCCGCAGTCTTCTTCGCGAGGTGCACCGCGTGGAACGGGCTGCGGGCAGTCGCTACTCCCTTCTCTACACCTCCAGATCCATAGTGGCGCATGGGCTGTACGAGTCAATGGGTTACCATGATATTCTTGATTTCCCGCGTGCCGTGCGCCGTGTACCGACTGACCACCACTATGAGTGTGGGGATGATTTTGAATGGGGTGTAGCAACCCCTCCCGATTACCCTCATCTGCGAATAATACATTCTGTCTCAACGCATGGCTGGTCAGGTTTCACACCGCGTCCTCCAGGATGGACACCGCAACATGGTGATGTCTTCCTTCTCAAGGAACGGGGAAAGCCTTCCGGTTACGCTGTAATTGAAAGGCAGGGGACTTCGACAGCCTGCTGGGAGGCGCTTGCTACAGATGCATCTTCCTCAATAGAGCTCCTGCGGAGAGTGGAGGCAGAGGGAAGAGGGCAGTGGCTCGTTATAGGTGGAGGACCATTCAGGATGTGGAGCGATTTGCTGCAGGGTCCTGAATGGATAAGCGAGGAAACCAGTTGGGGCGTACTGATGGCATGCTCATTGCAGGAAAACAAATCACGTGAAGAGCTTGTGGCTTCCCTCGGTGCGGGTGATGTGCGGAGATTTGCCTGTTTCGCTCTCGATACTTTCTGAGCGGCCGCTATCGGACTGACAGCTGAGATTCCTCTCAGTAATTGGGTGAAACGAAGTGGTGAGGCGGCTCCAGTTTCCCATGTTAAATAGTTCATTGCTCATCTTGCATGCACGGGATGAAACTGACTTGCTCTATAACGGCTATTTCGGCATACCGGATTTCATTATCGCCCTCACCGCTGTCTCAATGTTCGCATCCACTGTAAGGAAACAGCCGGGAGATCCTACCTATTGGATACCTTTCAACTCACTGTCTCTCCTGCGCTACGCGGCAGGAGCGCTTCTCCTTGCTGTATCCCTTCTCTTCAGCCTGAGGAGGGACGAGGTTACGTACTATCTCCTTTCACTCATCGGTATGGCTGTCTTCATAGGGGGTGCCGTATTTTTCTTCGGAGCGAAATCTCCCCTCTCCAGGATAATAGCAACCGGAGGCGAGAATGGAACCGAATTGTCTCCTTCAGGCTTCTACAGATACTGCAGGCATCCACTGTATTTCGGTCTCCTTCTATGTGCTGCTGGTCTCGCAACTGATCTTGCAAGTCCAGCCGGCATTGCTGTTGTTGCTGCTGTTGTTCTGCCTGTTTTGCTCAGGTCATCACGTTCTACCGACATATACTGGCGGTCCAAGACAGGGGATGTCTACCTGTCATACATGAATAGCGTCAACGCGCTCATCCCGTCATTCAGGAAGAGATGGAAAGGAAGCAATTCGCAAGTTGTGGAAAAGATTTAATCTCTGCCACAGGCTCTCTTCGGGCACATGATGAGATCATATTCGGCCCCGGCAAAGGTGATATTGTTCGGTGAGCACGCTGTAGTCTTTGGCGAGCCGGCGATATCTGCTGCAATCGATCTCAGGAGCAGGGTCACTGTAAGAGATTCTGCCGAAAATCTTCTGAACGGAATGCCACTCAGGAGGGACAGCAGCCCTTATGCTTTTCATGCACTCGAGCTGACAGAATCCAGCCCGATGGAGATAACTGTCGAATCTGCGATCCCCGCCGGTGGCGGTCTCGGCTCCTCTGCTGCCTTCTCTGTTTCGCTTGTGGCTTCACTGCTTGGGAACGGCAGCCCGGGCAGGGTGGCTGAACTCGCATTCAACGTCGAGCTCAGATCACAGGGCAGGGCAAGTCCGATAGATACTTCCACCGCAGTCCATGGTCAGGGAATTTTTGTAAGCAGGGAAACTGTTGCCAACGAGCTATGGCAGATATCCGGTCCATCGGGCATCTGGCACATTGGAGATCTCAGGATAGGAAGGATGAACATTGTCATCGGCTATTCGGGCCAGGGGGCGGCTACAGGACCGATGGTTGAAAGAGTGCGTAAGTTGTGTGAGAGATTTGAAGTCGCGCGCGAAGCTATCTCCGAAATAGGATCCATCTCTCTAGAAGCGAAAAGAGCGCTCGAGAGGAATGATATCGTAACTCTTGGAAGTCTTATGGACAGGAATCAGAAACTGCTCTCTGTGGTCGGTGTCAGCACCAGGAGGCTTGAAAAACTGATTCAAGCCGTCGCGCCATATTCATACGGGGCAAAACTTACCGGAGCAGGCGGAGGAGGGAGCATAATAGCGCTTACTGACAGACCGGAGAAGGCTGCAGGTGCAATTTCATTGCTGGGCGGCGTGCCGTATATATGCAGGACTGGAGAGACAGGATTGAGGAGGGAGGAAGATGAAGGCTGATTTGTTGATTGAGTGCGGCCAGATGGTCACACCTTCCGGAAGCGGTCCGAAGTGTGGGGAACAGATGAACGACCTGCTCGTTGTGGACGGCGCAGCAATCGCAGTCAGGGAAGGCAATGTCATAGACTTCGGAAGAAAAGGGGAAATGGAAAACAGGTACGGCGGCAAGAGGAGGGATGTCGGGGACAGCGTTGTGTGCCCGGCATTCGTGGACTGTCATTCTCACGTTGTTTTCAGCGGAAGCAGGGAGAACGAGCTTTCCAGGAAGCTCAGAGGTGCAACCTACATGGAGATACTCAGAGAGGGGGGAGGCATACTCAGCACAGTCAGAAGTTCGCGCGCGGCAGATGAAACCAGCATCCTCAGGGAGAGCATGGGCAGGGCAGCGGCTATGCTTAGAAACGGTGTGACATGTCTGGAGGCGAAGAGCGGTTACGGGCTGAATCTCGAACAGGAGCTTAAGCTTCTCCGTGTTGCGGGCATGATGAACAGCGGTCTCCAGAGGGTGGTGCCTGTCTATCTGGGAGCGCATGCAATTCCACCGGAAAGGAGCAGGGAAGAGTACGTGGATGAAATCGTGAAGAAGCATCTTCCCGCTGTAATTGAGGGCAGGTACTCAGGCATATGCGACATATTTGTGGAGGAAGGCGCATTCACGCCGGACGATGCTGTCCAAATTCTACTTTCAGCAAAGAAATTGGGATTTGCGATCACCGCCCATGTGGATGAGTTCAAGTGCTCCGGCGCTGCAGAAACTATATCATCTCTCGGTGCTTCGAGTCTGTCCCATCTTGCCCACACCCCGCGCAGCAGTTTCTCGACCCTTGCGGAAAATGGAACAATAGGCATAATCCTGCCTTCCACACCACTCTTTTCTATGAGCCGCGTATTTCCGGATGCGTCAGGCATGGTCTCTGAAGGAATGGCGATTGCAGTCGGAACAGATCTAAGCCCGAATTCATGGAATGAGAGTATGATGCTTTCAGCTCTCCTTTCCGTTTATGATTGCGGCCTTTCGCAGGAGGCTGCAATCACTGCAACCACACTCAATGCGGCGTGTGCAATAGGCGTTGCCGGGGAAAGGGGCAGCATCGAGAAGGGAAAGAGGGCAGATATCCTCTGCCTTGACATAGACAGCTACAGAAAAATGTTCTACAGACATTCCGATTCCATCATCAAACATGTGTATTCCGGAGGGATGGAAGTCTTCTCCCCATCATCTGCATGAGGACAGGGTGACTTTTTCACCGGATATTTTGCTGCATAATTTTATTATCATATTGCCAGGTCAGACATTCAGTTCCCCTGACGCGGTTCATTCCGCAGAGGGAATTCAACTGTTGGTGTACATGCAGCCGGGCAAAATGCTGGGAAGACTGAGTATTGATGCTCTTATACAATCGATGACAGAGGCTGTTGTCATCACAGATAGAAAGCTCTCAGTCATCTGTTTCAACACCGCAGCATGCGATATACTCGGTCCGTTGTCAGTGGGTTCGGAACTTGCGGTTGGATCAGGCTGGCCGGACTTGAAAGCTGATGCGATGATGCTTGTTTCTACAGGCAAGAGTTTCGAATTCGGATTCAACTCATCCGCGGGTGCCTGCACTGCAACTCTGATGCCTGTTGCATCTGCAGACGGCAATGATTTCATCTACTGTACGTTCAGGAGAGTCGGAAACGATGATGAGTGTATTGGCTCAAATGCAAGTGCAGTGGAGGCCATACCTTTCCCGGCATTCATAATCGACTCAGGTTGCAAGGTGGTTTATGCCAACCAGGAGGCCAGGAGGACATTTGAAGAAACGGGCTCTGTCTGTTCCCCCGGAACCTCCGTCATTGATATGTTTGACAGGTCAGGCGGGCTGGCGTTTCTTGAGATGTTCAGGCGATGCGCAGATGGAACGGGAGCACAATCCGGTATATTCGCCTTTTCCGGAACGAAACCGGATCAGCATATGCAGGAATTCAGGGTGGACATATCCAGTTACATGAGCTCCGGCGGAAAAAGGTATTATCTTGCAGTCGCAAGTAGGCACTGGCAAATACGGCGTCCTGCCGTTATCCCGGCTCATTTCCCGGACGACGGCAAGAAACAGATGCAGAAACTGATGGCTGAACTCGAGGAAGCTGCAGACATGGACAGTTATTTCAGCCTTCTATCGGAAAGAATTGCCAGATCATTCAACACGGGCACAGTGCTTGTGTTTGAACTCGCCGATGGCCATGTGTCGGAGATTGCCGAGGTTTCGTGCCCTCCGGACATTTCAAGGCACCTTCTCGCTCCCGGCAATGACTTTTCATTCGAGATAGCACTCATGGAACGCGGCGAATTCACCGAGGTGGGTCCGTCGAGTCCCTTTCACGCTGCAATGCAGAACATCTATAAGGGTTATCACACGCTGATGTCATTTCCGATGATGAGCGGCGGCAGGCCGATCGGCGGTATATTTCTTCTCAATTCGTCATCCGAAAAATATGCCGAAGGAACAGTATCGGCAGTCAGCGCGCTTGCGCAGACTGCCGCGTCCAGGCTGGTTCTTTTCAGGATGATGCGCAATCTCAGAGTGGAGGCCAGACTTCATTCGGAGGCGCTCGAAATGCTGAGGAGGCTCCGTCTTTCTTCAAAAGCCTCAGGCCTGTACCAGTCGCTCTCCACAGAGTTGCGAGCATTCCTCAGGGGAACGGCCTCATTCACATTCGTCAGGATCGGGCGGAAGGAACGTTTCGTGCTCGCATCCTCGGATCCGCCTGTTCGGACGGACCGGAATATTCCCCGTGTCCTGGATGGTGCACGTTTGTTTTCCCCTGCCGGTGGCGTGCAGCTGCTTCCCGGCGGGGAAGGACTTCCAGTGTCGCTGCCGGGCGGGCGTTCACCTTCGGATACAGTCATAATTCCGTTCAGTTCGAAATATGTCTCAGGTTTCACAGCTGTTCTTTCAGAGAGGACTGTCAATCCGTCAGCTCCGGAACTTTTTGTGCTAGGCAAATTGCTTCACCATATAAACCACATAGTCGGTCTGGTGACAGCGATCGACAGGTACGAAGCCAACCTCTTCAGATCCAGGCTGCTAAATGTCGCATTCGAAACGTTCGCAACCGGACTGGACGGCGACAGGAAGCTTTCCGAGTTCGTCCGCTATCTTTCCGACGCGCTAAGGCCTATTTCAGTTGCCGTCTTTTCAGTAGCCGGCGGGAAAGCATTGACGGAGCAATCATATCTTCCAAGGGCAAAGGATTTGCCCTTCGCCTCATCTGTGATGGAGAAGCTTCAGTCGGCCATCGTGTCGAGCGCAACTCAGAGGAAGGTCAGCCTGCACGAAATAGCCGGCACCCCCGGAACGTCTTCATCCGCCCTGCCTCAGGATGTGCTTCTGGTACCCGTCGGGAGGTGCAGGCAGAAGGAATTTGTGATAGCTCTTGCGCCAAGGCCAGAGGAGCAGTTTGACGATGACGGCATCGAGTTTGCCTCGTTTGTGGCAAGTATAGCTGCAACATCTGATCAGCGCAATCTGGAAATGATAAAACTGTCGGAGTCAGAGTCTTTCTACAGATCCCTGTTTGAAATCGCCTCCGGCCTTCTTTCCCACTGTTCCGACGGAACGGGTTTCGGCGCATTCAGGCAGCTGCTTTCCAGGCATGTCGGATATGATGGCATCCAGCTTCTTGAGGAAAGGGAAGATGGATTTGCCAGGAGGATACCGGCTGACGGCGACACTGCAAACACATCACTTATACCTGTATCGGAACTTCCTGATGAAAGGACCTCATGCGGAGAGGATCCCGCCCTGGTAACTGGCGTCAGGCTTCCCGCACTCTTCGGACAGCAGTCAGGCTCTGCGCTCATTTCCAGGGAGGAGGCGGGAAACGGCGCACGTCTCGTCTGTATACTCTGGAGGCGCTTCCCCTGGACATTTACGGAGCAGGAAAGGAGGCTTTTCGGTTCGGCATTCAGAACGTACGCTGGCGCTTCCGGGAGATGAGTGTGTTCGGCGGTTATATCAGATCTTCGAATTCAGCAACAAGTTCAGGGTACTTCATTCTCACAGCTGTCAGTATCTCCTTCGTCGACAGGTTCTCCATCGGGACGGAAGAGAGGGCATCTATCAGCTTGTCCAGTGTCTCATCATCAAGCGTGATCAGTTTCTCCTTTGCCATGTAGTCCCTGTACAGCTTCTCTTCAAGAAGCCCTCTCCATCCCTCCTCATAGCGCTGCAGATACTCCGACGAAACATCACCTGCAGCCACGGCCTCGGCTGCAACCCTTCCGCAAACGCTCCCCGCTATGACACCGTTGCTTATACCTCCACCGGTAAGCGGGTCGATCATCCTTGCCGCGTCACCGACAAGCATAACCCCGTCTGCAACAACGCTGTCGAGCGGGGCGCTTACGGAAACACCTCCACTTACCGTTTCAAGTATGTCAGCATTCCTGAAACGGCTGTCTCTCTCAATGAATGCATCAAGATAGTCCTTTGCCTCGCTGGGTCCCCTGATGCGTGAAAGCAGAAGGCCAATGCCAACATTTGCGACATGGTCACTCTTGGGGAAAATCCAGACGTATCCCCCCGGAGCCACGGAGCCTATGTAGAAGTCAGTGAACCTCCTGTCAAGATCCAGGCCAGTCATCCTGTACTGAAGATTTGAGGTGGTATCCCTCGTCTTCAGGTTTGTGTTTATGCCGGCCCATCTTGCCACTTGCGATTCAAAGCCGTCCGCACCTATGACCAGTTTTGAACGTATATCATGGTATTCCCCCATCCGCCTCACTGTTACACCGGATATCGCGCCGTCATCACGCAGCAGTGCAGTGACGGACGTCTTTGTCGATATCTCAGCGCCGGCTCTTGCAGCAAGCGTAGCCAGATGCTTGTCGAATGCATCCCTCTCTATGACGGCCCCGACCTCATCTCCCGCATTCTTTGCGTCGATGAGCAGGTGCTTCCCGGAAGGTCCGAAGATCCTTGCACCTGTTACCTGATTCACGAACCAGCTTGGATCAGGCTTTATGTCGACGTGCCTGAATATCTCCATGGAAACGCCCTCACCGCACCGGACCGGCGAGCCTATCTCCTGTCTCTTTTCAATGAGCAGGACATCGGCACCGTGCATGGCTGCGTACCGGGCAGCAGTGCTTCCTGCAGGTCCGGCACCGACAACAATCACGTCGTATTCATCTCTGAAGAACATGCGCACACCGGCAGGCAGCAATCATGTGTCTGAAGCACTTAATCTTTTCAGCACAGTCATCTGCAATCCGTCAGGTTCAGGCAGGTATCTTGATTCCCCTTGTCCTGATGAGGGAGAGAGCACCCACTGGGCACGCCCTGACGCAAAGACCGCAGTCAGTGCAGTCGTCATTAAAATCAAGTATGACCTCGTTCAGGTAAATTGCGTTTGCCGGACACGCTCCGACACAGGCACCGCAATGCATGCATTTGTCATCGTTCAGTTCTATCAATGCAATACCTCAGCCGACATTATTCGCTCAAGTATTAAACACTGATCATCCGGCCTTCTGAAGAATCAATGGGTTCCTCTGCTCACTGTTTCATAATCCAGCCATCACTGAACCGCTGAATAAGTTTAAATCACCTGTAGCCATTGGTGCTACAAACATATGAATCTTATAAAACTGCTTGGCGAAAATCTCGATGAGCTCAGGAAGGAATATGAAAGCGTGATTGCTGTTCTCAGAAACTGTGGGCTGTCCGAATACGAGGCACGTTCGTACATGGCTCTTGTTGTGCTGAATTTCGGTACTCCGCAGAGGGTGGCAGAAGTGGCCCAGATACCTCGCACCTCTGCCTACAAGGCGCTCACGCTTCTTGAGAGCAAGGGATATGCCACCTCCACCCAGGGAAAACCCCGCGTCTTCCAGCCGGAGGATCCGCTCTCCAAAGGGGATGAGGTCGCAGAACAGATCAGGGAGGCGTTCAGGAAACTGTCGCTTGTCAGCGGCATGCTCAGCGAGAAGGGTGTCCCGCAGCTTATCTATACAATAGTGGGGCAGGAAAAGGTGATGGAGAAAATAGCTGAACTGATCGATTCATCAACAACAAGGTTCATAATATCGACACCAGCGATAAGGGAAATACGAAAGAGGATAGGGAAGAAATTCTCTGATGCGAAGAAGAGAGGCGTCCTCATAACAGTGATCACAGCCCCTTCCGTGAAACTGCCCGATCACACGGATAGTTACCGTGTCACAGAACTGCTTGCGACTGACATTGTAAGTGATGGGAAGAAGGCCCTGATAGCTGCGCCTGATCTCAATGCATGCGGTTTCACTGACAACGAGTCATTGGCAGAGCACCTTGAATCCTTTCTCAGGATGCTGACGACAAAACTTGCGATACGTCCGCCTGCATCGGATGCAGAGCAGTCAGCCTGAATTCTTCATGGACCTGACGATCCTTGTCATTTTCCTTTCCCTCTTCCGGCTCGCACGGAAATAGGCCTCATCCCTGGTGCCCGAGGCAACAAGTATCACAACCCTGCCAAAGGAGCTTCTTCCAGTTCTTCCCTTCCTCTGTATGTACCTTATCTCGCTCGGAATCGGTTCGTAGAAGACAACAAGATCAACATCCGGCACGTCTATTCCCTCTTCGCCTATGCTGCTCGCGAGAAGCACGCTGAATTTGCCCGCAGCGAAATCTGTTATTGTCTTCTTCTGTTCCTTCTGGCTCATTCCCCTTTCGCTTCCCCGATCAGACTGCCCGATGAATTTTGCAAACCTTATCCCCTTTTCAGAGAGATGCGCGGATATGCTCTCTATCGTGTCCCGGTACTGTGTGAAGACCATTATCAGGCTGTCAGGTTTAAGCTCCAGCTGTTCAGATATCACATCGTTCAGCGCCTCAATCTTCGGGTGTGAAATACCGCTCTGTTCGCTCAACATCTCCAGAACAGCCTTTGTCCTCTTATCATTCAGAAATCCGCGTTCGACCCTGCTCAGCTTTTCGGAGGATGACATTCTCTCAAGGTACAGTTTGAGCGGCACTATGCCCTGCGTCTCCAGCAATTCAGAACAGTGGTAAGCGTGCATTGCGACAACGCTGTTGTGCATTGCGCCGAAGAGATAGCCGCTCTTCTTTTTCCTGCCCATTATTGCCGCTCTCACTGATAGAAGATCCTTCCTCGAGACAAGGTTCGCCTTCTTGTATCTGAGGAAGCCCATCTTCTGCAGTTTCACTATCTTCTCATGCAGAAGATCATCTATTGGCCCGAGAAGGGCGTTCATCTCCTCGCTTAGCTCCACCCTGACAACCTCCTCCTTCACGCTCTTGACGTAATCTTCCACGTCGATGTCGAGCCTTTCCCTTATCTCGACTCTCTCTATGCTCAGCGCCGCCAGAATGTCCTCAATCTTGCTCCTCTTCGAACCTGGTGAAGCTGTCAGTCCGAGTATCCTTGCACCGCTTTCATGGCAGGCCTTCGCAACGTTGACATACGAATAGTTGCCCACAGCCCTATGCGCTTCATCAAAGATGCAGAGCGCCACGCCGGACAGATCGTAGATACCCTCCCTGAGATCATTCTCAACTGACTGTGGCGTGGAAAAGATTACTGTCTTCGACTCCCAGAGCCTCTTCCTCTCATCCGAACTTACGGATCCTGTGAAGAGAGCGAACGATTTCAGCACGAATTTTCTGCTGAATGTTTCGAGATGCTGCATGACCAGCGGTCTCGTAGGTGCAAGGAAGAGCACCTTCTTCCCTCCCAGCCTTAGCATTTCGGCTGCGGCTATCAGTGCAATCAGCGTCTTCCCCAGACCCGTGGGTATCACGACCAGCAGGTTACTGTCCACAGCGGCCTTTGCGAGTTCGACCTGGAATTCCCTGTATTCAACTTCCCTTGGCTCTATGTAGGGATGAGAGAGGAATCCTTCCGCCTCCTCAATACCTCTGCTCCTGTCTATCTCAGTAAAGTCAAAAAGTGTGGACTGCCCCTTCTGCACGCCTACTGCGATTGATTCACCAATATTTGATTGTCGCTGCTTGTTCCGTCAGTAACCTCTGTGCCGGGACCTATTATAGAATTGGTTATCTCGCATCCCTTTCCGATTACAGCCCCTCTCATCAATGTGCTTCTCTTCACCACACATCCCTCTGAAACAGCACACTTTTCCTCGATGTATGTATTCGGGCCTATTCTCGATCCTCTGACAACGGCTCCTCTTTCAATGCCCACAGGCCTGCTTATGACGCAACCTTCCACCCTTGCGCCGTTCCTGACAACCCCCGCCTCGCCCGACACCAGTATCTCTTGGGCCGTGAGGTATGAGTCAAGCGAACCGCAGTCCACCCAGTAGCCGCTGAATCTGAAACCGTAAAGCCCCCTTCCTGAAATTGATGGGAAGACCTCCTTTTCCATTGAGCTTGAGTGGCTGTCCATGTAATCGAAAACCCTGTCGTTCATTACGTAGGTCCCCGCGTTTATGAGCCTGCTGAAAGCATCCTCCCTCTTCGGCTTTTCCTTGAATTCTGTTATCTGCATGTCCTGTCCGAGTCTCACTATGCCGAAGTTTTCAGGGTTGTCGACCTCCCAGAGTGATATTGTCGCGATGCCTCCGCATTTCCTGTGGAAAGTGAACATTTCATTGACAGGTAGGGAATTGATGACGTCGCCATTGAGCACAATAAAATCGCCTTCGAGCCTGTTTCTCAAACTCCAGAGGGCCCCTGCTGTGCCCAGCGGCTTTTCCTCAGCGATGACATTCACAGCGAGACCATTAATGCCTTTCCCGTTGAAATGCGATCGTATGTCCTGAGCCCTGTAGCCTGCGGCAATGAAAGCTTCATCGACAAAGGAGGGGAGCGATGCCAGCACCCTGTCAATCATGGGGATGCCGGCGATACGCACCAGAGGCTTGGGTGTTGACAGAGTGAGCGGTCTCAGCCTGGTACCGAACCCGCCGGCAAGAACCACAGCACTGACCAACCGGATCGCATCTCCTGATGTTCAGCAGTCTTTCAGTTTCACGGCGATATGCAGACGACGTTGTTTCCTCTTAGTATGACAGAACCTATCTTTCTTGTCTGTTCCGCAGTTCTTTCTTCAGTGTCCTCAAGCACAACATTCATGAACTCATCGTATCCGATGAGCCTCCCCTCCAGGACACGGCTGTCCTTGAGCGTGAGGGTAACACGCTTGTTGAGCGATTTCTCAAGCAGCGCCAATGGCATTACCATAAAATAACCATTTGATTAACATTGCTTCTCAATTTAATCCTTTCGCTGAACACATGCAACTTTTCGATGCAATAAAGTTTCAGAGGAAATTAAGAGGTTTCAAAGGCGTTTCTGCATCTCACAGGAGTATTCCTTGCGTTTGCAGGCTCAGTATTCGTCTCCGCCCATTCCGCCGGGTCCCTGTCCGCCTTTCGGTGGCGTGAGATCCTTTGCCTTTGCCGCAATCACGTCATCTATCTTCAGTATCATGACCGCTGCATCAGTAGCTGAGTGTATTGCCTGTCTTCCAACCCGTATGGGCTCGATTACCTTTTCCTTCTTCATGTCTCCGACCTTACCGGTGATGACGTTCACGCCAGCGGAGACCTGTCCGTTCTTGTGCGCCTTCCTTATGTCGATCAGTATATCTATGGGGTCAAGACCTGCGTTCTCGGCAAGTGTTGTCGGAACAACTTCAAGCGCCTCGGCATATGCCTCTATGGCTATCTGCTCCCTGCCTCCGACGGATGTTGCGTAGTCTCTCAGCTTCAGTGCAAGCTCGGTGGCAGCTGCTCCGCCGCCGTATGTCATTCTCCCGTCCTCGATTGCAACCGATACGACACTGGTCGCATCTACGAGAGAGCGTTCAATCTCATCGACCACATGTTCTGTTCCTCCCCTTATGAGGACAGAGACTGCCTTCGGGTTCTTGCATCCTGTCACGAAAGTCATCCTGTCATCAAGAACCTTCCTTTCCTCAACTGACTGAGCGTTGCCCAGGTCAGCGGATGTGAGATCGTCAATGCGGCTTATGATGTTCGCGCCGGTGGCCTTGGAAAGCTTCTCCATATCCGATTTCTTGACCCTCTTCACCGCATATATCTTCTCCTTTGACAGGTAGTGGGCTGCCAGATCGTCAATACCTTTCTGGCAGAAGACAACGTTGGCACCGCTGTTCTTTACCTTTTCCACCATCCGCCTGATCATGTTTTCCTCCTCATTCAGGAACTGCTGAAGTTTGGAGGGGTCTGTGATCTCGATCTTCGCATCTATCTCAGTCTTCTTGATCTCGAGTGCAGCGTCAAGGAGTGCGATCTTCGCCTTTTCCACCTGTTTCGGCATGGCAGTGTGGGCGGCCTCCTTGTCGACTATAATGCCGGATATTAGCTCCGTTTCGTCTATGCTCGCACCGTGCTTCTTTACGAACTGTATGTTGTCGTCGTCAACGATATATTTGCCATCCCTCTCCTCTGCCACAGCTGTCACGGCATCGACAGCTACCTTTGCCAGCACATCCATGGAGCTGCTTGCGCTCTTGCTGTACATGGCTGTCTTTGCAATATCCATCAGCACATCCTTGTCCTTCACTGAAACGGGAAGCGATATCTTCTCCAGGAATTCAACAGCCTTTGCCTCAGCCATCCTGTAGCCCTTGATTATCACTGTAGGATGCACATTCTGGTCAATGAGCGATTCTGCCTTCTTCAGGAATTCGCCTGCCAGGACCACCGATGTTGTTGTTCCGTCACCGGCCTCCTCGTCCTGGGTCTTTGCAACCTCTATAATCATCTTTGCGGCGGGGTGTTCCACCTCAAGCTCCTTGAGTATGGTAACACCATCGTTTGTTATGGTAACATCACCCAGGCCGCCAACTAGCATCTTGTCCATTCCCCTCGGTCCAAGCGTTGTCCTGACTGCATCCGCAATTGCTTTTGCTGCAGCGATATTCTCGAACTGCGCTCCCTTTCCTTTCTCCCTTCTCGTTCCTTCCTTCAAAACCAGTATTGGTGTATTTCCTGCCTGTCCTATCATAATTTTACCCCTTTGTTCGGATATTGTGCTGGCCTGCCTGTTGAATGGCAGGCAAGTTCGCTGATTGAAAGTTGTTAAGTAAGCACTTCTATAAAAATACTTCGGTTGCTTCTTCCATTTCAACTGCAGTCGCCACATACCCCCGGCTAAAGCGCCGGTGCGTTTATGTCTGCGCGGCTGCGGCAATTGCAGGAGAGGAGGCGAGTCTCTCACAGCCTGAACACTTCCACTATGCCTGTGTCAATCATCTTCACCGCCTTTTTCCTCATCAACCCAAGATCAAAGCATTCGTACATCTTCTCTTCCCCATTCAGCAGGGAGAGAGCCCTGCCTAACATTCCAATTGCAGTCTGCATCTCATTCTTCTGGTAATGCACATAGGCTGCTGCGTACAGTATTATGCCCTGCAGGATCTGCCTCTCCCTCCCGGCAGCCTTCCTCCACAACCCTTCTACCATCTCATGAACCTCCCAGAAGCGTTCCTCGTTGAACAGCCTTCTTGCTTCCTCCATGACCTGAGCTGCCGTCCTCTCATCCCTCTTTTCAACGGACAGTATGTCATAGCTTAGCACCTTTCCTATACCTGACAGTATTCTCCTGCCCCTTTCAGCACTCTCGGTATCGGGCGCAAAGAAATCAACCTCAACTGCAATTCCTGTAATGCGCGAACTGTTCACTCTGCACCCTGCGCTTCCCAGTGCGGCAACAAGCCTCTGTCGCAAAGGCCTGTACTGTGATACGTCCAGATGGCCTGAGTTCTCAATTCTTACCAGATAACGAAGTCCCTTTCTCATCCCTCCGCTGATGGGCCAGTCGCCTTATAACAGATGCGTAAAACCACCCGGAAGGATAAGCCCGGATTTGTAAATGAATAAATTTCTGTGCAAAACACTCAACATACATATACCTCTTCACCTTTTTTTGCGCTTATGAGGAAGACACCCGGCGACGGGGCTTATTCCGGCACTCTTGCCAGTGGTTGCAGGCAATGCATAAGGGGTGCCAAGATGGTCCTGTTCGTAACAGGGCTCTGTGACGTTGGATGTTTCTACTGCCCGGTTTCCTTCAGGAGGGCCAACCATGATGTCGTCTATGCCAATGAAAGGCAGGTATTCGGCGATGACGACGTCATCGATGAGGCAAGGAGAATGAAAGCACTCGGAACCGGCATAACGGGCGGAGATCCGCTCATGGTTCCGGAAAGGACAGCTCATTACATACGTCTCCTGAAGGAGAACTTCGGACCGTCCCACCACATACACCTCTATACCGGCAGGCCCACAATCGGCGCGTTGCAGCCCCTCGCCTCCGCCGGACTCGACGAATTGAGGATACATCCTCCCGAGACAACATGGCGCCGCTTCAGGGGAAGCAATTTTGACAGGATGCTAAGAGAAGCACGCAGGCTGGGAATGAGGGTCGGCATAGAGGTTCCCGCAATACCGGGGTTCGAGAATGATCTCGCCAGTCTCATTACAAGCGCAGCTGAATCAGGGGCCATGTTTGCGAACCTCAATGAGCTAGAGATGTCGGAAAGCAATGCCGACAGCCTGAGGGAAAGGGGATTTGAACTCGCAAACGACTACACAAATTCAATAAGCGGCAGCAACGAGATGGCTCTGAACACCGTCCGCCAGCGTTTTCCGATACCTGTTCATTACTGCCCTTCAGCGTTCAAGGACTCCGTTCAGCTCCGCGGCAGGATAAGACGCACTGCTTCTGTTGTGAGATGGAGCGGGGAGGTTGTGACGGAAGACGGCACGTTGCTCAAGGCGGTGATTGAAACAGGCAGACCGGAAATATCGATGGCTGAACTGAGGTCCAGGTTCGGCATCCCTGGCAGATATATTAGAATCAACGAGGAAAAGGGAAGGCTCGAGCTTGCGCCATGGATAGCGGAGGAGATAGCCCCAGCAGTCAGCGAGAGGATATATCTTGTGGAGGAATACCCCACTGTGGAAAGGACAGAGGTGGAGAGGAGCGAGATCAGGCAACACTGACGCTCTGTATGTTGTGATGCCTGTTCACAATATCTCTTGCAATCCTGAGATTCTTGCCGTCCTTTCCGATTGCCCTCCCCTTGACGGCGGGGTCGACCGTGACAGTTGCATGTATTATGTTCCCCCTCTCCTCCAGAACGACGTCCCTGACGCCGTAATTGTGGAACACATTCTTGACGAACTGCACAGGTTCATCTGAGAACTCTATTATCTGTATGTCCTTTCCCGTAAGCTGTTTCATCTTTATCGCGTTGGCACCCTTTCCGCCGACCGCGCGTTGTGCCTGGCCCGGCATGACGACGAAAACGAGTTTGTCAGGCGTTTCAAGGCAATCCTTGACCTGGCAGTGCGTGACGTTTTCAAAGAGTGAGATGTAGCGCAATGTGTCTGAATTGTACTTCATCTTCTGCAAGGGAAACTACTCTCCGAGGAGCTGTGCAGAACTGTCGTCAGTTATTGCGACAACAGAAACACTGAATGGCTTTCCGCACGCCGCACCGAGCTCCACGCTTCCACCTGAATATCTGTATGTCCTGACACTCCTCAGGCGTGAATAGTGGGCAGCTGCAGGGGCATTTGACGCATACACAACAGCCTTGGCCTTCTTCTTCTGCAGGCATCTCTCCACTGATCTTTCCCCCATGACCACTTTTCCGTCTGCCACAGCAAGCTTGATAGCGCCCTCAATATCCATTGACATCACTTCTTCGGAGGCACGTATTCAATATTGACCGCGCCCGTACCCAGTGTAACAGGCTGGCCCACTATTATATTTTCCGCAACACCGTCGAGGTGGTCCTCCTCGCCTATGATTGCCGCCCTGAGGAGGTGAGTTGATGTTATCTCGAAGGCAGCCCTTGCAAGGACACTTGATTTTCTGCCCGATATGCCGTGTCTCCCTATTGCCTTGACACTTCCGTCATTCGTCATCATGTCTGCTACTAGCATGATGTGCCTTATGTCCACGACAAGTCCCTGTTCCTCCAGTGTGCTGGAAGCCTCGTTTATTATTGCGTTCCGCGCAGCTTCCACGCCCAGCACCGAGTATATCTCCTCAATATTGTTTGTGGTGACCCTGGTCTTGTCGATGAGAGGCTGGGAAAGCCTCGACGGATCCTCTGAGCTCAGCTGCTGGAAGCGCGCCCTGTCTGTGTTCTCAAGATACTGTCCGAATGTGAGGTCCAGTGAAAGTATTTCTTCAAGGTTTGAGCCTTCAGTGTATATGACGTATTCATTACCCTCCTTCTTGAGTACGGCCCTTGTTATGCCAGTGATTCCCTTTATCCTGGTCTCCTTTGCTATCTCAGACTTCCCGTGAAGGAGCCTGAATGAGGGCTCCTGCACCTCAATCGTTATCTCCTTTCCCTGGTTCAGCGAAACGATATCCTTCAGTCCGCGTGACTGCTGCAGCGCCTGGAAGATACTTTCCTCCGTGACCATCTTTTTCTTCATCCTCTCGGCATCAGGGAGCACATGTATCTTCATTGATGCCAGATCCGTCTCAAGCGACGCGACGTCCAGGAGTGTTGCTATCTCTATCTTGTTGCTGACCCACATCGCAGCGTCCCTGTCGGAGGAAAACTCAGGCGAGAGATGTATCTCCATCATCGGCGTGCTCGGTATCCTTCTCGCGTCGACTATTTCAATCAGTCGCGGGAGACCCAGGGTTACGTTGATCTCCGCAACACCAGCATAGTGGAAGGTTCTCATTGTCATCTGTGTCCCCGGTTCCCCTATGCTCTGTGCCGCTACGATGCCTGCCGACTCATTCGGGTCAACGAGATGCTGGTCGTACCGCTGGCATGCCTTCAGGACGATCTTCTTCAATGTCGAATCTTTAATCTCTATCCCCTCAAGCCTGTCGGCGATCTTTTCAATAACGCTTTCGGGAAGGGAATGTTCCATCTCCGAAAGCATCCTTACAATCCTCTTCTCGAGCGGGCTGCTCTCTTTCTCTTTCCTCACAACATAGGAGTCAAGCTCGGCTGCCTGGACCTGCTTCTTCCCCTTCTTAGCTGTCCTGGAGCCTTTCACTGTTCCTCACCTTCATCGATCTCGAAATCTGTTTCCTCGATCTCTTCCTCTGTCTGCCCTTCCATCAGGTCTGTTTCGAGCGTTGCGTACTCGCCAGTTCTCTTCTCCTCAATCTTTGCGAGTATCTGTGCCTCATCTCCCAGAGCCTCTATCAGAAGTCCGTCAATGTCGACCGCATCACCCTGTACGCTTCTCGAAGGATCTACTCCATCCTCGCCATAGAACAGCTGGACAATGGAATCGGCAGTATTCCTGACAGTCCTGTCTTCCGTTACCTTGATGTCTTCAAGTGCATTGATCAACCTTCTCTGCATATATCCTGATCTCGACGTCCTCACCGCCGTATCCACAAGTCCTTCCCTTCCACCCATGCTGTGGAAAAAGAATTCAGTCGGAGTGAGGCCGTCCTTGTAGCTGTGTTTGACAAAACCCTTCGCCTGCGCTCCCAGATCGCCCTGCTTGAAGTGTGGCAGCGTCCTGTTCCAGTAACCCCTGGACAGCCTTTCGCCTCTCACTGCCTGCTGTCCAATGCATCCTGCCATCTGGGAAAGGTTGAGCATGGATCCCCTGGCGCCGCACTTGGCCATTATGACTGCCGAATTCTCCATTCCGAGGTACTGCCCTGCAATGTTTCCTGCTTCATCCCTTGCCCTGCCGAGCACCTTCATAACCTCAACCTCCAGCGTCTCCTCCATGGATCTGCCAGGCATCTGTTCCAGTTCGCCTGTTTTGTACATCGAAACAAGTTCCTCAACACGCTTCACTGCTGCTTCAAGTGAGTCCGCAATCCTTTTCTTGGCATCGACAGGTATGTCCTCATCCGCGATACCTGTGGTGAATCCCCTTATCATGATGGCACCTATGCCCAGTTTCGTTGAATTATCAATGAATTCCCTGACAACATCGGGACCGTAATCCCTGGCAAGCTTGTCTATGATCTTGCCTTTGAACGCGCCTATCGCCTTCTCATCCATCGTACCGACTTCGAAATTCCCGTCCTTTATGCGAACATACGCGTCATACTGGCACTTCTCGTAGAGGCAGGGCTCGCAGTTAATGCATATTGACGATTTGAAGGCCATGTTGAGGGTTTCCGGGAGGATCAGAGAGAAGAGCTGCTTTCCGCTCCATAGCTCTCTACCCTTGCTGTCCTTCATCATGGGCTTGGGCAGCTCCCTGTGCTTCCTGATCATTGAGAGCATCAGCATGACCTCCTCCTTCGTGAACATGGAGTTCATGTATGTGAGCAGGAAGGAACCTGTGATGTGGTCATGTATGGCGCCGATAACAGGCCCACCGAATCTGGGTGAGAGCACATGTTCCTGAACCCTCATCAGGACCTTCGCCTCAGCACGCGCCTCCTCGCTCTGTAGCGCATGCATGTTCATCTCATCGCCGTCGAAATCGGCATTGTACGGCGGGCAGACACTGAGGCTGAGCCTGAATGTTCTGCTTGGCATGACGCGGACCTCGTGCCCCATCATGGACATCCTGTGAAGTGAAGGCTGCCTGTTGAAAAGGACAATATCCCCGTCCGCCAGATGCCTTTCAACAACGAAACCTAGTTCCAGCATGTCGGCGACCTGCTCCGCGTTCTTGTCTGTGACCTTTATTCTCCTGCCGTCCGGTCTTATGACATAGTTCACGCCGGGAAGGTATCTCGCCTTTCCCTCGCCCATGTAGGGGACAGGTTCGGGACCTCTTCTCACCATCTCTTTGAGTGCATCAATGTTGTACGGGTTGACAGTGAGGGGCATCGTAAGTTCCTTCGCTGCCTCAACCGGAACGCCAACTTCGTTTATGGAGAGCAGGGGATCAGGCGATATGACGGTTCTCGCTGAGAAATTGACTCTTTTACCGCTAAGGTTGGATCTGAATCTTCCCTCCTTTCCCTTTAGCCTCTGGACCAGTGTCTTGAGAGGCCTTCCGCTCCTGTGTCTCGCGGGCGGAAGCCCGGATGTCTGGTTGTCGAAGTAGGTTGTCACATGGTACTGAAGAAGTTCCCAAAGATCCTCCACTATCAGCTGCGGTGCACCTGCATCCCTGTTTTCACGCAGCCTCTGGTTGATTCGGAGCACGTCGACAAGCTTGTGCGTGAGGTCATCCTCCGATCTGTCCCCCGACTCAAGTGTTATCGAAGGTCTTACAGTAACGGGCGGTACTGGAAGGACGGTCAGGACCATCCATTCCGGCCTGCAGACACGAGGATCCAGGCCAAGTGGCTCGAGGTCGGAGTCTGGAATGCGTTCCAGCCTTTCCCTGACCTCCTTTGGCGTCAGCTTATGTCCCTCCTCCCTGAAGCTTGTTGGCTTGTCAAGTGTTATCTTTGCCCTCGTTGCACCGCAATGAGGGCAGACTGCCGTGGATGCGGCTTCCCTTACAGTTTCCTTTGTAACCATTCCCATGTCGGCAACGTCGCCTCCGAATTCCTCCACCCTTTCCATGCTCTTCCTGAATTCGTCTGCCTGCTCCTTCGTCAGCAGCAGCCTGCCGCATTTCCTGCAGGTTGCCTCTAGCAGTCGCTTGATCTCCTTGACATACCCAACATGTATGACATTCATAGCAAGGTCGATGTAGCCGAAATGCCCGGGACACTCATCCACCTTCCTTCCGCATGTCTTGCACCTGAGTCCAGGTTCTATGACTCCAAGGTGCAGATCCATCAAACCCATGTCTATAGGGAAACCGTCATCATCGTAAGTATCGGCTGTTATGACCTTAACAGCGGACATCCTCCTTATCTCATCCGGCGAAAGCAGTGCAAATCTTATCGACGATATCCTCTTTGAAACTCCCCTTGCTATCATTTCAAATCCTCCAGCTGAAGGCGCATCACGACGCCAAGCGACATCAGTTCATAAAGAAGTAGAAGGAAAGCATAGCTCGTCTGTATGATGTGTATGTTTGACGTGTTGCCGCATGCGGGGCAGCGCACAAGCCCTCTCCTGTCCATGTAGGCTATATGGCCGCAGTCTGGATTCCCGCAAACATACTGGTATGTCCCATCAGACTCATCGAGCAGCCTGTCCTTTATGACCATTGCAGCGCCGTGTGCTATCAGTGTGTCCCTTTCCATCTCACCAAACCTGAGCCCACCCTGCCTGGATCTCCCTTCGGTGGGCTGCCTTGTGAGTATCTGGACAGGTCCTCTGCTCCTGACATGCAGCTTCCCTGAAACCATGTGGTGGAGTTTCTGGTAGTAGATGACACCGATGAATATCTCTGCCTGTATCATCCGGCCGGTAATGCCGTCGTACATGACCTCCTTCCCGTTGTTCCGGAAGCCGAGTCTCTGAAGCTCGCTGCGAAGTGCTTCCTCGCTCTCTCCGGAAAATGCTGTGCCGTCCACAAACCTCCCGGAGAGCGAAGCGACCTTCCCTCCCACCATTTCAAGGACATGAGCAACCGTCATCCTGGAAGGTATGCTGTGAGGGTTGATGAGAAGATCAGGAACGGTCCCATCGCACGTGAATGGCATGGACTCCTGCGGAACTATCAGTCCCACCACCCCCTTCTGGCCATGCCTTGAAGCGAATTTGTCACCGAGCTCCGGTATCCGCTCATCCCTGACCTTCACCCTCACAAGCCTGGAACCGTTTTCCGATTCTGTGAGAATGACGCTGTCAACATATCCGGATTCACCAGCCCTGACAGTTATGGATGTCTCCCTTCTCTTCTGGGGTGTCAGGAAGTCCGTCTCCTCCTCGAGGAATCTCGGCGGCGATGTCTTGCCTATGAGCACGTCACCTCCGTTCACAAAAGTTTCCGGCGATATCAGACCGTCTTCACCCAGATTGCTGTAAGCAACATCAGCCCTTGCTCCCCTCACGTCAGGACTCGGAATCTCGAAATGATCCTCCTGTCCGCCCGGGTATCTCCTTTCCTCCGCCCTGTAGCTCCTGAGAAAGCTTGATCTGCCGAGGCCTCTTTCTATTGAGCCCCTGTTCATTATAACTGCGTCCTGCATGTTGTATCCATAGTGGGAAACAATTGCAACAACAAAATTCTGGCCTGCAGGCCTCTCATTGAATCCTGTAAAATTCATCTGTGTGGTCTGGACAAGAGGCTTCTGCGGATAATGGAGAAGGTGGCCCCTGGTATCAGGTCTGAGTCTGTAGTTGGAAGCCCCGAGCCCCAGCGACTGTTTCGCCATCCCCGCCCCCATTGTCACACGCGGCGAAGCATTGTGCTCGGGGTACGGCACAAGCCCTGCGCAAACTCCGAGAATGACCATCGGGTCTATCTCAAGATGTGTGTGTTCATTCGATATGAGCAGTTTTGATGGAAACGAACTGCCGCACCTGCTGCATTCGAGTGTTGCGTTCTGCTCCCTCTGCCCCATATTCACCCATCTGACATCTCCGGGTGAGAGGATGAATGAGCAGTTCGGACATTTCTGAGGAATCTCGAAAGGCTCAACGCATACGTAGCTGTCTTCCTCCTCTTCAGCATCTATCCACTCCACCAGTCCCCCCCTTATCAGATCCCCCCAGCTCCTTCTTCCTTCGCCAACCTCCTGGAGCTGCTGGTATGTCAGCAGGGTGCTTCCGTTTTTGAGAACAATCAGCGGTCTCCTCAGCCTTCCCTCGTCGCAGTTTATGTAGACATCATTTGTCGTCCTGTCATAATGCAGATTGAGTTCATGGGATCGCTGCCCGGCGATCTTGCCGGCCCTTCTCCTTTCCCTTATCTCGCTAACCAGTCTTTCCCCGTCCCTGACAACGCCTATCAGGTCACCGTTGACATATACTCTTGTCTGCTCCATCATCTCGGAGAACCTTGCCTCCCTCACTCCAAGATCCCTGAGCTGCGTAATGACTTCGGCATCGGATATTCCTTCAGAAACATCAACAATGAGAGCTGCATTCTTTACGAGGCCGCAGTTCTGCCCCTCAGGTGTCTCATTCGGGCAAAGCCTTCCCCACTGTGTGGGGTGCAGATCGCGTGCCTCAAAGTGCGGCTGGCTCCTGGTCAGGGGGCTGGTGACCCTCCTCAGATGGCTCGCAGTGGACATGTTCGATGTGCGGTCGAGAAGCTGGCTAACACCCGCCCTTCCTCCGACCCAGTTGCCCGTCGCCAGTGCGTGAAGAAGGCGGTGTGTGAGCAGATCAGGCCTGATCGCGCTCTGTATCTTTATGTCCTTCTTTCTTGCAACGCTTCTCTCAAGCTGGTACTTCAGATCCTTGATAAGGTTTGTGAATGCGACTCTGAAGAGGTCCTCCATCAGATCTCCGGCCAGTTTCAGTCTCTTGTTTGCGTAATGGTCCTTGTCATCCTCACGCCTCAGCCCTAGCGAAAGCTCGAGCACATTTCTCGCAACGCGCCCGAGGAAGACCGCCTTCTTGAGCCTGTCTTCGGAGGTATCTCCAAGGTGCGGCAGAAGCGAACGGTCTATTATCGACTCTATCTTTTTGACCCTGAATTCCTTTGCCTGACCGGTGGCGAACTTCTTCTCAAGGTATCCGAGGGCATCCTCTGTTGTGTATATTCCGTTCGGAGGATAGTTCTTCTTGTCCTGCGCATCCTCTATATTTGCGTAGACAATTTCCTCCATCCTCGGATCGCTTACAATTGACTCAAATATTTCGTTGTCCTTTTCCATTCCCAGCGCTTTCATCAGGATGACAAGCGGTATCTGCCCTGAAGCCGCGGGGACGGTAACCATCAGTATTCCATCCTTCTTTTTCTCGACAACTGTAAGTGCCCTGTATCCCTCCCTCTGGGAGAACACCTTGGCAACCTGTATCTTTGTGCCGTAGCGTTCATTGTATTCCACAAGTATCCTGTTGGGTGCAAGATCCTCGAGTGTGATCAGCACCCTTTCGGTACCGCCAATTACGAAGTATCCGCCTGGATCGAGGGGGTCTTCGCCCTCCTGCTGGAGCTTTGCTATGTACTCCTTCTCTGTGAGTTCACGGTCGCTTCCCTCCTCAAGTATATTGTCCTTCGTCAGGTTGCAGGCGCGGCTCTTCACCATTATGGGGAGGTCGCCTATATGCACATTCTCAGGCTCTCTCTCAATTCCGTCCTCCACGACGGTGAATTCAAGATATATGGGAGCCTGGTAGTTGAGGTTTCTCAGCCTCGCCTCCATTGGCTTCAGTTCATGGCTTGCACCGTTAGCTTCCCGCACGACTGGTTTACCAACCCTGATCGTCGGACGGGCAGACGGATCTATCTGTCCTGTTTTCTCGTCCCTCTTCCTGCCAATCCTTATCTCTATCAGCTTTCCTTCAGTCTTCTCCGGGTCAAGCCTTATGACCCCCCTCTCCATGTCTTCAGGGCTGACCCTCGCATTGTCGACGATCCTCTGCATCCTGCTGTTTGCGTTTGCGTAGCTGCTCAGAAAATCATCGAACGACGCAATATGGTGGTTTACTATGCTCCTCTCTCTGAAATAAGAAAATACGAGTTCCTTCAAACAAAACACACTCCGAAAAGATTCAAGAGTTTCATTCCGTCTATCTCGTGATCAGCCGGTATGCGACAAACGTGTCCGCAGTCTTGCTCTTCCTTCTGATTTCGACTATCTTCCCTTCCTGTATGACACCCTTTTCCTTGGCGGTTGCTTCAAGAACCCTTATCGCGGGATCGCCGAGTCTTATCTTGGGAAGCTGCTCCCTGGTTATGCCGAGTTTTTTAAGGATCCTTTCAGCCTCAGCCTCATTCAAAAGACGATGCTCGGGTACCATTTCATGATTTAAAATATTAAAAGGGGGCATGTCGCATCTCGTCCGGTATTCCAAAGCTAAGAGTAATTTATATATATAGTATTCGGTATTAGATTCTCCTTATTCGGCCGGCCCAAGAGGAAAGGCGCACCGACGCCTCCGTGGTAGAATTATCGGCGGTCAGTTTGCACGTGTTCTCAGTTGTTCGGCGCTTACAAGTGATACGAGCTCTATCCCTTCCGCGCGCAGTAAGTTCTCCGCTCCCTCGCCTCTGTCCACGACCACAATTGCTCTTTCCACACTCCCGCCTGCCTGTCTCACGGCGTGTGCGCTCTTTATGATTGAGCCGCCAGTCGTGCTCACATCCTCGATTATGTCCACAGTCTCTCCGCCCCGTATATCTCCTTCAATCAGCTTTCCAGTTCCGTGTTCCCTGCCCTCTTTCCTTATCATTGAGAAGGGTTTTCCTGTCTCAAGTGCTACAGCGACAACGATCGGTATTGCCCCCAGCTCCATTCCGGCAACCCTATGCGCTTTCACATGACGGGCCATCTCCCTCGCTATTCCTTTGAGCACTACGGGCTCCGTGTATGCCTTCTTTATGTTGATATAGTAGCTGCTCTTCTTTCCGGAAGTCAGGCGGAATTCTCCGAACATGAGAGCACCACTCTCAACAAGCATGTCAATCAGTGCCACCAGACCGTCTCACCGGCCTTCTGGATTGCGCATGCATTAATAAAACCTACCAGGGAACGCTTTTGAGTCCCTGCCTGTACCCTATGTAGTTTATCAGTCTGTGCAGCGGGTATATCATTGCGAGAGCCACAGCGAAACCGACTGGGGCGTAACCCGTCAGAAGGAAACGGAAAACGTATGATGGAGCTACAATTAACGACAGCAAGAAGGCGCCTGCGGCAAAATCGTACTGGTCCAGTACGGGAACATGCGCTCCCTTTTCCAGTCCCATCCTTCTCTTCACAAACGCCCCGCCCATATCTCCGAACATTGAGCCGGCGGAGAGTGCGAGTAGCACAGGGAGTATGGTGGCAGATGGTATGTAGACCACGCTTGCCGGACTCGCGAACAGTGTGCCTATGATGCTTTCAGCGTATCCGAGAAGAACACCTGACATTATGCCTACTGCGAGCCCCCTCCAGGTCTTCCCGTCTCCAAGTATCCTGCGGCTCTTCCACATTCTGCCAAAATCAACCGGCATCCCCCCGCCGAATATCGCCGCGCCCGTGTTTGGCAGCATTGCAGGGAGGAAGAACCATACTGCCTCAATTACGGGGGAGACAAGATTCACGTCAGTGCATTCCGATGGTGTTAGTTAACGGTATCGAAAGATACTGTCTCCACGCCAGGGCAATGATGGCATGCTTGCCTTCATCCGTTTTCACAGTTTTTGATCGAGAAGAAGGAGGCGGCGGCCTCAGCCGCATCCTCCACCCTCTCCGCTTCAATACCGCTGAAATACGACATTCTCTTATCCAGCACAATGGCGATTCCCCTGTCAGTCTCGCTCCTTATCATCCTTCCGGCAGCCTGCAGCAGTCTTCTCAGAGCAGGGCCCCTAACCGCGTAGTCCCACCCCTTCCCGTAGAGTATGTCGTAGTAGTTCACAAGTGCCCTCTGTTTCGCGGTCGGTCTGGGATATGGTATGCCCACAATTATCACCATTTCCAGCGATTTTTCAGGAAAATCTAGCCCTTCGGAGATTCTGCCGCCAATCACAGAGAGGAACACTGCATCCTTCGAATTCTTGAATCTCTCGACAGCGTGCATAAGCTCTTCCTGCCTCATGTCCCTCCTTTCGATGAGGACAGAAGATGCCATCTTTCTCTCAATTCCGAGATCAAGCAGGGATTCGAGCAGACCGAAAGAGGGAAAGAAAACGATTGTGTTTCTCCTCACCCTGTTGCATATATCCACTATTCTGGTGCATATCGATGACAGCATAGCCGCATCTCTGGCCAGGACCTCGTACCGTGTTGTTATATCATCCACATACACGATCCTCCTGTTCTCGGGAGGGAAATCGGAGGGTAGCGAAAGCATTATTGTGTCTTCCGGAAGCTGGAGGAGTGCCCTGTAGTCCTCAAGCCTGCCCAGCGTTCCGGACATGTGTATTGTGGTCGACGCCTCCATCAGAGGTGAGGCGGCTATGGCAGGATCAAGACAGTATGCTTCAAGCGACGGATTCTCCCCGCCGTTTACCAGCTTTACGTAGTGCTGCGGCTCCACCTCCACCCAGAAGCGGAGGAAATCGCTGAACGACCTTATGTACGATCTGGGGAGTTTGCCCTCCTTGAGTTTCGCATCTCTGACAACATCCCCCTGGTTGGACAGCACAGCCGAAATTACATGGAAGGAACGAGAACTAACGCCTAGCTCCTCCATTATCTGTGTCTCCAGTTCATCTTCAGGCACGATACCATCCTCATCCAGAACAAACTCATCCGAAATCGTTCTGATCACTCTTTCGAGAATTTCAGCCAGATCCCTTACGCTCACACCAGATATTACTTCTGGGTCGCCGAATTCTTCAGCCTCTTTCTTCATACCCTGAACGGCGCGCAGAGAGAAACGAATGCTTTCCACCTCCCTCAGATAATCCGGAAGGTTGTGCGCCTCATCCAGGACAATTATGAGATTTCCGGGCTGGGTGCCCATCCATTCGAGCAGTCTCCTCCTTATGAATGGGTCAAAAAAATAAATGTATGGTGCAACAACTAGATCGGCATCCGACATAAAAGACTTGGACAGCTCGTAAGGGCAAATGCCTCTGTCTGCACCGAAGTCTATCGCCTCCTCGGCATCCGGGAGTTTCCTCCTCATCCAGTCAAGCAATTCTGCCTGGTCGGCAAGCATCAGTCCGGAGTAGTATCTGCACCCCTCAAGGCCTGACCTCGTCAGATCCTTCAACCGCGCACAGTAGGATGACAGTTCCTCTGCGGATCCGGTCCGCATTTCCTCGCTCCCGCGCGCAAGCAGGCAGCTGCTGTTCCTTCCCTGAATGGCAATGGCGAAAACCTTTCTCCGTGCAGTGAGTTTCCGCAGCTCTATCATCACCTGCCGCTGCTGGGAATTCGTTCTTGTGAGGTACAGTATCTTTCTGTTCCCGGCATTCTCGATTATCGATGAAAGGACACTTGCTGTTTTCCCGCTTCCCGTCGGGCTCTCCAATATGAGATGTCTGCCCTGCGATAGCGCATCGAAGACAGCCTTCATCATACGGATCTGTCCGGTGCGCGGTCTGTATGGAAAGAGATCAGCGCCTGATCCGCCGCGCGTATTCTGAGGATTCCTGTCTATATTTCCACCGAGCCTGAATGGCAGCGATGCGTGAAGTGTATTAAAAGTGTATTGAGCGGTTCACTGAAACATCTTCGCCCTATCTCTTCGAATGGGTGTGCTTCAGCATTCCCCAGACGTCTTCCGGCACGCTGTCGTAGACAGATGTGTCTGTCTTTTCAATTTCCCCTTCTTCCTCCAGCCCGTTTATAAGTTCCCATATCCTTTCCTTTCTGAAGAGCCAGTAGTGAATACGCCATTCCCTTCCGTCGTAGAGTGTGGTCTCTTCCCTCTCTGTCGTGAGTATGCCGCTGTCTTCAAGCATATAAAATGCATCCCTGTCTTCAGGCTCAAGCATGTTGTCTATGATCCTCTCACTGTAGCCGAAGAAATTCATTATGTGCTGTGCCATTGCCATGGCCTGCTCAGCAGGCATATCGTTACGGTCAATGCTGTTGCGGATGGCCATGCTGAGGTGATCGACGGTCAGTGTCTTTCCACGGAACGAACTGCTGTCCTTTGAAGAAGGCATCAAAACACATCCAGTGGCCGGAAGTCATATTGCGTAAGAACCAATTGAGCCACAATGGATAATCTAGCGAGCCTTTGTATTTAAATATTGCCGCAGAACATCTTGACCATACACGACCAATGTCCGAAATGGACTCAGCCTTGTGCCTTCATCTCTCCGGTCACGTTCAGATGAGGCGCATCGTAGCTATGAAGACGAGACCGGCAGCGATAAGGTACGCAACCCTCATGTAGTCAGATGAGTCCCTCTTCACGATACCCGCTATAAACAATATTGCAAGTATTATGAAATTGCCGAATATCGAAAGTATCAATCCCGCCGTATATCCAGAGGTCCCGGGTCCGGAGCTCACGACAAGTATTATCTGTGCTATGAAGTCCAGCACAAGACCGAAAAGTATGCCCGCCACCACTATTGTTGTGTGTGTGGCGGTCTCAATCATCGTCGCGACTTCGCTCTCAATGTTCCCCCTCTTCTGCTCGGCTTGCTGGGGCGCCGTGTTTTCGCCAGAAGTCAAACTTATACCCAGATATCTGTAATTGATTGATGTATATAAAATACAGCGTATTGTCAGGGACACTTTCACCTTGATATGTTCTTTTCACGAAGGACTGGATTGATGTCAGCGTGTGCGCGGGATGGCTATTCTGCCTTCATTCACAACATTTAACAGCTGATGCCTGTTGAAGAATGCATCTATCACATCAACAACCTCCCTTCCAACCCTGTCCTGGGCTTCCCTGGTCTGGGCGCCTATGTGGGGTGTCATCACTATCGTAGGCAGCCCGGTAAGCCTGGGATCTGCCATCTGCTCCTTTTCAAATACATCAAGGCCTGCCCCTGCCAGTTTTCCTGATTTCAGCGCATCAGCAAGCGCTTCGGTATCGATCATTTCGCCGCGTGCAGTGTTGATGAGAATTGCGCCGTCCTTCATAGTCTCAATCTCCTTCCTGCCTATGAGATGGACGTTTCCGGGCATCATTGACGCGTGTAGTGTCACTATATCTGACTGCGTGAGCAGCTCCTCCTTGGAGACAAGTTTCGCACCTGCCGACTCAGCGACATCTCTTCCTATGTACGGATCTGAGGCGAGAACAGTCATCTGGAATGCCCTTGCCCTCTTGGCCACTTCCCTTCCTACGCGACCGAGCCCTATGATGCCGAGCTTTTTCTCGCTGAGTTCAGTCCCTGTGAATTTGAGTGTCTCCCACCTGCCGGAATGCATCGACGCATTCGCTTCGTGCAACCTTCTGCTGACGGTCAGCATCATCGCAAATGCAAGTTCGGCAGCTGAAATCACGTTGGCCCACGGTGTATTTGCCACCGGAATGTTGCGCCTTGTTGCAGCTTCGACGTCTATGTTATCCACCCCAACGCCTGCTCTAACAATCAGCCTGGCCCTTGTCGCCTTCTCTATTATATCGGATGTCAGTTTTGTCCTGCTGCGCACTACGACGCAGTCATAACCGCCGATAATCGAGGAGAGCTCGTCCTTTGTTATGCCATTCCTGAAATCGACTTCAAAGCCGTCCATAGATCTCAATTTATTCACGTGCTTTTCGTCTACAGCGTCGGTCACAATTATTTTTGTCATTTCAGCACCTCTGAAAGTGCTTCGAGGAGTCCTTTCATTTCATCTGTAGTCAGGTCACCCATGTGTCCTATTCTAAATGTCTCTGGCTTAAGCCTGCCATAACCTTCTGAAATTTGGTAACCTCGTCTGCCTAGTTCCCTGTCAATTGTGCTGTATTCAATTCCTGCCGTATTCTTCACACAAGTCACCGTATTTGAGTAAAAACCGTCACGGGTGAAAAGAGCCATATTCTCACTAGCCCATTTCCTGGCCATTTCGCCAAGTGTTCTGTGCCGCTGCGATCTCCTTTCCATCCCCTCCTGCTCTATCTTCTGGAGCTGATAGTCCAGCGCATACATAAGTGATATCGGCGGCGTCGTCGGTACTAGGTCCCTGTCCGCAAATTCCTTGATCTCGAGAAGGTCAAGATATCTGCCTCTGTTTTTAACCATCTTTGCCTTTTCAATTGTTCTGGGTGAGACTACAGCGAAGGCGAGGCCTGGGGGAAGCGCGAGGGCTTTCTGCGTACCGAATATGAAAACGTCAGCCTTAACCTTCCGCAGATCAATTGTATTTGCAAAAGCTGATGTTACAGCATCCACCAGGAGCAGCGGATCACCTTTCTTCCTTACGGCACTCGCTATCTCCTCCAGCGGATTCATGACACCGGTGGAGGTTTCATTGTGCGTGATAGCCACACATTCTGTTTCCTCAATGCCTTCTGCTTCCTCCAGCAATTCCGCGGAAATTCCGTTTCCCCATTCTGTGCTGATCTGTGTCACGATTTTTCCGTTGCTTTTCGATATCTCTACCCATCTCTCCCCGAACGCGCCGCAGGTCAGGTGCATTATTCTCTCCGAAACAGTGCTCCTGACGGCCGCTTCCATTGCGCCTGTGGACGAAGCCGGCAGCATCAGTATGTCATTTTCAGTATGGAGTAGTTCCTTCATCCTGTTAACGATGTTCCTGTGAAGTTTCTTGTATTCAACGCCTCGATGTGTTATCATCGGCGCCGTCATGGCATTGAGTACATCCTGCCTTACTTCCACCGGTCCCGCAGTGAAAAGTATCCTTGACAATCTATCTTCCCGGTGTGTGCAGCAATGACAGGTAATTATATGTTGCGCCTGATAATCCACAATGTCAGTGTATTTGTCACTCTGGACCGTTATAGGACAGTGCCACTATCATAATGTGAGCAGGACTGCAACTTCAGATACGCTTCATCTTGCCGAGCACCGGTTCATAAACCATTCCCTTATCAAGAAGTCCGCCAACCGCTTCCGCTATTCTCTCCTTTGTAAGCTTCTTCTCGATTGCAATTCTCTCGACTTCCTTCCATTCAGCCCCTCTTGAATTATTGCTGTCAAGTGAACCTATGATCAGAAGAAGCGCTTTTTCGTCTTCGGTTAGCCTGTCGCCGTCCTCGGTTTCTGCAGGAGCGGTCTGCTCAATCTCCTCAACCTTCTCTTCTATGCCAGGTATCGAACGCATAGCCTCAACAAGCATGCCGCGGTATGAGTCAACATCCACTCTACCGTAGTGTTGTACAGCCAGTACTGCACCCTCTGCATATCTCTGCCTGATGCCAAGTTTACTGAGCGATTCGATGGTTGGGGGTGAAAGTTCCATCGCAGCTGAAACAGCCTCAATACGATGAAGTGTTTCACGGCAGGTTTCATATATCCACAGGTCACGTTGTTTCTCGCCTATCTTTGCGATAGATTCAACCCGGATTGAGACGTAAACTGCGCCTTCCTCAGTTGTGAATGTTCTCGCCTTACCCACAGCAGCTACGTACGCGGGCGGTTCTATTGATTGAAGTGCCTTTGCGGCATTCTCCTGATACTGCCCTGCGGATATTCTGAATGTTCCAGTAGGATCAGACACCTGCGCAGTGTACATCTTCCAGTTCTCCCCCTGGTTCTCCTCCTTTTCAGTAATGACACCTGCTATCATGATTCTGTTGATCTTTGCGCCGAGCGGCGTGACCACATATACAACTCCCTTTTCATCTCCCTCCCTGATCTCGTAATTGGAAGAGCTGAACTCGGCTGCGAAAACACGTTGCGCCATTTCCCTCATCTTCACATCCCCAGGGATTGAATCACCTTCTGGTAAAGCTGCGTAGCCATTTCAATTACTTCGCAGTTGTCGGTCTTTACTTCGCGGCAGGACATGTTGAGTCCAAAATCGTCGCTGTATACATTGCCTGTAAATAACAGTCTGGAAAAGAGCAGTTTCGATGAAATATCTGCGATCACGGCATCCTGACTCAGTGTTACCTCGCTTCTCTTCCTGACATCCTCCAGCGTGAAGCCGGAAAGAGCTTCGGAAAGTTCACGGTTGAGATTCACTGTCATTGAACCTGTTCCATCATCCACCACGAGTCTTATCCTGAAATCAGGTACGCCTGAAACGGAACCATGCACCCTGCATTCGCCAGCCTTCAGCCCCCTGCTGCATACCGGGCATCTCAATACCAGCCCGGTTCCCTGCCTTATGTCTGTCACAGTGGCTCCGACTGTTGCGTCGACAGCGCCTCCCCTTTCCTCCAGCGATCCTATCTCAAATTTCGTATTACCCTCTTCAGCGGAAACATCAGATTCTGAAATGGAAATCTCTGACTTCTCATCAAATTTCAGCTGGGGCACTCCCTTCCATGACCTTACATATGCCCCAGAGATTGTCACGCTCTGTCCCTCGCTGTACGGGAAAGTCCTCCAGCCTGTGAATGCTATTTTCCCTGTGGAGTCTGCAATCATTCCGGAATACATTGTAACTGTCTGTCCATTATGCTGTATTTCCTTCTTTTCAGACTTCAGCAGTTTTCCGGAGACAGTGACATTTCCCATGCCGTCTCGGAGATCTGTGATGTTGTACTTCCGTGGTTCACCGAACCTTGCTACACTCTGTATGATGGTACCAGTCAGTTTCTCAACGGTTGTCCTTTCGCTGAGGTTGATCTGTATCTCTCCATTCCTCTCCCGTGTGTAAGCGCCTTTGATACTTACAACATCTCCCTTGACAATGCCAAAATCCTTCCAGGCTGTGAATCTCACAGTCTTTGTCTCATCACCTATAAGGCCGTAGTGTATGTCTATTTCCCGTCCCTTGCTGACAATCCTCTTTGGGGTGACAGAGACAATCTTTCCAACGAAATCAACGCTGACCTCGTTCCCCCCAATGCTGGCAATCTTCTTTGGTTCCCTTGCCCAGTTTTCAATCCTCTCACGCACCCAGATCCTGGATCTTGAAGATATGTTGAGCTGCGGTCTATCTCTGTAGGCTGTAGTGTATGCGTTCCTGATTGAAACGCTGTCACCTTTCGCTATTGTTTCGCCTTCAAAATCCCATATTGTAAACGGTATGCTTCCGGTTGCGTCTTCCAGCAGTCCAGAGAGGAGCCTTCTCTTCTTACCGTCGATTTCTATTTCCTTCTGCTCAGAATACACAACCGTTCCGCTGGTGTCGACACCGCTCTCACCCGAGAGGATCTCTGCAATATTCTTCTCAACCCCAACGGAAAGCGAATCAGGATCGCCGCCATATCGCTTTACGATGCTTCTCTTTGCAGACGGGAGAGAAACTCTATATTGTTTCACGTAAAGCTCAAGATCGTTCTTCAGAACTTCTCTTTCGACCTTCCCCCCGAGCACGCCATACATGTCTTCGACATGTTTTGTCAAATCCGATTCCAACCAGATCACTTCCTTTCATTCCAAAACATGAGGAATTATTTAAAAAGGAATAATGGGATGGCCGAAAACACTCTCATTCGCTGTAAGGTGTCCCGGCCGGATAGTGCACCTTAAGATGCTCTAGGAATGAGTCCCTACTTCTCCGCAGGTGCGACTCAAACCAGGCCTTAACTACATCTGCCAGTATCTCATGAAATTTTGTTGCGTTGAAAGCAGAGATGGATACGTCGTAGAGAACATACTGGCCAAAAAGGCGTTTCCACCCAGAATATTTATAATAATGTTCCCCCTCGAAATATTCAAACGTGAGTCTGAGGTAGTTCTTCCCTTCCAGTGTGTAATAGAATAGCCTTAGCCTGTCACCCATTCTTCCCTCCTCACTTGTCCTGTCAGTCAGTTCTATCGAATTGAGGGAGGAAAATCTGAAATCCTCCTTCAGCTGCCAGCCATCAGGAAACTCCGTAAAGCGCAGGAATTCACTGTACTCAGGCTGGATTGAGAAATGTATGTTTGACCTATTGAAACGCAGCCATATTCTCCAGAAATCCTGCAGCGCCTCCCTGTTAATTTCAGCCTTCTTCCTGTTCAGTTCGACGACATCTTCCCGTATGGAGGAAGCTTCCCTGTCAAGTTCCGCTTCCAGAGCTTTGAACCAGTCTTCTTCCTTTGGTTTCGACCTGTTCGGCATCCTCATCTCTCGCAACTGAATTGGTTTTGTGTATTTAAGACGCTTCACGCTTTTCCGGTACTTCCGCAGACATTGGCCGGCAGAGGCGCGTGACGGCAGGTTTCCCGCTTCATACCGCTATTCCAGAATTGCGATATCGGACAGAGAGAGAATACTTGAGTTGCAAAAGATGGTTTAAAAGGCGCACTTTTAACGTTACATCCCGCACATCCGGCGGCTAGGCTGGGACGAGTCAGTCAGGAACAGGGAAACATAACACAGGTAGATTCTTTAAGCACTCATCTAAATTCTCAAAGTTCATGCGTTCAGGTTATGTTGCGTCCTCCAAGGACGAAACTCTGACTGGGGGCTGGATGAGCTCTTCAGCGACAGGTATCGCAATCCGAAAGGCCAGCATGAATTTTGTATCTACTCATTGCGTGTGGTCATCAGCCGTCACTTTCATCGATGGTTTCAGCGATACGGAAATGTCAGGACCCGTTAATGCATTATGGATTCGTGGAGATTATGTTCTATCAGACGTGCTAATGATACAACATTGGGAGAAGCGCATCATCTCGGCGAAATCATTGGTGCGCTACGTCAGCAGGATGTCAAGACTTAGGCTATTACATGAATTGAGACTCTGTGCGGACAAAAGCTTAATCGAATTGCACGAGTTCAGATACCTCCAGAACAGCGCGTCCGGATGGTTGAAACAGATAATGCAGTTATGCCTATTGACTTTCAGTTTCGATGCAATTCTGCAGCATTTTGCGATCCCTCTACTTAAACGAAGAATTGGATGCAATGGAATGCAGAAATATTTTCTCAGTTAGATAAGGAATATTGTCTTTAGGTCAATAGCCGGGCATATGACTGCACCAGGAACCAAGTTCCGTGTCAGCCGATACCTGACTTCATCAGAGACATAATCGGATCACTTGCATTCGTTGATAGCACATTGAATCTGACTAATAAGACTTATTCAGCGTCAATCTGCAGGTATAATTTCCACGGGAGTCGTGGCGTTTCAAATTTCACGACAGAACTCCGCTTCGTCACCTTGCTGTCTCACTGGCAATCTCAATCCTGTTTCCGATGCCAGTTGCGTCATCGGTTCAGTATGACTATGAGTTCATTCCGACAGATCCTGGCGCGATAGTACGCGCAGAACAATAACACTGAATACTGCACCTCTTCTCGTACGGATACGTCCACCCACTGCCTTAGGAGGGACGTTACAACTAATCTTCCGTGGATGTTCCACCAGAGATGAAATCGCATTCATCTTTGTCTCAATAAGGAGGAGCCCTTCAGGAAACCCGACACTGCCGTTCTGTCCGCCACTGAAAGACGCAGATTTAGACAAACTTTTTCCGACAGGACCCGACTGTATCACATAGCCAAACCACAGGTACAAAGATAAGGTTCAGTTCATTCAGCAGGGTTTATTTACAGGAAGAAGGAAAAAGGATACAAGGATTTCCCATGCATCAGGAGCCGGTCAGGAGGATGTACCGGCAGGGGATGGGAGCATATCGTAGACAAGCTGTTGGCAGCGTTCCGGCCAGGCTTCGAAAATGAACAAATCGGAAAGAGCAGACTGGATTTTCCCCTGAGCGACAAGGAAATGTTTAAAACTATCCTATGAATATAATTGTATGGTCTCCCCGAAAATAAAGAAGATTGTCGAAGGCTACAGCCTGACTGATGTTACCGTTGCAACACTATGTTCGCATTCCTCGCTTCAAATATTCCATGGCGCAAAGAAGGAGGGCCTCAAAACACTTGGCATCGCTGTTGACAGGGATACAAAGTTCTATGATGCATTTCCTCTTGCGAAACCGGATGAATTTCTGCGTGTGAAATCATACGAAGAGATAAAGGATCTGGAAGATGAGCTACTCTCGAGGAATGCAATTATTGTTCCCCACGGATCATTCGTGGAATACATGGGTGCGGACAATTTCAGTCGATTTGACGTCCCCAGTTTTGGGAACAGGGAAGTCCTCAACTGGGAGTCTGACAGGGCCACACAAAGGAAATGGCTTACCTCGGCAGGCATTCCAATGCCTGAAGAAATAAGCGACGCAAGAAAGATTGACAGACCTGTGCTTGTGAAATATTCTGGAGCGAAGGGCGGAAGAGGGGCTTTCATAGCCAAAGACTACATGGAATTCAAGATGGGAATTGATTACTCCAAACAGTTCACTATACAGGAGTACATACTGGGCACGCGGTACTACTTCCATTACTTCCATTCGCCCTTGCGCAATGATGGTTACAGGATAAAGGGAGGGGGTTCTCTCGAAATGCTTTCAATTGACAGAAGGGATGAGGCAAATATCGACGAGCTGTACAAGCTGGGGTCTGTTGAAGAGCTCAAAAGGCTGGGATTCTTTCCGACCTTCGTAGTTACCGGCAACTATTCAGTAGTTGTAAGGGAGAGCCTTCTTCCCAAGGTCTTTGAAATGGGTGAAGCAACAATTGTGAAATCAAGGGAGCTTTTTGGCGGTCTAATCGGACCATTTGCACTTGAAACGATCGTTACAGACAAACTCGAAATAAAGGTCTTCGAGATATCATCAAGGATAGTTGCAGGAACGAATCCTTTCGTTGGCGGCTCACCCTACTCAGAGATGATTGCACCAGGTCTTTCAACAGGAAGAAGAATTGCCCAGGAGATCAAACTTGGATTCGAGACAGGGAGACTCGAAGAGATCGTGTCATAGTGTTTGCAAGGGTTTATCGGCACAGCAGTTCTTTTAAAGAGAATACAAATGGACCATACGATTTCATTTCACAGGTACATTCCGAACCCTCTTAAGACAAATAAATAGTTGAGCATAGGTTGACCATTGTCCTTTCGATTAATTGGTAGACGGAGGACAGGGACAATACTATCATCGCTTGGAAAGGAATCTTTCCAACCTGCCAGACTCAAGAGCGCTTCTGAAATCGCCTAGACTGAGGCAGAGCAATTTCTTCATCCGCGCTTCCTTCATGACGCCCGTGTCTATTCTCTCTCCAACCAGAACGCCCGGTATGCCGAGTTTCCTAACCTTTCTCAATGTCTGTTCAAGAGCGACCCTGTCAGCATGCGATTTTGTTTCAACGAAAAACTTCAGACCATCACGCACCAGAAGATCCACTTCTTCTCCCTTACTGACAACTCTCGACGATATTTTCCAGCCCTTCCTTTCAGCAAAATCTTCTACTCTGTCTGCAATTCTGTTCTCAATAAGCTTCCCCAGTGTGTTACCGATCGAACCTCTTTCCTTGCTTGCAATGGCGAATCCGTCATGCATCTCCTTGATCAGTGCATCGAACTTTCTGTCATGTTCTGCAAACTTCTTATTGGCAATTTCAAAGCCGTCATGCATCTCCTTGATCAGTGCATCGAACTTTCTGTCATGTTCTGCAAACTTCTTATTGGCAATTTCAAAGCCA
>JAGVSJ010000003.1:66108-125485 GCA_019720975.1 Candidatus Sysuiplasma superficiale
GTCATGCATCTCCTTGATCAGTGCATCGAACTTTCTGTCATGTTCGTTCAGTCTGAACTCTTGTGCATCAAGGCGCTTATTTATGGTCTCAAAGCCGTCATGCATCTCCTTTACGAGTCTGTCAAACTTTTCATTCAGGACCAGAAACCTCTCGTTCGTTTCTGCGAAGTGTTTATCCATCAAATGTTCAAAGGAGTCTAGCCTGTCGTTTAAAACCGGGTACAGCGCAACTCCGAATTCCCTGGCTAGATCAGGGTTTTCTCTGAGAAAGTCTATAATTTTTCTGACTTCCTCTTTCGATATCTCCATCACAACCAATATCAAGCGTGCAAGGATATTTATTTATTCCTCACAGATGTCAGATTGCCTTATAGCCGGCATCATCGGAAACAAAAGCGTTCTGGAGGCATTATTCCGCCTTGATATATCTTCGGGAGGTCTCCAGGTCTCCTATTGTAATTGACTCTCGCATCTTGTTTCAACTATTTACTGAATACAGGCACTTGTTACCCGTTCACGGGTTTCCTTGCATTTGAATTACTGTCGCGGCCTCACCTGTGCCATAGGCCGAGAGGCATCGAGAGGGGCAGGTTATATGTATCCTAAGTTTGTGTTTGAAATGGTGAGGATGTCTCCTGACTCCGAGATAGGGAAGTGTGTAGTGTGATAAACCTGATTATTGCCGATTCCGCTCTTGAACTCATTCCAGAAGAGATAGCAAATCATCCAACCGTAAGGGCGACAGCCAGTCGCAGAGGAAAAATTGCATCTAAATGTCTTCTTGACGCAAGTCTTCATCATTCCGCAATGAGTTCTCTCCCTTTATCAGACCGGAGGGGCAGACCCGACATAGTTCACTTCTGTCTGCTGCTGGCATTCGATTCGATTGTCAACAGGAAGGGCGAGATGAGAGTTTATGTGCATACGATTGGTGACAACGTAATTCATTTCGACAGGAGAATAAGGCTTCCCAAAAATTACAACAGATTCACAGGGCTAGTTGAATCTCTCCTGGCAGAAGGTGAAATTTCATCGGAAGGAAAGAGACTGGCATGGGTGGAAAATATGTCTCTCCCCGTTTTCGTGAAGTCGCTTAACGCACCCGTGTTCATCTTCAGTGAAAGCGGGATGCCTGTGTCATCTTTTCACTTTCTCAAGGATTCTGAAGAAGTCACACTTGTAGTCGGAGGCTTTCCGCATGGTGATTATCTGTCGGATATCAAAGCGATCGGCGGGAGTACTATTTCAATTTACGGTGAAAAGATGATGGCATGGAGTGTTGTCGCAACGATTCTCTGCCAACTTCACCAAACTATGCCTGATTGAAACTTTCGTGGGATTGAATAGTACCTTCATCTGCTCTCTGTTGTCGTGGTGCTAAACATCAGGCTTTTTTCATTTGCACCGGGGAATCGAACTTCATTGAAAATTCTTTGATTCCCTCAGATGTAAACTTTATTGGAAATCTGCCGGTTGCAAGTAACCGCTGATTTTATATCAGTCGCATGAAGAATCAAATGTCCGCTTAAGAACCTGTATCATTTTCTTCTGGTATTGCAGATATCAGGGCAGGATTAGACATGAATAAACCGCATGCGATGATGCAACAGCATTGTAACTGAGTCATAAGATAAGGGCGCTCCTGGTGGGGCGATTCCCGCTCCGGCACATAGAATAATATTTAATCGCCGTTCGCTTAATCCCAACAGCAGGATTGTTTGAAGTGGCTACGATGGATGAGAATAGAGCTAAGGCAGAAGCGCTCTCTGTGGAAGACAGAACAGGACTCGACTCATATGATTTCGGCAGGAATGACTTTATCGTTGTGGATACCAGTATATGTGAGAGTTGTTCGACGAAACCGTGCCTTTATGTTTGTCCTGCGAAAGTATACAAGCTTGACAGTGAAGGAAAATTCATTTACAATACCGAGGGATGTATGGAACTCGGTGCCTGCGTCATAGTCTGCAGACATATTGGTAAGGGAGCGATACGGTGGAGCTATCCTGAAGGCGGAAAAGGTATAGCATATCATTACGGCTGATTCAGCGCGTGCAAACGAGGCGGCTGTCTGCAACATCTATCTCAGGGTGATTCAATGAGTGAACGGCGTGCAATAAAGGTCAGGAGGGCAAGACGTTCAGACGCAGGCGAGTTCGCCAGACTGGTAAAACAGCTTGCTTTGTATGAAAAGCTCACGCCTCCTGATGCCTCCCAGATCGACAGGCTTATCGATGATGGTTTCGGCAGGAAAAAGAAGTACAGTCTGATCATGGCGTTCTGTGAAGGAAAGGCTGCGGGATATGCTGTATATTTCATGACTTATTCCACGTTCCTCGCGAAACAGACACTGTACCTAGAGGATCTTTTTGTGGATGGGCCATACAGAAGACAGGGGATTGGCTCACTCCTCTTTTCGGAGTTGCTAAAAATCGCGACTGCCAACGGTTGTGGCAGAATGGAATGGATGGTTCTTTCATGGAATGATGCGGCGATTTCCTTCTACAAGGCACTTGGTGCAGAGCAGCTTGACGGATGGAAGACATACCGTCTTGTGTCAGACAGATTTCGTGAGGCTGCAAAAATTGCCAGATCGTCAAAGCCTGGGCACTGAACTGTTATGGAGAAAGCAGTTAAAGCAGCGCCGAGGGGGAGATTTGAACTCCCGAGTCGCAGAGCGACACGAGCTATCAGTGCGTATGGCTCCAGGCTCGCGCCTTACCGGGCTGGGCCACCTCGGCTGACAGCTGAGTAATCCGGAAAGTCTATTTAATCGTGATTGGTGCCTTCCCTCCCTTTGTATGTTCTGGATGCGATGTATCGGGCTGCCCCGTGAAACGGGCTTCCAGTGATTTCGACAATTTTAGATATCCTTTCATCCTAACCCTCTGCCGTGCAAATAACACTCAGGGAATACGCTTACGACACAATCACTGATTTCATCAGGAAACAGGTTGCGAGCAGTGGTGCGAATGGAATCGTTCTGGGTCTTAGCGGAGGAATCGACTCTGCACTTACAATGAAACTGTGCTGCGATTCAGTTGGCAGCGACAAGGTCACGGGGCTCATCCTTCCGGACAGACCGGAGAAGTCGAAGGATGAGGTAGATGCCTCGGAATATGCAGAATCGCTTGGAGTGCGGTTTCACAGGTATGTCATTTCCTCTCCAGTTTCCGCCGTAATGGAAGTCTTCGGCTCAGGCAATGTGAGGATAGCAGGAAACGTGAAGGCTAGGATGCGCATGATATTTCTTTACGCATATGCAAACAGCAGGAACCTTCTTGTCGCCGGAACAGGCAACAAGAGTGAACTGCTTACAGGTTACTTCACCAAATATGGTGACGGAGGTACAGACATGCTTCCGATAGGTGATCTGTATAAGACAGAGGTCAGGAAGCTCGCGGAGCGTCTTTCAGTGCCCGAAGTCTTTCTCAGAAAAAAGCCAACAGCAGGCCTATGGGAGGGGCAGACTGATGAGGGCGAGATGGGACTGACCTATGAGGAGCTTGATTCAGTACTTTTCTGCATGGAAAACGGCTTTGACCCTCAAGGCACAGTGAGGGAGACCGGCCTAGAAAGGGAGGTTGTGGACAGGGTCTTCGCAATGGTGAGGGCGAGCGCTCACAAGAGAAGACCCCCTCCTATACCGAAGATAGGAATAAGGACTGTGGGCGCTGACTGGATCGAGTGAAACTGAGATGATAGGATGACTGAAGCGCAGAAATTCACAAGAAAAACAGTCCTCGATGCTTCCTCGGCAGTCTACGGCCACTGCATAAGGACCCCGCTTTACTACGATTATTATCTCTCTGAAAGGACGAAGTGCGAAGTATACCTTAAGATGGAGTGCTATCAGCCTGTCCACTCCTTCAAGATCAGGGGGACCGCCAACAAGATGAGCCGAGTCACCGAGCCGGAGGTAGTCACAGCATCATCCGGCAATCATGGTATCGCCGTAGCTTATATGGCCAGGAGGCTTGGGAAGGGGGCAACAGTGGTGCTGCCGGAGAACGTTAATGCCTCGAAACTGGGAATGATCAGGAATCTTGGCGCAAAGACTATCCTATGCGGCACTTCCTCAGATGAAAGGATGAGAAGGGCGAGTGAACTGAGTTCAGAGCGTGGAGCGAGAATGATACACCCCTTCGATGACATTGACATCATTGCAGGACAGGGCACGATAGGTCTGGAACTGCAGACAACCAGAAGGCTGGATCGGGTGCTGGTGCCTGTAGGGGGTGGAGGATTGATATCAGGGATAGCCCTTTCCTATGACGGTATCACCGGAACCGAGATAGTTGGGGTGCAGTCTGAGAACTCAAGGTCAATGTTTGAGTCGCTTCAGGCGGGAAGGCGGGTGAGCTCAAACTCAAACACCTTGGCGGATGGAATAGCTGTTTCGACCCCTGGAATGCTCAACGTCGATATACTCAGAGAACGTGTGAGGAGAATACTACTGGTCAGCGACTCTGAGATGTTCTCAGCTGTGAGGGATGTTTGGAAAAATTCAAGAATCCTTATGGAGCCTGCCAGTGCTTCTACGGTAGCCGCACTGTTCAGATACCGTCAGGAGCTCTGTGCGGAAGGTGATTCAGTCGCATTGATAGTATCAGGTGGAAACGTTTCTGACAGCCTGGTTAAGACACTATGAAATCAAAAATTTGCACTGAATGGAGGTAAGCGAAAGTTGGGGCACTTGCTTCAAAGTGATATCAGAGCTTATAGCCTATCTTCCGGAGGAATTCTTTCCTCTTTTCCTTTTCACTCTCATTTTCAAGACCAACCGCTCTCTCGCCATCCATGATACCGAGGACCGATCTGGCTTCGCCATCCGAACAGATTACAACCTTAACCCTGTTCGCTGTAGCACAGTAGATGGTTGTAATTTCGCTTACGGATTTCAGAGCGTTCATCACATTTATCGGAAATGCATGTGTTATGAAAATGACAAGCAGATGACCTGCGCCAATCCTGAGTGCATTCCTTGCTGCGAGTGCTGTCAGCTCCGCGTCATTGCCTTCCGTCCTGACAAGCCTGGGACCCGAAGCCTCATTGAATGCTATGCCAAATCTGATTTCCGGAACAGCGGCGCGCAATGCTTCGTAAACATCCTCCGCCGTCTTGATGAAATGAGACTGTGCAAGTATCACGTTCGCATCTTCCTTCCCTTCCACTTCAACAACCTCAATTTCCAAATCATGCACCTTCCTGCAAACTGATTCCGTCTTCATTCCTGAATCTGCTCATGATCAGCATTCCAATGCTGTATCCGAACCCGGCGCCAGGAATCTCTCCCGGACGACTGCGATACATTGAGCTCAGGGAGATCGGAGTCCCCGCTCCCGCAATAGGAGGATTCACAGATTAAATTTATCTACTATCGCCGTTGTCATGTCGTTGCGTTTCAGCCCCGTAGTGTAGCGGTCAATCATGCGAGACTCTGGATCTTGCGACGGCAGTTCGAATCTGCCCGGGGCTACCAGCCACATTCGCTCCTGTCCAGCCATCTGCAGTGCAATCCGGTTATTTCTGCTCAAATCCCTTGTCTTCACACTTGCAACTATGAGCTGAATGAAAGTTACGACACCGTCACCTATGAGCTTCAATATTGCAGGGATGAGTGCAGACATTTCAGCAACTTTTACCATCTTCAACGATCTGCCTATATGCCGTAGATAGTCGAATCTGGCCCGCAGGAAGTCTGTGAATAAGAGGGAAATGTTATGCCTGCAAAAGAAGTATGAGTTGTTCTACAACGGCGTTAATGACGGTTGAATTGGCAGCGTCACGCCCTTTCTTGCTGCTGAAGCCGACCGTTGACATTATATGCACCCGGAGGAACAGCTGTAGTTGGTGGTGAACGACGCATAAATGCGATTCTCTGTTTCTGTTCGATGGTTAGCGCCTTGAGGTTTCCCTCCAACTGTCTGATATTACACAGGCGCTCTGTGGATATCCTCTACCTACCAAAAGAACGGGCAACACCATCTGATGGTGTAGCTCCGAAGATTTGCAATGGTTAATATATCATTTTTACGTCGAAGAATTGTTTCCGGTGAATGTGTAGATGGAAAAGCAGAAGCGGAAGATGGATTACAAATGGGTAGTGCTCTCCAACACAACAATTGCAATACTCATGGCATCCATCGATACGAGCATCGTAATTATATCCTTGCCGTACATACTCAGGAGCGTCCTCCGGCACATACCAGGAGGGACAGCATCCCCAACAAGTGTGGCATATGCTGTAGCGAGCGCAGACTCCTTTGTTTACGTTATATGGTCCCTCATGGGATATATGCTCATCACCGCAACGCTGCTGATATTCTTTGGCCGGCTTGCAGATCTCAAGGGAAGGGTAAAGATATACAATGCCGGTTTCGCCGTATTCACTGCAGGCTCGCTTCTCGCCGGCTTTTCAGGCATAGTGATACCGAACAGCTTGATGACAGAGGGAATTCAGTTGGTGATGTTCAGGCTCCTTCAGGCAATAGGAGCTGCGATGCTCTGGTCCAATTCCGCTGCACTGCTCACTGATGCCTTTCCCGCCAATCAGAGGGGACTGGCACTGGGAACTAACATGGTATCGGGTGTCGGCGGCAGCATACTTGGTCTGGTTCTCGGAGGAGTCATAACATCGGTCGCGAGCTGGAGGTATATCTTTTTCATCAATGTCCCCATAGGTATATTCGCAACTCTATGGGCTTACATGCGTTTGCATGAAATATCCAAGCCCAGCAGGAATGAGACACTCGACCTTCCAGGCGCGTTTCTCTTTTCAGGTTCAATTGCAGCGCTTCTACTTGGTTCAACGTTCTACACGCTCGGCGGGATGACGGCTGGGTCGGCAAGCAGAGGCAACCTTCTGTACAGCACCTTCCACCCGTACCTCTTCATGAGTTACGTTGCCTTCGCAATCTTCCCCCTGCTTATGGCGCTGTTTGTTGTGAATGAGGTCAAATTCGCGAAACATCCGTTGATGAAGTTCTCTCTGTTCAGGAGCAGGATGTTCACTGCAGGTGTGACCTCCTCCAGCCTTCTGGCCATAGGAAGGGGCGGCATAATGTTCCTGCTCGTTTTCTATTTTGAAGGTGTCAAGGGCCTCAGCGCATTCAATGCCGGGCTGCAGCTCATACCGATGAGCCTGGGCTTTCTGCTTGTCGGCCCGATAAGCGGAATACTTTCCGACAGGATCGGATCAAGGGGCCTTACAACAGCAGGCGTAGTTCTTTCTGCCATTGCTCTGCTGATACTCAGTGTGCTCCCGCAGAGTGCGTCACCCCTTGAGGTTTCAGCCGTGCTTGCGCTGACAGGCATTGGGGGAGGCCTGTTCGGTTCGCCCAACATATCGTCCATAATGAGTTCAATGAAGGCAAACGAGAGGGGCGTTGGAGCTGCGACAAACTCTACAATGCTGAACGTGTCCACAATGATAGCGCTGACGATAGCGTTTGTTTTCATAGGAACAACAGTAAATGTTTCGAACTTCATCACTCTCTTCATAGGTACGACAAAGAACCTTCCCTCATCCGTTGTCTCAAGCGCGGCATATCAGGCTCTCTGGCATCCGTTTATGCATTCCTTCCACCAGATATTCGCCATTTTCAGTGTTGCTGTAATCATTGCTCTCATTCCTTCGGCGCTCAGACCACGGAACAGGAAACAGGCAGAGAATAAAAGTGTCCTGTACAGCGCGCGCAGTGAGACAAATGATGCGTGAGCGGCATGCAATCTTTTTATCATTGCTTCCTATCTATTGGCAGAGTCCATGATGGACAGAAACAGAATCAGAAAATACGTAGCCGCTTACGACATATCATCAATAACTGTAGGGGTGCTGGGTTCACATTCAGCTGTCGACGTTGCAGACGGCGCAATGCAGGAGAAGCTGCGTTCCCTTGTGGTTGTTCAGAGGGGGAGGGATGCAACATACACGCGTTATCTGCGCGTCCTGCGGGATAGTGACGGGAAGGTCAGAAGAGGCATAGTCGATAAGACAATTGCGCTGGACAGGTTCAGTGAGATCATGAATGAGGGCAGCATGTCCCTCCTCCGTGAAAATTCAGTGATATTCGTCCCCAACAGATCATTCACCTCTTACTGTTCAGTGGATGACATAGAAGATAGATTTGCTGTGCCCATGTTCGGTTCAAGAAATCTTCTGAGGAGTGAGGAACGGGAGGAAGAGGACAACTATTACAGGCTGCTTGAAAGGGCAGGTCTTCCGTTTCCTGACGAGATAGACGCACCAGAAGAGATAAGGGAACTCTCGATAGTTAAGCTGCATCATGCTGAAAAGAAACTCGAGCGGGGTTTCTTTACAGCCTCCAGTTTCGAGGAGTACAGGAGGAAGTCAGAGAGCCTGATAAAGGCGCATGTCATCGACCGGGAATCTCTCAGGAAGGCAAGGATAGAGAAATATGTCATCGGGCCGGTATTCAATCTCGATTTCTTCTATTCTCCTCTGGAGGATGAAGGGGAGAAGATCGAACTGCTCGGCATAGACTGGCGCTTTGAATCTTCCCTTGATGGCCATGTCAGGTTGCCTGCAGACCAGCAGCTTTCCCTTTCCGAGAAGCAGAGAATACCAGAATACACCGTCGTCGGGCACAACAGCGCTACGCTAAGGGAATCGCTTCTGGACAGGGCGTTCGAACTGGCGGAGAAATACGTATCCGCCACACAGAAATATTATCCGCCTGGAATAATAGGTCCCTTCACTCTTCAGACTTGTGTTGACAAGGACATGCAATTTTACATCTACGACGTTGCGCCAAGGATAGGAGGAGGTACAAATGCGCACATCTGGTCAGGACATCCGTACGGCAACACGCTGTACAACAGGAATATGAGCACGGGAAGACGCATCGCGATGGAGATACGGAGGGCGGCGGCTGAGGGGAGAATAGACGAAATCATTACCTGAAATGAAAGATCTCAGGCCTTCCCTTCTCAATAACATTTATTAAGTGGTAGGATTTAGTGCGGAAAAAGTTGTCTTCGAAACCGTTGTAACCCGCACACATGTAAGCTGTGCGGGTGCAGACAAAGGCATTCGGAGGAAATATTAATGGAAAGCAGAGCATATAAGAAGGCACTATCCGTGCTGCTGATCGCGGCGTTTATAATATCCTCAGCTGCCGTGATAGTGACAGAACCAGCAAAAAACACAGCCAGCAATACGACTTCAGGCAAGGTTTTGTCTGCATCGCCATCATCTTCCCCTGATCCTGTTCTGCTTACTGTTGATGTCCTAGGAACACTGACGGGCGGAGCTCCATTCACACCTCTGACCGATGCGGCAGTAACTCTCCAGAACACTCACTATCCGTCGCTGACATATACGGTAACATACAACAGCACGCTTTCAGGCTATGTCATAGCCGGTGCGCCGTCGGGTCCCCTTGAACCCGGTTATTACTGGGTCAACGCCTCTGCTCCAGGCTATTTCACAGGACATCTCTCTTCACCTCTTCGCTTCAACGATACAGCCAGTATTAATGAACAGATAATACTGACGCAGGTGGCTCCCCTTGGTTCGGGGAGCGGTACCGTCACAGTCTTTGTCAACAATACAAAGTATGCGCCTTCGGGGCTCAAGGGCGCCTTCGTGCAGTTCATGGAGACAGGCCCTGTCCTCTCCCAATATGGCGAGGGGAACCAGACAATATATTCCGGCTACACCGATTCCGCCGGAAAGCTTTCACTGGCAATCAGTGACAAGTACAACTATACTGTCCTCGTTTCATTCAACAACCTCAACTCTTCATATTACCAGTCGCAGGAGTTCTTTGCGGATAATTACACCGCACTATCAGCCGCGCAGGTAAGCTCCAGCCCGTCTATAAGTGTGTCGCTGCCCACTGCGTCCGACGTCCAGGCGAATGTGTTCTCCTACAACGGCATGCCTCTGACGGGAATTAGAGCCTTCATGCTTTCCTACGCCGGCACCAATGTGCCACTGTCTCAGAGACTGATTCAGGGCAGTGTCTCCTCCTCTCTTGTATCGTTCTTCGTCCCTGTCGGGCGATATGTGATAGCAGTAAATGCAACTGGCTATGCTACATATATTTCAAATGTCACTGTCACTGCGTCTGATTTCCCGGGAATACTTCTGCCATCAATAACACTCTCAGGTAAATTCACATCATCAGCCCCTCTCTCAGTTACCTCCGTCACCTATTCCCAGTCGTCCGTAAACTGGAGATATCTCAACATAAGCTTCAGGCAGACACTTGACGCAGGGAGCCCTGTCTACGGAGTGCCGTTCAGCTACGTTCCCAGCGCACGCATGCAGTTTGCTCTTGCATTCAACAACGGTTATCCGTCCATAAACAGCACAGCCCAGATACAGTCATTTCTTGCCGAACTCGGGCCTGAATACACCACAACATACAATCTGTGGTCCGTGAATTCATCCGCTTATATGAGCAATGTTTCAGCATTCACGTTCTCGCTCTCAGGCGTGTTCACCGGATCAATTGTTGCAAACTCCACTTTCAGCATATATTCGAATGACTCCTATTCCGCCGAACTCTCTTCTCTTCCAGCCAACGTATCATCCTATTCGGCCGTCTTTGATGCCGCATACAACACGACCGAAATGCACTATTACAACACCATTCTTCTCCCTCCGGGCTTTGAGCTGTATTCCAACTCCACAACCTCAACAGGCGTTTCAGTTTCCGGCCACACCACAGTAGTTGTCTTTACGACTATAGTATCAACGGGGTACGCAACTGTATCCATGACGGTCAAGATCGGGCAGAAGCCTGTGGTGAAGGCGGCCGCGGTCACTGGAAAGTATTCATATGCGTACACCAAGAGCGGTGTGGTCGAATATTATATCGTCAGGGCAGGAATGCCGATAAACTATACTGCTCAGGGTTCCTACGATCCGTCTGGCGGACCTCTTTATTATTCATGGCACTGGAACAGCACGACCTACAGTTCATCCTACACAAACACAAGTTCCACCGTTGTCTCACACACCTACTACAACTACACAACTCCCGGGGTTTTCATCAATATAACTCTCTCTGCAACCACTGTGACAGGAAAGATGTCCAACACGACAATATCTGTCAGGGTTGCCAACGACACGACACTCACGGCTGTCATCAGCGCCGTTAACAAGACGTTAAGCAACGGAAGGATCTACACAGGCCAGGATGTCCTTCTCACTGTCAACGGGCTCAAATCCAAGGCATCGATAAGTCCGGGTGATGATCAGGGTATAATAATTTCGTACAACTTCTCGTGGGGCGACGGCATACACAACTATACAATCGTGACAAACACCCAGTCCAATCTCAACGCATCGCATTCGTACTCGAAGGCAGGCAATTACACATTGAATCTGACAGTCACAGACGAGGTCGGTTTCACAAACACAACAAGCATCACTGTGCAGGTCAACAAGACACTCAAGCCCATTGTGTCATTTGTGGTTTACAACAAGTACTGGAAGGCTGCGGATGGCAGCGTTCAGGAAAACACGACCGTTCATTTCAATGCGTCAGCAACAACAGATCCTGACTTCAACAATTCCGTCCTGATGTTCCAGTGGAACTTCGGCGACATACATAACATAACCAATGCGACCACAAAGGGAAACATCACTTACGAGAAGTATGTGAATCTCACAGGTGCACAGGGCGGGATGAACGTTACTCACATCTATACCGCAATAAGCACCACTCCTCTCACCGTAAATCTCACAGTTGTGGCACCCAACGGTGTCAAAGCATCCTCAACCTATTCTCTTGTGGTTACGTCAGAGCCAAGACCTGATCTGAGGGTGATAAACATCACATTCAAGCCGAAGGCATTCACTCAGGGTTCGCCTGGAAGGATCAATGTTACCATAATGAATGTGGGCAACGCAAATGCCACATCTGCCAAGGTGAAGGTATATTCCATTGCTGCGCAGAGTGGTGTCAAAGCACTTATCGGTACGATTACTGTCTTCTACAACGGTACAAACAAGACACCTGTCTCAGTGATAAAGCCGAATGAGACTGTCTACGGTTATATCACATGGACGCCATCAACTTTCGGCAATTTCACAATCAAAGCTGAAACGTCGGCCGCGCTCCAACTCCTTTCGGTTGACAACACCGGGACGCAGCCAATCGCTGTGAGCCAGTCACAGGTGGCTGTCTACGCTCTCTATGCAGGAATAGTGATAATAATAGTCGCAGTCATTGCAGTCATCGCGTTGCGGAGAAGGATGCCCGCGAGGGGAAGGGACAGGGGCAAGGATCAGAAAAAGGGTCGCTGATCTCCGGATATTTCAGCCCTTCAAACCGTTTAACAAAACAATTTAATCATTTCCATTTTATTGCGTTGATACTGTTCCTCACCGGCTACAGTGCAGAAGGGGCTCTCACATTGAACCCGGTGCCTCAATACCCATGCAGTTCAGCGCGATCTTGAGGACAGTCGCCGTCGCATCCACAAGGGCAAGTCTGCTCTCCCTTCTTCCGGCAGGTGCCTTGAGAACGGTCACAAGCCTGTAAAACTGGTTGAAGAGCGAAGCGAGTTCCTGGGCGTACGTGGCGATCCTGTGCACGGCCATGGTTTCTGCAATGCTGTTCAGGACTGAAGGGAAGAGCGCAAGATGCCTGCAGAGTGCCAGTTCAGACTCATCATCATATTCAAGCTCCACTGGCTTCCAGTCTCCAGCCTTCTCCAGTATGCTGCAAGCTCTTGCATGTGCGTACTGTATGAAAGGGGCGCTGCTACCTTCGAAGTTGAGCGCCTCTTCCCACCTGAACACCACCTTCTTCTCGGGCTGGAGCCTTAGTATGTTGTAACGCAGTGCCCCTGGTCCGACTGCAACTGCGATCCTTTCTGCCTCGGCGTCACTGACCTCCCGTCTCTTGAGGACTTCCTCCTTAGCTCTCCTTATGCCCTCAGTTACAAGATCGTCCAGAAGTACAAATGAGCCGGCCCGTGTAGACATTCTGCCCGACGGCAGTGAGACGAAGGAATAGAACAGAAATTCGGGTTTCATCCCCGGATCCAGTTCGGCGAGAGCTGCCGTCAGGAATCTCGTACCGAGTTTCTGGTCCTCACCAAGGACGTCAATCACACGCTCCGCACGGGAGAATTTGTCTATGTGATATGCAACATCCCTTGTCGTATAGAGGCTTGTACCATCCTTCCTTGTGAAGTAGAACCTGTCCTCCCCCTGTCTGGTTTTCACAGGAATGTACCACGCCCCTTCCTCCTCGATCGCCGACGGAAGCTTCTTCAGCCTTTCAATCACATCCCTTACCTTTCCGCTGACTATGAGATCGCTTTCGTATGTGTACGTGTCAAGCGCAACGTTTATCGATGCCAGGGATTCCCTGATGCCGGACAGCACAAGATCGGCAACCTCCCTCGCTGCCCTGACCGTTTCCCTGTCTCCGCTGTCCAGTTTCTGCTGGAGCTCCTGTATCTCCGCCGCGCACCTGGCGTCGTTCTTTGCCAGCTCGCTTGCCTTTATGTAATAACGGACAAGCCTCCTGTCAGGCTTCTTCTCCCCATCCTCCTCCATTTTGATATTCCTTATGCCCCAGAGAAGGACGATGACCTGGCGTCCCACGTCATCCACATAGTATTCCGATGTAACATTATAACCGCACTGCTTCATGCAGCGGACCAGTGTATCGCCTATTATCGCGTTTCTCGCCCTCCCGACGTGTATCGGGCCGTTCGGGTTTATCGACGTGTGCTCAACGATCACCCTTTCCTCCTTCCTTGCAGTTAAGCCGTACCTGTCTTTCATACGCAGGATTGTATCCACGGTCAGCGCTGAAAGCTGCTCCCCACTGGCGTTTATGTTGACATACCCTCCGGAGGATCTCATTTCAAGCCTGTTACCAGAATAGGAAGAGGCGAGCTCGGATGCAACCGCATCCGGAGCCTTACCAGCAAGCCGCGCAAGTGAGAAGCAGGGAAGAGAAAAATCCGCCCTCTCTCCGGGCACTTCCAGTCTTATGTGCTCTGTCAGGCCGTACCTGCTCTCTATCTCCTTCTCCAGATGAGCTCTTGCCTCGATAAGAAACTGCTGCAGCGGATCCAATCTATCTCCCCGCCCTGTACCGGAGTATTGCAGCCACCCCTGCAAAAGCTGTCAGCAGCATCTTTCCTTCATCGGACCCGGCTGATATCAGCTCGACATCTGTGTCCATCTGCTCCGCGATTTCAAACATGACATCGACAAGATCCCTTTCTGATGTCATCGTTGTCGTGCCCCCGCACCTGTCACACTTCGGTGCCGCACTGTCCTCATCGGATCTTATCGTCGTCATGACATTTCCACAGGATGAGCAGGTGTATTCGCGCTGCATCTTCTTCAGTCCCTCGCTTATCAGAAGAAGTGAAACCTGCCCTGCCCTGAGCGCTTCCATGACCTCCCCGAGGCCGTAAATGCCAAGTCCCCCATCCGGTTTCCTGATTTCGCCGAGAAGCCTTTCCACCAGTGCCTTCTGCTTCATTATGTCGAGATCCTTCAGTCTCTCCCGGGCCTTTTCCACAAGCTCCCTGAGACCATATTCATCAGTATAGCCGGTGTCGAATGTGTCTATTATCTTCTTCTGAAGCTCGTAGTGCAGGTACTGCTCCTTGACAAAGAAGTCCTTTGTGCTCCCAGGGCCGCCAACCAGTATTCCTGCAAGATTCTTTTCGGGCAGAAATACACTTGCGCACAGATCGGCTATTTCCTTGAAATACTCGTTGGTTGCAATTTCGATCAGCCTTTCAAACCTCAGTGCGGACTGGCCTCCCATTCTGTGCTTGCTTGGAACAAGGGAATGCTTGTTTTTCACGACCTGTATCGTCTGTCCCCTGAGGAAGCCAATTGTGGCCTCCTTCCTGTCTATTACAATCAGCCCATAGACGTCCTTTACCTCCAGCATTCCGAGCAGAGGCTCAAGGTAGAACGTCGAGTCGCACCTGTAAAGGAAAGTGGTTACAGGCTCCGGCGGCTCGATAACGTGCTGCACCATTGTGGTCTGATCGCCGTTCTTTGGAACGGTCCCTACAAAAAAGACCACGCCGTGCTCGGGTGCCACCATCTTGTATCCCTTGAGCCTTGAGAGTATGGATGATATTGCGCTCTGCACATTTTTCCTCGTCGAAGAGGATTTTATGTTGGAGGATTGCGACTGTTCGTCCCGGAGATAGCTCGCCACATCAGATATCACCTTTCCTGCAGGTACATAGAGTGATATCAGCTCCGTTCCTCTGCCCTGGTACGATGCAATCTTCTCAATCTCCCGTTTGAAATCATATCTCTGTCTTTCCGTAATTTCCATGTTGTTTCACGTCGGTTTAATTTTAATACTGAAATAATCTCTCCCTTTCGAGAAATAGATTAAAACCGGCAGGTTGTCAAATGGCACAGGAAAAGATTGCAATATCCATCGGCGGCTCTATACTGGTTCCTGACAATGAAGACACTTCGTATATCAAACAGCTCGCCTCTGCTTTACTTGATATGCTCCCCTCTTATAAATTTCTAGTAGTCTGTGGAGGGGGGAAGATCGCCCGCTACTACATAACAATAGGGAGGGCACTGGGCGCGGACGAGTCTTCGCTTGACGAGCTAGGCATAGAGGTTACGAGACTGAACGCACGCCTGCTCATAACTGCACTGGGTGAAAAGGCGTATTACAAACCAGCAGAGAGCATAGATGAAGCAAGGCTGGCTTCAAACAACTATCCGATAGTTGTAATGGGCGGAACACATCCGGGACAGACAACTGACGCTGTCGCTGCTCTTGCGGCCGAAAAGATCAAGGCAGCCAGAATAATAAATGCAACATCGGTGGACGGCGTCTATACAGATGACCCCAGGACGAATCCTGCTGCCAAAAGGATCGACAGGATGACATTCAAGGAACTGATGGACAAGGTGGTTTACGCGAAGATGGAGGCAGGTTCCAGTTTCATCTTTGACCCGCTTGGAGCGAAACTTATAAGCAGAAGCAGGATACCGACAGCGGTCGTTTTCGGCAGGGACATACAGCAGCTGGTCAATGCAGTCAGGGGCCAGCCTTTCGTCGGAACGATGATAAGTTCTCCGCCGCCTGCACCTGCCTCCGATGCAAAGGAGTCAAGGTGAACCGGCCATCACTTGCTGTACTCCCTGGATGGATCGAAGATGTCCAGTCCCCTGTCCAAAAACAGCGTCGCCACCCTCTCCGCCTCCTCTTCAAATCCCCTTGAGATATGCATTGCGAGGATGGTTGGTTTCCCGCTCTTTTCAAGGACCTCATCCGCAAGTCTTCCATCTATGTTTCTGAGCGCATAATTGGGTATGAAATGTGCAAAACTTATGCGGTGCCTTATCGCAATGTCCCTGAATCTTGGGCAGTAGTGGCCCCCGCCAATTCCCACAGCCGTGACAGGATTCAGCTGTGTTGCATTGAGCAACGATTCTGCAATTAACGCGGCAGCTTTCCCGTCCGTCCACGCCCGCATGTTGCTCCCTATCTCAGCAAAGAATGCCTGGCATTCAAGGTACGGTCCATGGTGAGTGGCCTCAAATGTGATTTCATAGCCATTGCCTCTCCCTCTTTCAGCGGCCTGTATCATTGAAGATGTGAGAAGACTGGAAGGTGAATGTACAAGGCGACGGCTGATTCCGCCGAGATCGGCAGTACCGTAATTGCCCAGGGGATGGAAAGTTATTGCAGGTATGTTCCGTTCGGATCTGTGTGTCGAAAGGAAGATCAGTGTCTCTGGCCTTATGCCAAATGCTTCTTCTATCTCGCTGTCGAGGTTGTTCTGAAAAATGTGTAGGCCAGGTACCCTCACAAGCTCGGCATCTCCGGATCTGTAAAGGGAGAAGCCGCATGCATTCCCCTCAGGACGAAACCCGCCAAGATCAGCAACAGCCTTGCCGATCGTAACACTTGCCGGATCCATTTCCGATACAACATACGCGACATGTGGCAGGTGCATGCTGAATCACTTGACGCCTACTCTCACCTTTCTGTAGAACATGAGCGCGATCAGGAACATGAACGCTGTTTCAGCAATCAGAACAGCCTCATCTGTAAAGAAGGAAAGGCCGAAATTCGCCACGTACCCGTCTCTTATCGCATCAGTCACGTATGTAAGCGGATTGACGACCATGGTGTAGCGAAGGATGGCAGGCGTGTTTGCTGACACCGGATAGAAGACAGTGCTGGCAAAACTTGCGAAGAACAGTATCAGTATCTGTATGCTGTTGTACATCTGGTTCGATTTGGATTTTGCGGCAAGTGCAAGCATGAATGAGCCCCAGAACAGGCTACCGAAGATCAGGCTGACGACAATTGCAGCAAGCGAAATCGGCGAGATTGACACAGTAGCCCGCAGGACAAACGAGAGGAGTAGCATCACAATCGCACCAAATGTGGAAAGCGCCATCGTAGTGAATATGATGCCGAGGAGGTATTCAGCCCTGGTATAGGGACCCGAGAGTATCTGCTCAAACATCCCGTATCTCCTGTCTGACCAGAGCATGCTTCCCGCGACAGCCCCGGCTGTCAGTGTCTGAAATGCTATGATTCCTGGTGAAAGGAAGCTTATGTACTGGACGGAATGACCGCCGATGGACAGACCGCTTATGAGGGAACCGTACATGTAGCCCATGAAAACCAGATAGATGGTAGGCATCATAATGAGGAATATCAGTGTTCCAGGGTCCGTATTGACAAGTACATTTCTCTTTGCGAGCCTGTATGAGCTGATTATATCCATTTTCATGCACCCTCAGATACAGCAGTCAGAAACACTTCTTCCAGAGTAACCGGATGCACATTCAACCATGTGAGATGCAATCCGTTCTCCAGCGCTATCTCCACGACACTCTTCAGTGTCCTCTCTGTTTCCTGTCCAGTTATCCTGAACGGCTCATCTGTCCGAGATGGCTGCTCGATCTTCACATTTCCTATGCTGTTGAGCAGCGGAATCACCTTTTCAGGATTCTCTGAAAAGGCCGCCTCAACGGTCTTCAGCCCGGAATAGCTCTTCTTCAGCATCGGAACAGTGTCATTTGCGAGTATCCTGCCGTGGTCTATAATCGCGACCCTGTCGCATATATAATCAGCCTCCTCCAGGTTGTGTGTGGTGAAGAAAACTGTCAGGCCTCCCTTCGCCTTCTTCTTAACCATATCCAGTATCTTCCTCCTGGTGACCGTGTCAAGGCCCACCGTCGGTTCATCAAGAAAGAGCAGTTCCATATCATGCATGAACTCCCTTGCAACCTGTACTCTTCTTCTCTGTCCGCCAGAAAGATCCCACAATCTCTTCTTCCTGTCCTCCTCCAGTTCAAAAAAGTTCAGCAGCTCGTCTATTTTCCTTCTCCTCTTTTCCCTAGGAATCCCCCACATTGCGCCGTAAATGTCCATTGCCTTTTCGACAGTCGTGAAGTCGAAGGAATCATCCTGAAGCACTACGCCAATCCGTTTCCTCAGGGCCTTCCCGCCCCTGAGGATATTCACTCCGAGCACTTTGGCAACCCCTGAGGTTGGCTTCAACAGTGTTGTCAGAACCTTGATTGTTGTTGTCTTTCCGGCGCCATTTCTGCCCAGAAAACCGAATATTTCTCCCTTGCTAACGCTAAAACTGATGCCGTCAACAGCATATCTGCCCCCTCCGTAAGCGTAGCGCAGATTATCCACTTCAATTGAGTAATCGCTCACTTATTTCACCTGTCCGGCTACTGCTGCCTTATCCTTTCGCGGACGATTCCATCCTCTTCAACTACAAAAGATTCGCTGTAATACAGCTTATCAACAACACAGCCTCCTGAAATCAGCGCCCTTCTGGCTCTCAGTTCCGCGATGCTGCAGTTGCTGAGCGATGCACTGCCGCTAACCTCCATTCTCTCTGCCGCGAATCTGTTACCGGATTTCCATCTGTGCAGCAAGCCGAAGTGAGACCTCCCGTGTCTATCCATGTTTATACGTATGTCTCCGCACCTGACCGTCTCGGCTCTGCCCCCTCCATTCAGGGATATGGAGTCTGCGGCTATGCTTGCAGCTGCCAACCGTCCTGCAATTTCAATGTTTCTGGATTCAAGATCGCCACCGCATTCAATTGAGCCAGTGCAATTTGTTTCATCAGAAACATAGTTTCCCACAACAGCGCATCTTCCGCTAATTCGCGCTCCAACTGACCTCATATTGCCTCCTATCTTAATTGAGCCGGAAACATTGATTGCCTTTGAAGTCAGTTCACCGCCAGTTTCCAGAGAGCCGCTGCATTCCAATCTGTCGCATCTTACACTCCTCTTGATCCTTGCGGAGCCTGATATTTCGATGATCCTGGCTTCTGCATTTTCAAAGTCAGAGCTGCCGGATATTCTGATTCGGTCTGTTTCAAAATCCCAGTTTTCGCTGAAATCTGCATTCCCGCTGGACGCACCGTAATTCCTGTCAAACCTTTCGCCAGCTTTCATTTCAGTCCCTGCCTGCCGCTGATTTCAATCTTTCATTTATGTCGCTAAGGAGTACATGCATCTTCTGCAGCCTCTTCCTGATCTCTTCCGAGATCTCGAGATCTGTGAGCTCCGCGTATTTAGCTGTCTCTGTCATTATCTGTCATCTCCTGAAGACAGAGTATCCTTAATTTCGTCAAGCAGTGATATGATGTCATCAAATTCTTCAAGCATGGTTCTTTCGGCCGATCTGAGTATGTGCAGCGACTGCGATTCAGTGTTTGTGTCTGTGAAGTGGATTTCCGAGCTGACCCCAATTCCCACGATACCGAGAACGGTTGCTCCGATGATGCCGAACACAATTATCACCGTTCCTGCAATCAGTTCGAGGCCATGCGCTACGTAGTAGAGTGTGAGCGCGGGTACAGCAATGGCCATAACGACAGAAGGCAGGATTAGAAGGAAAATATGGCTTCTTCCGCCCATTCAATCAGCCTCTTCCAGTTTCCTGACAAGCTCCGGCGTGATGTTCAGATTGAACGGTGAGACAGTGTATATCTTCCTCTCCCTCTCATCCTCCACACCGCTCTCTGTGGAGGATGTTACCAGGCCGGCCTTCTCAAGTGATTCCAGGTAAAGATGCACCAACGGATAGGAGAGTTTCAGTTCCTTAGCAAGCGCATATATGTGTTTTGGCTTCCTCTCAAGTGACGCAATTATTCTCAGTCTCACAGGGTTAGACAGCACTTTCATTATACCAAGCAGCTCCTTTGTACTCTCAATCTTGACCACACTCTCAATATGTAAAATAAATATGATATATTTAATTTTTTTTATCTATAGGCAACATGGGGTTCACGCGAAATTCTGATATGAGTTCAGGGCGGAAATGGCGAATGTGCCGGAAATGGCCACCTCAAATTCCGCTTCAGGAATTTTTAAATAAGTTCACAGCAATTTATTGTTCCATGTCTAGTGTATACGGAAAGATTCTCTCTTGTGCCATTGTCGTTTGTCTCTCTCTGCTGACATTTGCAGGATTCTCGTATTCAACAGCAGTAGCGCATTCAGGAAATGATAGTGGCGTTCTTGCAGCGGACGCATCAATGCTTTTCGGTGTCAAAAACTCAAGTTCACTTAACTGGGCAGGCTATGCAGTAACCTCATCCGCAGATTCCTTCAGCAATGTTTCAGGCTCCTTCGTTGTCCCCGACCCGCCTGTCTCCTCCTCCTCGACTCAACATTCCGCCGTATTCCTTTCCCTTTTTTCCCATTACGGCAAATCACAGAAACAAGGTCCCTCAAGCCAGACCAGCTATGCAGCGTTCTGGGCAGGCATTGACGGCTACAATGACAACACGGTAGAACAGGCCGGTGTTCTGATGGAGGTTTCAGGCGGCTCAGCGACCTACAGTGCCTGGTATGAGTTCTATCCATCTCCCCCCGTGTATGCTTCCTGGAAACCCGCTGCGGGGGATGTCATTGCTGTTTATGTCAATTACACCAGTTCCGGATTCACCGCAAAGGTTATTGATCTGACAAGAAGTCTTAGCTTTACATCACCGACCACTCAGGTCAGCGGCGCTCAGAGGGCCTCTGCAGAGTGGATTGCCGAGGCACCATCCTCCCAGCGTGGCATTCTGCCGCTTGCGGATTTCGGGACAGTATATTTCGGCTATGACTATACATCTGTAAAAGGCACAAACAATGCCACTGTGTCGGGATCATCGTATACTATTGGTACGCTTGCCTCTGATGGTTACAGCGTTTATGCCATTTCAATGGTAAACAGAAACGGTTCCCTCAAAGCGGCACCTTCGCCTTTGAGCTTCGACGGAACCAGCTTTAGCGTCAAATGGTACAGCAGCTGAAGCAGTACGTTCGTGCTCCTGCTTGCCTTCCGGTCATCACAGTGCTAGGCCCTATCCCGGTCAAACCAGATTCCAAATCTGCTGTCGAGGTGAGTTGGAGGAAGCTTCCGCCACGACTCAATTAAAGGGTATTTTTATGGCCGCGTTCTGTGTTTTCTGCACTCGCTGTTCGCATTCTGCAATGCTGAATACTATTTTACTTCCGGATGATGGTTAATTCGCCCTTTCATCAGACGAAAAGCGGAATTTTCATATATGGAGGTATGGTATGAGATCAATGGTATCAGTGTCCGGAGACTGATGGCTCAACTTTCCTCCTAAGCAAATGTTTTATCCCCACCACATTGGTCTTTCGGACCTGATACTTTCCTCTTTTCATGTATGCAAGATTTATTGAACGGTCAGGCCATAGGGGGCTCGAATGAGCCGTAGTTTGGAAGAAAGGGTACTCTCGTCGGTCAAGCCTACAGCGGAAGAAACAAAGAGGATAGAGAGCGCGGTTTCGACGTTGCTGCTTAAGATAAATGACTATGCATCCGCCCGCCTTTCCTCTCTGAGGATCGAACCTCTTCTGGTGGGGTCGGTTTCCAAGGGTACTTTTATGAGAAACCCTGATGTCGATATCTTTATCCGTTTTCCAGCCAGCCTGCCAAGAAAGGATCTTGAGAAGAAGGGGGTGGAGATAGGGATGGCAGTACTCGACGAACCTTTCCTGAAGTACGCCGAACACCCATATGTCAGGGGTAAATACAAGGGTATTGCAATTGATCTGGTCCCCTGCTACTCAATAAGTGATTCGGCCAGAAAGATGTCGGCTGTTGACAGGACGCCATTTCACACTGAGTTCATAAACAGATATATGAACGATTTAGAAAAGGATCAGGTGAGACTTCTTAAACAGTTCTTCAAAGGAATAGGTGTCTACGGTGCTGAGGCAAGAACACACGGCTTCTCGGGTTACCTCTGTGAACTCCTTATACTCTCGTATGGGAGCTTCATCGCCGTTGTGGAGAAGGGCTGCGGATGGACATACAGGACAGTGATCGTCCCTCCACATGCCAAACTTGGCGAAAAGCTCAAAGAGACTGACTCATGCCTGATAGTCCCGGATCCTGTTGACAACGAGAGAAACGTTGCGGCGGCGCTTGAAAAGGATTCCTTTGCTCTTGCAGTCCTTGCCTTCAGGCAGTATTCAGCTCGGCCCGGACTGAATTTCTTCTTTCCGGGCAAGGTGCGGCGGCGGTCACTGTCCGAGATCAGGAAATACATTGAGGAATCCGGCCATGGTCTGGTTGTCCTTAGATTGCCAAGGCCTGACATAATAGATGACAACCTGTATCCGCAGATAAGCAAGGCGGTAAAGAACCTTACCAGGTTTCTAGAGGAATATGGATTCGAGGTGAACAGAACCCAGGCCGCTGCCGATACCGAGGTGAGATTTGCGTTTGAAATGAAACACAGGAACCATCCATCAATGTGGCTGAGGGAAGGCCCTTACGGATGGTCCCCCAATTCAGTTAATTTTATTGAAAAACACAGGAAGAACGGAGCAGACGTTTTCATTTCAGATGGCCGCCTCTATTCCGAGACAGGACGTGAATTCAGGACGCCTGTTGAATTGCTCAGCAAAATGATTGGCTCTGTAAGTCTGGGCGCTGACATAGACGGTCTCAAGAAAAAAATCATAATAGAGTCTGATTCGGAAGCCGTCACGATTGAAAACCTCGAAGTGCTCTCCGGCCTGCTATTCCACACCTTCCCGTGGGAAAGAGATGCATCATGAAACAGTGAATGGAAAACTCTGGCTCTTTGCTGATACGCCGTTTGAAAGTTCTGCCACGATTACGAAGCTGTATGCACCTGCAGCAAAATAGTGTATGAAACTGTAAACAGAGTCCCCTGCATAATTCATTTCATATCTGCCTGTTCCTGTGGCATTTGTCAGGTATATCCAAACAGTGACTTCCCCCTGATGAAGAACAACTGCCGAAATATTCAGTGTCCCGGCAGGTATCACAGTGGAATTGCTCAGCGAGTAGCTCTGCCATCCAGACGTTGTCTTCTCCGCGATAGCGAAATCGTGAAGTGAAGGAGGACTCATGACATAGAAGGGAGGATTGACCAGCAGTATCCATATCGCCAGGGCCGTTACTATTATTGTTCCTCCGCGGTAAATGAAATCCGTCCTTCTGAATTTTGATACGTCAACCTTGAGCAGCGGATAAATCAGCCTGAAGACCGCGATAAGGAAAAGGATGATGAAAACGAATCCGAGAAGCGCGCTATTGAGCAGAATTGTTGCGGCGGCAGCCAGAATTCCGGCAATAAGGCCAAATATTGTGGTTACAATCAGTATCTTGCTGTCGCGAAGGTCCTTCTCAATGTATTCCCGCTCGTCAAATTCAGGCGGTTTGAATACAAATTCCTCTTCTTCAACCTTCTTTTTCTTGGCCACGAGGTTCCATTAGATGGTATATGATTAAAACATTTCTGTCAGCACTTTTCAGTCCCTATCATTTCATACATTCTATCCCGTGATAGTGGAACGGTCTTCTTTCGGCGACCTCCCCCCTACCCCGCTTAAATACATCAAAGCACTCTGTGATTTTAGAATGAAGGAAGAACCAATAACCGAATATGACGAAACAGAGGCTGAAGTGGAGGATTTCGACTGCAGCTGGCTGTCTGTGTATCGCCTCTACAGGTGCCAGGTTTCCTACTCATGATGACATGGTTGCATCCCATCGCGTACGGCCTGGTCTCCTCCGGGCCGTTTTTTATTTTGCCATCGCTCCCATGGCTTTCCGCAATACATTCAGCGACGGTAGACCTCTTGTCCCTCCCTTTTTCCTGCACTTGAGTGCGGCATTGACTGATGCCATGCGCAGGGATTCGCTGAAACTCATGCCCATGAGCTGGGAACATAGGAAACCGGCGTCGTACGCATCACCGGCACCCGTTGTATCCACCACCTCCACCCTGTAGGCCGTCTGATATATTTTTCTCTTACCAAAATAGCCGGCGGATCCGAGCTTACCCGCCTTGTATATGATGTTCTCAATGCCCATTCGCATGTATCTCTTCACTGCTTCATTCGGCTCCTCCCTTCCAAATAGCAGTTCATGGTCTTCGGAACTCACAAGGAGAAGATCAATATTTCCGGAGACCTCCTCGAGGGCGTCCAGCGCTTCGTCTCTGCCCCAAAGTTTTGGCCTGAAGTTCACGTCATACGAGACAAAACAACCTCCGTCGGCTGCCACGCTGCACGCCCTCGCACATTCCCTTCTCGATAATGAGCTGATCGCCTGTGCTATGCCGCTGAAATGAAACACTGCCGATTTCCTAATGACACACCGTTGCCTGCTGTCAAGCTTCATTGAGGAAGCGGAACTGCCCTTTCGGAAATATGTGAATTCATGTTCCCCCTCCCTGCCGACATCTATGAAATAGAGACCTGTGAAGCCGCCTTTCTCAACCTGAATCCCCTCCGTGGATATGCCCTCAGAGGACGCAAAACCAATGAAGCCTCTTCCGAAGTGGTCATCCCCGACCGCCGAGATCACAGCGGGCCTGAGTCCCAGCCTTGCAACAGAAGTTGACAGGTTGACAGAATCGCCACTGTAACTCAAATAATATCTGTTTCCGCCATAGTGCGAGAATTCTGCCATCGGTTCGCCGAAGGCACATATTGAAATATTCATGCTGTCTTTCAAATCGAATCTGTTCACGGCACACAGATATTGAGCAAATTTAAAATGATCTACATGCGTCTCACGGCGAGACATACTTATTTGATGGCAGGTCCAATCACAGTGTTCCTGCTGCGGATTTCCGATTCATGCAACCTTCTTGTGTATGAATCTTGCCGACGGATCTTTGTATCTCTCCTCGAGCATGAAATCTCCGCGCTCATGATAGCCCCTCTCCTCCCAGTATCCGTCCCTGTATTCCCTCATCAGTTCTATTGCATGAAGCCATTTCGCGCTCTTCCATCCGTACAGCGACGGCACCACAAGTCTCACTGGCGCTCCCTGCTTGGATGAAATTGGCTCGCCGTTGAGCTTCGTTGCAACGATCGCGTCAGACATGTTTTCCATCGGTATCACTGTTGTGTATCCATCAAGGCAATATGCGTATGCGAAGGATGCCTCCTTTCTTGCACCTGCCTTCGAAGCAAGCTCCGAAAATGGTATTCCCTGCCATTCGCAGTCCTTAATGCTCCATTTTGTAACGCAGTGAAAGTCCCTCCTGATTGTGATGGAGGACATCCTTTCAATTTCACTCAAATCCATCGAAAGTGGCTTATCCACCTCCCCAAACAGCTCAAATCTGTACTTTTCCCTGTCGACCTCTGGAACACCGTTTATTGTGTATATTATGAACCTTTTTCCCCAGAACTGACCGGGCGGAGTAGTATCCATGGCTCATTATAGGCAATGCAGTCATATGAATTTCACTGTCAGAAGTTGAAGCGTTCCGCCGTAAATGGCTCCGGGATCATCCTTGCCGCCTCGCGCAGTAACTGAATTTGCGAAACGCAGTTGAGAACTCAGAACACTTCGGACCCGGAGTGCACAATTATGCCTTCTCGTGAAATGCTGTAGGGCCTTATGCGCCTTGAATGCCCTATGCCTCTCATCTTCACTATTCGTAGTGTGAGCTGCTGTTCGCTTCCATCTCTTGATTCTATGCTCTGCAGGTATATGACGCCGTCCACTGTGTATTCGACCATTCCGTCTCTGGAGGAAGAAGGATGATTTTCGTTGACCTCGGAGGTCAGCATTGCTCCTGCGCCAGTCTGTCTTATCAGCTTGCAGAGATTGAAGAGGACGGCTCTCCTTTCGTTTGCATCCTCGTAGAGCATGGTGAGAAGGGAGACGGAGTCTATCACAATCCTGCCCGCGCCAAAATTTTTGATGAATGAAGGAAATTCGCTCCTGACCCTTTCTATTGCTGATCTTGCGTCGGAGGGTTCCAGCTTTATGATTGAGAGGGATGAGGAATCAATGTACCGCTGCAGATCCCATCCGTAAGTCATCGCATTTTTCAGAATGGACCTCTCGTCCTCTTCAAGCGATATGTAAATGCACTTCTCGCCGGAAGAAAGCCCCTTCAAAACATACTGCAGGCTCATTGTCGTCTTTCCGGTACCAAAGGATCCGAGCACCGCAACTATTGAACCTGCAGGAAAACCGCCGCCAAGCATTTCGTCCAGACCATCTATACCTGTGCTCTGAAGAGGCAGCATCATATCCTCTCTGCATCTATGACTACAAGGCCGCTCTGGGAAGTCAGTGTCGTCGCAAACCTTGCTATCCGCTGCTCATCAAGATGCGGCATCAGACTGACAAATTTTGCGACGTAGATGTATCGCTGTCTCTTGCTGCTGGTGGAATTTCTGCTCCATTCGAACACAAAAACACCGTCAACGCTGTCAATTATCATCTGCTCCTTACGTTTTTCCAGTATGCCTGAGGTCAGCAGAACATAGATTATACCCTTCCACTTCTTCGACATTCTCTGGATCCCCCTGAGCATAGCCACAACATCCATGATGTCGAAGCTCTCATTTATGACCAGATCCGTAAGGGAATCTATTATGATGAAACTGCCCTGTGCCTCCCTGTCGAGGAAATCCACTATCGAATCAATGAGCGTTTTGCCGTCCGTCCTCAGAAATGGCGCGCCGCTCCTGACCCATGAAGGAGGTACAACCGACTTTTCGAAGTAATATTCCGACAAATCTGTGAACTCCACGTTTCGCTCAAAGGCTGAATGAAACTCTTCATTAAATGAGAAAAGTATCTCCTGCAGTATCTCCTCCTTCGGTTTGAAGAATGTAATGTAATGCATCCTCTCCGGCAGTCTGCCGGAAGCACCAATGTCCCCCATCAGATACCTGGATGATTCAGGTCTCTCCTTCGCAAGAGAGAGCTTCGCTGCAGATGTGTATGCAAATTCCACAAAACCGCTTCCGACATCCCCCAGAAGAAGGACAACGGAACCGGGCGGCAACCCTCCGTCAAGTATCGAATCGAAATCAGAAACACCAGTGGGTATTCTGCTTTCGCGTGCATCCGATCCCATATTTGATGAATACGGGACTGTCTGATTAATCTTTTCTTCAGGTGAAGGGAGTGCACGGGGAAAATGTTCCGGCAGAAGAGGATGTGCTTCAGGAGCTCAGCCGCCGGAACGTGAAAATCAGTCAAAGTAATCATGTCAGCATATTTATACGGAAATAGGGGAAATCGAGCATGCGGTGAACTCCCGCTTCAGATATGGCAGTCTGGTGATAGTCATTTGAGTGGTAACTATTTTGGCAACATGAAGCTCGGCAAGCAGCTTGCCGAGAAGGCGAGAGAGATAGCGCAGGAGAAGGAGGAAGCGGAAGGCAAGATCAACGAAATCGGAGAACTGTCTCAGATGTGCCAGAGGCTAGGTTTCTCATCCCCTGCATTTGAAGCAGGTTCAAAGAACGCACGTGATAGATTCGACGCCAAGGACTACAGGTCATGCGTCGCCGAAGCAACCCGAGTGATTGCACTGCTGCATGAGGAACTTCAGAAGTTGTTCTTCTCCAGAATAGAGTCGACGCAGCACATATTTGACTTCATACGTTCCAGATCGGCGGATGCAGTAGAGATAGGCGGAGCAATAGGCCAGGTCAGGGCGCTTGTTGCTGACATGGAATATGAAAGGGCAAACAACATGATCTCTGAACTGTGGTCAAAGCAGGAAAGGAGTCTTTCCGAGCTATATGCGTCAGAGTTCTCGAAGGTACAGCGCACCCTTGTGGAGGCAAGATCCCACGGGCTCGCAATTGAGGGCGTGGACGGCCTTCTCTCGAGTGCAAGGAATGAAATGAATGCTGGAGGGTATGAAAGCGCCTTCAGGTTGCTTGATGAAGCTGGCAAGTCAATTGTCCTGCAGTTCAGAAGGGATGTGGACTCCCAGATCAAGGAAATAACTGGCAGGATCGAGATATGCAGAATGTTCGGCCTGGGTATTTCATCAATCAGGGAAAGGCTTGACTCAATCCAGTCGATGCCGGCTGAGGCAAAGTTCGGCGAGATAGAATCCCTTCTTCTCTCGCTCAAAAGGGATGTTGATCAGAGGCTCAGGAGGGCATTTGAGGTCAACATCAAGACGATAAGGAACGAACTCGGTACTGGTCAGTTGAACGAAAACGTATCGGCATCAGCCTCCCTGCGGTTGAAGGAAATAGAGGAGTTGACATCGAGCGGAGAATTTGAAAAGGCATACTCTCTTCTGAAATCGTTCGAAGGCGACCTGGAAAAGGCGAAATATGACTTCATAGCAAGGATACTTTACAACAGCAAAAAATACATTGCAGACGCATTCAAGAATGGAGCAGACCTCACAGCAATCAATGCACGAATGAATGAAGTGAGGGAGCTCGTCAAAAGACGCAGGTTCGAAGAAGCTGTCAGGATGGCAGAAAGGGCAAATGAGGAGGCAAGGGAACTCTTTGAGAAAGTGAACCGTGCATCAGCACTGTATTCGAAGATGGAAGGCGAATATGCAGTGCTGACCAATATCATAAGCAATTCAGTTGACATCAGCATACGCTATGCAGATGCAAGACGTAAATTCGAGGAAAAAAAATTCGATGAGTTCATTGCCGAATCCACTTCCCTCATTGAGAGCATGCACGGCATGCTCGAAACCTTTTCGACAAGCCAGGTGGATGCACTTGACAGGAAGATTTCGGCCCTTGAATATCTGGGCGCGGAGACACTGGAACTCAACGAGCGTCTTGAAAATGCAATATCCCTTGTCCGAAATTCAGAGTACAACAGATGCCTCGAGATAACTGGGAAGATGGACAGGGATATAGATGAGATGCTGATGAAGCTGAATGGCAGCTGGATAGAAAGGGCGAGCGCCGCAACAGAAAAGGCAGAAGGAAGCATGAAGGAGCGTTTCACGAAGCTCCTGAGGGAGGCCAGCGAACTGCGTTCGGGCCAGAATTATTTCCGGTCGGCATGCACAGCAAAGGACATTGTTGACTGGGCTACAAACGGTAATGTATTCAGGGCACAGTCACTCATACAGAGAACGAGGCGCCTTCTATCAATCTTTCCCGATATAAAGAGCAGTTCAGCGTCAAGCATGCTTGAGAACGCGGAAAGGATGCTGTCAATTGACGTGGAATCATCCCTGAAATCAGCGGGGGAGGCGCATGATATCGTATACGGTCTCATCACCAATCGTTTTGTAAAGGTGATGTCAGAGCTGATGAACATGGTCTCCACTTCGCGCAGAAAGAAGATTGAGATTGGTTACGGTTACAACCTCATAGGAAGGGCGAGGGCAGCGCTCAAATTCGAGGACTTCGAGACGGCAGGCAGAATGGCTTCCCTGGCAAAGGATGAAATTGAGGGAAAGCTCAGGAGCGTTGAGGAAATAGAGCAGAACATGGAGAAGGCTGAGAAGCTCAGCATCGAATCAAGGAAGCTCAACATACCGATAGAAGGGCTCGATGAAAAGCTCGAAGCTGCCAGGAGCGCATTGAAGCGCTTCGACTACCAGTCGGCAGGGAGAGTAATAGGTGAGGCACTTGAGATGGAGGACAGGGGACTTGCATCGTATCTTGCGCCGAAAGAAGTTCTCAGCGTGAAGTCGCTTCTTCAGCTGATGCAGTCACTCTCCCTTGATTCGTCAGATTTCGAGGGCAGAAGGTCCGAAATAACTGCGATGATGCGCGAAAGAAGGCACTATGACGCGCTGATCCTCGCGAGGAAGACACTGCAGGACATAGAGGCTGTCCTTCAGAACGCACTGGACAGTGCAATACGTTCGGTGGAGGCAGAAAGTTCAAGGGCTGAGGTCGAGGGCATAGATGTGAAACCGGTTGAATCCAGGCTGGAAAGGGCAAGGGAGCTTCTTTCCAAGAGACAGTACGAACAGGCGTACAGCAGCGTCTCACTTGCAGACAAGGAGCTGAACTTCTCGAGGAACGCCGTTGCGGAGGCATCTGCCGCCATAGAAGGTGCTACCAGATTCGTTGAAAAACTGGACGAACTTGGCATCATAGACAGCACAGCTGTCGGAATGCTGAAACAGGCAAGAACACTTCTGAGCAATGAGCAGCACCTGCTTTCTCTCCAGACGTCACAGAAATGCACTGAACTCTGTGTCGAAGCACTCAGAAAGAAGGGCGAAAGGATCCTGCAGGAGTGTTCGGACAGCATGATTCCGCTGCTCGCTGATGATGCAGCGGCCTCCATCCTGCAGCGCATTGAATCCCTCAGGGCCGCCATTGCCGAAGGGAAACCGGAGGCTGCTGATGAACTGCTCTATCTGAAGGAACTCAATGATAAGCTCCGTCTTCAGAAGGAGATGGCCGAAAGGACACTTGATGTTACAGTGGCAAAGATACGTTCTGCGGGGGAACAGGGGGTGGATACAGCACCGCTCAAGGAGGAGGCCGAGTACATGCGCTCCCTCCTTTCCGGCAGGCGGTACGGTGAGGTGATTGAAAGAGGCCTAAGGGTGGAGCAGGCTGTGGACGACATGCTCTCGGAGGCCCGGCGGCTGAGCGAGAGAGTTGATGCATTTGAAAAGAGGATTAACGGCTATGCGGAACTCGGCATCCCGATGGACGGATACAGGGAAAAGATCGGGGCGGCGCGCGAGCTTATATCAAGTGGAAAAGTGCAGGAGGGCCGTTCACTTCTTTCAGAGGCTGAGAAGGGAACAGAGGAGATGCTTAACAAACTGTGCATATCAACAATCAATGCGCTTGAAGGCGCAACAAAGGCGGCTGACGAACTTGGGATCGAATTCAGGCCTGGTCTTGTGGAACAGGCCAGGGAGTATGCCGTTGCTGGAAAGGCGGCGGAATCGCTTTCAATAAGCTACCCTGCTCTCAAGGATGTCTCATTCATGCTGCTCGAAACGCTTCAGGCCGCCTTCAACCGGGCGGTCCAGGGCATTGATTATCCAGAAAACCTGAAGAAGGATGCTCTGACAAGGATTGAATCGCTTGTTTCAAAGCAGATGTATGACGATGCAGTTGTTTATCTGCGCGAAGTCAGGGAAAATGCAGCCCGTAAGGCAGAAATCTTCAGGGCACTTGAACCCATCAGGAACGAAACGTCCAGTCTTTCACGTGAATTCAGAAATGCTGGCATTAACATAAGGGGAATGGAAATGCGGTTGAATTCAATCTTTTCGGAACTGCCGGACAGTTCGGTCACACAGGCACAGCAGATACTTGAGGAAATGAAGCGGTTGAAAAAGTCCCTCCTCCCTGCGATAAAGGTTGACGTATCATCGCAGAACGGAATGCCGGCACTGCGCATAATGAACAGCGGGAAGGCTGTTGCTCTGAATGTAACCTCGAGTATCAGGGGCAAAACATTCAACATGAATGAGTCACTTGGAAATCTGAAACCAGGGGAAGCAAGGGTGCTGAGCATTTCCCCCGGCTCATCCGGTGAAATCTCAGTGGAGATAAAGTCAGGAAGTCCTCTGGGCGATGGAGAACACACATTCACAGCGCATTTCAGAATGGAAGGCGGCAGGCTCAGCCCAATTCACATATGTGCCTACTGCAGGGGAAAGATAAAAGACGGTGTCGGTGTCTATTCCTGCGAATGCGGCAGAGAATACCACATTCCTTGTTCAGAAAGGGTTGAGAGATGTGAATGCGGGCGCACAGTGGAAAGTGGCCTGGGAAGGCACACTTGATGCGTCAAACCGCCATCATAATTTATATCTCACTGTAGAGTGGATGGAACGATCTCATCCTCTTCCATATTTCATCCATGTCGCCGCTCCTCACATCTTCAAAGAGCGTTTTCGCCATCTTGAGCCTTCTTTCCTCAACAGCTGTCATCTCTTCAGGAACCTTTCCGAAGGTCGAAGTCGCAACCTCCGAACCAAGCATGAATGAGAAAAGATATGCCGATCTCCTCACATGCGAAGGGCTTGTGACAACAATCAGGCGTTCAAAATCCACATGGCTCAGTATTGAGACGCTGAAATAGGCATTCCCAATTGTGTCAAGGCTCCTGTTCTCCAGTATGGAAGGAATGGAAACTTCGCTGAAATCTGTTTCGTAGACACGGTGCATTATGGAAGCTTCGCTCTCAATTGACGCAGTCCTGCCGCCGGAGAAGAGCAACAGGCTGCTCCCTTCCTGCATTGCTACTTCCACACCATGCCTGACCCTCTTCCGCATTTCAGATGTGGGTCTGTTCCCGTCAGGTCTGCATCCCAGGACGACAACAACGGTGAGCACGCATCGTCAAGCGACTTCAATTACAAAATTCTATTTGTGAAACTGTTCGATGGGTGATTATCTGACAAACTGGGGAAGGGACCTCATGAGTTCCGCAACCTTTCTGTTGACCTCATCGACGAACTTGGAATCTTTTATGGATTCGAGATTTACCTCCAGATTCTCGTAGGCACCTTTCAGCGCAGCCTCGGCGAGTATGCATCCGACCATTGCATCCGATCTGCTGTTCCTGTTTCCGTTGTCGGCCATGTAGTTAGCCATCCCCTGCAGTTCTGAGCATAGGTACATCACTTCAAGAGGCACCTCGCAGGCTTTCTTCAGTGCACTCTGTATCTTCTCATATCTCTTCAGTTTCTGCAGCTCGCTTTCCCTGGGCATGGAAAGCGCCCTCATGACAGCCTCGAAACTCCTCGCATCCCTGTCCGCCAGCCTGAGCAGCAAGTTGCGCACCTTCATGCAGCGACCGCGTATCTCAAGGATATTCTTTTTCACATGTTTGTACGATTCCTTTCCAATCGTCAGATTGCAGTCCATTATGATGAGTGCAGCAGCAGCTGAACCGACTACAGCAGACGCTGAACCTCCGCCCGGTGTAGGCGAAGCGGAGGACAGCTCCCTGATGAATTCACCAACACTCTTTTCAGCATATGTCAATTTCATTCACCGCCCTCAGTAAGCAATCCGAGCAACTTGTATTCAATTATCTGGCTTTCATTGAATTCCATTAGCTTAAGTCTTTGCACAGCAGCCCTCGCAACCTCTGTAACAGGCAGCAGACCGACAATCTCGCTGCCATGTACCTCCACCCCTTCCCTCTCCGCCTCCCTGCTGACTGCATCGAACGCATCGGCAGCCGAAGTCCTTGAGAGGTCCGTAAGATTCATGGATACCTGCGCCATATTCTTCTCCTTTATAAAAAAACCAAGTGCCTTCACTCCGGGCAACCCTCCATCCCTTTCCCTCACCTTCTTCGCTATCCTCTTCGCAACGGATACGTCCGCTGTCTGAAGATACACATTATATGCAACGAGTACAGGTCTTGCGCCAACAACAGTCGCCCCAGCCGTTGGGTGCAATAACGGCTCACCAAAATCCGGCCTCCTTGAAGGATCGCTCACGATAGCCTCCTTCAGTCCTTCGTACTCTCCCTTTCTTATATCAGACAGATTCTTTCTGTCCTCCCTCTGTGCGGATCGTTCGTAGAGGTAAGTTGGTATCCTCAGCTCCGTCGCTATCCTTTCGGCAACCCTTCTTGAAATAGCGATGCATTCCTCAATCGTGCTTCCCGAGAGCGGTATGAATGGTATTACGTCTGTCGCGCCGATTCTGGGGTGTTCGCCCCTGTGCCTGTTCATGTCTATGAGTTCCGCTGCTGTTTTGCATGCCTGGAACGCAGCCTCCTCAACGCTTGACGGGGGACCTGCGAAGGTGAGCACGCTCCTGTTGTGAGATGCATCCATTTCGTAACCAAGAAACATAGTTCCTGCAACATTCCTGATGGACCGAATTATCCTGTCCACAGTATCCTTATTCCTTCCTTCACTGAAATTGGGTACGCATTCGACGAGTTTTGGCACTTTCAGTCACCCCATGCGTGACAAACACACAACGGGGGTTGCCGTGAAACGTTCAACCTGTTCTGCCTGCAATTTCCTCACCCTTCCAGGCAAGTGGTTCTGTGGACACAGGTGAAATGGAGAGAAGGGACTCCCTGATCCCTGCAACTATCTCCCTTACCTCAGCCGACTCATAGGTTTCAAGCTTTCCTGTATCTGCAAGTCTGGCTACAGACGGATCAAAAGGCATCCGCCCAAGTATCTTCAGCCTCGAGAGCATCTCTGTCTCAACACCTGCATCATTAGGGTACATCTCAATCTTCTTCCCGCAGTGCGGGCATTTTATGTAACTCATGTTTTCCACAAGGCCCAGTACAGGTATCTTTGTAACACGGGCCATATCAAGAGCCTTCTCCACTATCATATGCGCAAGCGACTGCGGTGTGCTCACGACAACAATTCCGTCTAGCGGTATTGACTGAAACACGGTCAGCTGTGCGTCACTCGTGCCCGGAGGAAGGTCGAGAAGGAGAAAATGCAGATTACCCCATTCAGTCTGTGAATAAAGCTGGTTTATTGCCCTTGTGACAAGCGGCCCTCTCCAGACTACTGCCTGTGTCTGTTTTTCCAGTATCAGGTTCATTGAAATAAGTTTGATGCCCTCGCGTGTTCTGGATGGTATGAGTGTCTTCTCTGTCGCCGCAGCCCTTCCCGATACACCCATGATTTTTGCCATGCTGGGGCCAGTTATGTCGGCGTCAAGTATTCCTACGGAGAAACCCTCCTTTCTCAATTCAGATGCAATCAGTCCGGTTATCAGCGATTTTCCGACGCCCCCTTTTCCGGACACAATTGCGACAACGTGCTGTATGTTCATCTTTCCGTATCTGAAAATACCGGGTGCAACCTCTGTGGCACCCTCAGGTTTGCTCTGCTTTCTCATCTTCCGTAGTTCTTCCGAAAGTCTGAACTGCTCGTCCCTTGTCATCACACCCAGCTTCAGTTCAACCTCTTTAACACCGGGTTGCCGCATTATGATGTTCCTCACATCAGATTCGATGGTTTTCTGCAGCGGACAGCCCTGCACTGTGAGGGCTATCTCAACATACACCTTTTCCCCCTCGATACGGACTCCCCTGACCATGTTGAGATCAACAATACTCATCCCTATCTCCGGGTCCCTCACCGGTCTCAGCGCCTCAATGATATCCTTTTCATCCAATTGAGCATGCTCCCTCTATGTTTTGGCGTCAGTGTGGTCTTAAGATTGGCCTGTTATTAATCCTTGTCTAACTTCCCCTTGTACAGCTGAAGCAGTATATTCCTGCCTGACCCTTTTCCACCAGTATCCCTCCATTCCCCCATCGGTCAAGGCGCAGAAATCCAATGACCAGAACTGTTCATGCCACTCCATGCAGAGTTGCAGCCTCATCTGGTCAGGTCCAGCATTGCTATCCTTTCAAGAATGGATTCACTTGCTTCATGCTCATTATCTGTATGGATGCCGAAACTCCTTGCATTTGCAACTTTCTTCCCATCCATTTCAATGAGGGAGTCGTCCCTCTCAAGACCTAGATTTTGCAGAATGGTCGAAAGTTCATCATCAGGAACAGGCGGAGTGATCATCATCACTATCCCTCCATTGCCCTTCACCTTCATTTTTTCTAGTGCTCTTGATATCTGCCTTTCGCATGATGCATATACAAGAAATTCTGTTGCAATGTCATCTGACCTGCTTCTTCCCCTTTCGCACGCTCTCGCGGCATGAAGGAAGGCGCTACGCAGATGAGGCATGCCGAATACCATTTCGCTCCTCACTGGCTGCGCCTTCAGTCCCTTCCGGCCAAATTCCTCTATTATGGTCATCGCATCGACCTTGTGCCGCTCAGAGTACTTGCATCCGATGAATTCAGCATCTGCACTGCAATCGTCTCCTTCACTCACTGAAAAACCAGTCCTCTGGTATCTTATTCTCATCTTCCCTCAGAGGTATCTTCTTTCTTGACCTTTTTGCATTCTCTATGATCTGAGCGGCTATCCCGGGTCCAAAGCCCGGCAATGATGCAATAGACGCCGCATCAGCCTTCGCTACTTCAGCTCTCGTACGGAAGTTGTTCCTGTAAAGTGTCAGTGCCCTTGTTCTTCCGACGTATTTTATTGTGGAAAGGTCTATGAGCCTTTCGCTCACACCTTTCTCGATCTGCATTGAAAGCAGATGGAGGGCATCACAATTTTCAGGCGATATTATGTCTGAAAGCTCTGCAGCACTGGAAACAAGCCACGATGCCGTCTCTGCCTTGTTCCTGAGATCTCCAGGATAAATGTCATAGCGGTTAAGTATTGTTTCTTCGCTTTCTTCGCCTATCCAGTCCTTTAGAAGAAGGGCTGTCTTGAGCTGCGAAAGGTAAAGGCCCGGATCTGATGCCCCGTCGATTGTTGAGAACAGTTCACCCTTTCTGTTCTCTGCTATCTCATTCAGTTCATAGATTTCAGAATTCCTGCAGTAAAGCGGAATCATATCGGGCGTTGAACATATTGAGTGAAGAAAGCCCAGTTTCTTTTCAGGTCTGTATCTTGTGATGGCATACCTCATTATAACGGCACTTTCAGGGTCGATGTAGAGATCAGAAACTCTCTTTCCGAAAACGGTTGCCCTCAGTCTCCCTCCCTCATCCACTATCATTTCATTTCTGCGAAGATATTCTATGATGGAGTAAACGCTATCCTCAAGAATGGAAAAATCGTTGAGATGTGCAAAAAAACTCAGCGAAAAGAATTCCCGCAGTTCTTCCTGGGAGTTTGCCGTCCTTGTTGATATTGCGCTCAGCACATGCGTCCTAAGGGACCTTTCGTTTCCAATCTGTGAATTTATTGCGTCAGGCTCGCCGAGAAGATATTCATCGAGTATCATTGATGCCTGATCCCTTGTCTTTGCAACTATTATTGCTTCACCATATTTGTCGTATTTTGGCCTGCCTGCTCTTCCGAGCATCTGCTTTATCTCCGCGACCGGAATGAGTGTATTGCCAACCTGTGAATCATACCTGAATATGTCTCTGATGATAACAGTCCTGGCCGGGAGGTTTATTCCTGCGGCAAGTGTGGGTGTGGCAACCAGACATTTGATCCTTCCCTGCTTGAAGAGTCTTTCAACAAGCGCTCTCTGCTTTGCCGTGAGACCTGCATGATGGAAACCAATTCCACATCTGACGTACCTGAGAAGCGATTTTGAGATCTCTGTGCGATCCTCCTCTCCGTCTTCATCTATAGTCAAATCCTGATCGTCGTACTGTTCATCGAGCAGAGCTCTCATCTGGGCAGAATATTTGGCGGCGACGTTTTCAGTGCTCTTTCTCGTATTGACGAAAACAAGTGCCTGGCCTCCCCTTTCTACGGAATCCTTTATCAGAGACCAGAGCCCGTCAGCGTTTCCGCCCAGTTCCCGTCTTTCGTTGTTTGTAAAAAATATTTCGCCATCGAAGTATGTGCCGGTCTTGAGGTTGACAGGCCTCCAGTCTGTGCTCACATGTTCTGCATCGAGCCATTCGGCTATGTCCGCCGAATTCTTTATTGTTGCGCTCAGTCCGATAATCTGTATGTTCGGCACTGTCTTCCTAAGCCTGGCAATGACCATTTCCAGCGTCGGTCCTCTGTCTGGATCATTGATCATGTGTATCTCATCAACCACGAGAACCGCTATGTCACGAATCCACTGTGCACTGTGCCGGAGAAGAGAGTCTGCCTTTTCACTTGTTGCAACAATTATGTCATAACCACCGAGCCTCTCCCCGCTTGAATCGAGATCACCTGTAGAAACAGTAACTCTGATACCCATCTCCTCAAACATCTTCAGCTCTTCGTATTTCTCGCTTGCAAGTGCACGAAGCGGCACAATATACATTCCCTTGTGACCTGACTTTGCAGCCCTTATCAGCGCGAGGTAACCAATGAGCGATTTGCCGCTGGCAGTCGGTACCGCGGCAACAAGGTTCTTTCCTGCGAGAACGTGCGGCAGCGTCTTCTCCTGCGTCGGGTAAAGTTTCGTTATGCCCTGTCTCGTCAATATGCTGGATGCCTTATCGTCTATCCCGATTTCACGGGGCGTCATTAGTCACCATAGTGTCTGGACATGTATTTGATTGTAGAGCCTGAGGTATCTCTGAACGCCGATATGCTGCCCTGCACCATGGAAAGAATGCAATGCATTCGGAATGTACCGGTATTATCGTGGCGGCTATCCAAGTCAAAAGCCTTATTTAGCAAGGAAGACTACAATTTAGTACGAGCTGAACTCAATTGTCTGAAAGCGAGGTACAGGCTAATGATGAGAGTGCCATCCAGGATGTTGATACCTGGATAGTAACTCAGAATTTTTCCCATACCGGTGAAATCAGCATTCCTCCCAGACAGTCAGATCAGGTAATAGGTCAGGATGAAGCCGTCAGAGTGGTGAGGAAGGCGGCCGAGCAGAAGAGACATGTCATGCTGATTGGCGAGCCGGGAACAGGCAAGTCAATGCTTGCCAGTTCGATGGTCGAATTTCTTCCGAGGGGGGAACTGCAGGATGTTATTGCATATCACAATCCTGAGGATCCTAATGAGCCGAAGATAAGGATCGTGCCAGCAGGAAAGGGAAAGGAGATCGTTAATGCACAGAGGGCTGAAATGCTGCAGAGAAGGCAGCAGAAGGCATCTGTTTACTGGATGCTCGTCCTGCTCATCATCATTGCCTCGATAGCTGTCTTTATATACAGCAAACCTCCGGATCCGTCAATTCTTCTTTTCGGCGTCATAGCTGCAATTTTCATCTGGTTCTTCATGCGTTACACAGGGCAGAGACAGGAAAGCATAATGGTTCCGAAGCTGCTCATCTCCCATTCACCGGATGACATGCCACCGTTTATCGACGCCACCGGGGCTCATGCCGGCGCCCTACTGGGAGATGTCAAGCACGATCCTTTCCAGAGTGGCGGTCTGGAGACGCCTGCACACGAGAGGCTGGAAGTTGGCGCTATACACAAGGCAAACAAAGGCGTGCTTTTCATAGATGAAATAAATCTGCTCAGGATTGAATCGCAGCAGAGTCTTCTTACTGCAATGCAGGAGGGAAAGTTCCCTATCCTCGGTCAGAGCGAAAGGAGCTCAGGTGCGATGGTAAAGAGCGAGCCTGTTCCATGCGATTTTGTCCTGGTTGCAGCCGGCAACCTGGATGCTCTCCAGGGAATGCATCCGGCGCTTCGCTCCAGAATAAGGGGTTATGGCTATGAAGTTTACATGAACACAACAATGCCGGACAACAACCTGAACAGGCAGAAGCTTGTCAGGTTTGTTGCACAGGAAGTTGTAAAGGACAAGAAGATACCGCATTTTGACAAGTTCGCTGTGGCAGAGGTAATTAAGGAGGCTCAGAGAAGAGCCGGAAGGAAAGGCCGCCTGACGCTTCGCCTCCGTGAGCTCGGAGGACTTGTGAGGGTTTCGGGTGATATAGCGAGGGAAGAAGGGTCAGAACTGGTCCACCGGGAACATGTGACGAAGGCGAAGAAGATCGCCCGCTCGCTGGAACAGCAGGTTGCGGACAGGTATGTCCAGAGGAGGAAGGAATACAACACCATACTGACAACGGGCGGAATGATTGGCACTGTGAACGGCCTGGCTGCGCTTGGGGCGGATTCCGGAATGTCGGAATTTTCAGGTATTGTCCTTCCAATAGTCGCTGAGGTGACCCCTGCACACACGAGATCGGGAGGAAGGGTTATAGCCACCGGAAAACTGGGGGAGATTGCAAAGGAGGCCGTGGACAATGTGTCTGCCATCATCAAGAAGTATTCCGGCGAGGACATCAGCAACCATGACATTCATATACAGTTTATCGGCACCTATGAGGGTGTCGAGGGAGACAGTGCCTCTGTCTCCATTGCAACAGCTGTAATATCCGCTTTCGAAAAGGTGCCCGTAGACCAGTCTATCGCGATGACTGGGAGCCTGAGCGTACGTGGACATGTACTGCCAGTGGGAGGCGTGACTGCGAAGGTCGAAGCTGCAGCGGAGACAGGACTTGCAGAGGTTATATTGCCGGCCGACAACCTGGGTGATGTGATTCTCGAGCCCAAATATGAGGGAAAGATAAAGATATTTACCGTCAGGACACTTCTGGATGTTCTGAAGGAAGCGCTTGTCGCCGGTCCAGAGAAGGACAGGCTGATTGCAAAGATAAGTTCCATATTTGCACCTCCGTCAGAGGTAGAGGAACCTGTGGAGACTGTCCCGCAGCAGGCAGCAAAGATTAAAGGGAGCAGACCGCTTCCACGCTAGAGTGCGCGTCATAATGAGGGGCCTTGCTATAGGCAGGTATCAGCCGTTCCACCTCGGGCATCTGAGGGCCATTGAGGAGATTCTTCAGCAGTGCGACAGCGTGGTCATAGGCATAGGCAGCGCTCAGTATTCGCACATGAAGGACAATCCGTTCACTGCAGGCGAAAGGTATGAGATGATTTACTCCTCGCTCAGGGAGAAGGGTCTGGAGAGACAGGCTCACATAATCCCAATCATCGATGTTAACCGTTATTCGCTCTGGGTTTCACACGTCAGATCGCTCGTGCCGCCATTCAGTGTTGTTTTTACAAACAACCCGCTGACTGAAAGACTCTTCAGCGAATCCGGGTACGAGGTCAGGAAGACAAAGATATACAGGCGCCGTGAGTACTCAGGGACGCACGTCAGAGAATTGATGATCAATGGCGGTGGGTGGAGGAAGCTCATTCCCCGTGGAGCAGCTGAAACAATTGATTCATTTGGCGGTGTTGAGCGTGTCAGAGAACTATTCCGTCTATCAGAAAAGAATGAGGCATCTGGTCACTGATACCGGCAATAGGCTCCGCATGATGGGGAAGACCCTTTCAGTAGCCGAATCTGTAACCGGCGGTACAGTTTGCAGCGCAATTGTTTCTGTTCCCGGCGCGAGTGAATTCTTCATGGGCGGTGTTGTCGCTTACAGCAATTCCACGAAGCAATCCATTCTAGGCGTGCCGCCTGAAATGATACGTAAATATGGGCCAGTCAGTCCAGAGGTCGTTTCTGCAATGGCATCGGGCATCAAAAGGATAATGGGGACAGATTATTCCGTTGCCACTTCCGGAATAGCCGGACCTGCAGGGGATTCCTCTCGTGCCAGGATCGGGTTGTGCATGATATGTGTTGCCGGAACCGACAACATCACTGTCATCGGAAGGAGATACTGCGGCCAGCGGCGCCGTATCATAATGGAATGCTCGCTTGAAGCCATACGTTCGCTCAGGCTTCTGCTCGGTTGAACAGATTTCATGGCATTCCAGAGGCAGTAAGTCTGGCAGCTTCTCCTTTATTCATTAGCTCTATAAGGTTCACATTGCATGAGAGAGGCGGTTTGTCAGCCGAGTCCGTTCCCGGCAGGGATAATATCAGGGTGCATACGAAAGCACTCGGATCAATCGGAATCCTGGACAAGGGTAGTGGAATAAATCTCGTCCTTCTACACGGGTGGAATGCGCACTCAGGGACTTGGAGCAGGATATCCGGGCTCCTGACTTCCCGTTTCAGGATAATAGCACCCAGTTTTCCGCCTCATTTCGGTAGCTTTGAAGAGACGCCAGTGAAGCAATACACGGATGCCCTGGAAGAGTTGCTGTCTGCACTTGATGTCACAAGAGCAATATTAACCGGACATTCCCTAGGCGGACTGATAGCATTGAATTATCTCCGCCGCAAGCCTGAAGTTGTCGGTGCCATCGTTCTTGAAGATACCGCAGGCTTTGACGCTGAAGACGGTCTCATCACTTCTGGAATGGAGTATGCCGATTTCATCTCTGAAAAGGGTGTCAGGACACTCATAATCTGGGGTGAAGACGATCCTATAATACCTGCCTGCGTCGGAAAGTCCATTCACAGTGCAATCTCCGGAAGTTCATATTTTGAACTGTCAGGAGCCGGTCATGTGCCTCACTGGCGGAAACCTGAAGCATTTGCCAACCTGTTAATAAGGTTTGTTTCATCTCTTTGAGAGAAGTTTGTTCCATTTCTTCCGAAGATCATCAAAATTCTTCCGAATCTTCTGGCGTCTTTTCTGCCACACTCTTGATCTTCTCATTGTATGCTCTTGCTATCTCCGAGAGCCCGACAACACCGATGATCTCATTCCGTTTCCTGTCTAGAACAGCGAGCATGCTGACCTTCTTCTCCGTAAGCATGTTGAACGCATCATGAGCAGAACGGTCCGATTCTATCACGCTGATTTTCGTCTGCTCGAGATCGCGAACTTTCAGAAGACCCTTGCCTGCAGCATCATTGATGTCTGCAAACGAAATGTATCCCTCCGGCCTGCCTTCCCTTTTGACAACAGCTCCCGAGGACTTCAGCTCAACAAGCAGCCTGCGCGCATCAGGCGCGCTCATATCTCCGTCAATGGTGGAAATCGACGGGTTCATTGCATCCTTGACGCTAATAAAATCCATGAGCGGCTTTTCATATTCCGCTGCGTGTGCAGGAGAGTGCGCCCTGTCGGTTACCTGTGCCCTGTAGATTGAATATTTTGTGCCTGAAATGAAGTATGCTATTGTGGTTGCTAGCATAAGGGGGAGAAAGAGTGCATAGCCGCCTGTCATCTCAGTCCCCATGATGATGATTGATATAGGTGCCTTCGAGACACCGCCGAAAAAGGAGATCATGCCCACGATTGCTATTTCTGTCACAGTAAGGTAGGGAAAGAGTGAATAAAGATAGTCATGGAAAGTTACGGCGATTACGGCGCCAACAAGTGTCCCTATGACTATCCCTGGTGCAAACACGCCTCCTGATCCTCCTGAACCTATTGTGAGCGAAGTTGCGAAGATCTTGGCAAATATGAGAGCAATGAGTATCCAGAGCGGAAGGAGTGAGAGGTTGTTGAGGAGTATCAGCTGCACCCATCCATAGCCAAGTCCCATCACTTCTGGAAAAGCGATGGCTATAAGACCCATCAAAACTCCTCCCACGGCAGGCCTGAAATGTTTCGGCAGCCTGACTTTGGTATCAAATATCTTTTTTATGCCGTAGAATGTCGACACATATATGATTCCAACGACTCCTGCTATAATGCCTACCAGCGCATAGAGGAGCAATGACTGCGGATGGAGGAAGGCGACGACCGAAGTCGAGGGAAGGGCGAAGAGCGGCTGATAGCTGAAAAAATAGCCGAAGATAGCGTAACCTGTCACGGAGGAAATGATTGAAGGTATTAGCGCTTCGACCTCAAAATCCCTTCTGTACAGAACTTCAGTGCTCAGCAGTGCACCACCAAAGGGAGCCATGAATATGCTTCCAATGCCAGCACCTATCCCTGATGCTACCGCGATTCTCCTGTCATGCTCATTGAGTCTGAAAGCATCAGACACAAATGAGCCGAAACCTGCGGCTACCTGTGCGACCGGCCCCTCCCTTCCGGCACTCCCGCCGGAACCGATAGTAATTGCGGAGGCAACAAGCTTGATGAGAGGCACCCTCCTCCTTATGACTCCTTTCCGGAAATGAAATGCCTCAATGGCTGCATCGGTTCCATGCCCTTCAGCTTCGGGAGCAAAACTGTATACTATGAGACCTGAAATCAGTCCGCCAAGACCTGTGGATACCGGTATCAGCCAGTACCTGTATGGTTTGAAATGGTAAAATGCACTTCCCCCTTCACTTATCGGTTCAGGCGGACTGAAGCCTGTGATGCCATGAAGAATGAATGTGGTTGCAAGCTGTATTGAAAAATAAAGGACAAGGGAACCTGTCCCTGCAATGATGCCAATAAGTATGCCTATGAAGAACCATTTCTTCACATATCCTGATAGGACATGAATCTGTATTCCTTCAAGGATTCCCATCTATCTGCCTCTTATGTAGGCGAAGTGAACAGATGATCATTGAAATAGTTAACTTTTTGACTGACCGAATCAAATTTTCTGCAGGCACATGCCTCTGTTGAAGGTGCAGTTTATTCATGCGAACGGGGACCGTGCCCGTGACAGGAGCATACAATTGGCTGCAATAATTCTTTAAGCCTTGCGGCAAATCCTGATCTATGCCATTCAGATACGTAAACGGGCACAACAGAAGCAATCTCATATTGAAATGGTCCGCAAGGAACAAACCTGTCATTTCAGTGAGGTCAGGAGATACTGTGACAATGGATGTTCCGGATTCCTCGACAGATCAGGTTTCCCTTGGTTCACCGTATTCTGCCGTTTCAGTCAAAGACCCATCGTACACCGACGCGGCTGTCGGACCTGTTTTTGTCGAAGATGCAAAAAAGGGGGACATTCTCAAGGTCGAAATACTCGACATCTGGTGTGGAAACTGGGGTTGGAGCATGCATACACCCGATTTCGGCCTGCTGGCTGATATGTTCGGCGAGCCTGCCATGTATTACTGGACAATTCAGGGAGGATTTGCGAGACCGTACCGCAATTCGTTTCTCAAGGGCATTTCACTCCGTATCAAACCTTTCATGGGCGTCATGGGCGTTGCGCCTCCCGAAGGAGAGGAATATGCGTTAATCCCGCCTCAATTCTTCGGCGGTAACATGGACAACAGGATGCTTCGCCAGGGAAGCACCGTTTATTTTCCGGTGCATACAGAAGGTGCGCTCTTTGCAGCTTCCGACACGCATGCGCTGCAGGGAGACGGCGAAGTGTGCGGCACTGCCATAGAAACGAGTTCAAAGATAAGACTCCGCTTTTCTGTTTTGAGAGAAAGGAGTGCGCTTAAAGCTCCCTTTGTGGTTTCAAGAGGGATTGTCGAGGAGAGGAAGCTGTATTCGACCTCAGGTATCTCGTCAGACCTTTATACCGCGGCAAGACTCGCTGTAATTCAGATGATTGATCTCATGGAGGAAGCCGGTCTCTCGCGATCTGAAGCATACGTACTTTGTTCAATCGCCGGCAGCCTGAGCATAAGGGAGATTGTTGACAGGCCTAACTGGAATGTTTCATTCTCGATCGAGTCATCCATACTGGAGAAGATCGGCATAACGCTCTGAGTTTTCGCCGCTCGCCTCACCAGGATCACTGAACCATTCCGGTCTAACCGATTAGAGCAATTTTCCTTCCTTAAGCAATCGGGAGGCCTTTTCGATATCGCCAGAGAATACCCTGTCACCGCTGTATCCCTTTATCGAATTCCTTATTTTCTGATGTGCAGATACAACTGCAGGGGCTGAGGCGCCTCCTATCATGTCCAGCGCCCTGGCAGCACAAATTCCCTCAATACCAATCACTGTAAAAGCGTTATCGACCATCTGCCTGAGCTTGATCGCTGAATATGCGCCCATGCTTACAAAATCTTCCTGATTTGCGGATGTTGGTATGGAATCGGATGAGGAAGGATGACTCAGGACCTTATTTTCAGATACAAGTGCTGCCGCAGTGTATTGCGGTATCATGTATCCGGATTCAATACCAGGCCTGTCTGCCAGGAACGATTTCAAGCCGCTGAGTTTGGAGTCAACGAGTCGTGCTGTTCTCCTCTCCGAAAATGATACCATGGCCTGCAGCGGAATGCACAGTGCATCGAGAAGTACAGCAATGGGTTGGCCGTGAAAGTTTCCGGCAGAGATGACCGAATTTTCGGAAGGGATAAGAACCGGATTGTCTGTTGTGGAGTTCATCTCCACAGTGATGGATCTTTCACAGTACTCCACCATTTCGTATAGTGGCGCGAGTACCTGCGGCGCACATCTAAGCGTGTACGGGTCCTGAGTGTTGCTGTTTCCTCCAGCAAGTCTGCTCCCGCGACAGATATCATTTATCCTGCGTGCAACATAGATCATTCCTCTGTGAGGACGCAATTCCACTGCCTTCAGTGAAAACTGATCCATCTTCCCTCGAAGTGCCTCAAGACTCATTGCAAATATGACAAGGCTCTGCTCGAAGAGTCTGCGTATGTCGTATACTGCCAGAGCCCCAAGCGCTGTCATGAACTGTGTTCCGTTTATCAGCGCAAGCCCCTCCTTCTCCTTCAGCTCCACAGGCGAAAGACCTGCCTTCTTGAGGGCCTTTGCACCCATGTAGACTCTGCCGCCTAGCTCAGCTCTTCCCTCTCCCATCATAACAGATGCCATATGAGCGAGCGGTGCAAGATCACCGCTCGCTCCCACAGAGCCTCTTGACGGTATGAGAGGATGAACCCCGCGATTCAGCATATCTTTCAGGAGTTCAACTATATCCTTCCGCACACCGGAATATCCCCGCATCAGTGTGTTTAGTCTCAGAAGCATGAGCGCCCTTGTCTCCTCCTGTGACATTGTATCACCCGTTCCTGAACAGGTGCTCCTTACCAGGTTTTCCTGAAGTCTGCATGCCTCCTTAGCGCTCACCTTCTCATTGCACAGTTCGCCGAAGCCGGTGTTGACTCCGTAAACTACCTTCCCGCTTTCAATCAATGATTCCAGCATGGCCCTCGACTTCTTCACAGCGGAAACAGCGCGGGCATCCAGCGAAACGGGACGGCCATTTCTGGCCACTTCAACCAGAAGATCAATGGTCAGTCTGTTGCCATCAATTGTCAGTTCCTTCATCAGATACCGGTTTGCTGATTGTCTTTGGATATAGATAAATTGGCCGGATTCCGCCTGACAGACAACGCAACGTAATAATTCCGGTCAATATTACCAGTATTGGGTTATCCCACCGCCTTGAATAAAATCAAATTTCAGAATATCTGCAGGACGTTGCGCCTGCTCTTCCTGTCCGCTGCAGACAGGTCGATCTCGTAGAGGTTGTCATATATGTCTATCAGTTCCAACAGGTTGCCAATGCTCATTACGTTCCTCCTGCCTCTTGTGACGAATGTGAGTTCTTCGCCGCTCTCCGCCGAAACATGCCACTCCAGCTCCTCGCCATTCAGTCTTATGTCATTCACTGACCTTATTCTAACCTTGAAGTTGTTGAACTCCAGCGCATTCCTGAGTATCTTGTGGCTATCCGGGTCAAGAAGATTCAGGTCATCGATGAAGAACTGCATTCGTCCATCATCGCCGTAGAACATGACAAAACAGGGTGCAGATATGGGGAAGGCAAGCTTCGGTGTCAGCCCTTCGTAGAGCTTGTTTCCGCCGTTGAGCACGGTGACCTTGCTCCTTCTGGAAGATTCGTACACCCTCATCTTTGTGGCATCCATCCTGTATCCATGGACATAGTCTGAAAGCTTCATTCCGTTACCTGGTTCAGTCTCATAGCCATCAAATCGCGTCATCCTCTTCATCTCCTCTCTGAACATCCTCGCAAGTGCGCCGTTTTTGCTCATGAGCTCTTCTGTCTTTCCCTCCTCAGCAATTACACCATCACTCATCACAACAGTCCTGTCCGTGCTCAGCACTTCGTTGATGTTGTGTGTCACAAAAATGCTCGTCCTTCCCCTCGACAGATTCATTATTGCTCGGAAAACCTCTCTTTCGTTTATAACATCGAGATTGGAAGTTGCTTCATCAAATACCACGATTGCCGGATTTTTGAGTATTGCCCTTGAAATCGCTATACGCTGCCTCTGTCCCCCGGACAGGAATGTGCCCCTTTCGCCGAGGTTCGTATCGTATGCAAGGGGCATCCTTGCAATCTCCTCATGTATTCCGGCGGCGATACAAGCGGCAATTATTTCCCACCTTTCTGCATCCTGCGATGAACCATATGAGATGTTCTGCGCCACTGTTGCATCGAAAAGTACGCTTTCCTGAGGCACGTACCCTATGCCCTCCCTGAGATATGTAAGATCAATTTCCCTGACATCCACGCCGTTTATCTTCACCGACCCTTCATCGACGTCGTAAAAGCGCATCAGAAGCTTCGCTACAGTACTCTTTCCTGAGCCGCTGATGCCTGCCACAGCTATCTTTTCCCCTTTCCTGCATACCAGGTTGATTCCCCTTATGACAGGAGCAAACGGGTCGTAACCGAACCGTACGTTTTCGAATGCAATGTCCCCGTTGAGATCTGGCTTCCTTGGATTCGCGGGCTGTGCAATCTCCGATCTTGATTCAAGAACCTCTCTGGTTCTCTCTCCCGATGTGACTGCCTGCTGTATGAATGGTATTACGTTGCTGAGGTTGTTTATCGGTGCGAAGAATAGAGAAAGGTACGCAATAAATGAAGCAATTATGCCTATCTGTATCCTTCCCACCATTACCTGCTGCCCGCCCACATACCATATGAATACGGTTGCGAGAGATGTTATCAGACCTATTAGCGGCCAGTAGAACATATTCATCTTGACCACGGATCTCTGGGAGTCATAGAGCCTGTCAAGCAGATGATCAAAATGTTCGGTCTCCCTGCCCTCCTTTGAAAACGATTTGACAACTGCATAGTTCGGTATGACATCTGAAAACCTGGAAATGACATCTGCATTTCTTCTCCAGTTACGGTGATAGATCTTGTGTGACATCCTTCTGTATCTAATCAGCAGGAGTATGACAAACGGAACAGGAACAAGAACAAACAGCGCAAGGTTGGCATCGAGCGTGAAAAGAATCACGCCGATCCCGATGATCGTCAGGAAATTGACAGTCAGGGTTGGGAGCCCCCACACCATCAGCCACTGAGTGTTGCCGACATCCGTTGTAAGCCTCGATATTATTCTGCCAGTGGACATTCGGTCGATGAATTTCGAGCTATGATTGACAACATGACTGAAAAGCCTGGATCTCAGGTTGTTCACTATTTCCTGCCCCGTCGTGTTCAGCACGTAAACCTGCAGTCCGGTGAAAAGGGCGCTTGCCATGTAGGAGGCAAGAAGTATCAGTGTCAGATCCAGAAATAGAGATTTCGGCGCATTCTTTGTAAGCAGCACCGAGTCTATCAGTATTTTCAGAAGGTAGGGAGGAATGAGATTTAGGCCAGCAATGATTATTGAGAGTGCAACGCCTAGGAGAAGTCTCCTCCTGTAGGGTGCCATGAAACCCATGAGCCATTTCAGCGTTCCCTGCCTTTCTTCCTTCTTTTCATCGGTAGTGAATTCGAATTTCTTATCTCTCCTGTTTCCTATGTAATGCTCTATGAATTTGGAAAATTTTCTGAATTCCTCTGATTTCTTCTTCGTGAAATAAGCTACTTCCTCTTCCTTTCCGTTCTTCCTGACGACAACAAGCTTGTCTATCCCGGTTCCTTCTTCAACGCGCACCGACTTGATTTCATCGAAGGGTATTTCTGTGACTGTTGTACCATCAGCCAGGCAGCTGAGTCTTTCACCGTCTGCGATGATCTCTTCTTCGCTCAATCTTAGATGGTGGTTCAGATCAGTTTTAAGAATCGCAACGTTTTCTTTGTCCTGCATTTTATTTTACTGCTTTCCATTCAATAAAAACGCTTATTAAACCTTTTATTTAACATTTGAAACTACAATCTAGGCAACCACAGCGACGGTTTCCATTCTTTCCGCGCATTCTGGTCGTTCACACAGATGCGACAATCACCATTCGTCTTTTGATAAAAGTATGCTCATCGTTTCTGTATCCAATGGCTCTTCTGAACGATTCGTCACTGTGCTCAAGAAATTCTCTGCACTTTTTTCCTTCTGGCCCGGATTCTTCAACAGGATACAGCCATCTGCTGAATGTGACCCTCTCTTCCTTTACCTCTGAAAAGGTGACACCGAATCCGCACGATGAAAGAATCGATTCCCATTTCCTGCTGTTTTCTGCGAAAAAATGGCTGCTGTCCCTTGCCCTTTCAAAATTGTTGTAAGTTCCCTCGAACCCTTCCGGAGCAACCATATCCGATATGCCTATGTATCCGCCGCTCCGAAGGCAGCGGCGCGATTCAAGCAGGAATGCAGCCTTGTCTGCGAAATGATGAGCGGCACGCCTGCAGGTTATTGCATCAAATGTTTGGTCGGCAAAAGGCAGGTGTGAAGCATCCGAAAGACAGAGACAGACGTTATCCATCCCTTCACGTCGGAGGAGCAGACGGGCCTGTCCGAGCATATGATATGTCGTGTCAACCCCGCAGACATGTGGAACGATCTTCGCGAGCTCGAGCGCTGTGAAGCCTGTTCCTGTTGCAACGTCCAGTGCAGATTCGCGCTCCGAAAGCGGTATGTGCGATATGAGAGCCGGCAGGTCAGAACCGTGCGCGTGCGAGTCACTTTTCGCATATCTCTCTGCATTCCTGCTGAAAAAGTCTCTTGCAGCTTCGTTGTTGTTTGAACCGCTCATTGAAGATCATCCCTTTCGGACACGGCCGACGGTACCTTGATGAAAACCGTTTAAATTTTTCGTCAAACGGTTTCAGTCTTCCGAAACCATGTAACTCCGCCCCGAACCCATGTGTTGCTTTTCCGAGGCCCGGAGCAAAACAGGCATCCCTGGTCCTACGGTGTCAGGCAGATGGCCTGAACTTGTACCCGTATCTTATCAATCCAGACTTGCCTTCAGCTCCCATCCTCCTGAAAATCGCCTCGACCTTCATGCCTATCTTCACATCCTCTGGCTTGCAGTCGACTATCTGTGCTGTGACACGGACTCCCTCTTCCATTTCAACGATGGCCATAATGTATGGGCGCATTAGAGTGAAATCCGGCATCGGTTCATGAACAGTAGTGTATGAGTATACCCTTCCCTTTCCGCTGAGTCTGTAAGGTTTTATCCTGCCAATGCTCTTTCTCCTGCACTTCGGACATATGGCACGTGGCGGAAAGAATATATCGCTGCAATTCTCGCACTTCACGCCGAGCAGCGTGTATCTGCTCGGATTTTCTCTCCAGTATCGTGGGTTCGCCAGTTTCTCACCCCCTCCTATAGATGTGCACTACAGAAGTGGCGCCTGTGCCACCAACATTGAGTGAAAGGCCGTATTCTGCGTCGCTGACCTGCCTTTTCTCTGCCTTCCCCCTCAGCTGTCTAACAACCTCAACAGCCTGTGCTATGCCTGTAGCCCCCATCGGATCTCCGCGGGATTTCAGTCCGCCAGACGTGTTTACGGATACAACGCCATTGATCTCGGTCATACCCTCAAGTGTGGCAGCCCCTCCCTTCCCCTTTTCAAAGAATCCAAGATCCTCAATATTGAGTATCTCCGCTATGGTGAAGGAGTCATGCACTTCAGCAACGTCAATGTCCTTCGGCCTGATTCCTGCCCTCTTGTAGGCGAGGTCCGAAGCAGCCTTTACTGAATCGAATCTTGTTATGCTTGCCCTGTGGTGGAGTGCAAGTGTGTCTGTCGCAGCAGCCGACGCTGAAATGACCACCGGCTCATCCGTATATTTCTTTGCCAGTTCGAGTGGTGCGAGTATTACCGCTGCTGAACCGTCGGAAATGGGCGCACAGTCAAAGACACCGAGCGGATCTGCAACCATCGGTGACTTAAGGACGGTCTCCATATCAACAGCTTTCTGGTACTGTGCACTTGGATTCCAGGCGCCGTTCCTGTGGTTCTTTACTGAAACACTGGCGATTTGCTCCCTTGTTGTACCGAACTCATGCATGTGGCGCCTTGCTATCATTGCATAAAGGCTTGCCATTGTTGCCCCGGTGAGTCCTTCCCACTGCTGGTCAGATCCAGCCATCTGTATCATGGGTATCTCATCATCAGCAACATCTGTCATCTTTTCCGCTCCTGCAACCATTACTATGTCGTGCATTCCCGACGCGACTGCCATGTACCCCTCCCTCAATGCCATCCCTCCGGATGCACCGGCCGCCTCAATCCTTACTGCGGGAAGGTGCAGGGATGCAAGTCCTGAATAATCAGCTACCAGTGCGCCGAGATGTTCCTGATCTATCAGGCTACCTGCCGCCATGTTGCCTATGTACAGCGCCTCAATCTGCTCTCCGGCGATATTTGCATCACTCACAGCAGATATGCCTGCCTGCATTCCTATATCCCTCAGTGAGTGTTCCCACAACTCTCCGAAACGTGTATCTCCAATTCCTATTATCGCGACCGGCCTCATTTTCATTCCTTCATTGCTATTTTTCCCTTGAATTTTGCATATGTGCCGTAATCCAGTATCTCAGAACGCTCCACAAGCTGCCTGACAGTCGGTGCAGCATCTCTGTTAAAGGTACCCATTTCGTCAGTTACTGTGATGTCAAAACCGTCACTTCCTGCACCAGATCCGAACGCGACACCAAATATTCTGTCCCCAGGCTTTGCAATGTCAAGTATTGCAGCCAGTCCTATCATCATAGAGGCAGAATAGGTGTTTCCGATGTACGGCGTCATCAGTCCGGTCTCGATCTGCCTCTTTTCGAAGCCGAGCATTTGAGCGACCCTGGTAGGGAATTTGCCGTTTGGCTGATGGAAGACGGCATAGTCGTAGTCTGCGGCAGATGTTCCCTGCAGCTTCATCAACTCCCTGGCGCAGGTACTAACATGTCTGAAGTAAGCCGGCTCACCTGTGAATCTGCCGCCATGGCTTGGATACGCCTGCCCTTCCCTTCTCCAGAAATCTGGCGTATCAGACGTGAAGGAAAATGTTCTGTTTATCTTTGCAATCATATTTTCCCTTCCTATGACAAAAGCCGCGCCGCCTGCCGAAGCTGAATATTCAAGGGCGTCCCCTGGGGCGCCTTGGGATGTATCAGAACCTATGGCAAGCGAGTATTTCACCATACCCGAGGAAACAAGCCCCATGCTGGTCTGTATCGCAGCTGTCCCTGCCTTGCAGGCAAATTCGTAATCCGCCACAGTGATGAAATGTGAGGCACCTATCGCCTCAGCAACTATGGTGCCGGAAGGTTTCACTGCATAAGGGTGGGATTCGCTTCCGACGTAAACCGCGCCTATTTCCTCAGGATCTATGCCTGATCTGGCAAGAGCATTCCTGGCAGCTTCGACAGATATTGTTATGACGTCCTCATCCGGATAAGGTACGGATTTGCTGTATATCATCAGTCCCTTTTTCACTGCGTCTCCGTTCTCTCCCCAGATCCTGGCAATCTCCTCCGGCAGTATCCTGAATCTGGGGACATAGACTCCGTAAGTCACTATTCCTGCCTTATTTTCACTTTGTCCGAACATCACTGTTTTCATCTCCGAATTTTTCAAGTATCTCTATCATCACAGACTGTTCCATATTGCTGACAAGTAATGGTATGTTTTCAAGTCTGGAAAGAAGAATTGCAAGCTGATCGATATTTTCCGGTCTGTGGTAGATCACAGCTGCAGGCTTCATTGGATGGGCCCTTACGGCAATCATTGGGGAGCGTCCGTATTTCACTCTTGTGAAAATCAGTGCCCTCTGGCTGCTCCATCCGAAGACCTTCAGGTAGTCATTTGCACTCAGCGATGTGATTGCCTTTATGCTGTCAAGAAGAGTGTACCCATGCAAATACCTGTCTGTACTCAGTCCTAATGAAAGATTTTCAGCATCTATCGCTGTCATCAGCTCCTCAAGGCTGACAGATCTGGAGAATTCACGCATGCTCAGAAGGTAATCAGGTCTGACCTCCGTGTCAAAGCGCTTGATAAACTTGCTTCCGTTCTTGACTTCGAGTTCGATCATCGCATCGACATATTTCTTCACCATCGTTGTGCCCGGTGACTTTCTTCGTCCGGATTCATAATCGCTTATGACTGAAGCTGATATGCCAAGCGCCCTTGAGAGCTGAAGCTGGCTCAGATGGAATTCTTCCCTCCATTTCCTCATTGTTCGCCCCGGATCGGCAGAGAGAACGATTTCTCCTGCAATCTTTTCTTTCAGGGCGTTGTGCATAGCTGCCAATGGGAAGACTACTTATTTAATATTGACGATATAACCATTCGTTGATTGACGAATAAACTGGCTTTCACGGCGATCCCAGGAGTCGACTCTGTCTCTTCCTGAATTTGGAAACCTTGGGTGCAATTACAATCCGGCAGTACGGCTTGTCCGGATTTCTGCTGAAGAACTTCTGATGGTATTCCTCCGCAAGATAAAAAGCACGAAGAGGAACGATCTCTGTAACAACAGGGTCTCCGAATATCCCTTTCCTCTCAACTTCGGCTATCACGTCTGCGGCAATCTCCTTTTCCTGTTCGGTCTGATAGAGGATTATTGACCTGTACTGACTACCGTAATCCGGACCCTGTCTGTCAGGTGTTGTGGGGTCATGGACCGAAAGGAATGTTTCAATCAGATCCCTGTAGCTTACCTTCTTCCTGTCATAGGTAACTCTCACTACCTCTGCATGGCCAGTAGTTCCTGAGCACACATCCTCGTAGGTGGGTTCGGCCATGGTTCCGCCCGCATATCCACACTCTGTCCTTATGATACCGGGCATTTCTGAGAACACTGCATCAATGCACCAGAAGCATCCGCCTCCGAAGACTGCAGTTCCGTAATCCTTATCGCCATCAGCCATACTGCCACCCTGTTCCAGCTTCCATGGACAGTAACACCAATTCCAGCCTCATCATTTAAATCTTGACATTCCAGACATATTGGGACATAAGTCCCCTATCCGGAAGTCATGTTGAACAGATTATGCCATGTGCCCTTGCACATGGCAGCCGTCCTGATCCTGTCCTCTCTTCTCTGCTGTATCCTCCATCCCGTTGTCCTTTTGTCTGCGGAGAACTGAGACTCCGAGTTCTCCCTCCTGTAGTATTCGGAAAGGAACTCCATCGGCGCATCCATGAGTCTGCCGATGAGTTCCTTCCATGCCGGCGATCCCCTGATTGTTGTGTTGCTTCTGGGTATTACGAACACCTTTGTTCCTTCAGAGAAGTCGTCCAGCGTGGACTGCGAGCCGTAATACTGGTCGAGACGGATGCTCTCGACATCCCTCACTGTGATGCCGAGCATCCTGAGCGCTTCGCGGTATGCGTCCTTCTCAGACTTCATGCTCACACCGTAGGTAACATAGAGATTGGTGCCGAGGTCGAGTATTGCGAATGCATATACGAAGAGCCTGTGGTCTGGATTTGTCTCCATGCAGTTGCCGTTGCTGTTCTCGCGCATGGAACGGTAGTGACGTGTGATTGACAGTGAGTAGCCAGTGCCGTCGCCTGTCAGATTGCCTCCCGCACCGGAGGCAAGAAGCACAAACATGTTGTGTATTATGAGCCTGACCGGCATGCTGGAGTATGCCCTTTCCACCGTCTTGTAGCATATGTCTATGTCTGTCAGCGGACCGAACAGCGACAGCAGTCCGGACATCTTCCTGTTGCTCAAACTGAATATCTCCTTGAGCAGCAACATGACAACCTTCTGTTCAGGCGTCACCTTCGGCGGCCTGCCCATATGGTCGTCCGGAGAGAATATGATTGATGACGCACTCTTCACGACAGAGTACAGTTCAGCTGCTGCATGCCTGATTCTCTGTTCGTATGACCGTTCATATGCACTCCAGTCTCTTCCGGTGTGCCTGGAGTACTGTTCCCTGTACTTCTTCACAAGGAAATCGAACTCATTGTGAAATCTGTCAAACTGCTCATTCGTCAGCACAGGCGGTAATGGCTACAAAGGTATGTATGGACAGCCATCAATATCCATATGCAGCAGCATGGGCAATCTGCTTAAACGCACGTTCTCAATGCTCTGACGGTCATAACATGTCACGCGAAATAAAAGTCGATGAGGGTACAATAGTGCTGAAGGATGAGGTTGAGGTGTTCTATGAGCGGAAGATTACAAAATTCGGCAACTCCGCGAAACTCGATGCGCCGAAGAAATACATAGGCAAGAGAGCCTATGTAATTGTCCTCAAGAAGTAACGTGCAGGCGACTTATGTCCCACTGTGCCGTGATGGACAAGCTTGAAATAAAGAGGCCGTTCTTGTGGAAGGAGCACTGGTGATGATACGAATATAGGCATAATCGGCGTGCCGATGGATCTGGGCCAGAAGCGAAGGGGAGTGGATATGGGTCCGACGGCAATGCGCATAGCAGGTCTGGACAGCAGGCTGGCTGATCTGGGCCACAGGATAACCGATTTCGGCAATGTCTCCGGACCTGATCTGTCAACTGCAAGGCATGGCGGGGAAAAGATACGTTATCTCGACGACATACTGAAGATGTGCAACAACATAGCAGACCAGGTATCCCGTTGCGTATCCAGGAAGATGTTTCCTCTTGTCATAGGCGGTGACCAGAGTGTGTCAATAGGCACTCTCGGCGGTCTGGCGCGCTACACCACAAGGCGCGGCATCATATGGATAGATGCGCACGGCGATTTCAATACGCATGAAACAACACCGTCAGGGAACGTTCACGGTATGGCGCTCTCGGCCATACTTGGCTATGGCCATCCAAGGCTGGCAAACTTCAGGAGGATAAGGCCGAAGGCACTGGAGGAGAATACAGTTCTGGTCGGATGCAGGAGCATAGATGAGGGTGAGGCGGAACTCATCGAAAGATCGAACATCGCGGTGTACACAATGAAGGAGGTGGACAAACTGGGCATCGCGAACGTGATGCGCGAAGCAATCGAGATCGCAGGCCGTGGTGTGGAAAACGTCCATCTCAGCCTGGACATCGACGTTCTGGATCCGAGGGAGGCTCCGGGAACGGGCACACCTGTCCCCGGAGGCCTCACATACAGGGAAGCTCACCTGGCAATGGAAATGCTCTTTGAGGCGGGTATTGTCACATCTGCCGAACTTGTGGAGGTCAATCCAATCCTGGACCAGTCAAACAGGACTGCGGAAATAGGGGTGCAGCTGCTTGAGTCACTGATGGGAAAGAGAATACTCAAGCCGAAGGACGAAGGGAAGGGATTAAGGACAAAGCGCAAAAAAACTGAAGGTCCCTCTCCCGTCAGGTGAAGCGTATAAGGGAAAGAATCTTAAATGGGCGCTAACAGGGATCTATATCTTCTTGTCATATCAAGGGGCGCAAGAAGCATCGCAGGCGGCATACTTTCGGTTGTAATAGGTCTATATTACAAGCATCAGCTCCATCTGTCCCTGACAATCATAGGTGTTCTCTTCGGCATAGGTGCGCTCTTCACCCCTCTGCTCGCACTCTGGATTGGCCGCTATTCGGACAGACACGGCAGGAAGAAGCTTCTCCTGCTGACGCTTGGATTCCTTCCGCTTGCCGTTCTTATAATGCTCCTGACCTCAAACCTATTCCTTCTCGCAGTCTCATCTGCACTGGGCGGCTTCGGCATTGCAGGAGGACTTGTGGGAGGCGGTGTCGGCGCCTCCGTCGCACCGATGCAGACAGCGCTGCTCGCGGAGAAGACAAACTCATCCAACAGGACAACAGTCTTTTCGGCCTTCACCATAGTTTCGAGCGTTACAGGTTCTGCAGGCGCCCTTCTGTCGAATATAAGCAATTACTACACGCTCTTTGCAATAGCGCTCGCATTCTCCGCTTTCTCATTCGTCGCAGTACTGCCTGTTCACGAGAATTTCGCTCCCGTGAAGCGTGTGAGGGGAGAGGCTTCTGCAGACAGGAAGGACATGAGCCTCATCAAGAAATTTGCGACAACAGGCATGCTGAACGGTGCAAGTCAGGGCCTCATAATACCCTTCCTTCCGATAATACTCAGATACCACTTCCTGCTGACCATGGGGGAGATAGGGGACCTGTTCGCGATCGGCGGTCTGCTGACTGCATTCTCAATGATATTCACCCCCTATCTCACCTCAAAGCTCGGATTTGTCCGCTTCATTGTTGTGAGCAGAACAATCTCAACCGCATTCACGCTTGTTTTCCCGTTCGTGACGAGTGCCATTGTTGCCTCTGTATGCTATCTGGCATTCACGTCCTTCAGGGCGATAGCGCTTCCCTCCCAGCAGTCGCTGATGATGGATATTGTGAGCGAGAAGTCACGTGCATTCGCCACCGGCTCAAACCAGTCCGCCCGTCTGTTTCCTGCCGTGCTTGGCTCGCTTTCATCAGGCGCAATGCAGGAGGCATTTCCCATCTACGTGCCTTTCGAAATAGCAGTCGCACTGAATGCTGTGAACATATATCTCTACCATCTCTTCTTCGGCAGGATGCCGGAGGCAAACAGAGCAGGCAGATCCGGTCCTGCACTGCATCTTGACTGAACCCGTCGATGTCATGAGCGGGATGGAATCCGTTTACCTTTTATCGCAGCTGCATTATCCGTAATCTATGAAGAAGGGGCTTGAGATTACATTTCAGCTCAGCAGCAGCGGGGAGAGCAGCAGTGTTGTTTCCGCTCTGGGCAACCTGACCGGCAACTACGCGTCAGCCGAATTCGGCGCTGACTGGATGATGTTTCATGTGACCCTTGGCAGGAATCATTTTTACAAGCTCCTTTTCAGCGGCCCGGTAGGCGACCTCCACCCCCTGAACAGAAAGAAGGTGCAGGAAAAATTCGATTCGCTTCAGCATCTGAGCCTCGACGAACTCATGAAGACCTACAGGGAGGAAGAAAGGAAGCCCGGTTTCAGGGTTAAGGAAATACGGGAGCTCAAGGAGGAGTACGACCTCTGGGAAGACCGCTTCTGGACCTACTTCTGAGGGTGCCGCTGAAAACACTGTGCCGTTCTGGCCAAATGTTATGCACACTGCCCCGCCGGGCCCGGCTCCGTTGCCGGTTTTGCGGGAAGAGGCTGTCTCCATGGAACAGAAAGTATGAAGGCACTTCGGTCTGCCCTCTGCCCGAATTGCATATGATTTGCATATAATTGATGTCATAATTGTGAAAATCGCTCAAATAACAGCGCGGCTGTTGATTCTCCCGGTTGAAATGAAAGGAATCAATATTGCACTTGCCGTATTTGTTGTGCTGTCGATTGTATTTGCATCAGCGTTTGCCTTTGAGCTTGTATCCCTCAATTCGGCAAATTCAAAGGCCGCAGGTTATCAGAAGACACTGAACACTGTTTCGCAGAATTATGTGAATCAGCAGGGTGCTGTTGTTCTCAAGTCGGCCTACAATCACTGGAACTACATCTCTGACAGAGATATTTCGTCACTGATGAGCCAGTACACCACGAACGCCACCCTCGACTGGATTGGAGGCCCGCTCAACGGCACATATTCAGGCACCTCATCAATAGAGGGTGTGTGGCAGAAATTCTTTTCCGACTGGTCATCCATCTGGTTCCTGAGCCAGGGACAGCCATCCGTGACGGTCACCGGAAATGTTTCCTCTGTATCAGCAAAAATACAGTTCACCGCTTCTCCGGCTGCATCGCCACAGCAGGTGAATTATCTCAATATATCCTATACGCTGCATTATATTGAGCAATCCTCAGCATGGCACATATATGCAGAAGAATGGATGATTGCGTGCGCCGGGCATCTCTCCTTTACCCAGGGACAGTTCAATGGACTGAATTATCTTGCCGTCAGTTCTGCCGCATTC
>JAGVSJ010000030.1 GCA_019720975.1 Candidatus Sysuiplasma superficiale
ACAAGTGAAAGGCGAGGTATCAGCGTGAAGGAAAGGAACGTGTTTGAAAAGAGCGCGAGACCGGTCGACATCACGAAGACACGCGTTTTCCTTATACCCTGCATTGCATTGCCCAGTGGTCCGCCGAAGACAAAAAGGGCGTTGACCACAAGTATGATCGACAGCGGAATAGCACCCTCAAGATAACCTGCCCCGGCGAGGAGCTTTATAACAGGTACTGAGATTGCTGCCACACCTAGAGCAGCCGGCACATAGAGTATAGAGGCGGCGTCCGTGGCAATCCTCACCCCCTCCTTTATCATCTCATGGTCCTGCCTGGCGTAGAACTCTGAAAATTTCGAAAATATTATTCCGCCGATTGGTGAACTCAAAATGGAAGTGCCTGAGGATATCAGCAGTGCAAGATTGTAGACGCCTATGGAACTGAGATCCTTCAGGTATGCGACGGTCAGCCTGTCCACATAGACCGCACCGTAGCTCAGTATGCCAGTGATGTAAAGTGGGAGCGAGTAGGAGAATAGAGGCTTGAGTTCAAAAGGAGATGAGCGCTTAGCCCTCAGCCTCCTCCTTATGTCGACATAATACAGGATGGCACCTGCAAAGTATCCCACACCCCAGCCCAGTGGTATTGAGTAGATGGAGTGGGTGAAATGAAGAGCAATGATAGATGTGCCATAGACGACAATGACATAGGCCATTCCTATTGTTCCTGCCTTCCTGAAATTCTGAAGGCCGAGCATGAGACTGTTGAAGAATGTTATCATTATGGAAGATGGTATATCGAATGCAAGGAGATACACAAGTTCGAGATATGAATATGAATGGAAGAAAAGAAAGGAGATAGGACGTGCAAGAACGACAAGGGCAATGACTGAAAGTGCAGAGAGAAGCAGACCCACCTTTATGGCCTTCTGTACTATACCCTTGACACTTTCGTCGTTGTGAACGCCCAGGGAGTAGGATGTGAAGTGCTGCCAGCCGTACTGCAGCCCGAAGGAAAAGACAACGGGGAAGAGGGAGAGTATCGCTATTAGAAGGGCAACCGAACCAACAAGATCCTTTGGAAAAATATGGATGACATAGATGTAAAACGCGGCCCCCGCAAGCGTCAGCGTGGCGAAATAAGCGTACTGGTAGAGTATACCTCTGCCCAGTGGTTCCGTGTCCGTGAATTCGGTCAAGTTAATACCTGAGGCAGGGGAAAGGAGTGAATCTGCTCTTCATATCTTCAGCTGATGTGCGTTCAAATGTATATGCGCCAGCACAACTTCCCATATTCATACCGCCGGAATTACAGATTATATTGAACAGTGGTCATTATTTGATTTTATCTGTCATCACGGACAGAGCACTGGCACGGGTCCCAATACACAGAAACTTTGCATTCCGTCGCTCAATGGCGCTAAAATCAGCGGAAGGGAATAGACGGTCGCGTGTCACCTGCATACACCGGCATCATACGGCTATATCGGAATCCCTTCCGACAATCATCTTTGATGCTCTCTTTATTCCGCTGTTCTTCGATATTTTGCACGAGGTGCCAATTATGCTCTCGTAAAGCCTCATCTCCCTGTTACCTTCGATGATGCATCCATCCATTATGATGGAGTCCTCTATCTCCACGCCACTGATTCTGCAGTTGTTTCCTATGCTTGTATTTGGCCCTATAACTGAATGCGTGATCTCTGTGCCTGAACCTATGTGACATGGCCCTTTGATCACACTTTGCGCATCAACTGATGCCCCGCTCATTACTCTCACCCTGCCTATTATGCCCGTTTCACTTGCAACCTTTCCGTCGATCTGCCTCTCAATCTCATCCAGGACCAGCCTGTTTGCATCGAGTATCTCCTCTGTTGTGCCCGTGTCCTTCCACCAGCCTTTGATTTCCTGATACCCGACATTCCTCCCCTCCTCGATGAGTTTCTGGATGGCCTCCGTAATCTCGAGCTCACCCCTTGCTGACGGCTTTAAGGTACGGATAACATCGAAAATGTCAGGGCGGAAGAAATACACGCCGACAAGGGCGAGATTGCTCTTGGGCTGCTTTGGTTTCTCGACAAGCCTGACAATACGGCCTTCCTCAAGCTCAGCTACACCATAACTCTGCGGTCTATTCACCCTGCACAATGCAACGAGCGCGTCAAATCTGCCTTCACCAAATGCATCACTAAGCTTTCCGATTCCGCCGTTGAGTAAGTTATCGCCAAGATAGACTACAAAGGTGTCACCGGCAACGAAATCTTCAGTGAGACCGACTGCGTGCGCAATACCCAGGGGTTTGGGCTGGTGTGTGTATGTTATTGATACGCCCCATTTCGAGCCGTCACCATAGTATCCAGTGACGGCATCTGCTCCGACGCTTCCGACTATTATGTTTATTTCCCTGATACCTATCTCAATCATGTCCTCCAGCGCATATTCACTTACAGGCTTGCCGGCGACAGGGAGCAATTGCTTGACCTCTGTATGGGTTATTGGCCTCAACCTTGTTCCGCTTCCTCCGTGCAGAATTACGCCTTTCATTGATGACGGAATGCACTTGCATTAAAAATAGACTGCCACAAACAGGTGAACTGGTCAGATATTGAGCAGTTCCCTTACAGCAAGCTCTGGCTTTGTGTATGAAACACCGGCAGAAATCGACTTGGAGACGGATAAGGAGGTGTTCAGCGGCCTCCTTGCCTTCCACTGTTTCATATCCCCCACTGTTGCCGGCACAACCAGACTGGCATCCAGCCCGGACAGACGGGCAACCATCATCGCGAAATCAAAACGGCTCAGTGCTTCAGTCGATGTTACGTGGAAAACTCCCGCTCCTTCAGACTGGACAAGCCTGCGGATTGCTCTGGAAAGGTCCGGGAGGTAAGTGGCGGTGACGATCTGGTCCCTTAAAGCGCTGACGGTGCGACCCTGTCTCAGCGAATTGTAGACGAAACGGAAGAACTGCATCTTTGTCGTTCCTCTTTCCCTTCCGAAAGGGGAGGATATCCTCAAAATCAGGTTCAGCGGATTTGCCAGCGCTGCCTTCTCCCCTTCAAGTTTTGTGCTGCCATAGACATTAACAGGTGAAGGCTCATCTGCTTCCGAATAATTGCCCCTTGATCCGTCGAATACATAATCGGTTGAAATGTGTACAAGTCTGAAGCCTAATTCGTTCTGCAAGGAAACAATGTTATACACACTGTCAGTGTTCAGCCTGCGAGCAAGATCCCGATCAGTTTCAGCCCTGTCAACATCAGCAAGACCTATGCAGTTGACAACAACTTTCGGTCTGAATCTCTCCAGAACACGCCTGAGGTCGGAAACATCAGTGGCATCGCATTTCACAAAACCTTCCTTTCCAGAGGCGCTTGTTGCTGGGCAGGAAAAAAACTCCGATATTTCGCCTCCTACAAAACCGCTCCCGCCAAGGACAACCATTTCTTCCATCTTGCTGAACCACACTTCACTTGTGAGGGGGATAGTTCCAGTCCCACACCTTGCCTACCCGGGGATCGGAAGAACTGCCATTTATCGCGCTTGGAATGATTTTGCTGTCGTTCCATGGCCTTCTCAATTCATCTGGATTGTCCCGATCATATGCACGTGTCACAAAGTAAACTGTTTCGGACGGAATGCTGCTTACACACTTTGTTCCGTGCCAGTATTTACCTGTGACCTTCACTGCCTGCAGTCTGTCCCCTCCAGCAACAACCTCAACCAGTTCGCCGCGACCCTTGTCCTCGATGTCATTGTAAGCGCATATCTTCAGCGCCCCCTTCACAACAACGAAGATGTCAAACTGTCCACGGGCATGACGGTGCCATGCCCTGATCATGTTTGGATTTGATACTGAATAATTTGCCTGTACCGGTCTTTCGCCCTTCAGGAACTCTGACCAGTCCTCCCTCATTATCTCAGAGAATGAGCCGCGTTCATCGATATTCCTCTTCAAATCAATGACCTGTATTGCATCTAGCATGTCAAAGCACCCTTCCGGTGTATGTTCGGCGACAATAATAAACCAGCGATATACGGGTGTTCGGCCTGAAGAGTCATAAATATTACTTTCCGGATATTGCGCTGCATGAATGTCCTTGTGACTGGCGGTGCGGGTTTCATCGGGTCGAATCTCCTCCATTACTGGTCAAGAGAGCATCCGGAGGACAGGATCACATGCCTGGACAAGCTGACATACGCCGGCCACCTTGAATCAATCCGGGATATCATTGATGACGGGAGGATTGAATTCATCCGTGGGGACATATGTGATGAAAGGATTGTTTCTGAAACTGTGAAAGGAAAGGACATAATAATACACCTTGCTGCTGAATCCCACGTTGACCGTTCGATCAGTGCTCCGGACGTATTCATAAGAACGAACGTACTTGGAACACTTACGCTCCTCGAAGCAGCGCTCAAATGCGATGTGGGGAGATTCCATCACGTGTCCACAGATGAGGTCTTCGGCTCCCTTTCACTTGACTCGAATGAGAAATTCAATGAGGACACATGCTACAGGCCGAGAAGCCCGTATTCCGCGAGCAAAGCTTCCTCAGATCATCTTGTCAGGGCATATGTCGAAACATATGGCCTCAATGCAACCATTTCAAACTGCGGAAACAATTTCGGACCGTTTCAGCACCCGGAAAAACTTATCCCTCGCTCCATAGCACTCCTCCTGGAGGGAAAAAAGGTGCCACTGTACGGTGACGGTCTGAATGTCCGTGACTGGATATTTGTTGAGGACCACTGTTCTGCCATAGACACGGTCATATCCAGGGGAAAAAGGGGCGAGACATACCTGGTTTCAGGAAGAAACGAGCTTTCAAATATCGAGCTCGTGAGGAGGATACTGCGTCTTCTGGACATGGGGGAGGACAGAATAGAGTTCATACGCGACAGGCCAGGGCACGACAGAAGATATGCAATAGACGACACAAAGATAAGGAGTGAGCTGGGCTGGCATCCTTCCCGGGGATTTGATGAGGCGCTCAGGGAAACAGTTGACTGGTACCGCAGAAACAAATGGTGGTGCGAAAAGGTGAATGAAGCCTGAAGTGCCTGCCACCAATAGCCGTCGGGAATTGGTGCTGGCGGCGCCATGAAGACAGGATGGGAAGCCATCATACCTTCAATGAAGAGATAATCAGATCCTTTATATCGGATGTAACAAATTAAGAATTATGGCTAAGAAGGTTTGCCCAAATTGCGGATACAGCAATAAGGCAAAGGCAACAGTATGTTCAAATTGCGGCTATTACCTCCTTGATGACCAGTTTTCAAGCAGGAGGAATGAGATCCAGGCGCCTTCTACGTCATACAACCCTGCTGTCCAGCCTTATCAGGCAGCCTCAGCATCACAGACCGTGAGCCAGGCAAATGCCGGCATGGATGGTTCCAGAGTGATAATGGTCCACACAAAGGGCGGAATTTACAGGTGGCTTCCGACAATTGCATCCTTCATCCCGCTTGCAATTTTCATTGCACTGGAATCAGTTATCGCACTGCCTGCTTATTCATTCATTATATTCATAGTGGCAATATTCGTGCTTTCTCCCCTGGCGAGGAGGTTAACCGGCGGTGTCCAGTTTTATGCTAGAGGGTTCAGGCTGATGGACAACGGAAGACCTGAAATTTTCGACTACAGGAACATAGAAAGCGCGAAGGTCGACAGCAAGACACCCGGCCTCCACTCGGTGACGCTTTCATTCCGGAACGGTGAGAAACCGCTGACGATAGACTTCGATTCCATGAGTTCGTTCAGAACAATGCTCATGCAACTGAGCAGAAGGAGAATACCGCTGAGCGAGAAATGACGCGCCCTTCCGAAGATCAGGCTGTGGCTACTTTCTGCAGCGCCTGCTTCTTCCTCTCTGCCGCAAACTCATCAAGATGACCCTTGAGGTCGTCGTAGAATCCCTTCGACAGTCTTCCGCTTAACATCATGAGACCAAGCGCGAACTTCCATATCCCCTTGGGTTTGAGCACGATGTCGGAAACCGCCTCTACATCCTCTCCTTTCTGGGTGAACGTGTATATTCCTCTCGTACGCCAGATCCTGCTTTCACCGCTGAACTCTATCACATCGGGAGGCCTTAATGTTACGACTACCCTGTCAGTGAACCTGAGAGGTTTAGTGAAATGGTCCTCCATGACTATCCTCTGGCCCTCTCTGGATACTATCTTCCGTGTGACACTGGTGAAACTGTCGTCATCGACGACTCCTTCAGTATAGTCTGACCACCAGCTGAACAGCTCCTGAACGGTTCCGGTGACGGAGGCGCTGACCCTGATATGCATCACAAAACAAGACAGCGAGCGGAATAATAAGTTTTTACACATAAATGGAGGAAGCGACGACCGTCTGATTCGAGGTAGTTCGGGAAGTGCTCTCGGACGTGAAAATGAACGTCAACGGAAGTAGCTGTAATCTGCCGTGATTGCAGGGCATGACTTTCAGAATGATATCACTGCTTAACTGATCCGTCATTGCCGAAGAGGCATTGAACAATATGGTCCAGCATCTTCCTGACAGTTTCATCCACAGCACTGCCTGAAACTGCTGCGGCAAGACCCTTGATTTCAACGGAGCCGTCATAGGTTATGCATGTCATATGAGTGCCTGGATCGGCGGCGAATGTTACTTTGACAGATCCTATTGCGGTGCCGAGCGTGCCATTGAGCCTGAAATGCAGGCTGAAAAGGTCTTCAGACTTCTCTATCTCCGCTTCAAGATCAAAGGTACCTCTTACCAGCCTTTCCTTTATCTTTAACCTGCAATGCAGACTGGCCGGTGAAATGGTATAGACATTCACCACACCCTCCAGGCAGGGCAGGATTCTGCTCAAATCCGTGAGCGAACTCTCTGCCACTTCCTTGCCAGAACTGACTGCATAGGAACCACTAATTTTCAGACTGTTCATTCTTCAGCGCCTTTCTTGAAAGAGAGTATGCAGAGGTATCCATAGAGCGTGATTCACCATACTCCACGAGTTCAGCAAGAAGCCTTCCGGCCATTGGAGATAGTTTAAAACCATGGCCGCTTGACCCGCATCCCAGATAAAGGCTCGGAAAGCCGAAAGATGACGCATTGTCGATGATGGGTTCCCAGTCGGGCGTGATGTCAATGTATGGCATGAAATCACGACATATGCGGGCGCTGCTCATTTCCGGAAATCTGGCAGCCAGCCCGGCAGAGTAGGCGCTGGCAGTGTCATAACTCACGCGGCCGGTGAAATCAGGATCGCATGATGACCAGCGCATGTTTTCGGGAAGCGCAAAATCATGTGTTTCACCATAGCTCATTTCAGAATGCATTGCACCGAGAAGTATCTGGTCACCTTCCGGTTTTGAATAGTAATTGTTGACTGTGTCGAATATTACCCTCTGTGCCGAGTTGGTGCCTTCGGGCCGCATAAAATAGCAGACCGGGAACGGAAGGAAGAAGACAGGCAGCCTCATACCAAGCTGAGACAGAAGTCTGGGGGTGTTTGTGCCAGCGGCTACAACCAGTTTTTCGCAATCAAATTCTCCTGAATTTGTGCGCACTGACCATGAGCTGGATTTGGCTTCGATGCTGAGCACTTCAGTTCCCTGGTAAATTCTGGCACCAAGCGCTTCAGCGGCACGTGAAAAGCCAACCGCCGTTGCAACCGGGTTTGCAAAACCCGCATCCGGCTCATAGGCAACCACTTCATCTGAGGCAACTGTCATAGATGGCTCAAGAAGGTTTGCTTCATCTTTATCAATTATTTTGCATTTTATGCCTTCACTCTTCATCACATCCACCGTTCTTCTCAATGCATCCACATCATCTGATATCGCCAGCATTCCGGTCTGTTTGAAGAAGGCATTGTATCCGGTGTATTCGGAAAAATGCCTGAAGAACTCAAGACTCATCCTTGCCATTCTCGCTGTCGCAGGATTAACATAGAATTGCCTGATAATTGCACTTGTGTGACCGCTCTGACCGTACGGAACGTAGCCTCGCTCGATTACTGCCACACTTCTCTTCATCCTGGCAAGATGGTAAGCAGTACTGCATCCCCATGTTCCACCTCCGATTACAACGACTTCATATTTCACCGTTCCAACTCCATGACACAATGGGTGTTCCATATTCCAAACTTGCGCATAACCAATGTTCAGACATGAACCCTTGCCGTGTTTTCAAGCGCCATCCTGTTCCTCCTTCTGAGCCTGAGGACAAAGATGCCGGACAGCAGTAGAAACAGAATGACTATGACAGGAAGGGCAAGCATGTAGCCTGAAAGACCCGAAAAACTCTCGTAAAGTGCCGCAAGCATGGCGGCCGTGGCACCGACCGGCATGAGGACATGCTTCGAAATTGAAAGACTCCTTCTTTCCTTTCTCGCAAAGAATGCAGTCACCGAAAGATTGGCCATTATGTGCACAAGAAGATACGCGACTGTGAGGAGAGCTATCAGGAATACGGCCGCAGCTATTGTTGTTCCCTCGCTGATGTGCAGCAGATAATGGAACGAAAGGTATGAAACAAGTATGATCGCCAGAGAAAGTGCAGAGTTGAAGAGGACAGCCCTGTGAGGCGAACCATATTTCGGATGTACGGTGCCAAGCCACGAAGGAAAAACTCCATCCCTTCCAAGTGCGAAAAGCACACGCGAGGTGGCATTCTGCACTGCTATGTTTGCCTCCAGAGAAGCTATTATTGAGAATGAACCTATAAGCAGGAATCCAAGGAAACCAAGATACTGCCTTGCCTGGAGGAATACGGTGAATATTGATGAAGAGGCATATCCGCCCATTGCGGAGGTGCCCCACGCAACCTCCGAAAAATAGATGAAAGCAAGCTCAAGCAGACCTATCAGAACGACGCTCAAAACGGCCATCAGCGGCACGCTTCTCCGCGGCCTCCTTGTCTCTTCCGCTATTGTGATCATTGAGCCGTATCCTGTGAAGAAGAAGAGACTGAAAATTACTGAAAGAGCGAAATCCGTTGCCGGTGTATTTGAAATGAAAGGTGCTGCGAGATTTGAGACATGGGCAGGATGCAGCCCCATCACAGCAATCAGGGCGATCGTAAGCAGTATTTCAATTCCGCTCGTTACGAGATAGAAGATTACCGATGGCTTTATGCCGAAGTAAGGCAGAATGAGTATCAGCAGGAAAGGTATCGGATACAGATAATAGGCATGAACCTGAATATTGAGAAGTGACAGCATATCCTGAGCAAACCACGATGTGAACATGACAATGCCGGCGGTGTTCAGAACCTGATAGAGCAGATAGAGCATTGCGGTGTACGCCCCGGCCGACGGAGATATGCCGTTTGACACATAGCTGTAGTAACCGCCCGCGTGAGGGAAACGCGAGCCCATCTGCACAATCGTGTTCACACCCAGCAGGGTTATCAAAAGAGCAAGTGTATAGGAAAGCGCCATTGCACCCGTATATGAAGCAATTTCCTGGACAGTAAGGACGAGTGTTGCAAGTGGTGCGAGCTGGGCTATGGACTGGAAAATTGCCTGGCCGGGCCACAACGCATTGGTTTTGAGAGAGTGTGTTTCAGCTTTCATTGAATGAGACTTAATAGCACGCGATTATTTAACGTTGTGACCGAAGACATCTCCCCTGGCAAGAGCCCTGGCCGACAAGTTGGCATGCAGCCGGTATGATGATATCCGCAAGGTAAATCGACCTGTCACGGCATTCTGGGCCTAAAAAAAGTGCACAGCAGATGGGACAATCTTTGCGTGAAATGCGAGTTTCATTGACCCTTGAGCAGATTTAGCATCCGGTTGTACTGTTCCTCCGTTATCTCGCCCCTCACAAATCTCATTTTCAACTCAGTAATAGGATCGGAAGCCTGTGCCTGTGACGGCTGCTGTACTCTGTTCCTTGAATCATCAATCTTCTTCTGCGCAAGCTGAACGGCCTGAAGTGTTACCGGTCTCAGTTTCTTCCAGAATGTCCAGTTTTCCACTGCAGACATGCCGTTTATTATCACATGGTCATCAATAATACCCTGCTGCAATTCAACTGAATTGAGCTGATCCCACGCTAGGCTCCTGCTTTCGAATGAGAGAATCCCTGTAGAAGCGAGAAGCAATCTTTTATTTGTGACGATAAACCAGGGATGGCCCATCTGCTCACCCTCATCCCCTCTGGCCGGCTTCCTGAACCCGCCCGCAACATTGCCGCCCTCCGTATGAGAGCCTCCGATGCCTCTGAGGGAGAATTCAATGGATTCACCAGGCTGAAGCACCTGCTGAACCTTCTTCATTATCTTTTCGGGAATAACGGTAAATTTGGACAGTTCGGGGTCTGACTGGAAATTTGTGCCGCCCATGGGATTGAATATTCATGACGCTATAGAAAATACTTACCTTTTGAATATTAGGGACTCAATTTAATCAACTCAAAATCCTGATGCGGACCGATGGGACGGGATTGATGTTTGGATGGAAGATATCATGGCCGTAGTGAGATTTCGTTCAGCAGACACGCGAACGCTGCAAATGACTGCCTCCTCTGGAGAAGATGATGCGAACTTTGTAATTTGTTGGAGGGGGCGCACCGGCAGGCAAGTTATATGTGCGGCTTCAATCCTGACAGGTCAGGAAAGCTGATACAATGAAACAGAATGTGCTGATTACTGGCATATCCGGTTTTGTCGGACCTCACCTCGCACGCGCCTATCTTGATGACGGTTGCGAAGTCTACGGTCTTGTGAGAAGAAGGGCCGATGGAGATGTAAGCAGGGGACTGAATGAGCTTGGCATCAATAATGAAGTAAAGAAGATCGAAGGCAATGTTGAAGACCTTACATCCCTGATGATGGCTTTCGATGTTGCGCAGCCCGATATTGTCTTTCACCTTGCGGCACAGAGCTTTGTACACAGGTCGTTCATTAACCCTCTTGAAGTAATTAACTCGAACGGTGTGGGAACAGCAAACATGCTGGAGGCAATGAGGCTGAAGAGCGGGAGCAGGACAAAACTCGTCTTCGCAGGTTCAAGTGAGGAATACGGTTTCGTCGCTTTATCGGAAAGGCAGGTGAAAAGATTTGAAAGGGAACATGGTAAAATATTCCCTCCAGTGATGCAGTACCCTGAACTCCCCATCAAGGAGACAAACCCTCTGAGACCGGTTTCCCCATATGCCGTTACAAAGGTGTTCGGTGAATACCTCTGCATAGAGTATGCACAGAGCTACGGCCTGAAAAACGTTGTTTCAAGGGGCTTCAATCATGAGGGAGCGCGGAGAGGCTCCTATTTTGTGACCGCATCGGTTGCGAAACAGGTCTCCTCGCTGATAAGAGGCGAGACAGATGCAGTCTCCGTGGGCAACGTTGAAGCATTCAGGGACTGGACGCACATTGATGACATGGTAAAGGGATACAGATTGCTCGCGGAAAAAGGAGAGAAGGGGCAGGCATATAACATCGGATCGCAGAGGACAAATTCCGTTGCTGCCTACATTCTCATGTGCTTTGAGGCTTCAGGTCATATTGTCCGAAGTATTCAAACAATAAACTCGGGAAAGAAGATTGAGGAGCCCAATGCTGAGACAGTTATTGAGATGTTTGGAGCGAAATGGAGGGCAACTGAAATTGACAGGCTCCTGCTCAATGAGGAATTCGGTTTTTCGGAGAAAGATGGAGGATTCATTGTGAATACTGATGCCGGTAGGTTCAGGGTCGTATTTGATGCTGCAAGGTACAGACCAACTGATGTGCCGATTCTCCTTTCAGATACCGCGAAGATAAGAGACGCTGGTTTCTCTGTCACTCACTCACTCTACGACATAGTCAGAGACCAGCTGAATTACTACGCTGATCCGGGGCACAGGAAGAGATAAATCTGTAAATGGATTTGGGGCCGGTCGATGAGGGTTACGAGAAAATGAAGGTTGAATGGATCCCCACAGGAAATTTCAATGCAAGGCCGAGCGAGACGATAGATCTCATTGTGCTTCACCATACGGTTATACCTACACTTGAAGACACTGTGAAGCATTTCCTGAATCCTGAGTCGAAGGTGAGCGCACACTACGTTCTGGGAAAGGACGGCAGGCTTGTACAGATGGTCAGAGAAAGTGACAGGGCCTGGCACGCTGGCGTCAGCAGCTGGAAAGGAAGAGAGAACTGCAATGACTTCTCAATAGGTATAGAGATAGTGAACAGAGGGGACGGCATTGACGAATTCACGGAGCAGCAGTATACAGTGCTTAACGAGCTGCTGGATGAGCTGGTCAAGAGATACCACATTGCGGATGACATGATAGTGGGGCATAGAGATATTGCGCTGCCGCCGGGACGAAAAGTCGATCCTGCTGATAACTTTGACTGGGCACGTATTGCCAAATTTGTAAATAGGTAGAATCCTGTCCCTCTTCTTACAGTTTTGCGTTTTTTTAACTATCACAAATAATAAGCAAAATGGAGAGTACGGGAATCATTTCCGCTATAAGCCTTTCCATTTCTCTGTTCGGCCCTCATCGGCATTCAACCACTTCCATGAACATGCCGAGAATTGATTATCAGATGTGCTTTTCCTGTCCCCGCGAAGGAACATCCACATCACAGGAAGAGCGTTCGATGGCAGTATCAGGACGTTTATGGGTCTCCATGCGCTTGAATATCTTCGAGAAAAGCATGTTTACCGGTTCAACATGGTTTTCATGGTGGCGACCGTTCAGGAGGAAATTGTACCCCGAATGACTTCACAGGATATCCTGTACATAGCTTTCAACGATGTCTGTGTGTCTCAGGATGATCCTGACAGCCTGTCGTCATTTCTCTGACCAGCCCCCTGAATCCTTCGCGTTTGCCGTTGCTGTTCTTCATGATCTGCACCGAACCCTCCACCCATATGCTCTTGCCGTCCTTCCTTATTATCTCACAGTTAAATTCCGTTGCGGGCTTTCCCGTCAGAAAAACTCCGTGGAAGATTTTGTACAGCTTCTCTGCCGCGTCCTTGCTGACGTAGTTTGTGTAATTCATTCCGGCAAGCTCTTCCCGCGAATAACCGGTTATCCCGCAAAGCGTGTCGTTGAACAGTGTGAGGTTGCCTTTCAGGTCGACCTCAAAGTAAGTTTCGCCGATGCCCTCGAGCATCGTCCTGTATCTCTCCTCGCTCTTCCGCAGTTCGTCGTCAAGGCGCATCTGCTCCGTTATATCCCTCTTTATTGCTATGAAGTTCGAGATTGTGTTGTTTTCATTCTTCACCGGTGTAATGACGGTATCCTCTATGTACAGTTCGCCATTCTTGCGTCTGTTGGTGATTTTTGCGTGAAACACCTTTCCGGAAAGTATTGTATTCCAGAGGTTTTGGTAGAAAGTAGCGTCATGTTTCCCCGATTTCAGCACTCGTGGCGTCCTGCCCTTCACCTCATCCAGGGTATAACCGGTGGTTAGCGTGAATGCGGTGTTCGCCCATTCGATTATGCCTTCCTTGTCGGTGAGAAATACTGTGTCGGTCGCACTCTCGAGGGCCGTCTCCAGAAGCTTCTGTTTTTCCCTGTGCCTCGATGACTGTATTGCAATGCTGATGGCATCCGCTGCGTTTTCCAGTTGTCCAATCGTTTCAGCTGAAATTTTCAGTAGGTCGCTGCCTACCACTGTCATTGCGCCTATTGTCTGGTTCCCTGATACAATCGGTATGGAAATGACCGAATCGTAACCGTCCTTCTCCGCAGTATCCTTCCACTCAATGCATTCAGGATCGTCAATACGGCCCACCCGGATCTTGCCTGTCCGCACCGCACTGCCGGTCAGCGTCCTTCCGCCTGGGCTGTCATCCCATCGTACCGCCTTTTCCATCCCGAACTCCGGCATATTTTCCGCCCTCGACAGAAGTCTGAGAGAACCGTCATTCTCCTTGAGAAATACGCTGACTCCCCTGAACTGGAATATCTCCGCTACGGTGCCGCAAAGGTATGAAAGAATATCGTCAAGCGGCCTTTCCCTGAGCACTGCGATGGACGTATCGCGTATGGCCCTCACAAGCGCCTGGGAACGTGTCCTGTCTGTCACATCCCTGATCGTGCAGGCGACGAATGCAATACCATCGGATGCATCCCTTATCGGCGTCGTATTGACGCTCAGGTACGAACGGCCGCCGTCACTCCTCTCCAGCACTTCGTCATGGCTCATCGGAGTCCCCTTCTCAACTGTCTTTCTGAATATCTCATCGAATCTTGCTGTTGCACCTTCACCGCGCAGCGTGAGTCTCCTGCCTGCAAGTTCGCTTTCGGTCGTTCCGAAGAGCTGTTCCGCGGCAGCGTTGATGTTGAGCACATTTCCGCCGCCGTCAAAGAGGATAATGGCATCAGCTGTGTGCGCGAAAAAGGATGCGAGCTTCCTTTCCATCGCAACGAGTTCTTCCTCCGCTTCACGGCTTTCAACCGCACCTTTGATGAAATGAGTGAGTTCAGCGAACTGGGAAGAAATGTCTCCTCCCTTCTGCAAGTAGAAGTCTGCACCGCAGTTTATTGCTTCGATTGCCACTTCCTCCCTCCCCCTGCCGGTAAACAGAATGAACGGAATCTTCCTGTCTTTCGAACGGAGATGCTTCAAAAATCCTATCCCGTCCATGCCGGGCATCTGGTAGTCAGACACAACAGCATCGTAGTGGCCGGAGGACAGCCATTCCAGCGCCTTATTTGCCGAGTCAACGGCATCGACGAGGAATTCGCCGTCCTTCTCCATGTAGAGTTTGAACGGATCGTGGAGAAAATACTCGTCGTCAACGTAGAGTATTTTTATTCCACCGTTCCCGGAACGCATACAAGATCACAATTTCGCATTTTCCATCGGGTAATGAAATAAAAAGCTTCAGTATGAAAGTTCATCGGTTTGATAACAACCAGCCGGGCTATTCCGGAAGAGAAGTTTTCACAGACCTGTGCAACTGCTGTTCCGCAGGAAACTGCTGACAAGTGCGGAGTAATGCTGCATCCCGGGTATGCAGT
>JAGVSJ010000031.1 GCA_019720975.1 Candidatus Sysuiplasma superficiale
TCTCCTCAATCCAAACCAGTACTATCCTTCAAAGTATCTGGGTCCAACGAGCATGAGTTTCTCAGATTTTACTTGGAATGCTTCTGGCAGTCCTACATACAATTCAGGCTTCATGGTAAGTTCCAGTGATGCTAACGGCAATGGTGTATTTTTCCACCTGAATTTGGTGAATCACAACAGCTCCTCTAACCTGTATATTGATGCGGCGAGCAACATTTATATTTTTACTGGAGCAGGTACAGGCTTTAAGCAATTCATTTCATTCCTAGTCCTGAATGGCACAACTGGGGCTGAATATGCCAACTGGACAATACAGCAGGGTAGTGGCTCTTCGCCTTTTTCATATTATTCCGGACCTAACCTTCAGTATCCAAGTCTGTACTGGAACAATGGTCCAGGGTCCAAGTGGGGTGCCAACTACAGTATTCCTGGAGTTACCTCCTCGCATGGCGGATATGTCGAACCTATGAGCAAGACAAACTTTTTGCTACTTCCTGCTGCCGTGGGAGGAGTTCAGGTATCAGTTCAGGTTACCTTTGGAGCTTATAGTGGTGGTGGAGTTCCCTCTTCTGGAGGACCATTTTCACTTCCTTCAAATAATCCAATTTCCAGCGGCTCTGTATCAGCCAACTTTCTCGAACTCTTCGGATACCTGTTACCGTACAACCAAGCTCCTTGGCTCTACTTCCCTGCATCATCTGGAGTCCCATACGGTCAAACAATTCCGTTCACGGGCATATATTGGTACTAGTTGTTTCGTTCGTAACACTCCTGTGCTCCAGCATTGCGTACAGTAAAAGTATCAATGCTATTGCCTGCTGACGAACTTGAAAATGAAGCACCGCAATTCCCCAAAATCTGACAGAGGTATAGGTGACTTGGTGACAGCTGTGCAATCACCATTGTGCTCCTTGTCTTTGCTGTTAGATCTCCAAGATTGCAGGAATTGCGGGAATGCATTGGTGAAATATATCAGCAGTTTGTCAGCGGGTTCATTGCAGCGGTCAGAGTATTTCAGCCATAGCATATGCCAGTGAAACCTGGGTACTATATGGTGAAGAGTCCAAGGCGCTCATCTCGCCTAGCCATCCTGCACTGAATGAGGGCTCAGACTCTTCGGCAATCTGTTGAGAAGACGGAAATGCATCAGGCAACAGAAGGCAAAGGAGATCTACTACAACCATTCGCTGCAGACACCACATCGCGACATGAGAGAGGGGCAAAAGGGATACCCTGTTAAAGTTACTAATTTACGATGTAACGAGTTAAAGTGGCCATAGGCCGCGTGTAAGTTATCCGTGTAGCTGAGATGGTTGGATAGTTTGATCAAAGAAGATCAAAAGGCATTCTGCATAAGTGCATCATTTGCAAATCCAATATTTACACGTCTCACCACAAGCAGGATAGCGAGCAATAGGCGACAGATCGCAAGCTATTTGATAAGTCGCGGCAGTCCTGCACCATCTTATGAAAACGCAAGGTGCAGGAGCGGAAAACGGGAGATAAATACCAGAAGCAGGAGGATGGGATGCATAGAGCAGAAAATGCGACAGTTTCTCACGCACAATTTATTATGGTCTTTGAAGTGACTTCAAACAAGCGCACGTTTTCCATCTTAAGGCTGTGGATATATCATTTCACGAGATTGCCCAGAGTGTCACTTGTTGTAAATTTTGTGATAAGGTCTGGATATCAGCAAATCGGATCCTTCTGATTTCACTTCTGAGAACTCTCTTGATTTTATGAATTTCTCAAATGAATCCATATCCTTCCATTCGGAATAGATGAGGTAACTGTTTGGCCTGTCCACCCTTTTGTAGAGAAGTGCGGACACATACCCTTCCATTTTGCTTATCTGCCTTATGACTCCGCCAAACATGGACTCGAATTCTGCCTCTTTTCCAGGCAACACTTCATAATAAAGCCCGACAGTCAGCATTTTATCACGCTAGTACGGAGAACTCCCCAATATTTCAGCGTTTTTAATCCTTCCGCTATGGGGCATTATTGTTCTATGTCTTTGTACTCAACATTGTTCTTCGCTATGATCATCTGAACCATTCTGCCAAGGTATATACTCAGCATGTCAGACTTCTCAGATGTGCCTATGAGAGTGACTGTCCTTCCAAAGAACTCACATTCTTCGCATCCCAGTGTGAGCGCCCTCCTCCTGATTTTCAATCTTCCTCAGCATTGTGTATTCCAATATGTTTGAAGGCAATAAACATGGCTTTTGGGTCGATATAGTTATGAATGATCCTCTGACATACTGTCGTCCATGCGTTTAACATGATAGCAAGGAACAATATCAAGCGCAAACTGCATTAGATAGATGGTTACCTAGGCAGAAAATATGTGCTCGGGCATCAGCCGAAGAAATGCGACTGGTGCAAATACGAGCTGTTGTTTGGAATAAGCTCAATTTGCCCACAAACCAGGCGGTGTCTGTCATCCACATTGTGCACGGCCGGGACATCCCAACTCCCTGACACGTGAACAAAGGGTGAAGTTGCTGATAGAGCAGCATGTTGGGTAGAGCAACCGGATGTTCGCCAACATGCTTGTCATGCACTCAACGCTCTCAGGCATCGACGTGCCGTGCAAGACGGTTGAAAGGCTGAATTCGGATGGGGAAGTGCAACTGGCGATACACAATCTGCATGTGCTCATATTCGGCGGGAAGGACATACAGTGTTCGGATGCAACTGGTGACCAACAGGTCACTCGCTGACTGTAAAGAAGAACTATGAGTTGCATGAACAGAAGCTCAAGGACCCTGCAAAGGAGAATGCCAGAAAAGATGCAGAGAACGACAAGCTGCTGCGTTGAGGAAGCATAAGAAGCGTCTCTTTTCATACTCCTTTGCACTGATGGATTTGAAAACAGGAATGTACATGTCATTGGGTTCGAGCGTGAAATCGGAGAAGGAGGCATTCGACAGGGTCATTACCATGCTTTCATCACTGGACATTGATATGTCTTCCGCAGGGCTCGACAACTATTCCTCACCGTCAGGTGTAGACAGGTTCGGCAGTGCGGAGGTCTACATCATACCCCAAAGCAGCACCACACTGAACGGCTTACTGAAGTGGAAACACACCATGAAGGACTTTGTCTGGGAAACGATGGATTACTTAAAAGAGTATCATAAGAGAAACAACTCGGAATCTCATTTCTCTCCTGACAAGACGATTCCGGGATGGAACATAGCGCAGAAGAGAAGTGACAGAATAGAAAATGCGTTATTGTACAGGCGTGCGGAATAATCTGTTCAATGCTGGAAGAATTCAGCAACAGTTTTCACACCCTCATTATTCCGTCTTTGTTCCCCAAAATAAGATTGAAAAAGCCTTGCTTGCGTCTCTATCCGGCTGTGCGTCAATGGAGCACTTTACTCAGCCATAGCTCGTGGCTCGTTCTGAAAATGAGAGAAAGTGCAGAGATTCTCACTGCACTTCTTTTTTTGCTTCCTGACTTGTCACTGGCACCTGAATGGCACCTATCTCTGCCATCTCCGATTCTATCATCGCGACAGTCTTTTCCGGGTCTCTGTAGTAGGCAGATATCAGGGATGCCACCTTCCTGTAGTTGTTGAAATTCTTCTTCCTCATGTACTCGAGGACGAGAACCCTTCTGCGCATCTCGTTCTCCATCTGCCTCGGGGACCATCCTCTGGACAGTCTTATCTTCTCGAAGATGTAGCTGTGACCGGAGAAGTGGAAGCGATCGTCAGCGGGGTTCCAGGTGAAAACTGAGTTATAGATTATCTCATTTGTTTCAGGGTCAAGACCTACGATTTCAGTCAACGACTTAACCCTTCTTGTCATCTTGGTGCCGACCTTCACCTGACCCTGGAGGAGCATTATGTTCAATGCTGTCATGAGCGATCTTGGCAGGTTTATCGGTTCGCTTTCCATCCTGTGTATCATTGAACTCAGGTCATCAGCGTGGAAGGTGGAATATGCAATTGTTCCAGTGGCCATCGCCTGGAACACCACGTATGCCTCCTTGCCCCTCACTTCTCCCACCATCAGATACTGCGGTCTCTGCCTCATTGCAGCCGTGAGCAGATCGAACATATCGACTGCTCCTGCCATCTGTCCGGATGACTTGCCTCCAAATCCTTCCCTTGTTACCGAAGCAATCCAGTTCTCATGAGGCAGATTCAGCTCCCTTGTGTCTTCGATACTGATTATTTTCATCTGAGGAGGGATGAAGAGCAGGACAGCATTCAGTGTCGTGGTCTTGCCGCTGGCTGTTCCTCCGCAGACCATCATTGAACTGCCGTACTCAATGCACAGCCAGAGATACGCCATCATGTCTATGCTCATTGTTTTGAAGCGAACGAGGTCGATTGGCGTGAAGGGATCATCCTTGAACCTCCTGATTGTGAAAGAGGAACCTTTCTTTGTGACATGCTTGCCAAGGGTTGCATTCAGCCTTGAACCGTCAGGCAGCGTTGCATCCAGCATTGGATTTGCCACGGATATTGTCTTCCCGGAGCGCTGGGCGAGCCACACAACAAAAGCATCGAGATCATTTTCCTTCTCGAATTTTATGTTTGAGCGTATTGAACCGTATTTTCGGTGGAAGATGAAAATCGGTATATTGACACCGTCGCAAGATATATCCTCAACATTGCTGTCGAGCATTACGCCCTCAATCGTTCCAAGTCCAACAAGGTCTCTGCTCAGATAGTAGAAGATCCTCTCCATCGACACCGGATTGAGAGATATGTCAAGCGCATGCATCACTTCAAGCGTCGCCTTCTTCAGTATCTTCTCTCTCTCCTCCTTTTCCTCTGCATCAGACATATTGATTGTTGAGACTAGCGTCTCCTTCAGCTTTGTCAGCACGCTGTTCTCATCCATTGAGAGAGGCGGCTCTATCAACTCGTATAAGTATTCATTGGGTATGGTGTCATATTTTATGCGCGCATATGAATAAGGCTCTTTTAGCGGTATCAGTTCAACCTCTTCCTGATTCTTTTCCTTGATAAGGGGAATGGGTGTTATCTTCTCCCCATGTCCCTCCTGAAACTCCTCCTCAGGAATCCTGACCTTCACGGGCTTGTTGGCTATGGAATTCAGAAATGTGAGGTATCTTGAACGGATGCTCTTCCTCGTCTTCTGTTTCCCCTCTTCCTCAACCTTTTCCTCTGCAGCTGTTGCGGCCAGGATCACACCCCCAGCAGAAGATGCATGAAGACAAAACCTATCAGCAGCATCAGTGCGCTGTGCCTCATCCCGTTTGTGATTCTGCCATCCTGAATGACGCCTGCCATGATGCCGTCACCCGCTGCATGAACTATCACAGCGATGTAGAACGCGAGTGTTACCGGCCCTATCGCCAGGACATTCACCTGCGATATGCCGCTTGTAGTGAGGACTCCGCCTGCGTTCTGCAGCTGCGTCCCTGCCTTCTTTATTTCAGGTATGAATGTTGCCTCCAGGATGAATATTGTAGCAAGAAAGACGGCAAACGAGATGTAAATGACCACCATGTATGTGCTCATTGCAATTGTCCTTTCCTTCCTGTCCAGTATCCTCTCCCTTGCGTCGTGTGCCACCATGTTGAGCACATCAGACACATTGCCCCCTGCATCGCTTGCCTTGATAATGATGTTCGAAATTCTTGTGATTAGTGTGCTGTTCATCCTCTCTGAAAACATCCTTATTGCTTCGGTGGCTGGTATTCCCCAGTCAATCTGGGAGGCCATCCTGCGTATCTCCGGCGTCAGCTTTCCGTACTTTCCTGACGAGGCCATCAGTATTGCCTGCGCAAGCGTCATGCCGAACCTGCCTGCTTCGGCAACATCCCTGAGGAAATCAGGTATTCTCTCCTCTATCTGTGTAATTTTTCTGACCTGAACACTTGCATACATGCCGTAAGGTCCGGTCATCGCCGCGAGGGCAAGTACAATCCAATCGAGGAAACTGAGGCCGAAGTAGTTGGTGTTGTTGGAGGCTCCGAGGATGCCCACCATCAGAAAGATGAACATCACAGCGACAGATGCTACAATGATCTGTTTCCCGAGGTCCTTCCGGATGTTTGTAATCGGCTTCAGATCTACATATGAGGATACAGTCGCGTTCATTGTGCCGCCTCCTTACTCAGATTCCATACAAAGAAAATGAAGCCTGCCTGGGAAGCGGGTATCATCAGAAGCACGACGACAAAGAGCAGCAGGACGGTTGAAGTCATCGGTGTGCCGAACAGGACAGCTACAGGCTGCGCCGAACCGCCTCCGTTCACAATTGCCATTATGGCCATTATAACAACCAGGAAAAGGGGGAATGCCACAACAACGGTCACAAACGTTTCAGCAAACAGTCCGAGCGTTTCCATGTCCCTCTTTGTGTTCAGTTTGTCCTCCTTCTCAAACTGCTCTGTCTTGGCGAGGAAGTACGGCTTCAGCCTTCCGCCGGACGTTGCTGTCGTCACGACTCCCTGCAGGAAATCCTGGAACTTGTTCGAGGGGCACCTGGAGGCAGCGTTCCTTATCGCTGTCAGGATATCGACACCGAGAAGTGTTGTGTCCCTTGTTATCCATTCTGCTTCCTTCTGTATCTCACCATATATCGGCTGCTTTGCAAGTTCACTGAATATCACATCAATATTGACATCCGCTGACGCAAGTGCGGAAATGAAGCTCATGGCGCTGCCGATATGCCTGTTGATGTCTCTTGCCCTCGTGTTGGCTCTCGATGCTGGAATTGAATTGAGGACAAAGTAGGTAACGACCGGCGGGATTATTGCCGGCAGCACAACCGCTGAAATTCTCAGGACAACAATCTGATTCAGCAGGGCCAGTATGACACCGCCAAACACAATACCAACGGCCAGGCCGGCAACAAAGACGAGAAGGGTAGTCATCCAGACAAAGGCTGTGTATTCCTCCGGCCTGATCTTCATGTGAGCCTTGATCAGGCTGTCTTCGAGAGACTGATTCTGCTTGAAACGTGCTTCCACGAACCTGTGCATAGTCCTCCAGCAGAACTGCTGATATGGGGTCAGCTTGACATAATCAGGGACAGTGCCAGAAGGGAGTCTGACAGGATGCGGACCATCCACCACTCTTTTCGACTTGACCGTCTTTGTTCCAAGGTAGCTCTTCTTGACGCTTTCAAATTTTGAGAAGAGATCAGATTCGTCCTGCTGACTAGACAACTATTACATCCTCCTCTTTGCCTGTGCGCTTCAATGCAGCGCGCACTTCATTCGCTGTTCCTTCCTGATCCCTGTAATACCTGTTTATGAGGGACCATATTTCCATGTGGTTGTTCATATTTTTCAGTACCATGTATCGGACGACGTCTATTCTCCTGTTGAATTCGTCACTGAGCTCCTCATGCGTCCAGTTTTTCAAATCCATGAGTTTGTCGAAGAGTGCACTGTGCCCCTTGAAATTGAACTTGTCATGAACCTGATCCCATTCGAATACGACGTTCGTTATGATCTCATTGGTTCCCGGTTCGAAACCTATCAGTTCAACTATGTTCCTGATGCGCCTGGCGTTCTCCTTTCCCACCCTAACCTGCTGCTGCACTATCACCGTCCTCAGTGCGGTGAGCAGGATTCTCGGTATGTTTATCGGAGGGTTCTCAAGCCTGTTAATCATCAGTTTAACGCTGTCCGCATGCATCGTTGCGTAAGTTGTGTGGCCGGTCGCCATCGCCTGGAACATCGTGTAGGCTTCCTTCCCCCTCACCTCTCCCACGATTATGTAATTGGGCCTCTGACGCAGCGCGGCCCTGACAAGGTCGAACATATCTATCTCTCCAGGAGCCTTGCCTTCCGCGTTCTTCTCACCGACACCTGTACGCGTGCTGCCCGGAATCCAGTTCTCGTGAGGAAGGTTTATCTCACGTGTGTCCTCCATTGTGACTATCTTCGCGCTGGGCGGTATGAAAAGGGACATCGCGTTGAGCGTAGAAGTCTTTCCATTGCCTGTTCCACCGATTATCATTGCCGACTCTCCGGCCTCCACGCTCATCCAGAGGTAAGCTATCATCTCGGGCGATGCGGTCCCGAAATTTATCATGTCGACGGGTGTGAACGGTTTTTCCTTGAACAGTCTGAAGGTGAAGGAGGAGCCCCTGCTTGTGACCTCCCTCGCATAGGTTGCCTGGAGCCTGTGTCCCTCTGCTGTTGTACCGTCAAGGATTGGACTGGAGACACTTATCTGCTTCCCGCACTTCTGTCCCAGAAAGACGACAAATGAGTTAAGCTGCTCTTCATCCTCAAACAGCACATTCGTCTTGACGCTCTCGTATTTTTTGTGGAAAACGAATATTGGTACACCGACACCATCGCAACTCACATCCTCTCCGTTAACGTCGTTGATGAATATATCAATCGGTCCGTATCCTATGAAGTCCCTTATGATGTAGTATGCGAGCTTGTCCTTTGTAACTGGAGTAATCTCGAGCCCTCTTGTGCTGAGGAAGCTCTCTATGCTCCTCTTCAGGTATTCTCTCCTGTCCATTTGAGAGAGCTGTCTGTATTCATAGTCAAGCGTGCGCTGGAGGGAGTTCTTGAGCAGGGTGAGAAGCTTCTTCTCAGCTTCGGTGAGCTGCGGCTCAATTGCCTCAAGAAGATACTCGTTTGTTTCTGTGTCATACGTTACCCTGATGTATGAATACATCTTCCTGACCGGATAGATTTCGACAACCTCCATTGTCGGTTTGAGGAGAGGTGGTATCGTGGTGTATGGTGAACCCTTGCCCTCTGCCCACTCCATCTTCCTCTCCACCTCATCCTTCGGCATCTTGATCTTGACTCTCTTGTTCCCTCTCTTTGAGAGGAAGCGCTTGTATCCCTCACTTATGAGTGATGGGATGCTCCTTCTCTGCGTCTCAGTATCCTGCACCGTTTCAGCGGATGTTGCCATTTTCACTCCTCCGCAGCAATACTCACAATTGCGGTTGACAGTGTAATCTGAAACTCTGAATGGACTGCGTTTGGTGTCACTGCAACTGTCAGAATGTAATTCTGAAAGCTGAGTTCGCTGACGCTTACAGTCAGACCGTTCCCCTGACTCAGCCCTGCCTGCCTGAAGGTTGAATTTATGAAGTTCTCCCAGGCCGTTGCAAACGGTGTAATTATCTGTATTTTGATGGGGCCGGTAACGCTGTATGTTTGCTGTGAAAATTCAAGAAGCTGTGAAGTCAGTCCAACTGTGTTTGTTCCAGAGAAGGTTATATTTGACGATGTCGGCGTCTCAATCGACAGCTGCAGCAGGCTTATGCTGACCGCGCTGCCGCTGCTGGTTACATTGAAACCGGGGTTCGCAAGCATTACCTGACCGCCGCTCTGGCCAAGTAAGACAGCGTCGTTTTGGTAGAGAACTGACTGTGGAATGTAGTACCTGTTCGGTATGTTTACAACTACTCCTCCGCCCGAGAGTGAATTTTCCCTGAACGTATTCCCGTTCAGTGTGTAGTTGAACAACACTGACATGGATGGATCCTGTTTTCCAGCAACGGGTATTATGCCAAGCTGTCCCTGTGTTCCCGTGGCAAACATCGGAACGCCGGACGAGCCGAGAGTGAGAGGAGTATATGAGGAAAGTGTGTTTGAATGTGAATTGAGGTAGTAGAGCATCATGTTATCAATGTCCTGCTTCAGTTCAGATATCTGTGTTATAACCTGGCTGTCATGGTTGTGCTCGTTTCCGGCCATCATCGATGGCACATAATGATTGGTGAATATGCCGAGTATTGAGAGGAAGACAAGAAGGGCCAGTATTGTTCCTACCACTGATGCAACGCCTTCCCTGTCCTTCATCTTCCTTGATGGCCTTATGGCTGTTTTACCACTGATTAGAAGGGGCATTGAATGCACTGTAACCTCGTTTAAAAGGCTCCATGTGGTTATTTAATTGTGATGCTCTGGTTATCATCATCTATTCTGTATGTGCCGCTGAAAGTGCCGCAGTCATTCAGACATCTTATTTACAAGGTTCGATTTACCCCCATATATGCCTCCGAAAGATGAATTTAACGGCAGATCTGTAATCGTGACTGGCGGCACCTCAGGCATCGGTCTTGCGACCGCTTCCCTTTTTGCGGAGCGTGGAGCCAATGTCATAATTACAGGGAAGAGCAGGGAGAAGGGGCAGAAGGCGCTCAAGAGCATAAGAGGAAAGGGGGATACGGAATTCTTCAAGGGAAACGTCAGCAGTGTTACTGACGCCGAGAAACTTGTTTCCCTCGCTGAGAGAAAGCACGGCGGTCTTGACATACTGGTGAATAATGCCGGGGTCTATCTTGCAAAGAAGATCGACGAAACTAGCGAAGAGGAATGGGACTGGATAATCAATACCAACCTGAAGGGCGTTTACATCACCAGCAGGTTTTCCATACCTCTTCTGAAGAAAAGCCGTGGATGTATTGTAAATGTCGCATCCGTGAGCGGGCTCGTTGGTGTCCGGAATGAGGCTGCATACTGTGCATCAAAGGGCGGTGTGATTCAGCTCACAAAGGCGATGGCTCTTGACTACGCGAGCGACGGCATACGCGTGAACGCAGTCTGCCCCGGTGATGTTGAGACGCCGATGATGTGGGAGGCGCTGAACAGGGTTGACGACAGGAATCTTGCGGTTGAGAAGGACAAGGCACTGCACCCCCTCGGCAGGTTCGGAAGGGCGGAAGAGGTGGCGAAACTCATACTGTACCTCTCTTCAGCGGACGCAGCGTTCATCACAGGTTCAGCTGTAAGTATCGATGGCGGATGGAGTGCCTACTGATTTCCGCCATTTTCTGTGTTTCCTTTCTGTTCTTCTGTGCCGTTCTGCTGTCCCTGGTTTCCCGCGGCCGGCTCGCTCTGGCCGCCCTGAGCAGGCTTGTCTTCGACCTTTCTTATTATTCTCTTCGGAACGACAATCCTTCTAGGCTCCTGTGGGGGCGCCTTTCCCTGCGGCGGTTGCGCAGGAGGCGGAGAAGGCGGCTTTTCAGGCGGCATTTCCTTCTTCTCCTCCAGTATAGTTCCGCACTTCATGCATTCTCTGGAATTTTCCGGATTCATCTCGCCGCATGATGGGCACTTGATCATCTTTGCCTTCTTCATCTCCTGCTGCTTTGCAAGCCAGTCTTCGAATGAGAGGTATGTCGGCTGCTTCTTCCACCAGGAGAGGAAGGCCTTGTCAGTGTATTTGCTGCCCATTTCTGCCCTTGCCTGTGCCTTGAACCTTTCAGTGAACTCGAGATATCCCTTGCGCATCTCAGCATTGGTGTCGTCTTCCTTGTCGGATATGCCTTCATCTGCGAATTTCACACCGCATATCGGGCAGTCCTTTGAGTTGGCGGGAATCCAGGAATTGCAGTTGCTGCATTTTGCCGTCCCTGTCTCAAACTCCACACCACAGTAGGAGCACTTCTTCGCCGTCTCAGGTATGAAGGCACCACAGTTGCCGCATTCAACGACCCTTGCAAGCCCGTATCTGTAGAGATAGAGTGAAACACCGACGAAGCCGGCTATTATTATTACACCTATGAGCAGCCAGTACAGCAGCGGTATACCGGTTGTGGGTTGAGCCGATATCACGTTGAATGAAGGAGACGAACTCACGAATTCACCTGATGTGAAAACCTCAAAGTGGTATGCTCCCTGCTGCTGGGAAGGCGGCAGGAATATCCTTGCCACCAGTATGCCGTTTGAATTTGTTGTTCCGCTGTAGGTGGAGGAGACCTGTTCAATTCCCCTGATGTTGAAGAGCTCAATGGTCACCGGAAAGTTGGACATTGGCTTATGTGTTACCTGCGAGGTCACTGTAACGGTGATTACGAGGTATGTGCCTGCCTTGACGGCGCTCGATGATATGATGACTGACGCGCTCACCTTCGCCACAGTTACGTTTACTGAAACAGGTGCGGAAAGTATGTCCTGGGAATAGCTGCTCTCCTTCACAGTTCTGTTGCCATTTACAACAGCCAGGAAGAGCATCGTCTCGCTCTTTACACCGTTTGGCAGTGCAGGCAGTGTCCACTGCAGAGTCACATGCACAAGCCTTGAAGAAGGTATTTCATAGACTGTTGTGTTTGCAACTGCCGTGGTTATATTCCCTGCCGACGGCCCTTCCAGTATTGAGACAGGAACATTGTATGCATCAATGCCTCCATTGTTCACAACTGTAACATTGAATGTTATGTTTGTCTCCTCCTGCATCGATCCTGACACTGTCATGCTTGCAGGCGCAAGGAGGGGGAGCGAGTAAACATAAATCGACGTTTCAGCAATGTTGTTGGTGTAACTTATTTCTGAGACGCTCCTGACACCCGTTGCGTTCGCCGGATTGACATTCACTGAGACAGTCATGTTTCCGTAAACCATCGGAACATCCCATTCAGCTGTTACGGGCATTGGAACCGAATAGCTGGGATTGAAGGGCGAAGAGACAACAGCTGTTGCGTCTATTGTGGTGCTGTACCCCTGACCGGTTACGTTGAACTCAACAGTGAAATTGTTCACTACCGGGGCATACCCTATATTGTATACAAGGGCAGTAATGTTAACCGGACTGTCCTCAACCACCTGCTGCGGGTTGAACGCAATGTCGGAGGAGCTGATTGCAAGGTCAGGCAGTCTTATGAAGAGTGTTGTTCTCACAGCTGAATTCTGCTGGAGCAGCGGGACTGAGTAATGGGCGAGCGATACCGTTTCATTTGGGGCCCACCATGTTCCTGCATCTACGTAGGACGTATTGACGACGTAGTCTCCTCTGTAGAGATCGCCGCTTGAGCTTATTATATCTGAGAGACCTGCAAAGATAGCAATCCCCGATCCGTTGCTTGTGGCCACGGCAAAGAGTGAGCCGTGAGGCTCAGTGAGGTTGGAGAATGTATACAGCGACACTGTGGCGCCGCCGATTGGTGTGCCGGATTGCCCGAACACATCAACGGATAGCCATCTGTATATGTAGGCAACCGCTTTCGACTGGGCGCTTACGGAGGGAGCCGAAATGTTGTACAGTTTCGCTATCTCTGTGTATCCGACAGAGATGGGATTGGAGAACACGCTGTTGAATGAGTATACTGCTGCGTTGGAAAATGCGGCGGTAACCATGTTACCCTGCACGGTGCTTCCATTTATCCAGACAGCGGCATTGCCTCCGGTTATGAGGTCCACATTTGGACCCAGCACTGAGTTGATCAGGAAGAGCTGTGCATTTCCAAACACATACATGTTTACAAGGTAGTTTGACGTTATCAGCGAGTTATCAATCACTGTCTTTCCACTCTCATTCACCAGGAATGAGTATTCTCCGTTTGCAGACTCTATGAAATTGATGCCTCCATTGGAGATCAGCAGGTTTCCGTTCTGAGTCACAACTACGTTGGAGGAAATGTTTATGGAAGAGATGATACTGAACGGCGTGCTGGGGCCTGAATTGCTGTCATTCACAACAAGATCCTGCTGCCCGACAGAGAGGTATATCTGCAGGACACTGAAATTAAGGTTCCCGGCTGTGCTGTACTGCTGCACGTTCTGCGACGGATCGATGTAAACATAGATTGGCACCGTACCTATGGTTGTCGGCACCCAGGTTATTGATGTTGTGTTGAAACCGCCAGCTGAAACATTAACAGTTGACATGCCGATGAGCGAGCCGCCGCTGAGCGGGTTCCCATAATAGAAGCCTACGGAAAGGTTTGTCACTCCAGCCCTTCCAAGCGAATTCTGTATTGTGGCTGTTATCTTGACGGGCTTGCCGCTGAAAGCCGGGCTGGGGTTGAACGTTATCCCCGAGGAGGAAACAACAAGTTCAGGCAGATTTGGTTCAACATAGAATAGTGTTGAATTGAAATCGCCGGAGTAACTTGATTCAGGAACTGTTTTGTTTGGATTTGCCGTTACTGTGATTGAATTGCTGCCCGGTGAGCTGAAAAGCATATTGACGCTCAGCGTCAGCTTTTCCATCGGACTCAGGGAAATCATAATGATTCTGCTGGATATGAGGCTGCCGCTTGCACCGTCGGAGATGTTGACTGGCAGCGAATTGATACCCGTCTGGGCATCGTCTGTTATATTGAAGGAAACCTGTCCGCTCTGATCCTGATAGAGGAATGATGGGGTTACATAGGGGCGACCAACGAGGATAAGCGGCAGCGGGACCGTCACAGGTATTGTAACATTGTCATAAAGCGTCTGGGATTGCTCGGTAATGTTCGGATAGGGTGAGAATGAAAGCGAAAATCCATAGTTGCTTCCGTTATAGGCGACTGTCATAGTGTAATTGCCGATGAACATTGAGTTGGGATAGGTGGAGTAGTCTATGACATCCGTGAGCAGCGGCACCACAGCATTCCCGAATGAATTTGTTATATTGAAATTGGAAGCGGTCTTTCCCAGATACGCGAGAACGGATGAGGGCGGGATTATCTGATAGGCGTTCAGAGGGCTGACAAAATAGCCTGCAGGTGAACCCGCCGATATGTTGGTGGGGGTACTGCCGCTGTACTTGAAGCTGAGCCTGCTGTTGTTGACAGGCAGATTCTGCGAACTATAGACGGTCACATCAGCAAAGCGATACAGATCGACTTGAGGCAGTGTCTGGGCGACCACCCTCATATCCTTCAGGCTGATTACACCGGAACCGCCGACATTGCTTATGTAAACAACGAGTTTGCTCAGTTCACTTAGGTTCGTAATGCCAGAAGAGAAGAGATTTGCTGAATATTGTCCTGCTGTTCCATCCTCAGAAACACTGATTTGGACATAGTTTGAAACACTTTCACCTATCTGTCCTATCAGAACTTTCTGAGTCAAAGCAGACTCACTCCATACGTAGAGCATGGCGGATTTCAGCATCGTATTCATCGTTACGCCAAGTGAGACATTCATTCCGTAGGTCTGCATCACGTCGCCTATCGAAATATTGTAGTA
>JAGVSJ010000032.1 GCA_019720975.1 Candidatus Sysuiplasma superficiale
GAATACGAATGAGACAAGTATACCGACAGAAATTATGCCGTGTACTGTCTGGAGTCCTCCCTCGTACAGTACAATGCCTATGCCAAGCGCCTCTATTACCCTTATGATTCCGCTGTAAATGGATGAGAGTCTGCTTGCCTTAATGTTCGCTTCATAGTTTTCTCTGTTGAGCTCCCTGAACTTGTCGGCTACCTTTTCTTCAATGTTGAAGCTCTTGATTGCCCTAATGGCTCCTATGTTTTCGGCCAGATTTCCGGTGATGCGCGCAATGGCCCTTCTTGTCCTGAGATAGTTCTTCCTGACCCTGGGTTGAATGGAGAAAGTGAAAGCGGCAAGAACAGGGATAACTATGAAGGAGTAGAGAGCAAGTGAAGGCGCAAGGTAAAGCATGAATGCCGCAGAGATAACAAGCGTAGCAATCCCTGAAAGGACGGATGGAAGCTGAAAGGTTAGAAATTCACTCAGCGACTCCCCATCATTACTTATTCTGCTTATCAGGTAACCTGTTTTTACTTTGCTGAAGAATGAGATCGGTACCCTCTGAATGGAGGCAAAGGCCTCGTTTCTGATATTTTTGATTGTATTTTGGGAAAGGAAGGTGGATGTGGTGGTTCTTACCCTGTTTGAGAAGAACTGTATTATGTACATTGACAGGAATAGCAGTGCATATACGATCAAGAGTTCAAGGTTTCTTCTGGTTATCTGGTCAGCAACAAGACCGATTGCGTAGTATGCAACCGTCGAAGTGACTGCAGTTACAATTATTGAAATTACCAGGAGACGCACGTGCCTCTTCTGTTTCAACATGTCTCCGATCATTCTTTTGAAGGAGGAAAGCCCTTTTCCGCTCTTTATGATCTCATCCTCAATTTCCTCATAGCTCCTGGGCATTCAGATCACCCCCTGCGAAACTGAATCATCCACTATCGTCAGTAACTCCTTCCGCACATCTGATACGGCTCTTAGCCTGCCGTCTTCCAATTTCAGCACCCTGTCAGCAAAAAGCAGTCCTGTCTCGCGCAGCGATATTACTATCACAGATGTACCTTTCAGCTCTTCCCTTATTGACCTGAATATTGCAAGTTCTGTCTCAGCATCTACGCTTGAGGTTGAGTCATCGAAGATGAGAAGCTCAGGCCTCGAAATTACCGCTCTTGCGATTGCAATCCTTTGTTTCTGTCCGCCCGAAAGTGTTATTCCCCTCTCCCCAACTATTGTGTTATAACGTTCGGGAAGAGAGTCGATGAAATCCGCAATGTGCGCGATCTTCGCAGCTTTCTCTATCTCTTCATCCGTGTATTCACCATTCCCAAACGCTATATTCTCCCTGAGAGTTCCAGAGAGGATGCTGACTTCCTGCGGCACCAATCCAATCCTTCTCCTTATCTCTGGAAGAGTGAAACTGTCGTATTTCTCTCCATTGAAGTAAACGGAACCGGAATCAAGGTCGTAGAATCTGGGAAGCATGCCTATGAGTGTGCTTTTCCCGCTTCCTGTGCCTCCTGTTATGGCCACAAATTCCCCCTTACCTATCTCAAGGCTTATGTCGTTCAGAATTACCCTTGAGCCGCGTGAGAAACTTACCGCTCTTGCGATTACAGGAGGTTTGGCATTTTTCGTAATTTCGGCACCCACATTCTCCTCGTCGCTTCTTTGTGTTATTTCATTGATTCTGTCTATTGCCGCCCTTGCATTCTCTGACCAGACTATGAGGCGCCCCATTACACTTACCGGGGAGATCATAGTGTTAAATATGTTGACGGCCGCAACGAGCGAGCCGACCGCTGCAAGGGAGATTATGTCGCTGTATCCCCCGTAGAGGATCACGGATGTCGCCGCAATACTTATCAGCAATGGCATCAGATTGTTGTAATATCCCCTCAGTTTCGCTATGTACAGATATTCCTGAAAGTATGTGTCCGTGGTGTCCCTGAATCTCCTGATTTCTCTTTCCTCTCCCAGAAAACCGCGGACGACTCGCTGGCCAGTTATATTCTCCTGCAACCTTTCATTCATCACACCATACTCATCGCGTATTCTCCTCCAGTGCGCTCTCTGCTTTTTCTGAAAATCCATTCCAAGGTAGACGAGCAACGGAACAACAATGAGGAAGAAAAGCGAATAAACCGGATTCAAAGTCAGCAGAAAATAAAACGCTATCATTATCAGCAAAAAGGTAGGGATCATTTGGGAAAGAAGGTTCAGGACAAAATTTCTGGCAGCCTCTATATCCATGGTACATCTTGAGAGCAGGTTGCCGGAAGTCTCACTTTCGAAGAATCCGTACTTCTTGCTCATCATGTGGCCGAAAACATCTTCGCGAAGTTCGTAAGCAAAACGTTGCGAAAGGTACTGCGATCCGTAACTGACAATGAACTGTGACAGTGCGGCCATGGCAGATACCAGAATTATCAGAGAGACGTAGTATGCAACACCTGACAGCCCGGACATGATGACTTTGTTAACAGCGTCCCCAATGAATATTGAAATCAGAAGAGTAAATGCAGAGGCGAGTGCACCGGCGACAGAGACTAGGGCGACTATCTTCCTTTCTCTCTTCAGATACCTGGTTGCGAAAAGAAGAGGTGAAAACAGTGAAAATATCTTTTTAAGATTTATTTCGAATTCCTTCCCTTTGTTTTATGTGGTTCCTATCAGCAACTACAACATTAATTTTGGCAGAGCCCAGACAATTGATACGTTGGCTGAATTATGCCTTTTGCCTGTTCTCCTTTTGAATGTGGCAGAGACGAAATTATTTCTATACGACCTTTCCAGTTCCCGCAATTGATGTAGCGCGGTCAAAACCACTTCGTGCTGCTGAAACGAGTGCAATGCAAATTTCATGAAAGCTTTTTTCCATGGCACCGATCAAATGTCTATTTCACGCCAAAGATATGTTCACCGCAGTTTGTTCCAAAGAAGGAAAGTAAAGCCAATAGGCTTCCTCAATGGAATCGCATGGATAGTGTACCAGATCTGCTGTAATTTCCTGATCCTGTACTTTCACCCTGCTCACCTTAACTCTCTTCTAGACTAAGATATTTCCTGCCTGTCACCCACTCCTCATTGATGTCCATGAGTATGGACACGGCAAGTCGCAGCAGCGACTGCTCACCTGGAAAAGCGCCTATTTTCCTTGTTCTCCTCTTCAATTCCAGATTTATGCGTTCGAGCATGTTTGTTGTGCGCAATCGCCTCCAGCACTGCCTTGGAAAGGCAGTGTAGTTGAAGAGCGCATCATGGTAACTGTCCAGCATATCTGCAGATTTCTCAAGACCGAGGGAGAGTAATTTCTCCCTGAATGCATGAACAGCCTCAGGATTGTTCATTGCAGCCTTCATCTCATATGACACCTCAGGCCAGTGCTTTTTTGCCATTGTTTTCAGAAGGTTCCTCATGAAATGAACCTGGCAGAGCTGCCAGGAAGCATTCGGAAACGAATGCTGCACTGCCTGTATGATGCCCCTGTGGCCATCGGAGATGACCATCCTGACACCATGAAGGCCTCTTGCCTTCAGTTCATCGAAATACCCTTCCCATAGCAGTGCATCCTCGCCGTCTGCTATCCTTGCACCGAGTATCTCCCTGTAACCGTCTGCCCGAATACCGGCAACAACAAACAGTGCCTTTGACACATATCTTGCACCGTCCCTCACCTTGAAATATGAGGCATCAACCACCAGGAAAGCAATCTCATCCTCTATTGGCCTGTCAAGGAACTGGTGCACTGCTGTATCCAGTTCCTTTGCCATCCTTGACACTGTGGATGGGGCTATGTGCTCTACACCCAGCTGTTCCACAACACTGCGCACATCCCTTGTTGCAACACCCTGCAGATACGATTCCATTATGACGCTGGTGAGTGCATTCTCCACACGTGAGTATGTTTCAAAGACCTTTGTTCGGAATGGAAACTCTCTGAGTTGCGGCTTGGACAGCTTCAGCAGTCCATGCCTTGTGCTGAGTGTTCGTTCCCTGTATCCGTTCCTGTGTGCTCTCCTTCCACTTTCCCTCACATATCTGCCTGCACCTGACTGCTGTTCTGCCTCATAGTCCATGACCTGGTTGAGAAACCATGTCAGGAGTTCGCGCATTCCCTGTTCATTCCCTTCCAGATACTCAGTTATTAAATCCCTGAACTCCTTATTCCAAATGCCCTGTGCTTCCATTCTGATTCACCTACAATGTCTTTCAGGGTGAAGGCACAGGGTCTATTCAATTTTACAGCAAAATGTGTACACGTCCACTGTGGTTTTTCATCACCACTTCAATAACATATTTGTTGGCGCATTTGTCTTCTGTCTACCACTGCCTCCAGCAGCGTACGACTGAATTATTGTGTTAACGAAGTAAGCACAGGACTGTGACCAAGGAATGGGCGAATCGGTGCGATGGATCCAGCACGCCTGCGATACAATACCATTTCCTTTCCGCTCCGAATCAGCTGAGATATGGTAATGCCCTTCCGAAGCCGCTTGCAATAGCTATCCCCGCGGTGACTACTATAAGAAGCATTACTGCAAACGCATAGTAATCAGCTCTGCCAAAGGATACCGGTTTCATGTAGGTCATTCTGTCATAAGCCCTGAAGGCTCTGGTATCAGCGGAAATTGCCGTGTCTCTAGCTCCTCTCAATATGAAAACAAGCACAGGTACGATGCTGGCAATAGCTGCTACAAGGTAGTATATCGGTCTGAACGCTTTGAAGGATCTGGAACCAAGCCCGCGCATGAACTGAATTTTTATGGCAGCATCTATGGCTTCGAATATTCTCGGTATCGTCTTCATGGCTACTACTATTGAAAATGTGAATGCAACAGGAATTCCCAGCCTGTTGAGCGATCTCAGTATTTCAGACGGAGTGCTCGTCATGACAAGCAGAAGGCTTGCCAGCGAAATCGCAGTGAAGCGCATTGAAATCTGCAGTCCGTATATGATGCTTTGCAGTGTCAGATCGGGTACATAGCCCATATATGAGAAATACGATGGCCAGGTCCACAGCGTGGTAAAGCGATGTGTGTGCAAGGCGATTGCAAGCACAACAGGAGGTGTGAACGGAGCATATCCCCATGCCACGCCCACTACAGTCGTGACTGTAAGGTAGACAGCAAGCAGAAGCTTTCTCTTTCCGTCGCGAAGAGTTAGATACGAAAGCGCAATAGCCACCGTGATGATGGCGCCAACCCACCAGATGGCTGCTGCGGACACAATCATCACAATGACGCTCATTGCTATCTTTGTGACCGGGTTCAGGCGGTAGTAGAAACTGTCATGCTTCTCGAACCTTGTAACCTCCTTGAAACCGGAAAGGCCTATTGCCTTGAGAATGAAGAATAACGGAAGCCCGACGCCGAACGATATCAGCAGCCAGCTTATGACATTCACAAATATAATTTCTGCCAGTCCCATTAACCGCACCTGACCAGAAAATCGCTAGGCGGTATTATTCCGTACTTTTCGCTCTCTCTGAAGCATTCCTCCGGCGTTCCCTCTATGACCTTCTTTCCGCCTTCCATGACCATCATCCTGTTTGCGTGTCTGTAAACAAATCTTGCGTCATGCGTGACAACCACAAATGAAAATCCCTGATTCCTGAGGAGCGAGAGTTCCCTGCCGAGCATTTCTCTGTGATAGAAGTCCTGACCAGATGTGGGTTCATCCATCATTACTATTCTTGCCCCAGAAGATAGTGCGGATGCCATGGCCACCCTTCTTCTCTGTCCAAAGCTCAGTGTCAGCGGATCTCTATCCTTCACTTCCCAGAGCGAGAACATCTTCAGAAAATATTCCGTTCTTTCCCTCAGATGTTTCCTGTCCGTTCTGACACGTTTCCTCATTGAATATGATATTTCGTCCTCAACTGTGCTGTTTATGAGGACTATGTCAAACGCCTGTGGGATGTACGCTATATATCTGCCGATCTCCTGAACAGACGAGGAACTCAGATCAATGTCGCCGACCCGCAGAGAAATCTCAGCCTTCAGTCTCATGTCGAGCATTCCGCAGAGCGAATTCAGCAGTGTGGATTTTCCTGCCCCGTTGCGCCCCATTATAGCAAGCATTTCGCCTTCAAAGATCGATAAATCTGTGTTCACCAGTGGGCATGGCCTGTCGGAGTAAACGATGGAATGCGCATTCAACACCATTTTTCCGGTCACAGACCTGTCTGGTGATTTGAAGTTCAGACCGCTTTCTATAGCCATTCTTTGCACTCTTCGGACATCAGTAGCATCAATCCCAAGTTTCTTCGCTACGAGGTAATGCTCAGGAATTTCAACGCCTGCGGAAATGAGATCTTCCAGATGATCTGGAAGATCCTTCTTTTCTATGTCAAGTGTTATCCTGCCACCGTCAACCAGGATTATCCTGTCAACAAATGTAAGGACCCTTTCCACCTTGTGCTCGACGATCAGTATTGTTTTCATACGTGCAAGTGATTTGAGCAATTCGAAGATCTTTTCCGTTCCTTCCGGATCTATGTTGGATGTTGGTTCGTCAAGTATCAGTATTTCCGGCTTCATTGCCAGCACGGATGCGAATGCGAGCCTCTGCATCTCTCCTCCTGACAGTGTGTATGTTTCCCTGTCAAGCATCGAATTCAATCCTGTGATCCCTATTGCCTCCTTTACCCGCGATGCAATTTCCTCAGGCTGAAGACATAGATTCGCGGGTCCGAACGCCACTTCTTCCTCGACGGTATAATTAAGCACCTGTGTAGTCGGATCCTGAAGCAAAGTCCCTACATGGGATGATAACCTGAAGAGCGGTGTGTCGCGGACCGTCAATCCGCTTGCAATGACTGTGCCGGAAAGATTTCCATGGAAGATGTGCGGTATGACACCGTTGATACAGTTGACAAGCGTAGATTTGCCGGAACCTGATCTTCCGGTTATCAAGATCACTTCTCCCTCGCCAGCTTCGAATTTCTCGGCTTCCAAGGAGCTTTTTGGAGCCCCAGTGTAGGAGAAGGAGAGATTCCTCACGAATACTCGACCGCGTTCCGGAGACTGTGGCTCTTCCCGCATTCGGCTCTCCCCACCCCACCTGATCTATGAATCAGTTGCAATTTCCCACCTGCCCTTTGAGGTACCCCTGTTTCATTTCAGTGTCCTATTGCCTTGACTATCCTGACAGACGCCAGCGCCGCGAGCACACCGATTACGATGTCTCCGGGAATGAACGCATAGAGATCGAAGAAAACCTTTGCCCAGTCCACGACACCGCCGTAAAGAAACGGAGAGAAGAATGCCCTGTAAAGCAGAGCGTCAGGAAATGCCATGAGCGCAGCAAGCGTTCCTCCCTCAAAAATCGCCTTGAATGTGGTAGAATGTATGAACTCGTTAAAGGTTGAGAAATAGTTGCCTCCGTCCAGTCCACTTTTGCGTTCGGTGGATATTTGCTTGCCTGGGACAACAGTATCGCTCTCCTCACCTGAACCGCCAGTCACACCTGACTTCTGGCCTGTGAATGAGGTCATCCTGTTCCCAAGAACACCGAAAAGGTTGCCTCCTGTCATTGCTATGAACAGGTCTATGAGCAGACCGTAAGTCAGCACTTCATATATTGTGTATATGGGCTCACCACCGAAACCATAGCTAATTATATCGCTGAGGAAGTTGAATATGAAGAGTGTCGACATTCCCACGCCGACCTTTCTTACAAGAGCTGCAACTATGAACAGTATGAATATCCTGCCCCAGAATCCGACACTGATGAAAGGCGTACTGGGCAATGCTCTGCTTATGAATCCTGCAAGATAGAATTCCCAAACGACCGCAAATGCAGAACCTATGCCTATGTAGACAAGGTCAAGCGTCGTAAACTTCTTCAATCCGCCGTATTTCTTTCCGAGCATGAATGCAGCACCGATCGCAACCACGAAGTATAGCAGAACCAGCTCCCATGGTATCTCTCCAGGTGCATTCACTATCCCGCTAATTCCGTTGAACCCCAAATTTTTCACCCTGACAACAGAAATCTTCAAGCGTGTATAAGCAAAAACTGAACATAGTCTAATGTCTGCTTTGTTAACTACATAGACCAATCAGATCACGCTTCCAGCGTATGCACAGAAACCGAAGATCTTTTCAACCGCCAGGCAAGTGTGTATTGTCCGTCTGAATTCCCAGACAGGATCCTTTCATAGCGTTTGCAATCGCTCTATATAGTCCAATTAGTCCAATATATGCTAAATCGGCCTGGAATAAGTACCGCTTTGTTTCTCACAGATCTTATGATATCATTGAAGGAAAATAGGGATCTGATCAATAGTTCTAAACTTCAGGGTTTCGTCACGCCGTGTTATGATGGTAACTGTATTTCCAACATACCTGATACTGTTTTCAAACTTTTTAAACTCAGATATCACAATCCGCTCCGTATAGATTCCATTTATGACGTCGGCGAAGATACGGAGAATATAATATTGCTGCTCCTTGACGGCGTCGGTTTCAGGTTGCTGGAGCATGCCGAATCCAGATTCAGGGTACCTTCCATTGACAGCACCTTTAGCAGATCCTTCAACGGTTCAATAACAAGCGTATTCCCCTCTACCACTGCGACTGCGCTTACGACACTGAACACCGGCCTTACGCCCCAGGAACATGGCATACTTGGTTATACCTCATATTTCAGGAATTTCGGCTCAATTGTCAACATGCTCAAATTTGCGCCCATAAGCAACGAAGAAGTTTCGTTGTTTGATGGCGGTATGGAGCCATGGATGATAGTGCCGGGAATCACCATACATGAAAAGCTCCGCAAGGAAGGAATTGATCCGTACATGTATGTGAGCAACTCCATAAGGGACAACGGCCTGTCGAACGTTGTAAACAGAGGGGCTGAGGTGGTACCTCACTTTTCGGCTGCAGACATGTTCGTTCAGCTTAGAAAGAATCTCGTTAGGAAAAAAACAGGAACGTTTCATTTTGCATATCTTTCGACTCCAGACAGGATTGCCCACATGCGCGGGCCTTTCACAGAAGAGTTCGGGGAGGAGGTAAACTCGATACTCTACTCACTGAAAAACGAATTGTTTGACAAGCTTGACAGTGAAGTTGGGAAAAAGACAAGCATCATTATTTCGGCCGACCACGGTCATGCGCAGGTTTCCAGGGAAAATATGTTTGATCTTGCAAAGAGCAGGGAACTTTCGGATATGCTAGCACGGCCACCGACAGGTGATTCCAGGGCATTTTTCATGAGTGCAAAATCAGGTTGCTCAGAAGCCATAATCGATTACTTTGGAAGTTATCTGGGAAATTTATTCAGCGTCTTCAGGTCAAAGGATTTGCTGGATATGGGAATACTCGGTGAGGGTATTCCGTCCACTGAAACGGTAGATCGCATAGGCGATATTGTCGCGGTCGCAAGGAATGATGCCGCTTTCGAAAATTCTTTTCTTTCGACTATCCAGAAGTCAAATGGAACATGGCAGGAAGGAAGACACGGAGGCCTTAGCGAAAACGAGATGCTTGTACCCTTAATTGCCTCACGCCTGAATTCACCTTGACGGTCCTTTCGCCGGACCCCTATGCTGGAGTTAAGTTACCGCCTTCATCAGATTCCGCCCGGGAATAACCATTACGTTTCCCGGAGCAAATCCCACATCCGCTATATATTCTAAGCAGGACATATATTTTAGCCTCCTCTAAATTCTTCGATGCGATGAAAGCCTCAAACTACAATTGCCAGCCTCCCCGACATTCGAAGAGTTTCCTCCCAGGAGCAGTATTCTTCGACCTTGATGAGACGATATTCGAATTCAGGAATTCATCGCGGGCCGGGATGAAAGCTGTTATTTCCGCTCTTCCTCCATTATCTTCTGTTGGGGACGAGATGCTGGAAAGTCTGTACTGGAATCTCGGCAAAGAGACGCTGCAGCTGGTTCGATCAGGCAGTCTTGAAATAGAGTATGAAAGCGAATACAGATTCAAAAAGATGCTTGAATTCCTAGGGTTGAGTGTGAATGAAGATGAATTGAGTTCGCTGTTAGTATCCTACGATGCAGAGTTCTCGAAGCAGTGCCGAACCATGCCGGGAGCAAGCGAAATACTTGCAAGCATTAGAGAAAGCGGCATAAAGACAGCTGTGATAACCAACGGCCCAAGGAAAACTCAAATCAGAACTGTTGAAAGACTGAAATTGAACCATCTTATTGACTTTATGATAACTCCGGAAGATGCAGGCGTTCTCAAACCTGACCCGCGGATTTTCATCAGAGCAACCGATCTCGCCAATGTTCTTCCAGAAAATTCAGTAATGGTGGGTGATTCGTGGGCAAACGATATCCTCGGTGCAAGCAGTATTGGAATGAAACCAGTTTGGCTCAACAGAAAGGGGGAACAAATACCATCAACTGATGTCGCGATATCGATAACCACTCTCTGGGAACTGCCTGGAATCATAGGTCTGCAACCGGTTATAAGCACGCCAAAATGATATCGCGCAGCATATCGATTACACCATCGGGGTGTATGCTGCCCTTTACTGAGAGAGGGACAGGAGTTCCGAGAACATCTCAGTCTTGCCGACCGATGCACATGTTTTGAAGACCACTCTCGATATGTGCGGCCCTCCGACAACTGTGTTCAATCAAAAATAAGTCAGTGCGTCGATTTGCCGGTCTCAGATTTGATACCCCCGTTTGCCGTAGTAGCCATCAACCGTTACATTTTCAGGCTAGGAGGATATTGCGTTTCCAGTATGGATGATATACTGGATGGACAAAACAATGCCGTGCCAGGCATAGAAAGAAGAATGAGAGATTATTGGCTGCAAAATTGTTTGAGGCTCTCCCGTGGGCGCAGCAAAAGGCAGAATGGGCCGAGTGCATTACTGAACTGCAGGAATGTCACATCAGTCACATCCTTTGCGACATTGTGATTCCGAAGTTTCTATCTTTGAATGATCGACGGCTTTCATTGGATGGGCATTGCCGATTAGATGCCGCCTGGAAAGTATATTGTGACTGAGAAGTGCTTTCTTGCTTTCATGTGCATAAGGGAAAGAAGGGAGATGAAGGATGGATACCGTTCTGCTGTCGCAGACGACTTCTGAAAACGTACACGCCTCAGGGAAGAGTCGGTATTTGAGACATGACGTGGCTAGGGCGATTGGTGGATACGATACATCAGGCATTAACGCTTTCATGCAATTGGGGATGACCGTGCGAGTAACTCAAAGGATAAAATAGAACACTTTCTCTCCCGGTGTATTGCTTATAATTCCTCCACAATTGCTATAATGTACATATATCCCCCGAACCGCCACATATCCAGCTTTCTGACTCCTAATCTTCTGCCAACTCTTGTTTTCCATCTCAGCACAGTCTGGGATCATTGCCGATTCGCAACAATATACATGACTGCATGACACCTCTCAAGTCCCTGTACTTTCCGTCTTTTTCCAAGTGAGGGCATAATTTAAAGTCACAGAGACGAACGTGTTCTTAAGATGAAATTCACAGCATCGAACACGCTTCTATGGATAGATTCAATACATCCTCTCTGACGATATTTCTCTGCCTGGAGGCTCTAACGTCCCATATGTCGCCGCTAACATCATCGCCTGCATAGAGGACTTCTGCGAGAGGAACCCCTCTGAATTCGGCTACAGCGAACAGGGCCGAAGCTTCCATTTCTACGGTCATGCACCCCTCAGATTGCCTTAGTCTTATCTTCTCCTTGGTCTCGCGATAAAAAGCATCGGTAGTCCAGGTCTTAGTGAGAAGATACTTGACCCTGTGATGCGTCAGAGTCTCTGTCAAGGCTACAATCGCAGGGGAACTTGCCCTGATTTCCCTTCCGGGCGGCAAATAATGATAGGATGTACCCTCATCCCTTACCGCTGAAGTCGGTATTAGCAAGTGCCCTACCGGAATTTTCCTGTCCAGGACTCCCGCACCGCCGCAGGCTATAAATTTTCTAGCTCCGTGAGATATAATCTCCTCGAGAAGTGCGGCTGCAAGAGGTGCCCCTATCCCAGGGTGGAACATGGCAATTTTCTTCCCGTTAAACTCAGACTGATATATGGGAAAGGAGCCTATTCCACACCTGACATCTCCTATTGTTTTTGTCAGTCCTTTCCTGTAAAACTTCTGAAGCACGTCGTTAAAAAAACATAGCACGCAATTTTCTGGTACTTTAAACGGATCGCTCGATGTTTCAGGAACTGTAATAGACGCTCGGTCAGGATCGAATTCCAGTATTGGATACTCTTTTCTTTCAATTCTTGGGTTGTCATCTTTCAATGCGAATCCCTAAATTTTTGAATTATATATTGATCCTGTTGTTGGTTGTTTCGGCGAATGTTATTTCTCTTTTCAGCTTCAGCAGCTGGTCCCAACGGCGGGGGCAGACCCTATGTGCTCGGAGCTGGCAGATACCGTCTCTTCTCTGTGCAGGCCATGTCCCATTGCATTAGTGATGCGCTTTGCAGCCCTTTTGCTGGCTCTGATACCACAGCGGTGTATCACACCCGCGTTCCTCCTTCGGCCTCAGAACGATCCGTCTTCGACCTCCCACATCGCTGGCCCAACGGAGGCTTGTTGGGCCGCTTTGTGCCTCTCACCGGCCAGCAGCTGAATAATGAAGGTATCTGTCTGTCTAATGACATGAATTTCTCAGGTTTCCTCACCACCACTCGCTTATATCAGGCGATCGTATTTTTTAACTCCTGGACTGCAGGTGTGAGCTCGGCGACAAGTCGACCGCAACCCTCTCTTTGCTTGAGGGAGAGCGAGTCGCGGCTTTCCTTCTTCTGCGCCTTTCACCGACTACCCATCGTCTCTAAGCAGTGTCTTGTTTCATTCAGGCTTCTTCTGCCGCTTCTTACCGAACATATCCAGGAATTTCATTGAGGCATATTCAACGCTGTCAAATGCATCATTGATGTGTCAATTCAGTGTCCAGCGATGGTATATCACAGTGAGAGATAGGGAGGGAGACGAACGAATTGAAAACAATTCAGCCACTCTTTGCATTTTTCTCGAAAACAAGCGGGTTAAAAGAGCTGCCGGCTATTAGCCCGAGCAGTGACAGTATGAAGGTAATCAAGAATAACAGCAAAAGTGGCAGAGCATAACCTGAAGGCAACCCTGCGATTGAGTCGAATAGAGAGGCCTGTCCAAACCTGTATGAGACGTCCCCAATCATGCTTAAAACAGTACCAACTATTGCAAAAACGGCTGGC
>JAGVSJ010000033.1 GCA_019720975.1 Candidatus Sysuiplasma superficiale
GAATTTTCAACGTACTCCCTGACTGCCGTAATCGGTCCAGTCATTGATGCTCATCCGGACAAGCGGATGTTCATCATTCGCATCTTTCCGGTTCAGGCCGCCATCGCAGTCATTGTGACAGTGCTGATAGTCGTAAGAGCTATGACTGTGCCTCTCGTGATATTCGTGGCATTCTTAATGGCAGTACTCTGGGACTTCCCATGGCTCGCCCAGACAGCCATTCTTCCGCTGATCATGAAACGTGAGAAACTGCTGCAGGCCAACTCGCTGATGCAGGCATTTGGAGGAGGATCCACCATATTTATCAATGCCCTCGCAGGCTTCATTATCGCTGCAGTGGGCGTTCAGGGCGTTTCTGCAATCTATGCGTTCGCATTCATGGCATCCGCTGCCGTGATGACTACGGTGAAGGTTCCACCTACATCAAAACCTTCTGGAGGGGATATTAGTCTCTTCTCCGGTCTCAGGGAAGGGTGGCTGTATGTCCTTAAGGGAAGGAGAAAAGACCTCAGCGAACTCTTCTTTGTGTCCGGCCTGCAGGGCTTCTTTTCCGTCGCGCCGATTCTGCTCATGGCTGTCATATCTTTCATCAGCCTGAAAGGCAATGTTACAGAATACGGTCTGCTCAACGGCATATTCCTTGCCGGAGGTTTTACAGGTAATTTTGTTCTAGGCAAGATCAATCCAACACAGAGTTTGGGAAAAGCCATGCTTGCCGCCACATTCGCAGAAGGCTTTCTCATAGCGCTCAGTGTTTTTGTTGCCCGCAATATTGCAGCGCTCGATTTGCTCTGGTTTGCAATCGGATGCTGCGATCCGGTCTTCTACAACAGTCAGAGTTCGTACCTGCAGGCAACGGTGGACTCTGACCACATGGCGAGAGTAAAGGGCAATGCTTATCTGTTCCGTGGCCTCGGAAGGGGATCGGGCAATCTTGTCCTGGGTGTAATAATCCTGTATTTCGGTATAGCATCCGGGGCTCTTGCTTTCGGCTTCTCTCTGATAATTCTCGCAGCCTTGCTCTTTGGTGCAAATTCGCAGATGCGCAAGCTAGGCTATTCCTGATTATCAGCATTCAAAATCAAATGAATGAAACTTTTAATAGTTGGCAGAATGAGATTTCGAGCATTGATGCAATCAGACAGCGACCGTGCCAGACACAGCGCCATTATGACGATTCAGGGTGGTGCCGACACAATGAAAAAGCTATCGAAGGAGATCAAGGACGGCAAGTCTTCCGCGGTAGTCATACTTGAAAGATCCACTGGGCCGGAAAAGGTGCATGGTTACATTTCCTATAAATCTGGGGCAATTGTCGAAGCGCTCTTCAAAGTTTCAGGTCCTGACGGCACGCTCGATTCGAAACAGGGCAGAGATGCGCTGAAAAAAGTCTGGCACGAAGCGCTTGACCCAAAGAGCAGGTTGAGGGTATATCGCATATCACCAAAAGATTCTGCAGCAGGTGGAGTTGAAGGAACAGAAATGAATCAGACATCATCCAGGAAGTTCAAGAAGGTCAGGGCAGCACAAGTTCCTGCGCCCGGTACAGCATCCGTGAAGGACAGCAGTAATGCCGTGAAGGAAGAGCTGAAGGATTCAGCTGACGATGGCAGCGCTGTCGGACAAGCGGGAAGTGAAGAAGCTGCGATGAAAGTCACCGACGCCGCGGAGCACGATTCCGTCATCGAGACTTCTGTTATCGCCCCCGAGTTTTCCGGTACCCGCACACCGGGACATGTGAGTGATGCCGATGGCGAAAAGCCTGAAGCACCGGAAAGCATGGAGCCGCAGTTCAGCAGCAGGACACAACAGAAGGAGCGGGCCAGAGGCGGTAATCAGAACGATGCAAAACAGTATGCAGGTCAGTCGGTAAGCGATTATGACGAAGTTTATGGTCTGATATTCGGATGGCAGAAGGGCCAGGAAATGCCGTGCCCTGACTGCGGCTCAAAGATGACAGGCCGGACATGCGACGCCTGCGGACACACTTTGACGGGACCCGATGTCAGATCAATTGGATTGAATCCGTCAATGCTTTTCAGCAACTACGTTGTTGGTCCGGGCAACAAATTTTCGTATGCGGCATCAGTGTCAATATCAGAGCAGCGTGACGACAACTACAATCCTCTGTACATTTTTGCCCCTGCGGGTTTCGGCAAGACTCATTTACTCAATGCGATAGGCAACATGTTCATTTCCCAGCGGCCGGAAGCCAGAGTTATGTACGTCGGCGCAGAGCGGTTCTGCGAGGAAGTGCATGAATCATCGACGGCCGGCAGGAGGGAGGCACTGCTGCGCAGGTTCAGGGGTCTGGACTTATTGCTGTTTGACGATGCTCAGTTCCTTTCCGGCAAGGATGACGCACAGGAGGAGTTCTTCAGCATTATCAATGCAATGCTGAAGAAGAACATGCGTGTGGTCTGCGCTGGAGACAGGACGCCGAAGGAAATCGGAAGTCTTGACAGCCAGATATCGACAAGACTGGAATCGGGATTGATGGTTGATATCAGGCCGCCGGATCTCGAGACACGGGTAAAGATACTGGATATGAAAATCAGGGAAGAGAATTATGTCATACCGCGGGATGTAGTGCGCTTCATTGCGGAAACATTCGAAGATAATGTGAGGGAGCTCACCGGTGCTCTGAACAGGGTCGTCGCTTACAGCGCACTGATGAAGCTGCAGCCCACTGTCGATATGGTGAAACGTATGCTCCGCGGTACAGGACAGGAACAGAAAAAGGAGGGCGAACAGCGCTTCGAGCTGAAACCCGGTCACGGTTATCTCATAGAGGAAGACAGGCCGGACCTGTGCCACCTCCTGCTCCAGGAAAAGATCGCCGAAAAGTGGGCTGCGCTGGACATAACGCGTGTCAATCCTTCAAGGCTGCGCGGCAAGTATCCCGGACTCGAGAAGGCAAGGGTTATCTGGCTTACCGACAGGATCAGCGAGAAGGAGGCGACGCTTGAACCTTCGCTGGAAAAGATTGAATATGAAATAAAGGGCTTTATCGACAATAACTGCAGGGGCGGGGGAAGGGTCGTTGTGAACATAGACGATCTGCAGTATGTCATAAGCAATACCAATTTTGAGGGAACTGTGAGGCTGCTCAGGAGAATGCTGGATGAAATGTCGGAGCGCAATTCTCTTCTGATTGTTTCAGTCGGAAAGGACACACTTGGAAAACAGGAAATAGCCATACTGGAAAGGGAAATGGAACTGTTATAGAGGCGCCGTTGGACGGATTTGAACCGTCGACCTTATGGTAGCTGCGTTTTCTTAACAGCCACACGCTCTGCCAACTGAGCTACAACGGCAACGCCGCACGTTCCAGACGCACGGCCATATTAATCATTTATCCAGACTGCCTGCACTCAGTCTCCTATGACAGTCTTCAGCTCGTTAACGGTCTGACTCATTTCCATCAAAACGCCCTTCAGGTGTTCAAGAAACGGCCTTATTTCCGCCGTTGTAACAGCACCGTTGGGTGAAGGAATGATGAGCCCCTCCTGTTCCAGAATCCGCAGAGAATAACGGACTTTGTGCTGCGGATAATTGAGCTGTTCAGACAACTTCAGTATGCCGATCGGCTGATGTCCTATGATCGCCTTCAGAACGGCCACATGCCTCTTCAGCAGATCAATTTCAACTTCCATCTTGCTTGTCAGAGAATTCTTTTCGGGATTCGTGAGTATCTCCTCCGTTTGACGTGCAAAATAGTATCGTATGTCACTTATTAAACCTAGGTTTGGCATTTTTCGATAGCTTGTCGCTGGTTTTCTTTTGGTGCCGTAATTGATTGCCGCAGTCACCTTCATCGCCGGCAATCGGGCACAGAACAGATAGTCACAGTCGAACCCGGTGCATTTCTCTGCAGCCAGCAGCATGAAGCAGATGGCCTTATGAATGAAAAGATGTGTGAGGAAGCCTTCATGTCATTTCAACGAAAAGTCGATCAGAGCCTACGTCCGCAACGGAGCAGCATTCCCTCTGCCTGCCGGTTCATGTCCAGGAGCCTTTCCCTCAAATACAAGTTCAAGCGCGCCGAGATCCACGACGCCGGTGGGCCTGGCAGAGATGTGGAGCTCCGCCTGCTCATTTGGTCCCTTCGCTATATCCTTCCTCATGTAATGCTCCACCTTCTTTCTCAGATACTCTCCCTCATTGGCCATTCCCCCGCCTATGATCACGGAGGAAACACTGAGAAGCATCACTGCATTGGACAGCGCCAGGCCGAGATATCTGCATGCATTATCCACGATTTCCATGGAAAGCAGGTCCCCCTTCCTTGCCTCCTCGAAGACAGTCTTTGCGTCAACCTTCCCGCCTCTTTCTGCAGCTCTCTTTTTCAGAGACGTCTCCTCCCTTCCGAGTCTGTCGTTGGCAATCCTCTCGACTGCAAGTCCTGAGGAGATGGTCTCCAGACACCCGTTTTTGCCGCAGTTGCACTTCGGGCCGTCCATTATTACTGTGGTATGACCAAGTTCACCTGCCACATGGCAGGCACCCTCGTACGGCCTGCCATTGATTATGATGCCTGCGCCTATGCCTGTGCTCAGCGTGACGTAAAGAAAATCCCGGCCGTCCGCGATCCCGCCATATCTGAACTCTCCCAGCGCGCCCACATTCGCGTCATTATCAATCATTACAGGCACGCCAAGCTTCCCGGCAAGCAGGTCGCCGAGTGGCGTGTCACTCCATCCTTCGAGATTGGGCGATGCGACTATGACCCCTTCCCTGCTCCTGACAAAACCACAAATGGCAACGCCGAGGCCGATACAGCCGGAAATGTTCAGCCCGTTCCTCTCCAGCAGTTTGTCAATATTTGCGCACACTTCCAAAACAAGATCTGACGGTTTCCTCATTCTGTGGGTCGTATCCACAATCCTGTCGTCGATAACTCCCGGCCCGCCTGCGACAGTAACGGATACCTTTGTAGCTCCGACATCACAACCAAGTGCAAATTTTCGTTCAGTCAATCAATCAACTCTGAGGCATTGTCACACTTATTTCAGTTCCAACAGGTGGAATTGCGGCATAAACTTTAACGCATATAACAGCTATGCTGTACCCGCCGGGTGTGTAAGTATTGAAGCTGGGTGCAATAGAAGTCGATATACTGTCAATAGCAGAGAAGAAGGGAAAGGCTGGCATTGACAAAGAAGAACTCCTTTTTGAACTGGCCAGAGTAATGAAGGGCATCGCTTATCCCGACCTTATGAAGAGAATAGAAAGACTGAGGGAAGGTAGTCTCATCACCCTTGAAGAGAACGGGCCGGATGACTTCACTGTTTTCATAACGTCGCAGGGCGCCGCCGCCCTTAAGTCCTGATTGGGCAATGGATTGGACAGTTTCCTTTACTGGCTCGCAAAAGTTTGGAACATGGCCTCATTGTTTTCTATGCTTCGAAGTGGTGCCGGGAAACAGGTCGTGCAATTCTATTGCGGGGCCGTCGACCTTCTCCTTATCTTTAATACTTCTGGCAATCACACCATAAACAGCATTCTCAGTCCCCAGGATGCTTTTCATCTGGTCTATGAGTTTATTTGCTTCGTCCGAATCCAGATTCTTCCATTTGACCTCGAGAGCCATAAGCCTCTCAGCAGCGACACATACAACATCGATTTCAACTTCGTCTTTCCAGTATCTACCAACTTTGCCGGAGAAGGGAACAAGTTTCTGCCTGTATAGTTGAGGAATGGACTCCCTTGCGATAAGTTCGAACGTTTCAGAGACATACTGGTTGAATTGAGATCGAACATCGTCTAATGAGAAATTGCCGATTTCAATATTTTCCCTGTTAGGGAAAACAAATCTCGACCAAAACCTGACATAATTGTCCGCGACAATGTACACGGGCCTGGCATTCCCAATCGCGGGCGATTCCCTTTTCAATATGCCCATTTCAGTCAGCACTTTCAGATACTTTCCCAGGTTAGTGATGGATACTTTTGACCTGTCCGCTATTTCTGAATAGGTAGTTGCCCCGCTTTCTATGGCCGCGATTATGTTGATATATATCAGAGGCTCCCTCACTTCGGCACTCAGCAGCCACTCGGCTTCTTCGTACAGTATACCGGCCTTGTTGAATACGATGGTGTCAATGTTCTTCTCGGGAGAGATCGTGCTGTCGAAAGTCGAAAGGTAAAACGGAATGCCTCCACACACAGAATAAGTCTGAACTATCTCTTCCAGTGAGTAACTGGGAAAGAAGTCAGTAAGACTGTTATGTGAAAGTGCAGAAACACGTATCTGACCGGTTCTGCGCCCATAAAGCGGACTCCCGTACTTCATGGAGTTCTCAATGAGCGAGACTAGTGAACCAGAACATATCAGAAATATCTTCGTGTCTTTGAGATATTCATCCCAGCCCCGTTGGAAAATGGAAAGAATGCCAGGCTGCTGCTCTATCCAATATGTGAACTCATCTATGGAGAATACGAGCCTTTTTCCCGCCTCTTTGGCGAGTGCTGAAAAGAAACCATCCCAGTCATTGAACCGGACGAACTTTCCCAACTGTTTCGACATGGATTCAGAGAGTCTATCGAGTTCTATTCTCAGATCTTCATCCTGGGCAAAGAAGTAAACGCCCTTCTTGCCGCTCATGAAGTTTTTTATGAGTTCAGTCTTCCCGATCCTTCTTCTTCCATATATGAAGATGAATTGCGCTCCTAGTCTGTCGTACATATCCTGGAGAGTCTTTCTTTCGAATTCCCTGTCAACGAACATAATTAAGTAACATAATACTAAGTATTGTACTAATAAGTATCGACAGAATGTGGCGGGAATGCCAATTCCTCAATCCACACGAGTATGTTGCTGACATACTCCCCGCCCTGAAGAGCGGGGGTTCCTGGCGGCATCAGAAAGTGACTCCCTTTGCCGCCGGCGGTTTGCGATTCGACGACCGGACTCGCCTTCCGCTCCGGGAAGGTGGAGGCCCAGTCTCCACGCGCGTGAATTCGGGCATGCCCTGCCCTACTGCCGCCAGTGCCCTGCCGAGGATGTTTCTGGATGCATTTACATCACGATCCTCTGTATGTCCGCAGGGACACCGGTAAACCCTGTCTTCGAGTTCGAGCGGCGGGTCTGCTGTCCTGCCGCACTTCGAACATTCCTGAGTGGTGTTGATGGTTTGCACTTCTATGTACATTCCATTACTGCGTGGTGCCTTGTATGAGCACATCTGCCTGAACATTCCCCATCCCGCATCGGATATGGATTTGGCGAAGTGACCGTGAACCATGTTTCTCACGTCCATGTCCTCGAATGCTATCAGGTCATGCTGCTTCGCCCATCCTGTGGTGAGCTTGTGTGCAAAGTCCATTCTCTTGTCTTTGACTTTTGCATAGCATCGTGCAACCCTGATCTTCTGTTTCTTCCAGTTATTCGAGCCTTTTATCTCGCGTGAGAGCTTCTGCTGTGCACGCCTGAGACTCCTCTCCGAGCGACGGAAGAACTTTGGCGGTTCAACGGTCTCGCCTGTCGAAAGTGTTGCAATGTGATTGAGACCGAGGTCGATGCCGACTGGGTTGACAGGCTCTGTGACGGCATGCACCGGAGCATCTGCCACTTCAATAGTGAGCACCGCGTACCATCTGTCGCCTTCCCTCTTCACGGTACAAGTCTTGATGCGACCGGCCGGAAGCGGCCTGTCGTACTTTATGGGTACATCGCCGATCTTCGACAGATGCAGGCGCTTCGTGTCTCTCCTGCCTTCCGTAATAGCCACAGAACCGTTGTACGCATCCGGATAGGTGAGGGATGTGATTTCGTGCTTGAAACGGGGATAATCTGTAATCTGTCTGAAGAACGATTTGAATGCGTTGTCGAGTCTGTGAAGACAGTCCTGTGCCACATGGATGTAAACGCGTCCGAGTCCGTCCATGTCGTTATGCCTCCACCGGGTGAGGGATGCCTGCTGGTCCGTATAGCTCACGGACTTCTTCTGCAGGCGCCATGAGTCGATGCGCTGTTCGAGCGCGTAGTTATGGAGGAACTTGAGTTCGTCCAGCTGGCGGAGAAGTTCCCTCTCCTGATTGCGGAATGGATAGAGACGGTATTTGAATGGCAGATACATCTGGAGTCGCTGTTCCGGCATATACATCACGGTCATAATAATTCACGCTCGCTCACCCCGGCCTGAAGACCGGGGAATGCGCTCGCGATTCTTTCACCGCATATTGGTCTATAAGCAGACTGGCCAGGAACAATGCAAATGGCTTGTGGTCTCCCTTGTCCCCTTTTTCCAATTGACTGTAGTAGTTTTCCTTTTCCACCGCTTCCACTATTACTGGAGGGAATTTTGTCCTTATGAGAATCCAGTTCATTATGAGCCTTGCTGTTCTGCCGTTTCCGTCCGTGAAGGGGTGAATGTTCACAAGTCTATTGTGCACATAAGCCGCAAGTTCCACAGGATGATTGCGCTTTCTCCTGGTGCGAATCTCCGTTACCAGCGTGTTGAGCAGCTTTGGGACCTCAGAGGCATCTGGTGGAATATGAGAAGAGCCCGAGATTCTGACTTCCACATCCCTGAAGTCGCCCTGAATTCGGCACGGGGTGTTCTTTGTTACCTCGTACTGCACTTTGCGCAAGAATCGACTGTCAGGAGGTCCTGTGTACTGCCTGACATGATCCCAGGCATCTGCTGCGTTCAGGACCTCTATCACGTCATCCATCCTTGCACCAGCAGGAGACACTCTGTCGCTGAGTAGCAGGGCAGTTTGTCGTAAGGTGAGCCTATTGCCTTCTATCGCGTTTGTGTTGTAAGTATATCTCACGAGAAAGTCCTTGGGTATTGCTTCAATCGGCTTTCTGTATGCTGTGATCAGCGATGCTCTGATGTCATCCAGCTTCTCTATCATTTCCCTTTGCAGCCAAGTGGTTTTGAACCGGGGAGTTGACCGCTTTTCCAATTCGATAAGATGCTTGCGCAATTCTTCGGGTGGGGGCATTTCCCTTCCAAGGAAAATTCTATACTTCTTTACGGTGGAAGTGTTGGTCCTCACGTTCTTTACCAGATAATAGTAATTGTGATTTCCATGCCTTTGAGTTTCGATGAAGGACATCAAGTATGGCTACGCTTTACTTGAATTTAAATATTGTGGCCATAATGACTACTTTGCTATCACTGCTGATTAAAGTAGCCATATAAGTCTATATTCTATTCAGGTTGCTCAACTGGTGTGAAGAAGTCCCTAACATGAGCTGCAAGCCTGAGACAGTCATTGAATAGATAGAGAACGAATCTTCTGAAACGGACAGGGGGTGTGACCGGCTGGATTCGAGTCTTAAGGTTCGATTTCCGGTTACACGAACTGACTTTCTCCGTCATTTTGGGCTCGAATCTCAGGTCAGCTTGGGCGATGTGCGGCTGGCGGGATATGTGCATTGATACCTGTGTCTATAAATGAATCAGATGCCCCTTAAGGATGGCAGTCCGAGGGCCTATGTCACTCTTCTTGGTGTTAGTTGTTTCACTCTTTATGGCGATCTTTGGCTTGAATAGTGGAAACACCAGACTTTATCGCCCTGGTTATGCTCCAAACTTCGATAACATGTTCATCCCTTATCTGATTGAAGTGCTTGTCATTTGTGATGAGGATTGCACGTTCCTGTAGACAAGTAGCTGCGTGTAGGATGTCTGCCGGATCGTTTGTCGACATAGACCTGGCACATATGGAAACAAAATTGCTTCCGACGCGCACCACTCGCGTCCTGTTGAGAACAGCTGCAACCAAGGAGGCGGCTGTTTGAGAATGAAATTCCTCAGCATATCGTAGCATCTCTTCTACCCAATATTCGTTTCCGACGAGCAACATTTCCTCGTTCTGAATCAATTCCAGCAGGAACCGAAGTGTGCCTGTCTCTCTGCCTGGATTCTTTATAGCCGCTACGAAGACGTTGGTATCAAGGAGAAAGGTCTGGATACGTCTTTCTGATGCGTGCACTGATTTCCTTCCTGATGCGGCCAGCTATTTCATCGACGTCTTTGCCAGCGAGTTCTCTTTCAAGGCGTGCGGCTATTGATTTAACATCCAATTTCTGTATAACTATGCGCCCCTCTCCTGTCATTGTAATAATGACCTTCGTTCCTTCATCGATGCCAGCGGCCTTCCGAATTACCTTGGGTATCACTATCCGACCAGCCCTGTCTACTCCGGCCACTTCTTCCATCGATCTATATGCATGTCATAATGTCATTTAATATTTATGATGGTATAATGGCAATTATTATCCGTTGCCTCCGCCGAAGACAAATCAACGCGCTGATTCCTGCAATGCGCAGCATGCTGATTGCTGATGGCTGAAGCACTTCATACAATTTGACTGCAATTATAGGTGCACCGACATCGAAGTTCGAATATCGGCAGGATGACTGGAACCACAGTTCGTTCCAGGCTCGAAATTGATGTCAACTTACGCCATGTGCAGCTGCCTGGATATGTGCATTGAGGTTCGAAAACAGGATGTGGCTAATTGATTCATGAGCGGTTGCACAGATAGGGTCATTTTCGGCATGCAACGGCGGCATACGAGGGCATTGCCGGTCACAAATCGGGCTGTTGAATCTCAAGACCTTTGATTCTCTTGAATTCCCTCGCATTGTTTGTAACCAGAGGGACGCCAATAGACAGAGCACTGGCGCCGATTAGCATATCGAGAGAACCTATCTGTTTTCCGCTCTTCTCAAGGCTGGCCCGTATCTCTCCGTAGGGGCCGCTGCCGCCGTATCAAAATCTGCGACCTCCAGAGGCAGAAGGAACTTATCCAGAGCTTCCCTGTTCCTCTCTTGATTGGAACCTATAAGAGATTATCTGGATCACAGGGGATGCAGGGGGAACAGTATTTCTCCTATGTCTGACACCATGAGTTGTGCTGCTGTTTCACTCCATTCCACTGGAACCGAAGGACTCTCTATTTCCCCTCATGGATCCAAGAGGCATTCTCTCGCGATAGGGTTTACTGTTCTTCAGCATGCTGTGCGTATGGTAGAGCCATCGTTTGGAAACAATGAACAGTGCCTGTGTGCTGACGTGCCTAGATATGATCTTTACGATCATGGTGTGGAGTCGAGAGGAGAGGGAATGTGTCTCCCTGGATCCGCTTTCTTTTCTGCTATTCATTGAATTACCTCCTTCTCAACAGATTGCTCAAAAGATTTCCTGTACTCGCTCGGTGTCAGGTAGCCGAGTGAGGAATGTGGTCTCTTCTCGTTGTAGTGCTTGACGGCACCGGCAAGCATGAGCTTCGTTTCAACGAAGCTCATGGATTCTTGGATAAAGACATAGTCGTTCTTGAAATGACCGTGAAGAGACTCGATCATCCCGTTGTCCTCAGGTTTCCTCTTCCTTATTGCATCAAGCGTTATTCCGAGCAGTCTGCACCCTTCCCTGAATGCTGTCGATGTGAACTGGCTGCCGCCGTCTGTCTTGAGGCGGAGGCCATCGGCCCTGCCTGAAGGGAAGCGGTTCATGACTGCCTCCTCGGCGACTGAGAACGCCTCCGATGCGCCGCATGATGCAAGGAAGTTCCAGGACAGTATCTCCCTCGTGCATGAATCCTCTATTTCGATGAATGCACAGGAACCGAAATCCGTTGTCTCGATGTATGTGATGTCCGTATACCAGCGGACATCGGGAGTGTCAGAGATGAGATTGCCTGTCTGTGGCAATCTGGGCCTGGGGAAATGCGCCTCCCTGAGCAGGTGCATTTCACCCATGATGCGTCTTACCCTGTTCCTGCTTATGAATACACCCTGCCGTTTCAGCAGGGCCCGGATGCGGCGGTAACCGTATGTGATGTTCTCTCCGGCGAGTTCCAGGATGAGTTTTCTCTTCTCTGATTCATCAACCCTGAGACGCCTCGCGGGCTGTCTTCTCTCATAGTAGAAGGACTGCCTTGTGACGTGCAGGACTGTTCCCGCAGTGGATGGCCTGATTTCGTTTGAGCTGATCATCACTGCGACAACCTCCTTCCATCGTTTTTTCCCCGTGAGAGTGTCTCGTTGAGCTCTCTGAGACGGTCAATGAGCAGCGCCTCTTCCGCAACGAGTTTCTTGAGGCGTGCATTCTCCTGCTTGAGTGCAATGACTTCTTTGCTGGGTCCGGTGACGGCCTCCTTCATGCCCTGGACAGCCTCCTTTTTCCACTTGTAATATGTCGATGAACCGATGTTGTGCTTCCTGCACAGTTCCGTGACAACAGCACCGGGCTGCATGCCCTCGTTCAGTATTGCCATCTTCTCGCTTGCAGCGATCATCCTCTTTGTGGTCATGCAGTCACCGTCCTGTGATTGCCTTCCGGATGTTTGATCCTTTACATTACGCCAAGCTCAAACGCTCGTTCGCTTCGCTCTCTCGCTCCAGTTCTCCCCATTGACTCCCTCTCAGAGTCTCCACACCTCAAGTGTAAAGATCTAATCGGGCGCGGCTCAAAAGCGTATTGGTATTTCAAAAACCGTAACCGTTTGGAAGGCGAGAAGGGGAGCGCAAAAAAATTATTGAAGGACAACCGGGCCCTGGCAAAACTCCTGCGTGATTACTTCTCCGCAGATAATTATCTGTATGCGCTCAAGGGCGGAGAAACCTTGTCCGTTCAATCTCTCATTGAGGACTTGAAGCAATATGAACGACCGGACAAACTCGAACTGATTGCGAAACTGGAGTCGAACAGACCGTTATGGAGGGCCCTGGAAAGGCTGGTGGGTGACGAATGATGGTCATACGCTCCACCAGGTGTTCCCTCTCCGAAGCCACGCAGATCAAACGGGAGCTACTCGCCACTGTCCTGGCGGAGTATGGACGGGTGGTGAATCATTTCATCAATCTCTGGTGGGGGCATGGCCCTCCACCACCGAAGAAGGAACTCCTCAAGGAGGTCATTGCCGTTCCAGGCACCTGGCTGTCGGCCCGTCTTCGCAAGGTGGCGGCGAGAGAGGCCATTGACATGATCCGTGCCTCGAGAGAGCGGGACGGCAGGGATGCGGTCAAGCCCGTCCATAAGGGCAAGCGGATGTATGTCTCTTCGACCATTGCCTCGCTCTCTCCGGCGAAGGCAGGTTCTGAATTCGATGCGTGGCTCCACATCGCCAGCG
>JAGVSJ010000034.1 GCA_019720975.1 Candidatus Sysuiplasma superficiale
GTCACCCCTGTGCTCGCAAGCGACAGTCCAGCTCCAAAAACAAGAAACGCGCTCAGAATCATTGCTGCGGCCACAAGCGCAACAGCAAGCATCTTCAACTTTCCAGTTCCATTAAATCCGTCTGATATCTTCATCTTCTCATCTCTCAATCTTTCTTTCGGGATAACGGCATCACTGTGTAGTTCTCTCCGGTTTCATGCTGACAGCCTCGGTGCGCCATATGCAGCACGAACAATCTGCCAGTCCAAAGGAGTGCATCCACACAGGCATTATACGCTACCCACCGGAGGTCCGATTAATATATTAATATAAAATACTGATGGTTCATGTACGGGTCATCCGGCGTCTGCGTTTTTCGTAGATTTCTCTATTTTTCAAAGGAAATCGGTACCGGCCGGAAAGCGGATAATCCCGAGCGCAGCCGCTCAGCACTTCGACGGGGTGATAGGCAAATCAGTTTCCGCGTCACTGCTTTTTTTTCAATTTTGATAATTTCGCAGCAACTTATATTTAAAGAACCGACGGAGACCAAATCCGAATGGACTCTGATGAAATGGTCTATGTTTCAGAGGATGTTCATTATGCAAGAGTGTATTGAAATGTACGATGATAAGAACGGAAGAAGATTCACCGCACGCAAAAACGCACATCTGAGAGGTAGATTTTCGACGCTGAAGCGCATAATGCTGCTTGACGGTCTGCTTCTTGCGATAGTGCCGGGCCTGGTTGTCGCAAGCGTGGTAATCGGTTTCGTGTATCCGATGAGCACCAGCGCAATACCGTCACCATTCAGGTTGCAGCAGGGTCCAGGTTATTCCATCGCGTCATCCCTGGGCCTGACTTCCGCCATTGAGGACTCGAACGGCAATGTCGCATCCGGCACGACCATAAACGTAAACTCCACCGCACACTCATCTGATGTCTATCTTCTCAATGTCCTTCAGATATACAACGCATCCACCAAATGGCCGGCAGGAGCTGTTGCATCAGTCTACATTAACGGAACACTCCCCGCAGGTGTTGAAATGTACTACAGCACCTCACCCATGACGTTCGACGGAACTTCAGTGTCTGGAACTCTCTGGACCACAGGTGCTCACATAGCACTCCCTGCCTCAAGCGGGAATGTGGAGCTATACTTCAGCTTCGTTGTCGCAGGCGGTTCGACAGGAACAGGGCAGCTGACCTTCCAGTACAATGTCTGAAACACTGCCCTGATAAGGATCGTAATTTCAGATGCCGCGTTCCGGTCTATGTATAAATGCAGGGGCGCTCCTTAATGCAGCCTGCATTCTGATTGTGCTGCTTCAGGGCTCAGCAGTGGGGAGCAATGCCGTTATTTCATACGGTGCAGGTGCCTCAACCCATGCGGCACCGTCTCCCATTGCGCTGTACCGGCAGGACAGCACTCCTCTTACAAACATCACCGATTCCGCCGGCGGCTACACCCTCAATCTGACAGACAACTGGGTCACCGCAATGTCTGCGGACAGCCAGGGAAACATCTATCTCGCTGAGACGGATGGCCGGGTCTATTCCCTGTCTCCGTCCGGCAGGACAGGCACGGTTGGATCGCCGTTCGCAGGCACGCACTGCGCAAAGGGAAAGGGACCCGTAACCGGGCTGGCTGCCGTGCCCTCAGCTGACGGCGGAGCCCCTTCACCGCCCCTCTATCTTGTCATTCTGACGATGGAAGGCTATCTTTACTCATACAGCTTTGCAAACGGGACCTGGTTCAATTTCTCCGCCGCATGGGGGATCGTGCCTGCATCATTCTCACATTCGAGCTGGACATCGCTCTCCTCTTTCGGCTATGATGTATTTGCGGTAACAATCACGGGTGACGTTCTGGAAATCACATTCCCTCCCGGAGGTGTTCCTTTATACACCTTCACGCACTCTTCTTCCCCCCTGCCCGTACTTTCATCCGTGGCGATAGAAGGTACAGCGGCGTCAGGAAAGTTCCATGCAGCACATGGCTTCGTCATATTCGCCATCTCCGCTTCAGCCGAAACAGCTGAATTCATCTCCTCGTCTGCCACATGGACAACATCAGGCAGTATCCCGGCATCTCGTGCAATATCTATTGCATCCGGTCCAGATTCGGCCGGAAACTCAAGAGACCATTATGTCTATGCAATCTCCCCCGAAAACAGCACACCGGTTTACGTCGCTCAATATACATTCTCACTGAAACCTGTGATGCTCTCCTTCGCCCCCCTTGGAGTTCCGCCGTTTGACACCGGAACTGTTTCTGAAATCACAATTCACAATTCATCGGTAGTGGTTTCCTCAACAGGCGGGGAAATCGCACAATCCGCCGCCGGCGGAGAATGGAGTTACACCGTGCTCCCCATCAGTCCTGCCGACTACACCTGTTTCATCCTTTCATCCGTTTTGAAATCTGTCGTTTATTCCTCTCCGCTTTCCGGTGTCAATCTTACCTCGCTGAAAAGCCTTTCCCTCAACTTTTCGAATCTTACGTCCGTGTATCCCGAGATGTCATACTCCTCATCTGCCGGGCTGATTTCCGTTTCCTCGCCAGCCCCTCTATCTCCCTCTTTTCCGCTGAATATGACGGTGACAGTGGTCACAGACACGCTCTTCAACTCACAGCTCGTTTCACAGTGCACCGTTCTTTTCGGAGGCAGCGTTGTCCTCACCTTCCACGTCACACTACATTTAATCAATCATTTCTACTATGAAGTGCCGTGAGCGGAGGGGGAGAGTCAAATTGCTTGCAGTCGAGTTCATCAATCTTGTCCCCTGGATGATTGCCGCTGTTCCTGCCTTCCTCGCGGGCGAATTTATAACGATCCAGCTGCGCAATTCTGTCAGGAGGAATTATCTTCTGCCCATGACGGAGTATCCTGACATCGCCTACCACTCTCTGTCCGTCAACCTGTTTATCTTTTTCACATTCGCAATACACCTGCTCATATACGGCATCGGTTTCACCCCTTATCTGCATGTCCTCTGGCAATACGGGACGCTTGCCATAATCTTCCTTTCACTGAATTTCGCCCTCTATACCGCCAACACACAGCTTTCCGCAAGTAATGAGTCGGCGCACGGGGTATTCGTTCTGGAAATTGCAGCCGCGGTTGCGATACTTGTTTCAGCCATTTATCTGAAGAGTCTTGCGCTCTACACCACGGAAAGGCAGTACCTTGTGTATACGCTCATAACCGCGCTGATGCTTCAGGCGATTTCGTCGAGACTCCAGGGGAAGAGGAAGATCAGGTTTCTCCGTCTCTACATGCCTTCACTCGCCCTTGCCCTTCTTTCCTCTGCCTACATTGTCTCTGCTGTGATCCTCTTCGGGTAGTTCAGCAGTGGATGGATGTCCGAAATTCGGCGATGTCATGCCTTCAACAATGGCAAGTGCATTGGTGAGTACACTGTACTGCGCCTTCAGCTCGTCCATCCTTGCCTGATATTCCCTGTCCGGCGTTCCGTCAAGCATATACCTTGCAAACTCCCTCGAAGTCTGCGACAGCAGTCTTTCAATCCTTCTCCTTATCTCCCTTTCAATACCCTTCAGTATCTCTCCCTTAAGTCTTCTTGCAAAACTTTCCTCATATAGCCCCGGGCATTCCTCGGGAATGCCCAGTATGGGATGCATGCAAATCCTGTGGCCGTTCTGAAGTATGATCTCTTCATAGCCAATCTTCCTTGGCTCGCCTTCGTCGAATGATATGCCTTCCGGCTCAAGTCTTAAAACCTTTTCTGTCTCCTTCAGCCTGCGCCTGAGCATGAACGGACCTCGCCTTTTCATTATTTCAAACTTCGCTGCCTGTTATCACCGCATTCTCATGACACATCAGCGGGACCTGCCTGCCGGGCGTGACAGGCGCATTCGATGCCATGCTCATGGCTCCGATAATGGTGCCTTCCGTCTCTTAACCGGATGCATGAGCGCATCATCTCCTGGCTCTTCAGCAGTGCCTTTCTGTTCTGCGCCTTTCAAAGGCAGATTTTCCCGCTTTCATCCCGCGCATCAGCAACTAATTATTCATACCCCTTTTGCTATCTACTGTCGTAAGGAGGGAATTGTGTGCAGGATATAAAGCTCTACAAGACAATTGATGCAACTTCTGAAAACTGCACTGGTCCCATAGGTGAACTCTCCGCCGCAATGAATGATGCATATCCGGGGGAGGGTGTTGCCATCCTTCTTGGTGACGAAGCCACCAGGAATGACATACTTGTCTGGGCCAGAAGGACAGGCAACGAAGTTGTTGTGAATACTGATGAGAATGGCAGGTTCAGAATTGTTCTTCGGAAGGTGAAATAGGAATGAAGAATGTACTGGTCGCGGGCGGTGGGCTTGGAGGAACGATAGTTGCAAACAGGATAGCACAGAAGGTCTCATCCGAGATTGAAAGAGGGGAAGTCGCTGTAACCGTTTTGGACAGGAGCGAACAGCACTTCTACCAGCCAGGCTTCCTTCTGGTCTCAATGGGGGTGATGGAACCATCAGAGACATATGTCCAGGAAAGATCTGTTCTGGACAGGCATGTCCGTTTCCTTTCAGGGGACAAGGGAACTATAACTTCGATTAATGCGGCGGATCGCTCTGTTTCGACAGCTGACGGTTCGGTGCACAAATATGATCATCTTGTCATCTCGACCGGCTCGCATCTGCAGTTCAACGAGATACCCGGATTTGCAGAAGGCGCCGACACCTTCTTCAACCTTGAGAACGCAAAGGAGATGTGGAAGAAGGTGCAGTCATTCAGCGGAGGAAAGATTGTGGTCGACACTGCACTGCTGCCCCACAAATGTCCTGTCGCGCCTCTTGAGATAACACTGATGCTCGACGATTATTTCAGAAAGAAGGGAATCAGGGACAAGGTTCAGCTTCATTACTGTTATCCCGTTCCGGGCGTCTTTGGAATACCGAACGTCAACAGGATGATGACCAGGATATTCGCCGAGAGGGATATCAGCGTCCACAGCCAGTTTACCCTTGCCTCCGTGGATCCGTCTGCGAAGAAGATAACCTCCAAGGAGGGTGAATCCCTCGACTACGACATGCTGGTCAGCGTGCCGCCGCACAAGGGGGCGGATGTCATCGGAAGTTCCGGTCTCGGAGACAGGAGGAACTGGATATCCACCGACAAGTTCACACTGCTCGTCAAGGGACATGACGACATACACGCCATGGGCGATACCACGGACATAGCAATCTCGAAGGCCGGTTCCACGGCAGACTATGAATCGTATACTGTCAGCCATAACGTGGCTGCAGACATAACGGGCAATGATGCCAAGAAGACATATCCCGGTTCGGTCTTCTGCTTTATAGCGACCGGCATGGACCAGGCGACATACATAAAGTTCGACTACAACCACCCGCCTGTCCCTCCGACACCCTCGCAGGTGTACTGGTGGAGCAAGCTCGCGTACAACAAACTATACTGGAGCCTGCACGCAAAGACGATGATATGATGCCCCAGTGGTGTTCAAGTTGGCAATTTCCATCATACTGGGTTCAAACCATCTCGAGAGGCTGGAGTTCGCCGCAATGACAGCATTTCTCGCATCAACAATGGGAGAAGACGTGGAGATATTCGCTACCATGGATGCAGTCAAGGCCTTCTGCAAAACCCCATCCGTTCTGTGCGAAGCCGAATCCGCAAAGAGGATTGCTGAAAAGGAAAACGGAGGAAAGTATGTCGACTATCTGAAGAAGGCGAAGAATGGCGGCAAACTGAGATTGACGGCCTGCAGCATGGCCTCCAGCCTTTTCGGTCTCAAGAAGGAGGATTTCACCGAACTTGTTGACGGCATCGGCGGACTGACGTCCTTCCTTGATTCCTCGGAGGGAAGAAGACTTATTGACATATGGTGATTGTATGAGCGGTGCAAACTCTGAAGGTTCAGTGGGCGTGTCGTTGAGCGCAGAAGAGGAAAGGCAGCTGCGTGAATTCCTTGCAAATCTGCCCAGATTCAATGCACTTGTCAATAATTTTTCCAGGATGGAGGAAGAGGGGCAGATCGACGCGCTCTCGGCAGCTCTGGCTGCAGTGCGATTTTTCAAGGACGGTTTGAACGACGAAGCAATAGAATCTCTCGCGTCCGCGGCCGGACGCATCGCAGAGGCGGCAGCAGCCATATCCTCCGAAAGCTCCATGAGCGCACTGAAGAGCCTTGAAACAGAGGGGGAAAGCGTTTCCGACCTGCTGAAACAGATTTCCGCCATGCAGAAGGACGGTGTGTTCGAATCGCTTGTCAGCGCGTCATACGCACTCAAATTCCTGCGTGATGGACTGAACGACGAAGCAGTTGAGAACATTGCATCCAACCTCAGCGAAATGCTGTCTCTTCTCAGGCAGTACTCAGCGCTGCTTTCATCGGGTGAGCTCGTTTCAGCCCTTGAAACACTTTCAAGGATGCAGCGTGACGGAACAATCGAGGCGCTTGCAGACGCGGCATATGTCCTTAAATTCCTAAGGGACGGCCTGAATGACGAGGCTCTGTCCAACATCGCGTCCATTTTCTCGCAGCTGCTTTCGCAGTGGAATTCCCTCCACGGCCTTATCGATATGATGTCGTCGCCGATAGCTGCCCGCGTCATAAGGGCGATAACAGATGAGTCCATAGAGGAAAGACTGGAAGCGGCGCAGCCGAAGAAGGGAGGGATGTCACTCCTGTCCCTTTCAGACCCTGATGTCAAGAAGGGGGTAGGTGTGGTATTTGAGCTCCTGAAGATCATTGGCGAGGAGTTCGGCGGGAAGAAGTGATTTCACGCTTTCCTGCTTCGGGCCGGAGCCATGAACCCATTTCCAGTCAATTTGTGCCGCGATTGAACGATGCCTGGAAATGCCCGTCCAGCCTGCAAGTGGCGTTATGTCATATTTTGAATCCTCGTGTCGGTCAGTTTGGCAATTATCAGCAGGAGATGCTTCGATTTTCGCTTTCAGCCGCTATAATTCAATTGAAAAGGCCCGGAAGTTTCAGGCAGGTGAAGACGGAACTATTCGACATGTCTGCGCTGAATTCCAAACCCTGTTAATTATAAGTATGAGGGACACATGGTTCCCATTATGGAAACCAGGAAAGGGGGGACTCTTGATTTCGTAAGCCTGGACTTCAAGATAATGCATGAGGGGTGCACGACCGCCATCACCAACGATTTGAAGGATCTTGTGATTCGGATGCTATACTGCCACCCTTTCAAAGATCGGGGATATAACTGGGTGGTCATAGAGGCAAAGTCCAGGGATCGTTCCCTTCTTGGAAAATACATATCAACCATGAAAGGACACGGCAAAGTGAAGGCGATACTTGAAACAAAGCACAACGTAAAGAACTCATCAGTGCGCCTGTCTCTTATTGAAGGATATGATGGGATGATATCATCGCTGGCATATGAGATGGGGGCCATTCAGAAGCTGGAAACTGTTCAAAACGGCGAAGAGTCCTGGCGCATTGTGTTACCGGCCATAAACAGGGATACTTTCTTCGATCTCATCGGACTGTACGGCAAGGTTGTGGATTTCAGGATCAGGCAGGTTGACTACTGCAGCCCGACAGAAATTGGTTCAAAACTCAGCAGGATGGAACGGCAGATTGTAAGGGTGGCATATGATATGGGTTATTTCGAATTTCCCAAGCAGGTCCACCTGAAGGACATTGCAGAAAAAACCAGCCTTTCCATTCCGACGATTGATGAGTATATACGGAGTTCACAAAGAAAGATCCTCTCCTTCTTCATAGAAAACTTTACCATGTGATCTGGCACAGCTGCAACGGCATTACTGTCATACTTCTTCCGGGATCTCGTACCACTGGACCTTTTCCCCTACCAGCGATCTCATCTTCCACGCCATGCTCTTCTTGCAATCTTTGCATAGAGCACGTAACTGTGATATCTTCGGCATCGCCTGCGGCCTAACCATCGAAAATCTTTCGTTTCCTTCCAGGAACTTTTCGGTTTTATCAATGTTCAGCATCGATGTCTTCCAAAGCCCCCAGTCGTTTCCGACAAGTTCACCCACACGGCCGGTTTCTATTGTGCCGGGATCAGCACCTTCAGAGAGGCTGTACTTTACGAGCAGCGAAAGGATGTCCAGAATGTCCTTTTCGTTTATTTCCCAGATCTGAAGCTTGGTGAAGAGCAGATCTGTGGGCGTCACTGTAATTTTACACATACCAAGTCTTTTGAGCAGCGGCAGTTCATGACTCTGTATGAATTTATCCAGGAAGACATCCACAACAAGCTGATTCCCGGGATCCGAATTATCATAAAACTTCAAACGCCGGTTGCCGAACAGCGCATTGAATCTCTGATCAGGCGCGAGACCCAGTTCCGATGAAAATATCTTTGATATGCCTCTCGACTGTTTCGAATACCCCATAAAATCAATGTCATGCGGTTTCCTTGCAAGCATCGGGAAATTCTGATAGATGTCATGGCAGAGGACCGCCACCGCCATGCCTCCGAGCAGTCGAAGCACTATTCCTTCCGACTCAGCTCTTTCGACTGTCTCCTTCGCACTGCTGAGCAATGCACCGACGTCCTTCATAACCATTCATTCCGTTTACTTTTCCCTGCGAGCCCCAATACGGGTGAAACATATTTCGTCAGAAAGGTTTTCCGCATGTTGTTCCGCCATCCACTATGAGGCCGGTGCCCATGACATATTTGGATTCGTCGGATGCAAGATAAACGGCTGCCCATGCAACATCCTCTGGATCGCCAAGAGAGTCTGCCAGTTGCCTCTTCTTCAATTCACCGATAGCCGAATCTATATCTCTCTTGTATGATCTGCGAAGGTAATCCTGTACGAACGGAGTAAATATTGTTCCAGGAAGAAGTGCATTTATCCTGATGTTGTATGGAGCATAATCGACCTGCATTGATTTGGTCATGGAAAGGATCGCCCCCTTTGTCGCAGCATATGCTGCGCGTCTGAGCAGACCAAGTTCGGCAACTGAGGACGACATGTTGATTACTGAACCTTTTCTCTGATTCATCATTATGGGAAGAACATGTTTGCACATGAGGTAGACGCCAGTCAGGTTCACAGACATCACTCTGTCCCAGGTGTCTCTGTCAATCTCGTCTATCCTCCCTACAGCGCTTATGCCGGCGTTGTTGAACAGTACATCTATCCTTCCGTTCCTGTCAATCACCTCATTAACCCATGAAGCGACACTCCTTTCGTCGGTTACATCCGTTTCTGTGAAAGATGCTTTGCCTCCTGCATTCCTTATTGACTCCGTAGTCCTGTTTCCCGAAGCAACGTCCACGTCGCACAGTTCCACAACTGCCCCCTCTTCGGCGAACTTCATGGCCGTGCTTGCTCCTATGCCTTTGCCTGCACCAGTAATCATGCAAACCTTGTCACTGAGTCTCTTCACTGCTTTCACCCCTTACGCTGAACTCCGATCTGAACCACCTTTGAGTTTGCTCGTAAACATATTGCATTTGAGCTGCGCAGGTCTTCATCGGTCCCTCTTATTTTCTGCACTCTTCAACAACGTCATAATTCAGCTCAATTCCAAGTCCGGGAGAATTTGGCGGCCGTATTCGGCCGTCGTTTGGCTCGGGCTCCTTCTTTAGCAGCTTGAGTCTGAGATATGATGGAGCAAGTTCCTTGACGAGGAATTCAAAATAGGGGCAGTTGTCAGTTGCGATACAGAAATGAAGGCTTGCCGAAATGCTGATTCCTGTCTTCCAGCAGTGTGGTATCACCTGGACACCTCTGATCCTTGCGTAGTCTGCTATACGTCTCGCTTCGGAAAGGCCGCCAACTCTGCCGATGTCAGGCTGCGCGATATCCACCTTTCCTCTGTCTATGAGATCAACGAATTCACTTACTGTTGTGAGCAGTTCGCCTGAAGCGATTCTGACCTTTGAGGTTGCCGCCAATTTCGACATACCGTCCAGATCGTCTACCTGCAGCGGTGTTTCAACAAAGTACGGTTTGAACTTCTCCAGTTCGCGAATGGCTATGTCCGCTGTCCTGAAGTCAGGCCAGCAGTAGTAAGCATCGAGCATCAGGTCGATACTATCGCCGGCTGTCTCTCTCGCAAGGCGAACCGATTCGATGTCGCGTTCCCTGCTGTTGACAAGCTCTTCAAATTTAATCGCTCTGAAGCCCTTTGACCGTGCGAAGGAAACCTGCCTCCTCAGCAAATCTTCCTGGACATCCGTCGGATCCTGCAGAGTAGGCAGACTCGCGTAGGGAAGCGCAAAGTCCTTCTGCGCCCCTCCAAGAAGTCTCCATACGGGTTCACCATAGTACTTGCCTGCAATATCCCACAGTGCCATGTCTATGGCGCCGATGACATTTATTCCAATCCCCCTTCTGCCGGCCATCATTGTTCTGTAGTAGAGCTTGCGCCAGATTCGTTCTATGTCGAGTGGATTTTCGCCCACCACTATCTTCTTGACACTCATGCTTATATCGTGCGACGACGGCATGTCGATGTAACTCTTGATAACTGAAGGTGGGGCATCAACCTCCCCTATTCCCGTGATGTCTTCATCTGTGTGTATTTCGACAACCACTGTATCCTGCGCGGAGTCGGAAGCGTTCTCGTTGATCTCGGGGCTGTAAAGGCAGGTCGCTGTTATGTCCTTGATTTTCATGCTTTCATCACCAGTAAATCCGCTCATTCCGGCGGTATTTCTCTGAATGCCAGTGAAGGATCAAGTCCGGATTTCCTCCTCTTGTAGGCAACAGATGCGAAGTACCAGATAATGCCTACCAGGTAGGACATCGTTACAACTGTTAGACCCAGAACCGTTGCGCCGCTGACATCCGGATTCAGGAGCAGCGTATAGAAAACAACGCCAAGGGACAGTACACCCAGCACGCCGAATATGGAGATCACAGGAATACCGGCTACTGTCTTCTTCACAATCGGCGGTGCATACTGAAGCAGGTCCTTGCGCCTGAATGGCAGCACTATTCCGGCAATCATCACTATTATGTAGGCTGTCGTCCACGCAGTCACTGAGTCAAAATAAGTAACGATGAAATTAAATGCTGTGGAGGCCAGGAATATGAATGCAATGATCATCAGGACGATGGAGGCCTTGACAGGCGAATGAAAGCGCTCGCTTATGTCTGAAACCCAGGAGGGAAGCACTCTGTCAAAGGAGGATGCGAAGAGAAACCTTGTGGCCATAAGGCCGAACATTATCATGAGGAGCAGCTCCCAGCATAGTGCGGAAACCATCATGAAGAGATTGAACGGGACATTGGGATAGAGTATCGCAAGAAAATAGTCGGTATACGGCGGAGAAACAAATGGGTAGTGTGTTCCTGTAAAGCCCAGGGAAGCGGATGCGTCCAGAAAATTGTAACCGAATACATTGTATGTAAAGTAACCCATCAGGGCTATTACTCCCACAAGAATGAACAAACTCGAAATCAGGGAAAGAGGAAGGCTTCTGTTGGCCTTCTTTACCTCGCCGCCGAGATAGGTTATACCCTGCGGAAACGCGACCGTTGCATAGACTATCGGAAGGGCCAGTATTGATGCGCCGAAGGTTGGAGGTATTATCGAAAAGCCGGATGTTCTGGCAGTTGCTATCACGCTGGCATAGCTCGGGAAGCTGTTTTTCAGGGCATAAGTATTGAACGCATGTATGAACTGCGCATTTGAACTCGCAGCGAGCGCAATCACGTAGAGTACCGGCCACCCTATGAATGCAACTACGAACAGACCAGCCATTATCTTGTGTACTGTTTCGCTGCTCCGTGTCAGCACAAAAAACACAATCAGGAGCAGAATGAACCCTATCAGTATGCTCGGGCCGGGCTTTGTAATTTCAGTTGCAAAGTTTACCAGTCCCGGCATATTGTTAGTTGAACCGATCGCTGCCAGATATGGGGAAATGACAGTTGTTGTTGAAAACCATGCGTTCTGCCCCACCGAAAACGCAGACAGGAAGATGAAGAATACCAGGCCTACGGCAAACCCCATCCAGGACGAAAGGCTGCGAGAAACATAGATGTAGTCACCACCTGTCCTGGGCATCAGCATGGAAAACCAGCTGTACACCAGAACGACCGGGATATCCACTATCAGTCCTACGAGGCCAATTGTTATTACCATGTTTGCTCCGGGAAAGAGCCAGCTCCCCCAACCGAAGACAAGGAATGCCCCCACTGCGACATTGAAATAGGCCAGAGCCATGATTATACCGTCGTACCAGCGCAATCCCTTTACAAGGCCTGTCGCCTGTCTCACGAATATTCCTTTTTCAGCGGTCATAGCCATGATTGACGTAACTGCGATGACTATATCAGGGGGTCCCCTAAAATTTATGACCGGTCGGAATTGCGCAGAAACATCCGGTTATCTCCGTCCCTCCGATCCCCTCATTCCCCCTAGGGTGCAGAACGGCGGCCATCAGTCCCAAGATATTCAGGTGCCGGCTGGAATGGCGGTGGCTCGGGAAGTAAAAATCACTTATATGGTCATGGGATGCCCTTCAGAACTGATCTATGGTGAACTGAAGCTGCGTTGAAACGGATCCATAAGGTTTCAGACGGAATGCGCTCCCGTTACTTATCTGCTCAGATAGGCCGGTTGCGGGCCAGCTCGTTGCAATTTCAATGCCCGCACCATATATTGTTCCGAACCAGGGTGGAGAAGATCCACCGCCGAACGGTCTCCATATCCAGAGTGATTTAAAAATTTCACTGTCCCACTGGGCGTAAAAGCTGATTCTTTTCCTTTCATTGATCAGTTTGAACCAGCCTTCGCCGATATGCGGTATGTATACAAGATCATCGAAATTCATACTGCCCTTTTCCGGAAATCTCGAAAGATCTATGTGCTCCCCGCTGGTGCTGAGGGCATCGGGCCATTTACCTTTCTGTCCGGGCTTGAGCTGGTTATTTCCGGTGTTGAGATAGTCATCAACCACAAACGTTGATTCAGGCAATTTGAGTTCGGTTTCAGTGCCGATTATGCCGCTGCCGAAGAGCGGATGGTGCAGCCACGAAACAGGAAGCTCCACGGGCGATTCGTTCAGCAGCCTTTCATCG
>JAGVSJ010000035.1 GCA_019720975.1 Candidatus Sysuiplasma superficiale
CGCGTCGCTTTTGTCAGGATATGAAGGGCGTGCAGGTTCAATCGCGAATAATGGAGGGAACAGAAACGCATCTGCGGAAGAGATAGATGCTCTTGCTTGGAAGATCGTCGAGGAGGAACCTGAAGCAATACTTTCGGCAATTGAAAGCAGGCTGAAATCGGGGTGGACGACACATGACTGTGCTTTTTCACTGACACTTGCATCCGCATTCAGAATTGCCCTCTTCCACGATCAGAACGAATTCAACGACTGGATCACCGTCCTTCATGCATTCACATATTCCAATGCGGTGTACAACTCGGCATCCAGGGTGCTCTCCAACGAACCTGTAATAAAAGCAATTTACCACGGTGCAATGAACACTTATCTGAACCGTTTCCTAAACATGCCCGCAGCGGACATTGACCAGGTTCATTCGGTTGTGTCAGGCGTCCGGTCGCCGCTCGACGAACTTGAAAAATCCATGAATGCGAAAGACGCGGGAATGGCAAAGGATCTGGTGAACACATATCTTGCCCGCGGAGGCGAAATTTTAAGTCTGATGAAATTGCTTGCAAAATGTGTTCTGCGTGAGGATGCGGAATTCCACACATACCAGCTGATTGATGCCTGCATGAATATTGTCAGAAGGGGAAAACTGTCTGCGGAATCAGCAAGACTGGTTGCGATCGCGGCAGCCCGTTATGTCGCGGCCCATTCACCCACGGACAGGGCCGAGCTGCAGACATTCAGCATCGCATCAAGACTTGAGAGGGGAGAGACGCTGTACGCATCCGATGAATGATTCGAAATTCAGCGCAACGGATGTGTTTCGCTTAACGCAGAAAGCGAGGCACGAGCTACCTGAGCGCTCTTTTGCGCAGCCTTTCGTAAAACAACGGCAGCCCCTCAACATCCTTTGACTCCCCTACGCTGATGGAAGCGATCTGTGCCCTGAGATGCTCTACCGTCTTTACACCGTTGGAAATGAAGGCGTTTGAAAGCGCGCGGCACAGCTGCCCTCCCTTCCTGTCCCAGTCAGTCATTATTATGACCCTGCTGTACTTCCTGCTGAGCTTCTCGCACATCTCAAATATCGTATGCTTTCCGTTTAGCACATATATCTCGCCGCCAATCCCAAGCGCCCTCATCGCCTTTCTGTCATTTCTGCCCTCAACAATTATTGGAAAACGGGAATTCAGTTCAGAAAGTTCTTCAATAAGCTTCTCCATTCTTTCGAACATCTCAGCGGAAGAATTCATGGGAACCGATGCCCGTGACCTTATGGGCGGTTGAATAAAAAAAGGTTTCTTATAATCACTGGAGTATCGATCTCCAATGCCTCCTGATGAATACAAAGTCACCTACAGCGAAATCACAAGGATATACAGGGACGCGAGAAAGGAGGTGCTAACCGAAATACCGCACGACTTCTATGCCAGGGCAAGGGAATATCTGCAGGAGCTGAGGGAAGAGGAAGAAAGCAGTGCCCGGACTGACAGAGCTGGAGCCGGACAGCTGCAGCTCAGAGAAGCGTCAAAGCTGCTGAAGCAAATATGGGAGTTCAGGACAAGAAAGCTGCTTCTGCTTGCTGTAAGTCAGAGAATGCAGGATGAGTTCAACATCAGGGGGCTCTCGGATGAGGAGACAGAATTCTTTGTTGCGGCAAGGAACCTGGTGCGCGCTCATGAACACAGTGTCTTCAGTGGCGGCACCCACAAGCCAGTCGATGTTGCCGGTGCCGGGCAGGCTGCACAGGCCGCTGAAGCGAGTGCCACAGGTGAGAATGCAGGCAAGGATGGTAATACAGACGGAAAGAGCGTCACCGCTACTGAAGATGAAGGGTCCCGGTCCGGAGACGGGGACCAGGGAACAGTGAACAGTGGGGATGAGATGGTTCTGGTCAGGCTTCTCGGCGATGTCCCGATGTTCAGCACGGAGTACGGTAATCTCACACTCGGGAGGGAGGACATTGCCTCCATCCCTGCAAGGTACGCGAAGGTCCTCATTTCAAGGAATGTCGCTGTCAGAATAGATTCGAGGCTATAGGCATCTGGGGAAAGGTTAAGTCATAGTCCACTCTAATCGGTCACCGATCCACTTGAACGAATATGACAGCATGCTCCGGTTCATTGGTGCGACATCGATCGACGACCTTTTCGAAGACATACCTCGCAAATTCAGGATTGGCGGCATAGACATACCCGACGGTCTCAGTGAGATGGAAACGCAGAGACTTGTCACAGACGTGCTCGGCAACAACAGGGACTGCAGCGAACTCGTCTCCTTTCTCGGTGGCGGTGTATATGACACTTACGTACCTGCGATAGTCAGGCAGGTAATCGGCAGATCCGAACTTTACACATCCTATACACCATACCAGTCAGAGCTCAGCCAGGGTCTTCTGCAGTTGATTTTCGAGTACCAGAGCATGCTTTCTGAACTCACAGGAATGGACGTTATCAATGCCTCGCTGTATGACGGTGCAAGTGCCATTGGAGAGGCAGCGGTCATGTGCGCACGTATCAGCGAGGGAAATTTCTTCCTGATACCACGGGCAATGGCACCATGGAAGAAGTCAGTGCTGAAGAACTATGTCTCAGGCGTCGGTCTTGGCATAAAGGAGTATTCATTCGGCCGGGGAACAGGCGAGGCAGATATAAACGAAATTGCCGGCATGTCCAAGGGTGCGGCAGGTGTTTATATTGAGATGCCAAACTTTCTTGGGCAATATCAGACAGACATCAGCGACCTCAAAGAGCACATAGGCAACGTACCGCTTGTTGCAGGAGTGAATCCCCTTTCACTGGCAACCGTGATACCGCCCGGTGAATATGGAGCAGATATTGTTGTCGGCGAAGGACAGTCACTCGGTCTTGACATGAATTTCGGCGGCCCCTTTCTGGGTATCCTGGGCTGCAGAAAGGAGCATGTGAGAAAGATGCCAGGCCGGATAGTCGGCGCAACAGTCGACTCGGAAGGCAGACGTGCATTCTGTCTTACCCTTCAGGCCAGGGAGCAGCACATTCGAAGGTCAAAGGCCACATCAAATGTGTGCACCAATCAGACGCTTCTGGCAGTCGCAGCCTCTGTTTACATCGCAGCAATGGGTCAGGACGGTCTCGTGTCGGCATCCTCCATCATAGAGAGAAAGAGGGTGATGATGATGGAAAAGTTCAGGAAGGCGCGCATAGGTGTCCCTTTTGCCGGACCTGGTTTCAATGAATTTGTCTCAGTAACTGAGCAAGAGACCGGAAAGGTGTCCAGGCACCTTCTGAAGAACGGCATAATAGCCGGACTGCCCATAGACGGGATGTTTCCGGAGCTGGGCAATGCGATGCTCTGGGCTGTAAGCGAAAGGACGGAGGAGAAGGATATGGACAGAGTCACACGACTGATGGAGGGGATGAAATGACATTTTCCCAGGCACAGTGGGAGGAACCCCTACTCGTTGAGATAGATTCACCGGCCGTTTTCGGTTTCGACAGGAAGGTTCCACATGCAGAACCTCTTGACAAGGGCAGGCTCAACAGGAAGAAGATATGCATACCGTCCGTCTCCGAAAGGGACCTAATGAGGCATTATGTGAATCTTTCTCAGATGAACTTTTCAGTTGACAACGGTCCGCACCTTCTCGGTTCCTGCACCATGAAGTACAATCCGAAGTTGTCAGAAACACTGGCATCCTCCAGCAAGGTCACGAGGCTCCACCCGCTACAGCCCGAGGAAACGGTCCAGGGTTCGCTGAGAGTGATGTACGAACTGGAGCGTCTGCTTGCAAAAATATCCGGGATGGATGAGGTGAGTCTTCAGCCGGCAGGCGGTGCGCAGGGTGAATTTGCCGGCATGCTGATAACAAGAGCCTACTTTTCATCAAGGGGTGAAAAGAGAAGACGCGTCCTTGTTCCAGATTCCGCTCACGGAACAAATCCTGCAAGCGCAGCCATGGCGGGTTTTGAGGTTGTTGAGCTTCCCTCAAGGGACGGAATGATTGATGTTGACTTGCTCAGGAGCGCTGTCACAGATGACGTGGCGGCGCTCATGCTTACCAACCCGAACACACTCGGCCTCTTTGAGGAGAGGGTCGAGGAGGTCGCATCGATACTCCACGGCAGGGGTGCACTTCTCTACTACGACGGCGCGAACATGAATGCAATAGTTGGGAAGACAACTCCCGGTCTGATGGGATTCGACATAGTTCATTTCAATCTGCACAAGACATTCGCCACACCGCACGGCGGGGGTGGGCCCGGGGCCGGCCCGATCGGTGTCAAGTCATTCCTCGCACGTTTTCTTCCTGTGCCAAGAATAGTGAAGGATGGAGATACCTATCGCTTCGATTACGACAGGCCGGAGAGTATCGGTAAACTGCATTCCTTTTACGGAAACTTCGGCATACTCCTCAGAGCATACATTTACATACTTCTCAATGGAGGGGACGGTCTTAGAAGAAACAGTGAACAGGCGGTGCTGAACGCAAACTACCTGATGCGCAAGATCTCCAATGCCTATGAGATACCGTACAAAACACTGAAGAAGCATGAGTTTGTGGCCAGCGCATCTTCACTCAAGTCTGAAAAAGGTATAACGGCACTTGACATAGCCAAGAGGATGATGGATTACGGAGTGCATCCGCCGACAATATACTTTCCGCTCATTGTTCCGGAATCGCTCATGATTGAGCCGACAGAGAACCTTTCAATGCAGTCCCTTGACATGGTCGCCTCTGTTTTCAACAGGATAGCTGCTGAAGATGAAAAAATACTCAAGGAATCGCCGCATTCGACCCTCAGGAGAAGGATCAATGAAGTAAAGGCGGCACGTGACATGGTATTTAACTGGAGGGAGCTATCAGACAACGGCGGTGTTCCGCGTTGAAATTTATCTCTTCTGGATTAAAGGAGGATATCGCGCTTGCGTGCTAGGGCACCTGTAATTGTGTTCGAGGGCATAGACGGCAGCGGGAAGACAACTGTGGTGAGATACATAGGCAGGAAGCTTGATCGGGAAGGGGGCGCTGTGACAACCTCCGAACCGTATGACAGAGGGGTGATTCGAGAAGCATCCCGCATCGCAAGATCCCTTCCGGATTCACCTGCCGATGCAATAAGACGCAGCGCACTCCTCTTTGCGGGGGACCGCGTGAAACACACGGTTGCCATGGAACGGTTTGCAAGCAGTGGAAAGATTGTTCTCTGCGACCGCTATTACATGTCGACCATCGCATATCAGGGCGCGCAGCTTGCCCTGCTCGGAGTGGACGGATACGGCTGGCTGCGCACGATAAATGAACCGTTCGTTGATTTTCCATCCGCAGTGATTCTCCTCGACAGCAAGCCGGAAACTGCCATGAAAAGGATAAGCAGGAGGGGAAGGAGGCATGAGATTTTTGAAACAGAATCTCTTCTTGGCGAAGCACGCAGCCTCTACGCCAGGGAGTTCACAAGGTTCCGCGGGCTGAAGCTCAGGGTTGACGCCGACAGATCACTTGACAGGGTTAAGGAAGATGTGCTTTCATTCATCGTTGACAGACTGGATGTGAACTGATGCACCCCTCTGAGAGGCTATACGGGAGTACCGACAACAGGCTCGGCGGCAACACAGTTCTGCTCTGCATAACAGGCAGCATAGCAGCGACGGAGACAGTGAAACTTGCAAGGGAGATCATCAGACACGGCGGAAGGGTTGTTCCGCTGATGACAAGGGCTGCGGTTGAACTGATCGGGCCGAAATCAATAGAGTTTGCCTGCGGCAACGCACCGGTAACAGACCTCACCGGCAGGGTGGAGCACATCTCCCTCCTTTCCGGGGGAAAGAGCGTCGTGGTCGTCGCGCCTGCAACCGCCGATGTGATAGGAAAGATTGCAAACGGTATCGCTGACGATGCCGTGACGGCGCTCTGTCTCAACGCACTGGGAAGCGCGATACCGGTCATCATCGCACCTTCAATGGGCGCCACCATGCTGGACAATCCGTTTGTCAGGGCCAACATGGACAGGCTGCGCAGGCAGGGAGTAAACGTCCTTCCTTCAGTTATGGCTGAAAACGAGGCAAAGCTGCCTGACTTCCAGTCGATAATATCGGAAGCTGCAAGGTGCTTTTCAGGCGGCAGACTGAAGAGGAGGAGCGTTCTGGTTGTCGGCGGCGCGGGCGAACAGCCTCTGGATGAAGTCAGGTTCATCACCAGCAGAAGCAGCGGTGCCACCGCAGTTGAGATTGCAACGGCAGCCTATGAGCAGAAGGCAAACGTCATGATGCTTTCCGGCCGCATGGAAGTGAGCGCGCCTTCATTCATACCCTCGCGCAGATTTCGCACACTCGAAGATATCGAGTCATTCGCTGCAGGCAGACGTTTCGATATTGTGATAGTGCCTGCTTCGCTTCCCGATTTCATACCTGCAGCGGCCAGGGGAAAGATATCGTCTGACCGGGATGTAACACTCAGGCTTAAGAGGGCACCCAAATTTATAGACGACATAAGAGGCAGGTGCAGGGTTCTTGTCGCCTTCAAGGCAGAAACAGGGGGCGAGAAACAGCTTATTGAGAAGGCGCGCACAAGGCTGAAGCAGTCCGGAGCAGACATCATTGTCGCAAACAACATCTCTGATGTTGGGGCGAATTCAACCAGGGCCTTCATCGTTACGGAGGATGACGTGCAGAAGTTTGAGGGTACAAAACGCGGGCTTGCAGAACTCATTATCGACAGGGTCTGTTCCATCTGAGGCGCCGCGCATTCAGCCGATATTGATGCATCTTCACTCATTCAATGTGAACAGCCTGTGGTCGGATCCCACATCAAAGAGGCCCATCCTCGCTCCAGCATCTATCCATCCGTATGCGTAATTTAGACAGGCGAATGCATTCACGATATCGCCCTCATCAGCAAAATGTTTCGAGTCCCTGAAGTAATCTCTGGCCATCCGCAGAAAATCCTCAGCAATTCTTCTCAGGGAACCCTCTTCCGGGATTGCAATCCTTATCTTCGAAAGGGCCCTCTCAGTGAGCTCGGTGTATTCCCTCAGTTTCACGTCGCTGACTGTGTTCCGTCTCACCGACCCACCAGCCTGACGCTGTCCCCGCCGTGAACCGTTTCCCTTCTGCGAACCTGGATGAATACAGGGACAGAGAGTCCGCCACCTATGCCAATGCACACACCTGTCCGAAGACGGGGTATCTCCTCGAGCGTCTCCTCAGTCAGACCTTCAATCGAATTGTAGATTACCTTCAGATCAATCGGATTGGTTACCTTAAGTATGAACTGTGTGTTGCACTGGCTGAGCACGTTCTTGTCCACCTTTGCAGCCCTCTGTGTGATGACCATCAGACCCATTCCAAACTTCCTTCCTTCGGAGGCAACCGTTCGTATGATACGGCTTGCATCCGTCCTTCCCTGCTGCGGGCAGAAATTGTGTGCCTCCTCAAGCACTGTCAGAAGTGGTGGCACCTTGTTCCTTTTCCTCAGCTCAAAAACTGCAGTCAGAATGCGTTTTGTAAAAAGCCCCTGCAGTTCCGGTGTGAGGCCCTTCAGGTTGAGCACCGTTGTCTTTCCCTTCACGATGAGCTCGCTCATCCTGGTTCCCTCCGCCGCGAATATGCCGCTTCCGTCAATGGTTTTCAGCTCCGATATGAGCTGGCCGGAATACTGGCTGTCCTCCTCAATATGCGCGATTACGGATTTGAGGTCGTAGGCGCCTTCCTTTCTTGCCTGCTCGATGGCCGAGGAGAGAAGAGAAAGGTGCTGCCTGCTTTCGCGAAGGGAGGTTGCTGACAGCAGTTCCTGTGGCGTGAAATTTGAACATGTGAGGAGCATTCTTACCGCACCCGGGTTGATATCAGTGTCAAAGGCGAATTCCCGGACAGCGGAAGCGTAGTCAAAGGAGGCCCTGTTCTCCGGTGAGTTCCTGCCCAGTGTACCGTACTCGCCATGAGGGTCTATGATGACGACTGTCACTCCCTTCTTTATCAGTTCCTCTATGATAACGCCTGCAAGATAGCTCTTCCCCCCTCCTGTTTTTGCAATGACTGAGATATGTTTCTGAACCATTGTATCTATATCCATGACAACAGGGACATCTCTCCCTCTCAGACTGCCGATGAAGGCTCCATCCTCTCTTATGTTAAGACCAAGAGTGATTGAGACAGTATCATCGGATGCTCTGAACACCCTGCTTCCGGCCGGAACAGGAGTTCCTGGCGCATTTATCCCCCCTCTTCCATCCGGATACCCTATCAGCTGCACGTGCGCGATCTCTGTCTTCTCAAACTGGACACTCTGTCCTTCGCTCATTTTCTTTGCATCGCTATCGGAGAGATCGGTGTGAAGTTCCACCTCTCTCACAAAACCGAGCAGCCAGCCATGCATTTCGTGGAACACCTGGACGTATTCATTCCTTTCAACCTCAGAAGAGGTGACGAAATCGAATTCATAAGTTCCCGAATTACCGAAAACGATGCCCAGAGGTTCGCTGATTTCCTCCGGCGACTGAGATCCAGCAGCTGCATTAGCCATCGATGTGCATCCCGGACCTTCAATGCATTTGCCCTTTAATTCATTTGCCCCGAGCACAGGCGGCGAATAGTTGCAATTGCTCTTCCATGTGTGAAGTGACTTATACATGTCAATCCAGATGTCAGACCTACTTATGCTTTCAAGTTGCAATTGCTCTTCCATGTGTGAAGTGACTTATACCCTTCAGGCAATCTCCTGCGCAGGTGAAAGGCGGAACGGACTATGGACGGCGGCACAAGGCTTGAGATTGCGGGACTGCTGATATTCATCGGGGCGGGTCAGTTCCTGACTGCCATGATGATCGGTGCGGCCCTGAGACCGTCATACAGCATAGCGACCAACACGATAAGCGATCTTGGCGTGGGAAGCACCGCTCTCCTATTCAACACCTCCATCGTGCTGCTCGGTATATTGATTGTCATTGCGGCATATCTTCTGAAGGAGGCAATGCGCTCTGCACCCTTCGCAATGCTCCTGATTCTCACTGGAATAGGGGCTGCCGGTGTGGGCATCTTTCCGGAGACAACGGGTGCTCCCCACTTGATATTTGCACTGATTGCCTTTCTATTCGGGGGGATTTCAGCAATTTACAGCAGCAGATTCACACCCAGACCCTTCGGCATCATATCTGTCATCCTCGGCCTGCTGACAATTATTGCGCTTGTTCTCTTCAGCACAGGCAACTACTCTTCTCTTCACCAGGGAGGTATGGAGAGACTCATCGTCTATCCGTCCATTCTGTGGGCGCTGTGTTTTTCGGGCATTCTGCAAGCCGGCAGGTTGAGAATTTCCGGAGGGGGGATATCGAATCGCTCTTGATACCGGAGGCCGCGGGAGCGTTCAGTAAAGAGAGACCTCTCCCAGGTAGCAGGTATCTTCGAACCCTAATTTCTCCACTGGGGTTTGAAAGTACTGGGAATGCGAGACATGCAAACAAATCTCCGGTCTTTTCCGGATCTTGTGGCGCTCATCCCGCATCGCGGGCGACGAAGCTCAATCCAGGCCAATGCTGTTTATTATGCCCGCAGAATTGGCGTCCAGCACTATTACTATCTTCTTTCCCTTGTGGTCAAACCTTGCGAACCAGACAGGCACATGCATCAGCTCAGGGTCTGAAACATCCGTCTGTGTTTCCATCTTCTGGACCATGTGGTGCTGCTTATGCACCTTCTCGGACTGCAGCTGATCGACAACCGTTCTGGCTGAATTCTTTGCTGATTCCTCCCCAATGTCACCGTTGAGTATCTTCGCACATTTCGGTATGGCCGATGTGCTGAAGAGTGTCCTGTCCTGGAGGGAAAACTGGTAATCCTTCGGCTGATATTCGTTGAGTGCCTTCATTGCGACAACCGGAAACTGATAGTTCTGGTCAAGGGAATAGGCCCTGAGCGTATTGCGACCTCCTCCGAACCCACCCATCGCCATACCACCAAACATTGCCCCTTCCATCATACCCGTGCCGAAGCCCGAATTTCTACCGCCCCCGCCGAAAGCACCACCCATCAAGCCGAACAGCGCTGCAGTTGTTGCTATGCTTCCGACCTCCGCCGCAGCGTCAACTGCGGTGTAAGTAGTCCTCGCAGACACAGGCACTATCCAGTAAGGAACAACGCTGAGTGCGATTTCCTCATTCACTGACTCCTCTTCAAGGTGCTTTCTGAGCAATCCCCTGTCCATGATGCTCTTTATTGTTTCAATAGCCTGCTCCTTTGTTGCAAGTTTCAGAGGCAGCATCGTGTGTTTCTGAACGCCCTGCCACCCTGCTGAACCGAGCGAAACACTGGAGCCGCAATATTCACAGGTCACAACCATCTCTCCGAACTGCGGCTTTATAGGCGCGCCACAACCCGGGCATTTCAATTCCGTCACACCTGCATCGGCGAGCACAGCCCGCGAACTGGCTGGCGCTCCTGGTGCAGCTGCAGGAGCAGATTGACGGGTCTGCTGGTCTGAGACTGAAATTCGTGCACCGCATTTGTAACAGAAGATCGCATCTTCGGGAAGTTGTGTGCCGCATCTCATACAGTACAAGGAAGGACACCTCAGAGCGGTTTTCCGCAGTTGGGACAGAACTTTGTCTTGGTCTGCACCTCGAATCCGCAGTTCTGGCACTTCAGTGGGGAGGTTTTCAGTTCCGTGCCGCAGTTGGGGCAGAACCTGCTGGTTGACGGAACGTCAGATCCGCACTTCGGGCACTTGAGCATCTGCTGCGCAGGCTGCGGCTGCTGCAATGGTGCCCCGCAGTTGGGGCAGAAATTTGTCTGTGCTGTGATGATCGCGCCGCATTTAGGGCACTGCCTTGATGGCTGCACTGCTCCCATCATCTGACCGCCCATGGCGTAACCCATTCCTGCGCCGGCACCTATGCCGACTCCAAGGCCCGCACCGACCCCAGCGACACCCGATGGATTTTTTGCAGCATCAACCATGGCCTGTCCTGCCTGATACTGCATATAATTCACTCCAAGCACGGACATCTCGGACCTCGTGTCCACAGCCTTCTGAACACTGTCAGGCAAACTGATTGTGAGCCCGGGAACCTTGTTGATTTCAACACCGTACTGCTGAAAATGATCTGCTGAGGTTGCAAGAACTACCTGCTCTATGTTCTGAAGGTTTGAAGCGAGGTCCGTTACCTTGATTCCGCTGTCTTTCATCTTTCCTATTGCCGAGTAGACGAGCAGTACCATCTGCTCCCTGAGTCTGCTCTCCACCTGCTCCATCGTTTCCTCATTGAAAGTACCGACGAATCGGTTTATGAAATTTGCCGGGTCCGAAACACGCCATCTGTACTCACCGAAGACTCGAAGGCTGACGACGCCGAAAAGAGGATCGGTGAACTCATAAGGTTCGGTGCTGCCGAACTTGCTGTCAAAAAATCTCTTCTGAAGGTAATAAACTTCGGCCTGCTGTTGAACTCCAGTGAAGAATTTGAGAAGCGGTCCGACAACAGGCGCGTTGAAATCAGTGAGAGCATATCTGTCGGGCCTGTCAAAATAGGTCAGCACTTTCCCATCCCGGTAGAAGACTGCAATTTCGTCTTCCCTGACAACAATATTGTCATTGAGCCTGATAAGCCTCGGAACCTTCCACATGACGTTGTCCTGCTTGAACTGCGTCTCCCATGCAATTGTTATGGAACCGGACACGCTTCCGCCGGAATAGGGGATCTCCTTCGACTTCCTTCCGAACATGTTCACACAACCTCTATATTCTGTACAGCAGCCATCCGCGCACTCCACTTCTCCCTGATTTCATCGATCTCAGCCGATAACCTGGATATTGCCTGCAGAAGGTCGTTTCCTGCCAGTGACGGCAGCGAAAGTGAATCGGCATCGGATGCGAATTTTGCCGCAGAAGATATGAATGCATAATCGAAGTCATAGAGCGATGAAATCTTCGACTGATCCATCCTTATTGACGGCGAAATACCTGTGTAGCCCTGTTCAGCGTGCATAATGTCTCCCTCGAGAAGCTGGAGCTTTGAAAGAAGTGAGGCAACTGCCTGAAGATGGCCATAGTCTCCCCTAAATGCTATCGCAGAACGTGCATCCATTATTCTGTTCTCCCCTCTCTTAAGCTGCCGCGCAACCTGTCTGCGAAGAAGTTCATCCGCCGCCCTCAGATCCTCCAGCTGTCTGTATCCTCTGAAGCCGGGAACAATGAGCTGGAGCTTCTTCAGCAGACCCCTGCTTTCGTCAACACTTTCCCTTATGTCAGGAGCGTCGGCCATTTGAACCAGCCGCATATTTTATTCCGTATATTTGATTGTTGAGCTACCGCTCTCATCAGACGGGCAGGAGAGGCATCCGAACCTGGATACAGTCTGAATTATTGCGGCAGAGTAGCTCTACCAATACAGGCGAGTTCTGGCGACAGGGCCTCTGTGCTGCCCGGGAACTTTCCACTCGCTCAACCAACAACGGGACTTTGCCGGCCAAACAGTAAGCAATAAATACCCATTGCTTCTTAGCATCTGTTACTGAACGCATTACCGGCGAGATTGTGAGCTGGCATTTGCCTGCTGTGAAACAAGTCTGTTCGTAATCGTTCACATTTGTGGGGAATCGAGAACCCCGGCTGACCGTGATCTCTCGATTCTGACGTTGTTGGTTGATGTGAGTGTCTCTTTGCCAATTCGTAAATAGTATCGGGCGATTGCCCAGCCGCATCTGATGCGGCC
>JAGVSJ010000036.1 GCA_019720975.1 Candidatus Sysuiplasma superficiale
AGGGAGAACAAGATATGATCGTCACAGAAGTCAGAAGTAGCATATCGCAATTGATTGTGGTGTAGAGGGCAATGCAGGTGTCGGGATTTGAACCCGACTTGTTGGCTATCCTCCATAAAGGTGGAAGGCCAAAATCCTAACCAGACTAGATTACACCTGCTTCTCTAAGTGTGCAGAAAGAACGGGCATATTATCTTTTTTGCCGCATCTCTTCATGTAGATTGCCGTGGGTGCAAAGCACGATGTTTAATCAAAATATATTCGATATGGTGCAGACACACTGATGTTTGAGTTTGTTCTGTATATCCAGTCCTGATTGTGGAGGATAAACTAAAGTCATTATCTTGGTCAAAATAATGAGACCCTAAAGAGAATCTGTTACAGTACGAGCACTTCCGCACCCCATGAAAAGCCGTTATGCCTGAAGCCTAAAGGTGAGCAGAGGCACCCTAAAGATTAATATTCAAGTTACAAATGCTTTTACGAACCTCATGGAATTAAAGATCATAAGGGAAAAGGAAAAAGAGATAGAGATCGGCGCGATTGGTGCTGATGACTCGCTGATGTATCCGCTTCTTACAGAACTGCTACAGAATGAGAAGGTTGTTGAAGCCAAATATATCAAGGGGCATCCGGATCTTGATGTTCCTTCTCTCTTTGTCAGAGTAAGCTCAGGAGATCCCAGAGCGGCACTGAGGAAGGCTGCTGAGAATCTGAGTGAAGATTTTTCATCTCTGAGAAAGAAAGCCGAAAAGAAACTGAAATAGACCATGAGCGATTTCTCACCCCCTCAACTGGAAAGACAGCTAGGGATGCATGCCTATCTCACCGCCTCTGAAGGAACGGGGGGTACAATAAAGAATGAGATAGAGGACTTTATAGTCAGTGAGATACCATTACTCCCTGCTGCAAATGAAAGAGGTAATTTTGTTATATGCCGTGTGACCGCTCGAAACTGGGAGACAAATAGACTTGTCCGTGAGCTTTCAAGAAGGCTCCAGATAGGCAGAAAGAGAATTGGTTTTGCAGGTACGAAGGATAAGAGGGGCCTTACCTCCCGTTACATGAGCTTTGAAGGAGTCGACGAAGGGGTACTGCGCTCCATCGACATAAGGGATGTTGATGTGGAGGTCGTTGGCAGGGCGAATCGGCGGCTCAATCTGGGAGATCTGTGGGGAAACAGTTTTTCCATAACCATCAGGGATTGCAGCTATTCTGGAAACAGGCTTGCAGAGGTAGCCTCAGCTGTAATCTCAGAGCTGAAGCAGACCAAAGGTTTTCCGAATTTTTATGGCGTCCAGAGGTTCGGCAGTATCAGGCCGAACACACACATTGTCGGAAGATACATTGTCAAGAAGGATTTTCGGGGTGCAGTCCATGCCTATGCTGGAAACCCATCAGGGAAAGAGAACGATGAAGTGAGACAGGCAAGAACACTCTTTGATGAGGGAGCTGATGCGGATGAGGTATTTTCATCCATGCCAGACGTCATGGTGTTTGAAAGGATACTCCTTTCCCATCTTTCGGAGCATCCTGACGACTATGCAGGCGCATTGAGGCGTCTGCCATCAAATCTGCTGATGATGTTCGTTCACGCTCTTCAGGCAAGTCTATTCAATGAGATGATTTCAGCCCGTATTGCGGAGGATCTTCCTCTGCATCTCGCAGTTGAAGGAGATATAGTTCTCCCTATCAATGAGCACCACCTTCCCGACAGGGGAAGGCTTGTCAGTGTCTCCGCAACAAACATATCTGCTGTGAACAGGCAGATGTCAGCGGGGAACGGCTTTGTTTCCGCTCTTCTTTTCGGTCATTCGTCGGTCTTTGCAGGCGGAAAGCAGGGGGAAATAGAAAGGCAGATTGTTCAGTCAAATGGCCTGGAGGAGAGGGACTTCGTTGTGCCTGAGATATCAGAGTGCACATCCGCTGGAAGCAGGAGGGAGGTGCTTTCTCCACTGCATTCCATTTACTTTCGTGCTGATGGGGATAGTCTGCATCTAAAATTCGACCTTGTAAGGGGAAGTTATGCCACCTCCCTCCTTAGAGAAATAATGAAGTGCTGAACTTTGTCAGGGCGAAGGATTTGCGCTCTCTCCGGCTTCATTCATCAGCACAACGCCGCAGTTGGGGCAGCAGCCGCCTGTTGCCGAAACACATTCCTCGCAGAGGTTGGTCTGGCAAGCGCTGCATTCCCCGATGGCCTCCGCACCGTGGTAGAGGCATCTGCTGTTCTCCTCTACACTGCCTGCATAATCGGTGCCTGTCTCTCCCTGCTTGCCGTAATACTGCTCCATGAGCTCGCGTCTCGCATCATACGTGTCATATTCCTTCTGCACTCCGCTCTCAACCGGTGGAGAAACGACAACATAATCAGGCCTGTATCCGCTCTTCCCCATAGCTGCCAGGCTGCCCAGTATGAGCCTGCCGGTGTATATGCCCACATTAAGGTTTGTCACAATTCCTATCAGATTTCGCTCCCCTGCCTTCAACCTTGTTGCCTTCTTCATCAATTTCTCAAATCTAGCATCTTCGATCCCCTCTAGAAGATTCATCTGTTGAACCTTCCTTATGTATTCAAATGACTGCTTTGCCTCTTCCAGAGAGTACGTGGGAAAGTTGTAAACGATATCGCAGAGGCGGAGTCCGAGCGAGGCCGTCTTGATGTTTCTGAAGCATTTCATCATTATTTCAGCTGACCTTTGCTCAAGTGTCTCCCAGCCTGGATCGCCTATCATTGGAACTGTCAGTGATGTAGGTTCCTGTATCGCTTCGAAGGCGTCATCAATCTCATCCATCGGAATCCTGCAGACAGAGAACGCTTCCTCCCTAGTTGGAATCCTATCCATCTCATACTCGAGTTTGAGCAGCGTCTTCGCATTTTCCTCTCCCTTTATCTTCCTCTCCATAGTTCTGCAATTATCGAACAATTCGCGCGCTTCCGAATTTTCCGGTTCTGCTTGCAGGATCTTTGAAAGGTGTTCGAACGCCTTTTCGTAGTGCCCCTCCTCCAGGTAAATCCTGCCAAGCTCAAGAAGTGCTGGAGCAAATGAAGGCTCTAATCTCACACTCTCCTCGAAAGCCTTTCTTGCCTCGGGACCTATTCTCTGTTTTGAGAGCGAGAGGCCGAGGTAATACCATCCCTTGGCATTGCCAGGATCCCTTTTTGTGAATTCATTGAGCGTCATTGTTGCAGACGAATACTTTTCTGTCTTGTACTCGCAAATACCCTTTCCAAGCAGCATTTCGGTCTTATCCGGCTCCATCTTCAGCGCCCTGCCGTATGAGTCCAGTGCTTCCTGGTACTTCTCCTCATGCAGCAGGCATTCAGCACGGCAGCGGTAAATTCTTCCGTTTGATATGCCTGCGGCCAGTGCACCATTCAAAACATCAAGTGCCTGGGAATAGTTTCCCTCTTGCATTAGGATGTTTCCCTTCAGCTCAAGGCCCGCTGGATCCTTCGGATTCAACATGAGTGCGACATCCACCGATCTCTCTGCCTCACTGTACTGCTGCAGTGCCATCAGTATTCTTCCGCGGAGGTTCATGTGCGAAGGGGATTCGGGTTCCGCCTTCATGGCCCTGTCCGCATATTCTAGGGCATCTGCGTACCTCCCCATTCCTGCGTATGCTTCCGATATCGTGCTAAGTATCGCAGCAGACTCAAGTCCGTTTTTCATCGCTTCGAGAAGGATCTTCACCTCTTCCTGATACTTCCCTTCTGAGTGCAGTATCCTACATTTGGAGGTGATCGAAGATTCATCAGGACCGAATCTGTCAATCGAAAGCTCATAGGCAGCCAGCGCCTCCGCTCTCTTACCCTCATTTTCAAGGATCCTTCCCTTCTCTATGAGCAGTTCCCTGCTCTCCCCATGATCCTTGATGATTGAGTCTATAGTCTTTACAGCAGACATGCTGTCGTTCTTTGCGGCATATATGTTCTTGAGTGTTGTCAGCACTTCCCTGTCCTTCTGCCTGCATGCCTCGAGCGAGGATACTGCATCATCATACCGCTTCAGTGCGGCAAGTGACAGCCCCCTTATTCTCCATGCTTTGCTGTTCTCCCTCTCCCTCTTTATTATTGATTCAGATGCCTTAACACACTTCTGGAACTGCCCTGTCTCATAATAGAAACGAGCACACTCCTCCTGTGCCATGATATCCTCGCCGAACATATTCTCTACGAGTGAGAATTCTGCTGCAGCCTCATCCACTCTTCCCATCGACCACAGCAGCTTGGCCCTGCCGACATAAACTGACGGATCTGTCGTGTTGCTTTTGATTGCGAGATCATAATGCATTAGTGCCTCTCTGTCCTTTCCCAATTTACAGAGTGCCTCGGCTATGGATGCTTCTGCAAATTTGGCAGGATAGCCCAGCTTCATCGATCTTTCGGCCGCTTCCACCGATTCATCGTATCTCCCAAGTTTGAGCAAGACAGCGGCCTGAATGTATCTCCCCTCAGGTGTTTCCTTTCTTTTCAGGTATCCTTCTAGAATCTTCAGTGATCCGGCTGCATCACCATTCTCAAGCTTTATCTTCGCCAATCTGTACACCAGACCGGATGGCATCTCCTGGTTCATGTTCAATGCGTCGGACAGCAGTCTCTCTTCCCTTCCCTTCATATCATGTCTAGCGTAGAACGAGCTGAGTCGTTCCAGTGATTCTATGCTACCGGATTTTCTGAACGCCTTTCTGAAACATAATTCACTGTCTCTGAGCCTGCCCAGCCTTTCTAGTGCAACCGCCTTGTCATACAATGTGTGCTGCGACTCATCTCCCATCGAGAGCAGCGCTTGTGCGCATTTGAGAACTGTGCTATCTCTGCCCTCTCTCTTTGATATCTCAAGCAATAATTGCAGAACCCTCGCATCACCCCTCCTCACCACTGTTTCGGCGTAGTTAGAAAATACATCATCCGTCTTCCCTGACCGGTCGAGTGCGAGGCATTTGACATAAAGTGCCGCGCTGTTTTCTCTGTCCCTCGCAATTATTCTGTCCGCTACTGAGGCTGCCTCAGCTATTCTTCCTGTACCGAGGAGGGCTGTCATCATCTCCTCACGCACTTCCTCCCTGTTTCTGAAGTTCTCATGAATGAATTGCAGCGCCTCCTCGAATCTTTTGAGTGAGAGAAGGGCGTCAAGCTTCACAGCGAGTGTCCGTCTGTCCTTCTGCCCATGCGCAATTGCAAGCTCCGAAGCCTCCAGAGCGACATCATTTAGTCCACGTTCGGATGCCTGATAAGCTATATCGGCGAGAGCTGGTATGTTCTTTCTGATTTCCTCATCACGTGCATCCTTCAGCCTCTGAATGGCTCTCGTTGCTCTGTCAGAACTCTTCGTGAGGACACAGACCCTGCAGAATGAAATCAGCATTTCGGGTTGCCTGACGGCATTCCCTTCCATTGCGGTGCTAAAGCTGCCCAGAGCCTTCTCATACATGCCCAGTTTTGCCTCTACAAATCCGAGTGCGGCCGATGTCTCTGGTGAGCACTCAGCCTTCAGGGAGGCGTCCAGAAGCATCCTGGCCTTTCTGTAGTTTCCCGCATCTGCATACGCGATTCCTGCGGAGCGCAGAAGTCCGGGGGAGTCAGTGTCTGTCTTGAGCAAGATGTTGTACAGTTTCACTGCCTGCCTGCTGTGTCCTCTACTCATCATATAGTCGGCCTTCAGCCTTGTGAGCTCCTTTAACTCGGCAGGATTCTTCGAAATATTGAGCAGTAATTCTATAGACTGGATGTCTCTATCATTTAACTGGAGGGCCTTTCTGAATTCCTTCCTAGCCTCTTCATGATTTCCCCTCGCGCATAGGAGTCTTCCCTGAAGTAAGTGGTGAAGTCCTGGGCTGTCTGTAAATGCTCCGTCCGCTAACATCGCTTCTGCCTCAGCAAGCTTGCGTTCTGAGAGGAGCGATTCAAAGAACATTCTTCCTGCATCCCCCGTCAGCATTTCCCTCGGTAGGAGTCGAAAAAATCTAACAGCCAACACTGAGTTTCCGGAATTGAAACTCACTCTTCCAAGGAGGTGTGCGTATTCCCTTACTTTTTCCTCTCTGTTCAGGTTTCTGCACGACATGAGGAGTGCATACATTCTCTTCAGCTTCCTGTCCCTAACTCTTGAAGATGAAGTAATTTTCTTTGATCTGATTTCTCTTTCAATTCTGGCTAGTGTGGCCTCCGCTTCCCAGTACATCTGGTCCGAACGCATTTTCCCATCCCGAATATTGTCCGACGATTGTCCGCCCTAATGCATTACATGGTAATAATAAATTTCTATTGCCTCTGCTGTGCATGTACCATCCTATATTTCCTGCAGTTGCGTGTAATCTGTCCTGCTGACTATACGCCGGTAGAATATCGCAACTGTCCAGTCAAAGATTATTCCTAGTCTGCTTCTCATGCTGCTTATGTAAACAAGGTGTACAAATCTCCATGCCAGCCATCCACCGAAACCCTTTACCATCAAGCCGTTTCCAAAAGCGGCAATGCCTTCAAACCTTCCAAGGGAAAGCATTACTCCCCTGTCCCTGTAGCGGAAAGTGAAGTCTTCAATTCCTGCTGTGCCGCAAAGAAGCTGCAATATGTATCTGCCGACGAAACGTCCTTCCTGTATTGCTGCAGAAGCTGTCGCAGGAACTGGAATTCCGTTTTCGTCCTCCAGATACGCCGAATCTCCTATTACGAATACTTCAGTATGGCCTTTGAGTCTGAGGTGTGCATCCACCTTTATTCTGCCATTCTTCTTTTCGACAGTGCTTTCCGGTATATCGGCGATCAGCTTTGTTGGTCGGATGCCCGCAGTCCAGACTATCGTTCCCGTTGCGATGACATCTCCATTCTCGAGCACGATGCCTCTGTAGTCCACCGATCTAACCTTTGTGTTTAGCCTTATCTCTATCCCTCTCCTTGAGAGAATCTTAAGGCACACTTCAGAGATCCGCTCATCGAGCCCGGGTACGAGGCGGCTATCTGCCTCTATGAGTATGATCTTCGCATTCTTCCTTATGTTCAGCTCAGGATAGTATTTTGTCAGCACCTTCAGATAGTCCGACAGTGAACCAATGAGTTCCACTCCTGACGATCCTCCTCCCACAACAGCGCATGTGAGAAGTCTCCTTACCTCTCCGCTGTCCTTTGTCTTTGAAGCACTCTCAAGACAGGCCAGTATTCTGTTTCTGACGGATTCGCCGTCACTCCATCTCTTTAAGAAGAGCGCCCTCTCCGTCACCCCCTTGATGCCGAAATCGTTTGTTTCCGAGCCAGGGGAAAGTATCAGCAGATCGTAGTCAATTTTTCCGGCGGTTGTATTGATGCATCTGCCTGCTATATCGACTGAAATAACTCTGTCCTCAATGAAATGCAATGGCATTCCGCTCCAGTTCCTTACCGGTTGTATCACATGGAAGGGATTGGCAAGTCCGGATGCTACTTGGTACAGGAGAGGAGTGAAGAGATGATAATTCCTGTCGCTTATCACAGTGAGCTGAATGTCATCCAATGCATGTCTGCGTATTCCATGTGCTATTGTCTTTGCGGCCTCAAGTCCTGCAAAGCCCGCTCCCACAATCACTACCCTTCTCATAAGCTCTTCAGTCCTCCATTTCCCTTTTCGACTTTCTTCATTCACCCTTCAAGTCAAACTAATCGAAAGATCAGAATTCCAATTTCTACCTGAACAGTGCAGTCGAATAGCAGAATGTCTGCGAAGTTCGAATCTTTGGCAGTATCGGTCTTTCATCCGGATCCGCCATGGTATTAATTATCGAAGACCTCTCTGACTCAACCGCTCTCTTTATTGCATTCCTGACCTCACCGGGCTCTGTGACCATCATTCCTACACCGCCGCATGCAGCGTAATGGCGTAATCCGGATTGTGAAAGTCTGTCCCGAACTGCGGACGTCCCGTCACTTCCTTCACGAATTTTATCATGCCGAGCACGCCATTGTTGATGGCTACGGTGGCTATCGGTATAATGTATTTCATGGCAGTATTGAAATCTCTCACTAACATCGTGAAGCCTCCGTCATCGGCAAATGCGGCTTTACGCTTCTCGGGGTGCTCAAACGCTGCCCCTATTGTGGAAAGCAGAGCCGTGCCCATTGCTACCAACCGCGGGAAGAAAATGAATCGGCGTTCATTTGAAATGAAATACCTTGCAACCCACTCCGTGACATTTTCGACTTCGACGCAGATTATGGTTTCATCAGGCACATCCTCCTGAAGTGTCTTTGCTTCAATCCGAGGCATAATCTGTTTTCTCATGTCAGAACATTTTTTTGCGAGTTTTTCTCTCCATCTGATCGTCTCATCATGATTTTTCAAAATGAAATTCCTGTCATACCTTTTCCCAATCTCAGAAATTAAGCGGTCAATAGTACTAGTTCTCTTTGTGTCCTCGAGCAATGCCACATCCACCAGTTTTATCTTTCCCATCTGGTCAGGGTCAATATTTATATGCACGGTCTTTGCTTCGTTGGGTAGAAACTGCCTGTAAGGGTATATCACGTTCCAATCATTATTAGTGTATCTGCTTCCTACATTGCCTCCTGAATGGGTTTTGTTCCTATGAGTCCGAGGCCACCAAGGCAGTTGTGATCATCAGGTATGCACCTGTGGCCCTGAAGAGTCACTGAAACAGGGAAGGCAAGTTTCTCAGAGAGTTCAATATGTTCATATCTCCCACCTCTTGTGCCTGAACCTTCAAGTATCACGATACTTCCCATTTTCTTACGAGTTTGACAGCGCTGTCCACACTCTCTTCAGATGCTTCGGGGACAGCTGGTGCATAGTTAACGTTTGAATGCTGATACTCTTTTGATACATCCCTCCTTGGAAGATCAAGTGGGAAGGAATGGTGGGAAACATCTCACATTGTTAATGAATTTCTGCATGCAGTCTCCATCACCATCAACGCGTCCTCTTCTGAGTCGATTTTCTGAAAACAATTCGTTACAATAAGGTCAGAGTCCACCTGTCCAGTGAGTGAAATTAGAGGCAGTCGTAATGTCATTGCTTCATAAATACCATCGAGGAAATGAACCGCACCAGAACATGATCCTCCAACGCATGCAGCAAGGTGACCGTTTAATTTTCCCCTACTGATGCAATAAATGCTCCTCCTTCATCTTGTCTCACAGGTATGAACCGAGGCTCTTGCTTTTTCACCGAATGGATGATGGGATCGCACCAGCGGGTATTGCATTACAATCATTTGAAGTACCGTTTAACAAGTTGTTGAACTGCAATATCGGCCGTTCCTTTCCTGAAAACAAATTTCATTCTTCGCCCAGGTTGTGTGTGCAGCCATGAAAGACTGAAACTCAAAGGCACTTTGCCATTTCAGCACGCCATTCACGCCCGAAAATGCATTAAAGCTATGAAATGGCATATCCTTTGTCGAGATAGATTGTGGAGCCTGTATACGTTCATTTCCTTTCTCCCCCTTCGATATTTAAACTGCCTGCCTAATCAGTGAGTTCTCAACTATTTATCAGAGTTCATTGAGAATGTTCGTTTATGTCTCAGGAAACAGGTAAAGTAAAGACAATGGCGATAATAGCTTCAATCCTCTTTGTTTCGGGGATATTTGGCGGAATTCTCATAGCGAAGGGACCTCTTAACCCTCCAAAAACAGCTCAGTCCTCCGCGGCCTATCAGCTGGATCTTGTGATAACTACAAATAACTGGTACAACAACAGTGTGGGATACCAACCCGCATATTTCGTCGTGCAGGGTGGCAAACTGATGTCGTCAGCCACTATTTCAATACCTGGAAATGTACCTGTCTTCGTAACCATCACGGATTATGACAACGGCTCAGCAGGTGTCGCTTCTCCGCAGTACGCTAACGTTACAGGCACATCGGGAAACACCGTTCTCATTGTCAATAATACCAACGTCAATTCAACAGCTAGCTCAGCAAATCAGGGTATCAATGTCAATGGTGGGTACCTGGCAAGTCAAGTTCCTGCCTCCCTGATAGCCCACACCTTCACAGTTTTCAGCGATGGCAAGGTCGTCCTGAACATACCCGTTCTACCATCCTCAGTTGAGTTTGCTACATTTACCCTTCCCCCAGGTCATTATGAGTGGCACTGTGAGGGTCTTTGCGGATCAGGGCCCTACGGTCTGGAGGGTGCAATGACCGCCGTGGGATGGATGGCTGGTACCGTTATCGTGAACTGAACTCATCAGGTTCAAGCAATAAACCGCTTCAAATGCTTTTAACATCTCCATTTTTGGCGACAATAGAGCTTTCTCTGAATCGCATTCGGCATTGCAGAAAGACCAGAAAGGTAACTTTAATATATCGTCCCTTTCTCCAATTCACTGCAGTGCAGTTTGCTATTGCGGTGAAACTGTTTGATATCAATATTCGTGTTTCTGCGAAGGAGGATCAGGAATCTTTTCAGCAGGAAGAAAGCCATTGCTATAGTGATTTTCACGATACTGGTGATAATTGTCGGGACTATTGCCTTTTATTACGCTGAACCAGTGCTACCTTCTGGCCAGAGAAACACATTTTTCCTTTCTTTTTACTGGGTGATGGAAACAATAACAACCGTAGGGTATGGTGATATATATCCCAGCAATACCGTTGCACGGTTTGTTTTCTTTGCGGTCATCATTCTCGGCATTGGAGCGTTTGCCATGCTTGCCACAGAGATATCGGCTTACCTGATTGACACAAAATTTTTAGAGTTTAGGGGATTACATCATACCCAATTGACTAAACATGTTGTGATTGTCGGCTACAGTGACGCAGGTGAAGAACTTATCAAACAGCTAAATGCCCACGGAATCGACGCTGTTGTTATTGAAAACTCTGTGGACGTTTCAACGATAAGGAACAAGGGCATAAATGTGATATCAGGCGATCCGCTTTCCACTGATACGCTCAAGAGGGCGGGAATAGAGAATGCATATGCGTTTGTGGTCTCAGAGAAACCTGATGAGTTGGCAGTTATGGCCTCCCTGAAGGCAAAGGAGATGAACAGCAAAGTAAAGGTGGTTTCGACCTGCACAAAATTTGAAGACTATGATATAATGAACGACGCAAGGATAGATTCTGTAATTCCTCTCTCAAAGATCCATGGAGGAATGCTCGCAAATGCAGTTATCGATTCAAATGGCGTGTCCTTCCTTCTCGATCTCATAACTGAGGATAACGGTATATCACTGGAGGAGATAAGCGTCGAAAGAGACATGCCCTTCTCTGAGCTCCAGCTGGATCCATCGGAACGCCCGATTGCTATATGGAGGAGAGGAAAGGCCACACTTGTTTTCGATCAGTCCACCAGGCTCGCTCCAGGCGACACTGTTATAACACTCAGATACAGAAAATCTTCTTGAGGTTTCTCTGTTTCGGCTGCGAAACATCTTAAAGCAACTGTAATATACGGGCCTCTCATAACCATTCAGCTGGTTATCAGGTTCATGCCCTACTGTCCAAATTGCGGTCACAGCGTCGGTGCTGATTCGAAATTCTGTGAGAACTGTGGATATAAACTGAACCCAAGCGCATCCCCGCAGGTGCAGATGCAGCAATATACGGTAGGTCCGGCAAATGTTTCAGGGCAGGACATTATTAATGACCCTGTGATAAAGAACTACCCTCCTGTGACGCCACCTCCAGATCTTCCCTTCAGGCTCCAGGAAGGCGAACTGATTCTCAAGGCCATAAAGCCTAGCAGAAGGATCATTGTAAAATTTTCATTCAGTGGTATTATCACGACGCTCTTTATATTCCTATTTTTCATTGTCCCTGTCTCTCTGAGTTTTGTTTCTTCAGCAGCACATTCTGGTGGCTCCGTTCTCTTCTTAATCGTAATAGGGTTCATAGTTCTCGTGCTGATTATACTGCTTGTGAGTGTTTTCTTTGGCTATCTTGGATACAAGAAATACAGTTACTGGATAACAAACCACAGAACAATCGGAAAACGTGGCATTATCGGATTCACCATCGATTCGATGCCTCTTGAGAATATAGCGGACGTGATTGTTGCAAGAGGCATCATTGACAGAATACTTGGCATATCAACTCTCTACATTCAGCCCATAGGTGGTTCAGGTTTCATGGTCCCTGTAAGAGGGCTGGGTATGAACAGATATGGAGGGACAAACAATTTCATGGGGATTAACCCAGTGGACGCACCGGAGATACAGCAGCTGATATTCCATCTGCGCGATCTCAGAAAAAGGGAAACAGGAAAGATCCTGTAATCTTCTGGAGACTGTTGACAAGGCAAAAGCAGTTGCAGCACAGCGTGGCGATGGCCGCGCATTCTGACTTTGCCCCTAAAAACGTCAAAAAGGTCTTTTTAGGAGCAGAATGGGTTTCAGGAGCAAAACCCCAGTTACGAAAAGCTCTATATACAATATATCAGAACCATTTTGACTAACCGGAAAAGAATAAGTTAGCATCATCCGTACAAACTTCCCTAGCAATGGTTGTTGCAGGACTAATGTTAGTGCCTGTGGCGGCCTATATGGGTGGAAATCACATGGCGAATGCAAATCAGCAAGTAAGTTCTGATGGTTTCTCAATATCACCGAGAAGTCAGCAAATCTTTCTGAATTCCTCCGGAGTT
>JAGVSJ010000037.1 GCA_019720975.1 Candidatus Sysuiplasma superficiale
AAGCATCATGCAGCGCCCTGACAAGAGCCTGCGACCGGGTCCTGTCCGTAACGTCCCGTATCGTGCAGGCGACGAATGAAATGCCACCGGATGAGTCCCTTATCGGTGTTGTGTTTGCGCTCAGGTATACCGTGCTGCCGTCGGCACGCTTCATCGTCTCATCATGGTGCACGGGCACGTCTCCGGTGACTGTCCTTCGAAATATTTCCGCGAACCTGGCCGTTGCTTCATCATCGTGCAGCTTGAGCGCGTGTCCTGCGCTCTCCGTTTCAGTGGTTCCGAACAGCCGCTCGGCGGCTGCGTTCATGTTCAGCACATGACCGTCTCCGTCAAAGAGAACGATGGCATCTGGGGTGTGGGCAAAGAAGGAGGAGAGCTTCCGTTCTGTTTCAATGAGCTGCTCCTCTGCACGCCTCCGATCCACGGCGCTCCTGATGAAATGAGTGAGTTCGGCGAACTGCGTCAGAACATCACCGCCCTTCTGAATGTAGAAATCGGCACCGCTGTTTACGGCATCGATGACAACCTCCTCCCTCCCCCTCCCTGTGAACAGGATGAACGGTATCCTGTTGCCCGCCTGGCGCAGTTTCCTCAGAAGGGCAATGCCGTCCATTTCCGGCATCTGGTAATCGGACACCACTGCATCATAGCGCCCGGAAGACAGGCTGTCAAGCGCCTCTGCCGCTGACGGGACGGTGTCGACGCTGAACTCTCCGTCCTTTTCCATGAAGAGTTTGAAAGGCTCGTGGAGAAAACGCTCATCGTCAACATAGAGAAGCCTTATTCCGTTTTTGCCGGAGCGCATGCGAATTCACGACTTTATGCATTTTTTACAAACAGCAGGAATAATAAAACGTTCAGGCACCGTTTCACCGGCTGATAATGACGGACAGTTCCCAGCCGGTCAGTGAAAGGGTTGGGCCGCCATGCCTGTCGCACGCCTTTCACATCGATGCTCGTCTGTGTTCTTCCCTCTTTTGAGCGGCCGACGTCACGTGGCAAAATGGAAAACACTGAACTTGAAAAGTGGGTCAGGGAACAGACTGAAAGACTCGGCGAGCTGAGAAGGCTGCTCTGCTCATCTGGAAAGCCGGAGCTTGAACAGTATCTCGCACAGGCAGTGGTGCAGCCGTTCTTCTACTACAGGAAGAACGGCAACGGAAACGGAGGCAGCAGGGTGACATTGGCGCTCGAGAAGTTCGTCGACGAGGAGAAGTTCAAGGCACTGCTCGCAAAAATGAAGCAGATGGGTTTCCGATATGCAGGGGAGGGAGCATTCGAAGGGCAACGCTTCGATGGGCTAGAGGAGTTCGCGGAAGCCAACGGCATGGTAGTGCGCCAGCCAAAGACTGAGAACGGCAAGGTGCCCGAGCAAACGGCCAGGAAGTGAGTGGGCACACCAGGTGCCGTAAACCTCTTTCCATTCGATATTCACCGGATAAGAGGATATCAGCAGCAGAAACCGCGGTTTTCTTTGTCCGGCGGCAGGTTTGAGGTTATGCAATGGCTGATCCAAAGTCGATATATGCGGGGTTGGACGACGACGAGCGCTTCGGCTTGAGTTTCGGGCTCTTCCCGGCACGGCTCGGAAGGGAGAACATGAACAACGCAGAGGCTGCCGAACTCATCAGGATGTCGCAGAAGGAGTCAGGCGTCCAGTTCTAAACCCCTTTTCCCTTTTTTTACCATGGCATCCCCCCAACCCGCAACCTGACCTGCTCCCTTCAAGTCTGAGCACAATGATGCTCAGGATTCCCGATTCCTTTACGCAAGTGTGCGCGAGGGTCAATAAACAGACATGATGGGGAGGGGTGTGGTTAGAACGGGCATGAAACGTGCATTTTTTCGGCACTTTTCGGACATGAATGATGCAAAATTGCGAATGAAACGTGCACCTGTTATCGCTTATTGGGCAAAAATTAATCAGAAAATGGGCATGCACCCCCCCATGACGGAAATGCCAGAAATAAGATTAAATGCCGGTGTATGCATATAAAAATTCAATATGACTTTGACAATGGAACAGGAGCAGGAAATCGTCCGCCTGCATGGTGAAGGGGTGAGCACAACACATATCGCCAGAAAGATCGGTGTGTCGAGAAACACTATATCAGAAAGGCTTGCAGGAGTGAAGAAGAAGCCTGGTGAACCTGCAATAACCACTGTAGGTGCCGTGATGGATTCCATCGACGACAAGTTTAAGCAGATTGACAGTCAGTTTTCCGTTCTGGAGCAGATGTGCCGCAATCGCGAATATGGCTACATCATCAGGAATGTCGCAGGCAGGCACGGTTTTGTATTTGCCGATGGATCGGAAATAGCCGCTTCTGTGGACGCCATCAGGAGGATCAGGACGCAGACAGGTTCCGGTGTCGACAGTAGGAATGCAGGAGAACTTTTTGCAGCCCTCTCAATACTCATGAAGCACATTGCTGAGAACCCGGCTCTGTTCCACGATCGTGGGAACAGAGCAGGCAGCGCTGGCGGACTGATCACGGCAGTCGAGGGTATATGCACGCTTTCCGGTGCCATCCGGTCTGGACGTCACAGCGTTTTGGAGCTTAAAGAGGCTTCGTCGATACTCGAAGATTGTGACAAGTACAGCATAGACAGGGGCTCTCTTGTCTGGGCCGCCTGGCTGCTCAGAACCTCAAAGGAGAAAGGATTTGACATCGCTGGTTTCATAGGGAACACCGATGTTAATCAGAAGATTGAGGAACTGAGAGACCTCGATGCAGATATTGGGAAGAAGCGTTATGAGCTTTCCAGGCTCAGGGCCGAGATCGCCAGCACAGAAACGGTGCTCAGGAACGTTTCGTCCCGGTTATTTAAAGCAGGCGAAGTTATCCATTTGGAGGATAGGAAACAAGAACTTTCTCTTGAATACGCCGCCCTCATGAAAAAAGTCAGCGAACTGAACAAAGTGAAGCAGGAGATGGCATCGCTTGTCTCAGAAATCGCGTTGAAATACATATTGCCGGTTATTCACAGAGACTACTTCAGCGAGGACAGGGACCACGGCTTCCAGGATCCCATACTTGCACTATGCGCGAAGGAGTCGATACGGTTGATGGTCAACTGGCTCATCGAGAATCCATGGATTCTGAAAGAGAAGTTGTCCCGTAATCCGTGAGCCTGTTGGCTAGACTCTGTAACTACGTAATGGCATCGAGAACGGCAGCAAATAAAGTTTGCTCACCACTGAAAAGGATTCCAGTGCTCTTCACATCTTTGCCCTCCCGCCAAAATGTTAACTCTTCCATCACTCATGTGTTTTGGATGCGCAATGAATTTCAAGGTTGAAATACAGAACTTCGGTTTATTATATGCGATTGCAACTACTGGACTCTCTTGGAACGCCGCCAAATTATCCAAAAAAGACATGAAGAACAAAGAAAGAGGATGAGAAGTGAGCCTGTAAATGAATAAGGATTGCCTGTCATTTCAGGGGGACCGTGAATGAGCAGTTCGCGCGATATTTCAGTAGTCGTACCCACGCACAACCGCCCTGAGGGACTTCACAATCTTTTTTGCAGCCTGGATAAATTGAGTGGTGTAGTCCCCTCGGAAGTCATAGTAGTGGATGACGGGTCTCAAGGGCACGCAACCCGGACCACTATACATTCCTGGCTGCAGCATGATCACCCATACAATCCCGTCGTCATCGTACATAATAGAAGCCACGGACCGGGTCATGCCCGTAATGCCGGCGTGAAGGCGGCCTCCGGCCAAGTTATTGCATTCACAGACGATGACTGCATGGTTGATCATCACTGGCTGGCAGGTCTGACAGCCAGACTCTTGCCAGAGAAACGGATTGCAGGAGTTGGTGGTCATATTATGCCGATGCGCAGCGGCATCATATCAAGATACTACACCTTTCACCGGATACTGGAGCCACCTCCATCCCTGCTGTATCTTGTCAGTGCGAACTGTTGCTATCACAGAAATGCTCTTCTGGAAGTGGGCGGATTTGAAGTTGATATTGCTGAGGCTGGTGGCGAAGATGTAGGGCTCAGTTTCAAGCTCGCGAAAGCCGGCTGGAAATTCACCTATGCCCCGGAAGCGGTTGTTTATCATGAATACAGGAACAACCCTTTGGATTTCATGCGCACCTTCCGGAACTACGGGTGCGGTTCCCGCAGGGTCACTGAAAGGCATTTCGGAAAGGGGGGATGATCAGACGACCTATATTTATATCAACGAACATGAAGTCGTTTCCACCACTTGGGGCTACGATACGATGAGACCGCCGCCCATCACACCCGTAAACCTCGGCACCGATCTGTTATGGGAACTGCATCGGTTCAAGGCGGCAGGACTGGACATACGGACTGTAGTCGCATTCCTCATCCTGAGGATCATGCAGCGTGTCGCATACAACACTGGTTGGCGGTGGGGATGACCGCAACTGTAAATGGTAGCCCGGAACGGGAACCCACACTCGGAGAATTCTGGAACCTATTCTATGACAGAGAAATTCTCCAGAGGTTCAACATGTTGGAGGAATGGCGGTGGGTGCAGGAGGCTGGAACTTCACCTCTCGGTGATGCTTTGAGGGCACGCTACATGTGTTCCGGCAGGTATGATCCGCCGCTCCTTTCAGCGATCCTCAGACATGCAGCATGCGACGGAGAACATCCCATTCAGGAACGCTCGCTGCTTATTGCCGACATCCTCATGATGCTGAGGGATACCGACGCCTCCGACAGCAGCCTCTTCTCATCACTGGTTGAATTTTTCCTTGAGGGCAGGAGGCCCTCTGTCTCCAGACCTCACCCGGAAAAATTCCTCGTTGAACTTACAAACAATTGCAATCTCAACTGTGTTATGTGCGGTGTGGGAGCGAAGGGTTACGATCCGTCGAGGACGATGGAACTTTCATTCTTCGAAAGCATCTGCCGTAATACCCTCCGAACTGCAAAGACAGTTCGCCTCAACGGGCTCGGTGAAACCACAATTGTGCCTGATTTCCACAGATACCTTGATCTGGCAGAAGAACTGGCCGCCAGTCTTGAGCTTGTAACTAATCTCAGCACAAGGGACAGGCACTTGCTGGCAAGGCTCATAGATATGGACTTCATGCTTTTCATTTCCTGCGATGCAGTCCGCCGCGATGATCTCTCAAGGATAAGGCGCGGTCTGGACGTTGAGCAGTTCCTGGAAAATATCCGATACATTCATGAACTGTCTTCCGGAACTGGCAGGGATCGGTTGAAGACACAAATCATCATGACGATACTGAACTGCAACTTCAGGCAACTTCCGGAGATGGTCGAATTCGCTGCCCGCAATGGTATTGGCGGTGTTATCGCGAATATGCAGAAAGGAGGGAGTGGAAACTGGATGAGGAATCGTTTCAGCGAGCTCGTGGAGACCTTCCGGAAGGCAGAACGTGTGGCGCAACAGACAGGTGTCCTGCTGATGCTCCCTGACCGGATAGAGGGCCTGCCTGTTCCGCTTGGAACTGTTTCATTTTCCAATCACAGTTCCTGCCCGACATACAGGGAAGAGGCTTTCATCCGTTACAACGGTGACGTCTGCCCTTGTAACATGATGAATCCTTATGTCTACGGGAACCTGAGAAGGAACAGCATGAGAGAAGTTCTCTGCAGCCTTCCAAGCATACTCTTTGACTACTTAATGGAGGGGGGCAGCAGGCATCCATACTGCCTGAACTGTTATTACCTGAGGAGGAAAGCGGATGGATGAAGCAGAACTGGATGTGGGCAGGGAGATCCTGAACGACGTTGCGAACATTCCGAGCGGCGCGCGGGCTGCACTCGTCATCCGGCACTCAATAAGGGGGGAGATTACGACGCCGGAAAACGAAGATGTTCAACTGAACTCCGAAGGAATCCTGGCGGCAAGGCGGTTCGGCACCCGGCTGAAGTGGGCGTCCTCAATCGTGGCCGTCAGCAGCCAGAAGACGCGCTGCAGGCAGACGGCACGTGAAATACTGGACGGGTTCGCTTCAGCCAATCCCGGAATAGAAGTTTCGCTGCTTGATTCCCATAAGTCCGTAGCAGCACTCCTTCATGCAAAGTCAAACAGCCCTGCAATAGACGATATAGTCAGTGCCATTCACAGATCCGGGAGCACTGGCAATTACAGGGGATTCGGCCTGCCACCGTCCCTCGCCGTCTCCGCTGGAACAATTGCGCGGCAGGTAATATCCAGCATAACGAACGATCTCGAGGGCACTATGAGGGATGAGTTGCACTTGTTTGTTGACCATGACCTGCACCTGATGCTTTTGAGACAACAGCTGTTCGGTGAGGGATACAGAAGAAGAGAATGGATTGACTTCCTTGACGGATTCGTCATCTATCTGCTTGACGGATCGGTTTTTGCCGCATGCCATGGAATGACTGTTGCCTACAAAACTGCTGAAGATTCCGGCGGTACCACATACTCGAATGGTGACGTGCCTTGATGAAGTCATCGGCACCGGAACAGGCCTTCGGACGTCGCCAGCACGGATATGACTCCGGATTCAAGTGGATTGATTTCAAGATTACCAACCGCTGCAACCGGAGGTGCGTCTACTGCGGCGTATCGCACGATAAACCGAGAGCCGCGGAAAGGCTCGCCTCCGAAACGATAGCCTCCACGCTTCATGATGCGCTCGACTTGGGGTTTACGCATTACGCCCTGCTCGGAGGGGAACCCTCCCTGCGTGAAGACATTTGCAAAGTCTTTGAGCCGTTTCACGGCACCAAAAAGCCCAAGTCCCTGATGGTAATCACCAACGGCGTCAGGTTCAATGAAGAGCTATATCGTAGCCTGTTTGCCACTGATGCAGACGAAGCTACGCTTGTCTTCTCGATGGATTCCTTCAGAAAGCCCAACTACAAATTCCAGGATCCCGTCATGTGCCTGAGACACATCATGGCCATCAAGAAGATTGCTGAAGAATATGATGGGCATCCGGGCAGGAGGACAGTGGCAGTCCATACGGTCATTTCGAGGGAGAACTTTCGGGATTTCGTGAAGATGCTTGATTTCTTCGGCGGCAAAGACATCGATGTCTCCCTGGGACTCGTATGCCCGGCCTTTTTTCTGAATAAGGGGGAACCAGGCGCCTACAACGAATTCACATACGCAGAACTTGAAGGGATTTTGCGCAATCTGGATGAACTCAGCGATAGTGGAAGGCTAAACTTCGGTAATTCGACGTTGAGGGATTATCTTCGCATTTTTCCCTACGGTAAGCTTCGGATGGCTTCCACATGCAGGGCTGGAAGGCAGGCTGTCATCATCAATCCGGACGGTGCGGTATTTCCCTGCATTTCGCAGAGCTACCTAGGGGGCAAGAGTTTCGGTAACATCACGACAGAGCCGTTCTCTGCGATTTACTTGAGAATGCAGATGTTCTCCTGCACATGGAAAGAATCGGCGGCATGCTGGGATCATTTTCTCTGGGACAGACTTGCGGCCAAATCCGATTCCGGCGGTCCAATTGAATGACTGACTTTCGTTGAAACAAGGCGGCAGTCAACTGTCTTCGCGAAGAAGCACTCTCTTGCCCTCAGCTTCAATTATTGTGCAGTTACATAGACGGGGGAACTATGAAAACGCAATACGTGTGCCAGATCTGTTGCAGACTGATGACCTTGCCGTTTAGCCCAGGTGATGCTCAGAAAAAACACACATCAACGAAGTACAATCCAGTGCAATCAAGAATTCTTAAGTTCTGTGGCAAGGCCGTTGATGATTCGTCTGTCCAGTAACTTTATGACTTCATCATGGTTGTTTGTTGTTTCCCTTATCGAAAGATAAGCTGGAATGCCCCTTCTCAGGTAATTGCGCAGCAGAAATACAAATTGGCCCAATGACTGAATCCCATGATTGCTCTTCGTGACCTTCTTCATTATCGTGATGACACCTTTCTGCCTTTCACCATGCAATATGAGACTCCTGATGTCATAGGCATATCCTAGGTTTTCAAACACCTTCTTTCCCTCGTCGGATGGCAAGTTCATGAGTGCAGCTCCCCGAAGGGCGAACCGATACTTGAGTTCCAGCTGTTCATTTCCGGAAAGGAGGATTGCTTCAAGCGCAACAACGATGTCAATAATTCGATCATCGTCTCCCCATCTCTCATAGGATGTATTGAAGCGCCGGAGGGAAGAGCCCAGAGATTCTTGAGAAAATTCCTCAGATAATTCCAGGATATGAACCAACTTTTCAAGTTCAGAAATGTCGTCTTCCTTCAAGACAAATTGTGGGGGTATGAAGCGTGAGATAGGAAATTTCCGGATGCCGGCATAACCGGAAAATCCCCAAACTTTCGGGACAGTCACTAGCGAGCCCAGGCCGACTTCTTCGCTCTTCAACATCCGTAAAGCAGTAATCAGTTTTTCAACAATTCTCAATGCATGAATGTCCTGTGGTGCAGGTTTCAGTTCGTCTTCACGAATTTGCTTTTCCACAATCAGCTCACACTCAATTTCGTGGGTAACGGGGGAGAATAAATAATCTACGCTGTAGCCTAACAAACCTTCTGATGAACGCTTTCCGATGTCACGAATCAAAAAATCACCAACGCGAATTTCTTTGACAGCGGAAGTAAAATTATATAGAAGCGAAGTCACCAAAAATACTGCATTTGGCTGATAAAAAAACGTTTCCATCTCAGTGAACTCTTCATTGGAACAAACATCCAATGTTCCGCGCCCCTTATTAAGACGTAAAATGAAGCCCGTCAGAAAGGAAGTTGTGCAGGAATCTATTGACAGTTTAATTCCATAATTGCCAAGCTGAATAGTTCTACCTACCTGAGGAAAAATCTGTTTGTCATTGGTCAGTTCTGACGTAAATCTAACGTATTCATCCAATCCTTTGATTTTATCCGAATTGTCCATTAACAACTGATAAATTTGAGACCTTTGTCTGCCTTCGTCAGGAAATGCATCATCCAAATCTGCCTTCGGGGCTATTTCGTTCGCTGGAATTGGAATGACCGCTGCAATGCTCTTGGCAAGATCGAGGGAAGCCAGGCGAAGCTTTTCGTTATACACCATTGATATCTACCTTGCGCGCTTGTAAGCCAAATAATGGAAATTGATTCTGTCATGGTCATCACCGATTCAGGATTTAGATTTGGCGCAAACTTCAGAACCTCCGAAACCGACTTGCAGTTGGCTGGTTCAGCCGATTGCGTGTGCGTTCTTGAGTGTTTGGGAAGGGATCTGCCGCGTGCGCCATCCTCTGCGGACGCACTCCTCAGGTGTCTTTTGCTTTGGAGTGTCTCCTCGCTGCCCTCTCCTACGCGCGAGCCACAAGTTCTATGCATGTGTTGCTGAGCGCCATGAGTGGTCCCTTGAAGCTTATCTCCTCTTTGTTGAAGACCGACTATGTAAGCTGCAGCATTTGCTTATTAGCTAAGGGGAAGAAACGTATCTTCACCTCTTTCGACTTCGAAATCGTTGTTACCTCGTCCTGCATCTTGAAAGCATTCTCGAGCTTCCGGCACCGCCTGTACGTTGCAACGACATTGTCAATCTATATCTCCAGCCGGTTCGTGGCGAACATCATATCCATCGGTCTTCTCAGCCTCCTGTCGATAAGAATTCCCAGGTATTCTTATTGGGTTGGCTTTATAAGTTGCAAATCCATCGCTGGTTAAGGCATGTCCATTGACCGAACTCAAGCCTGGCAAGCTGCACGAAATCGAGAAATTAGTGTCCGAGATACTGAAGCTGAAGAAAACGATTGGAGTGAACAAGGTTTGCACTGGCTCACTTGGCGAGATATTATCCATTGCCCAATTATTCAAAAACGATACAAGAGGATCGATTTTCAGCATTGAATACAGGGGAGGAACCAAAAAGGGTGAAGATTTCAATGTCAGGATGAAAAACGGCGACACCGTTCCTGTTCAGGTAAAGGCATCCTCTGACGGGCATACCTGCAGCACTATTTCATTTGTCTTTGACGAGAAAGATCGGGATGCCTTGAAGAGCTTGATGAAGGATCCGACAGGTTGCCCAAAGCAAATACCGTCATCGGTGCAAGATAAAATGAAGAGTCAATTCAAGGAGAAATCCAGGGCTGACAAACTCATTTGGATTTGTGTGTTCATGAGCAATCCGGCAGCTCCCGAATTCTTCATATACAAAAATGAAGAGATGATTCAACTTATTCTAAAAGAGTATGAAAATTATCTTTTTTCCAAAGAACATCGCGATAAGTTCAATTTTGGATTATTCACCAACGGCACCGTACTCCGTTCAATGCCCGACATCGATTTCATGAAGAAAAATGATAGCGGGTCTGGTTTCAATGCGAGAGATAACTGGGGAAAAATTTTCCATACATGATCTTAGTTACGAGACAGAATTAAAGCTGCACATTCTTATGATGCGAGCATGGTAATTGGCTGAAGATTCGGCCCTCTTGCGATTTACGAAATTAGAAGCGCATGATGTGATTCTCCAGCAAGCCAAACATACGGCGATTTCAAGATAGGGTTAGCGGTGGAATCTTTCCTGTTCTCCCTGAAGGTGCCGATCAACGCATTCGGTGTTCGCCTATGTTGCGCGTTTTTATTGGGGCAGAGTCCTCGGAAACTATATTCCTGAAATCTCAGAACGGCAGTTTCAGTACGACCTTTCCGTTCGGCAGCGATGAGACGAACTCCCAGCCCTCGCTGATGAACTGCTCAATGCTGTCTGCAGGCACGACCTTCTGTCTCGAGCCATTGCCATTCATCATGCCGGCAAGCTTCCTCCTGACAGCTTCCTGTACGTCCTCGTTGCTCAGGGAAGTCAGATCCATCTTCGACAGCTCCTCCTTGCTGTAGCCCGCGAGCATCATAAGCTGCTCCTTGAGAGCGTTCTTCAGCTTCTCCTCGCTTATGACATCGGAAGTCTTTTTTCTTGTCTGCAGGAAGTCTGATGCCTTTTCGTATGCGCTACGCATGCTCTCTACGACATTATCTGGTAGCCTGTTTTTCCTAACGGTATATTCGCTCTCGATGTCGCCGACATGCCCCATCCAGAACTGCTGATAGGCATGACTGACCATTCCCTTGCTTTCAGCAAGCATAAGGTTCGTATCGAAGTATGAGCGCCAGACATATGGCCGCCAGGGAAGGCCGACGGCCCTCATTGCCGTTCTTATGTCGTTGCCTATCTTTACAGTCCTGATGAAAGGCGACTTGTCGCTGGCATTGTGTGCCTTCATCAGCAATGATGACTTCTTGGACTGCGCCTCGCTTGTGGTTATCACGCCAGTTTCGGCTGTAATTTCTTCACCTTCCGCTATCCTGCGCTGCAAGTACTGCTTGACGATTTCACAGCCTTCCTCACATAAAAACGTGAAATATTTCCGCCTTGACTTACTGAGTTCTTCCCTCACCACCACCCTAGTCGGCACTCTGGTAAACGAGACTGTGCCATTTCTTATTTCAAGTTCCGGAAAGTCCTTTATCTTGAGGCCGTCAAGGCCGAGGTAGTCGCCGAGCACCTCGGGCCTGCACCCTGAGAATGCTATGAGGGATATAGCCGCCCTTGTCCTCAGTGTTGTCGTGTCGGTATAGAGCGCCCTTCCAAGTTCGTCCTGAGTCGGTATGCGCTCGTTCTCAAGCGTCGGCCGTTTTCTGGCGCCCGCTATCTTTATCTTCCTTTCAAACTGCTTCCTGTTCCATGTCGCCCAGCTTTTTATCGCCTTGAGATAGGATTCTATGTAGCCCGGAGAGTATTCCTTGGTTGCCTCCAGACCATCGATAAAATCCTGCACGACGTCCTCCATTTTCCTGCAAGGCAGCTTTGCAAAGCCGTCTGGCGACAATTTTACGGATGCGCAGAACCTTCCCAGTGCACGCAGATAAACATCCGCAAGTATCAGGCTGCCTTTTGAATTGTTGTTGTACCAGCGCCTGAGGTTATCATCTTTCAGCAGTTCGCTGTATTGTTTGCGGTATTTCTTGAAAGGCATCAGAAGAGCATGGTTTTACTATAATTTATATGTTATCCATACCGTAATACGGTTCAAATCCCGCCCGGTCCATACTCACATAAGTTTAGAACTAGTTTTTAAGAGATTTTAAACGATTTCAATCTGAACTTGAACTTATATTGATATGGGTCCGTCCGGATTTGAACCGGAATCTATAGGTCCCGAACCTACAAGGATAACCAAGTTACCCCACGGACCCTGGCTGGTTGACGCAGAGAATATTCACAGATTAAGAAGTTTCCTCCAAAATCAAAGTGCGCATTAACCGGTTGTTTCTTTCCTCCCGGGGCAGGCATACCTTTCTGAAATTCGAAACCATTTAAATATAATAAATATCACTATACACTGCGCTATCGTTTGAAGCCTGGTAACACGATGAATGCACATGACAGTAAACTGAATTTGAAAACTGCCGTTTTGGGTGGCGGATGCTTCTGGTGCACCGATGCAGTTTTTTCCGAAGTGATCGGAGTTGAAAGAACTGAATGCGGCTATGCCGGCGGGAACGTGGAAAATCCTTCCTACGAACTTGTCTGTTC
>JAGVSJ010000038.1 GCA_019720975.1 Candidatus Sysuiplasma superficiale
CTCTGCCAGTAGTCTATCTGCCTTTCAACTATTTCAGAAAGTTTCGCCTTTGCCTTCAGGTTTCCGAGAGCCCTCATCGCCCGCCTGATGAGGAGCCTTGCGAAGTACCCCTCCTTCACATTGGGGGGCATCTCTCCGTCATTCAGCATCACTGAAAGCGAACGCGTATGATCAAGGAGGACATAGAGATTTTCAAGAGGCATGATCTTCCTCAGCAGCTCTTCTATGCTCAGCCCCATATTCCTGGCAACAGTCTCCCTCGTCTGCCTGATAGCTCCGGGTGTCTTTGCATCCATCAGCCCGGCTATCCTGCTGTATTCAGACATTATTCTGTCATCGCTCTCGATTCCCAGATCCTCCTTGAGCTCATCCAGCACCTTTCCGAATACAGCCTCATATGCCGAAGGGGAACCCTGTGATACCCAGGCAAGCCTCTCCAGACCGTAGCCCGTATCCACGACAGTCATGTCCATCGGGACGCTTTTCCCGTCCCTGTCGCTGTACATCATGAAGACGAGCGTCGCAACCTCGCTCCCTTCAACAAGCACCTCAAAGCAGGGTCCTGAATTTCCGCCGCCGGCCCAGTCATCCTCCTTGTATGTGATCAGTTCACTTCTGATGCCGAGATCCTTCGTGAGGAATTCCTGGCACAGCTGGGCCGTCCTGTCCTTGAAATAGATGAATCTTTCAGGCGTATTGAAGCAAGTGTGAGTCATCATCTCGAAAAGCGTGAAATGCCTGCCTGTCCTGCCGACATTGTCTATGTCAACGAATCTCGCGCACGGCTGCGACATTGTCAGCGGATTTGCTGGCGGTTCGACTGTCCTGTTCAGCACCCAGGGCTGAAAGTTGTAAATCGAAGCCTGGACAAAGAACACGTCCGTTCTCCAGCGGGCAACAATGGGATAGCGTTTGATGCGTGTATGGCCTTGGCTCTCCATGAAGGAAAGAAATTCCTCCCTCATCTCGCTCAGGCCGAGCCTCTTCCTCATAGGGCTCCTGCCAAGGAACGTGTACTCGACGCACGGCGGCTCCCCGCACAGCCTGGACTCGCCGAGTGTCCAGAAAGGCCTGCCGCAGGAGGTGCATATCCTTCTCTCGAAGCCTTCATCGTGAAAATACTGCAATTCATACTCTTTCTTGTCCATTCTGCTCTTGGGCCACATTGTGGACAACGGACATAATAACTTTTACTTCCCCCAATGGATCAGTGCAACGGGAGCGCTTTTCCCATGCTGCCTTTCTCAAAGAATTCCGAAAGCCTTCCCAGTGTTTCCCGCCTGAACTCCCGGGAACGGCCTGTCTCCCTCAATGCCGCATCAATAATCTCCGTCATCCTCTCCATTCTCGAAGTGTCTACCGGATACGGTATGCCGTCCTTTCCTCCCACTGCGAAAGAATATTTCACCGGATCCCTCCAGGAGCATTCCGTCCCGTAGACAAGGGACGAGGCCATTGCAAGTGCAAGGATCGTCTTCTTTCCCACGCCCTGCACGGAAATCAGCTCTTCAAAGTTTGCCGGACAGCTTGCAGCAATCCTTTCGATGTTGTCTCTCAGGATTCTCCAGTTGGTGCCCCATTCAAGTTTCAGCGCCTTCACCCCCTGCAAGCTGAAGTCATCCAGCGTACTCTGTGCTGCACTGCGCGACATAACGGCGTGTTCGAGCACCCCGGCCTTCCTCGAATTGACCGCCTCGACCATGGCCTTCCTGCACTCCTCCGAAATATGCGATGTCAGATCCATTACGTTTTCGGCCTTCAAACCTATTATTGCTGTGTGCGGTTCGGCGACCATGTCACCTTCGCTCCGGAAGCTCCAGTGATATCTTCTTGCATATCTCCTCTCTGCGTTCAGGCCCTGCTGCACCACTGCCCAGGCTCCCCTTTCGCTCACGATGAGCGTGTGATGGTACAGATCATAACCATCCTGGAGCGCGAGTGTATCAACGCGCGCAGCCGTCCTGCTTATCCTCCTCAACCTTTCGGCATCATCCCGTATGGCAGTGCTCTCCTCCCTCTCCAGCTGCTCCGGCACCGAGGTTGCCGCCCTTCCCTTGCCCCCGTAGATGTGCACCGGCAGATCCCTGTCTCTCGCACCAGCCTTAAGTGCAGCCAGGGTTACGGTCGTTGTGCCGCTCGAATGCCAGTCGAATCCGAGGAGGCAGCTCAGCGCCTGGAACCAGAATGGGTCGGAAATGCGTTCAATCGCCCCGTTCTGTCCTGCATCCTTGATGAGAAGGTCCAGCAGGGCGCCGCCAAGAGCGCGCATCCTTCTGAACAGCCAGGGCGGGGCATTCCCGGAGTGCAGTGGCAGGTCTGCCGTTCCTTCGAGCCTGGCCATGAGTGCTTTCCATTCCCGCTCCTCTTTTAAGCTTAGCGCCCGGTTGGGCGTCAGGCGGTCCCCGCTCCTCAGAAATATTGATAAACCATTCGTTCATTAAACTTTTATATCTGAAAAAGCGAACACCCACCGGATAAGTGAAGGCATTGAATTCAGACAGCATTATCGAGGCCATAAGGGAACTCAGGAGATGGGAGACCAAGACAGCAGATATTGAGTCCCGGCTGAAGGCACTGAAGCTCAGGAAATCCGAGCTGAAGGAACATATCAGGTCTCTCGAGCTGATGCTGAACTCATATGAGTATTCTTCGGCTGACAGAGTGAAGAGCAGCACACAGCGATTCGACGGAGTGAGATGATGAGCTCAGATACCGTTTCATCCAGGGACTCGCACCTTCTCAATGAGATTTCCGAGCTCAGGCGTGAGCTGCTGCGCATCGAGGAGCACGAGAGCGAACTCAGGACATCCCTCAGCGAGGCAAAGAGGCAGCTCAGTTATTACAGGGCGCTCATTTCATCGATGAAGAAGACCGTTTCTCCTCCCGCCCTGAAAAAGCTATTAAGGTCGCTGTAATTGGATCCAGCGGTGCCGTCCTGATGAGGGTCATTGATGGGGGTGCGGAAAGAAACATACCTGCCCTCTGGTACGAAAATGGTGAAGTGCACTTCATCGACCAGCGCCTCCTCCCCTCACAATTCAGCATATACAGCACACGCACCTGCGCGGGTGTCGCGCATGCCATAAGAGAGATGATCGTCCGCGGTGCACCGGCAATAGGTGTGGCGGCAGCCTATGGCATGGCGCTTGCCATGCTCGGGAATGAGGATGTTGAGGAATCGGCCGAACTTCTCATATCCACAAGACCCACCGCGCATGACCTCTCCTATGCTGTCAGGTGGATGAAGGAGGCAGGGAGAGGCATCGGTCCGGCTGAAGCTGCCCGGCGCTATGCTTCGCAGATTGTGGAAAGATGCAGAATGATAGGCGAATTCGGGAACACTCTCATAAGGAGCGGCGACGTCATACTCACGCACTGCAATGCAGGCGCACTTGCAACTGTCGACTACGGAACCGCTCTTTCGCCGATAAGGGCGGCGCACCGTGACGGGAAGGGCATATTTGTCTATGTTGACGAAACTCGCCCCTGGCTCCAGGGCAGCAGGCTCACTGCGTGGGAGCTGACAAACGAATCCATCCCCCATGCAATCATAGCAGACAATGCAGCCGGCTACTTCCTGCGGAAGGAGGTGAAGTGTGTTATAGTCGGCGCGGACAGGATCGCCTCCAACGGTGATTTTGCAAACAAGATAGGGACATATGAGAAGGCGGTCGTTGCCAGGGAAAACGGTGTCCCCTTTTATGTTGCGGCACCCGTATCAACATTCGACTTCAGCATCGGTTCGGGGAGCGAAATAAGGATAGAGGAGAGAAGCCCGGAAGAGATCACAACAATACGCGGCCAGAGGATAGCGGGTGATGGCGAGAAAGCGAGGAATCCCGTTTTCGATGTTACTCCATCAAAGTTTGTAACTGCGTTCATAACTGAGGCCGGAATACTGAAGGCCGGCGAGATTGGCGCCCTGAAAGGTGCGAGGGAGAACGGAGCGCTGCGGTAATGGTGCTGTCCGCTGAACTCAAATGGTATTCAGGCAGTGCGCTGACATCAAGGGCAAGCGACTATCTTGCCATAGTCGATGCTTTCAGGGCAACAAGCATGGTCTCAGTAATGCTGCATCTGGGTGTCAGAAGGATAATTCCGGTCGCGGGCGTGGATGAGGCGCTGAAGATGAAGGAGGAAAACAGCGATTTCATACTGGTTGGTGAGGAAAGGGGAATCATGCCTCCGGGCTTCTCATACGGCAATTCACCCTCCCAGCTTTATTCCGCTGCTTCCGGCGGTCTTCTGAAGGGTGCGACGGTGGTGCACAGGAGCTCCGCAGGCACACAGTCAATATCAGCGGCACTCAAGTCGAAGCGCGAGGGTGCGAAATACACAATCGTCACTTCCTCCATGCTGGATGCGTCGTCCGTCGCATCCTACATCATGCGGCGCAATGGCGGAAGAGATGAGCGCCTGACTGTTGTGTGTTCGGGCTATGTCGACAAGCTCTACGCGCTTGAGGATGAGATCGCTGCCGGTGCCCTTCTGTCCTCGCTGAAGGAGATCGACCCTTCGCTGAAGATGAACGAGGTGGCAACATCGGCATATCTGGCCTACAGGGGCGTAAACGGCGAGAATCTGCCGAAACTGCTTCGCGGCACAAGATCGGGTGCAAAGATTATAGAGGTCGGGCAGGAAAGTGACATAGATTTCTGCAGCAGATTCAACATATTCGACGATGTCGTCGGCGTGGCCGACGGTGTGGCAATATCAAACGCGCTGTCGTGAACACTGACCGTGCGCAATTGTTTATTACTGCAGCGCATTATTTAAAGCGTGATACTTGTAACGAAATGGTTCGGGACATTCCTTGTCGAGGAGAAGAGGGTTGTCACGCAGATACTGTTTCCCGCGAAGGACAGCGAGATTGCCGAAAGGCTTCTCCGGATACAGAAGGGCGAAATACTCAGCGAGGAAAGGAAGCTCGCGGAAAAGAGGAAATTGCAGGTTCTTGAGGCAAGGCTTGCACCTCTCGGCAGGCTGTCCATCGCGGACACATCGTTCATTGTCCCGGCCAAGTACGGGTACGACCAGTCACTGCTTGTGTCGGCACTTACGATACTTGCAAGGACCAAGGTCAGGGAACAGGTCGGTTTCGACAGGCATCTTTCCGAAGCCATCACAGCATACGATGAAATGAAGGAAGCAGCAAACTCCCTTGAGGTGAGAATACATTCATGGTTCGGCCTGCACTATCCCGAACTCTTCGATATACTGAAGGGAAGGAGTTATGTTGAGACAGTGAGCAGGTACGGTGACAGGAAAGCGATACAGGAAGCCCTGGGCCTGCCGGACAACTCCATAGGAATTGAGCTGCTCGAGGCGGAAGATGACGCGCTCAGGAACATGGCCTCCCTTGTACTGAAGATAAATGAGTCTGCGGAGAAACTCGGTTCGTTCATAGACCGGAAGTCGGCTGAGGTGTTTCCGAACCTGTCTGCTCTTCTGGGTCCGAAGCTCGCATGCAGGGTTGTCAGGGGGGCAGGCGGGCTCGAGCACCTGAGCCGCATGCCTTCGGGCAGCATCCAGCTCATCGGAGCTGAGAAGGCCCTGTTCAGGCATCTCAACCGCGGCAGAAAGCCACCGAAGCACGGCATAATCTTCCAGGAGCCGCTGATCCATTCCTCCCCAAAGGAATACAGGGGCAGGATTGCCAGAAGGCTTGCCGGAAACATTGCCATTGCGGCGAGACTGGACATGTTCCATGGCTCATTCCGCGGGGACAGGATGAGAAGAGATTTCGAGGAGAAGGTGTCAGAGCTCATAGGCGGCGGCAGGAAAGGAAAGATGCAGGCAAAGTGACGCAACATACGGAGGCAGGCACTGCGCGTCCTCCCCTCCGGCGCCGTTGCACAGGCAACCCGGCCATATCCTGTACGGTAGCGGGTGGGGAGCCGCTTGCGATAGCATCCGCAGGCATATGTGCCGGTGTACACCGGTATCAGTCTCTTATATTCAGATGAAACTGCCTTTTTCAGGTGGCGTTTGTGGCAATTTCATTCACGGCCCCTCTGTGGGTTGGCATCTTCATCGGTGCCATAATCGGTGCACTTGCTGAACTGTGGGGAATATCAAATTCTGACGTGCTGCTCAGGCTGTCGAAATGGGAAGACAGACTTTTCATAAACTGCATTGCGATTGCGGTGGGGGTCGGTGCGGTCGCGCTGTACGGTCTGGCAGCCCTGGGCGTGAGTTTCCACTATGGCATTAAGCCCGATTACGTTGTGGGCGTTGCTCTGGGCGGCATAATATTCGGTGTCGGCATTGCAGTTTCGGGGTATGTTCCCGGAACTGAATGGATGGCTCTCGGGGAGGGGAGGAGGGAGGCAGTGTATGCTGTCGCGGGCGGCCTTCTCGGTGCTGCTTCATGGACTCTGCTTTACCAGACGCCGGCAGGCCGCTGGCTTGTGAACACATACAATTTCGGCCAGATATATCTCGGCGGAAAGGTGGGGACAAACCTTCTCGACGGCTTCCTGATATCTGTGGGCTGGCTCATATTGATGCTTGGCATAGCCTACTACCTTCCTCGTTTCAAGCACGGCAAGAGCTGCATCTATATGGGAACTCATCCGGACTACACCATGTCTCCGGCTGAATCCGCGGTCCACAGGGAGGCGACAGAGATACTGACAGAGGGAAGCGCCATGCCGGTCGGCAGGGAGGACAGGCTCGCGAGGAATGCAAACGAACACTGGGCGCCTGAAAATGATCTGAGGTGGCTGCTGACATTTGTCGGTGTAATAATAGGACTGGTCGTTGTGCTTGAGATGTTCATGCATCAGATATTCGGCGAATCCACGACATACAGCTGGGTTGCAGGCTATCTCTGGCTGCCGACATACAGTTACAGCAAACTGGTCTTCAACACGGTTGGCTGGGAACCTTTCAGCGACATCGGCACACTCTTCGGTGCCTTTGTGGCTGCAGTGTTCGTATCAAGAAGATTCCAGGCATTCAACAAATGGACACCCAGGACATGGAGGAAGAGGTTTGGCGACAGTGAACTGAAGAGGGCCGCCGGCGTCTTTGCCGGCTCATATTTCGTCCTCTTTGGCGCAAGGATGGCAGGCGGGTGCGCATCCGGCCACATACTGAGCGGTGACCTGCAGATGGCAGTCAGCAGCATTGAGTTCTTTGTGGTGGTGGCGATCAGCCTGCTTGTTTCAGGACGCATCATATACGGCAAATCATAAGGTGACAGTGAATGAAAAACGGGAAGGATGTTGAAGGGCAGGAAAGAAAGAATGAAACCGGCGTAAAGTCTTTCATAGTTGTCATGAGCATTCTGATGATAGCTGCAGCCATCCTCACGGTTGGTTCATACAACAGCTATCATCCGAATCCCGCTTCTGTATCGCTGACAGGATTCATTCTCATAGTAATGATTCTGCTCACTACCGTGTGGTACAGAACGAAGTATCCCGGCTTCCGCAACGGGGGGGGCGGAGGGGAAAATTAAATTTCATGCGCTCTATAGGTAATGGAGGGTTACAGTGCATGGCAAAGATGCTGGTTGTGCTAATCACGGGCAAGGAAAACATAAACACTGAAATGGTTGCCTTCAATTTCGCTGTGAATACTGCCAAAAATGCCGGAGCAACCGTGGAGATGCTGTTCCTGGGCAGAGGCATACAGGCGCTGAACAGCAGGCAGAGGAATTCGGCAGAGTTCGGAAGGCAGATAGAGGAGGCGAAATCAGCAGGCGTGACACTGAAGGGATGCAGCGTCAGCGCAAAGGCTGAAGGCATAGGCGAGTTAGACATATTCCCTGGCGTCGAGCTTGTCATGGGAGGGGTGGAGGTAAGCAGAAGAATAGATGAAGGCTATTCCGTTCTGACGTTCTGATTACAATGATACAGCTGACAGACATCCAGATGGTGCTCTCCGTAATTTCCGGCATCTTTGTCGGGTTCTCGCTTGGTCTTATCGGCGGAGGGGGTTCCATCCTTGCAATACCGCTGCTGATATACTTTGTGGGCTTCCACCATCCTCATATGGCTATAGGGACCACTGCGATTGCAGTGGGCGTCAACGCCTATCTGAATGTCATACCGCATGCAATGAAGAAGCATGTGAACTTCAGGGACGGTGTAATCTTCAGCATACCGGGGATTGCCGGAGCACTTGCCGGAGCGCAGCTCGGGCTTGTAACTCCGGGAAATGTTCTGCTCTTCATCTTCGCAATTCTGATGATAGCCATTGCCGTCTATATGCTCAAGAGGAAATGTGTTGACATCGCATCCGGCAGGACCCTTCCACATGGCGGAACTGGGAAAATCGTGCTGATAGGTTTCCTTGTAGGCCTGTCATCCGGCTACTTCGGAATAGGCGGCGGCTTTCTGATTGTGCCGGGCCTGATCTATTCCGCAGGCCTGGATATAATACAGGCCGTGGGAACGTCTCTCATCTCTGTCGGCACATTCGGCGTAGTCACAGCTCTGAGATATGCGATAAGCGGCGATCTCGACATACTCATTTCGGTCCTTTTCATCGCCGGAGGTGTGCTGGGCGGCTTCGCGGGCTCGCATCTTGCGTCAGCCGTTCCCAAGAGGAGGCTTACACAGATCTTCGCCGTGATTATAATAATAGTTGCAATATATATGATGTACGTCAATCTCTCAGTGCTCTCATTCATCTGAAGCAGGCTCTCCCGCATTCATCGTTTTCCCGCCCTTTTCCTCCTGCTTGCGGACATCCTTGCATAAGGCTTGATCGCCCTGAATATCTTGATCTCGGCCTTCCTCAGATGCTCCTCAAACGTTGATGCAGGCTTTCCTGAGAGCTCCGCCATCCTTTGCAGCGTCATCCTTCTAGGCATGCTGTAGTATCCGAGCTCGGATGCGCGCACGAAGGCATCCAGCTGCTTTTCCGTCAGTCCGCCTATTATATCGTCCACGGAAACAGCAATCACCGGCCTTGCATTCTTCTCTATGCCGCTGTGACGCTTCAGCACCTTCACTTCAGCTATATCGGAAAGCCGTCTTGTGATTTCCGACAGGCGGTCCAGTCCGAAACTGAGTATCTCAATGTATTCGAAGCCTCCTCTGTATGTAACAGGCATGACAGGTATGCCGTTCAGTCCCTCAACCATTGAAATGGTGGAATTTTCAAGTGTGCATCTGCATCTCACCACGAATTCAATGAAACCATCGTGTATATTGCTGCCAACAACAGAGGATCCTGATTGCTTCAGGTACCGTTCTATCTGAGCCGCACTCTTTCCCCCAGTCTTCTCTCTCCCTGTATTCATTTCGAGTACGTCAAGCTCGAGGTCGCACCATCTTTCTATGAACATGTCGGGAACATACTTGGAGAGGCCGGCAAACGGCAGCCTGTGGTACAGCTGAACGAATATCTCATCCATTAACGACCATTGCCCGGTCCATCCTGAACGTCCGGTCCATAGTTAATATATGTCATCAGTTCCGTTGAAGCATTCAGGTTCCCGGATGATTCGGGGCGAATAAGCATTTCACACCTGTTCGGTGGCGGCAGCCATTGCTCCTTCTCCCATCCTTGCGTCGCTCTCTGTATTTAAGCAGTCCGGGGTATTTGTAATGCATCACCTTTAAGCTCACTCACCCAATAGTTTTCTTTAGCCGGATCGCGGCGGCAATCTGCTCTAGGGCTCATTGAGCCAGAGGTTCGGACAGGGAGTTGACCGGCATCGGGAAAGGGCATTTTTCCTCACAGGAACACATGCTCATCTCCGGCGCACTCAACGACTTCTACAGCCGCACTGACGGAAAGGAAAATGAACAGATGCTCATCCGGGTTCTCTACTCCATGCGCAGCGTGATACTCGTCATATCATTTCAATTGGCAATAATAGCTGGGCTTCTTTCCCTGCTGTATGGGATGTTCAGGCTCCTTCTCTTTCTGCTTGTTCTGCTGGCCTTTGTAATGCTGCACGCAAAAGCAGTCTTCTCAATGATTACTTTGGTTTCAGAAGGGGGGGCATGATACGCCCGATTCGCCGCGAAGTAGATATACCCTCCATCCTCCCGCTGACAACATATTTTCAAATGGATGGATGCTGACACTCAAAGTTAGACTACGTGCCATACTATTCGCTATAGCATCGTATTTCATTCTGCCCCTTGGTCCCTGCGCATTCCTTCTAGTCACTTTCAGCTCTGTTGTCCTCCTCTCTTACGATGCATTTACAGTCACGCGCAAGAGCATCGGACTCGACGAACTTGCCTCCTTCATCGTCTGTGGGCCGCTCATGATGGGCGGCGGCTTCTATGCGATCACAGGAACAGAAATATACGGCGCACTCCTGGCATCCATCCCGTACGGACTGGGTATGATGAGCATTCTTGTCGGAAAGTATCTAGATCAGGAAGTCTTCGACAGGAAGATTGGACAGAGTACACTCCCGGTTCTTCTATTCGAAAGCGACTGTACCCATTATCTGCTGTGCTGGATCGATGCCGAGTATGAAAGGGAGGGATGTTCCGGGCATCTATTCGGGCATCGCGAGCTTGCTGCACAGGTCGTCGATGCGGTTTACGACCATCACCTCAATGAGCTTTGCACTCAGCGGCCTTCCCTTCACATGCGACAGCGCATCGTAGACAACTGAATCCATGCCAAGTCTCTTTCACATCGCATGCGCCAGTGCCACCGTGTCGTGGCTATATGAGTGCAGTGTTGTTATGCCGGAGGTGTCGAGTACCTATCTGCCAACATCGTGCGGCTCTGTCCTGAGAAGCAGATTCCACCTGTTTGCCTCATCGTCGTTCAACCTTCCCAGCTGCTTTATGATCCTTGTCTTTACCCTTCCGTCCACACTGACCGATTCAGTGAGTGAATAGTATGCCTTCCCCTTCGCGATACTCCTCTTCAGAAACAAGTATGGTGCATGCTGATGCATGTATACACGAGTTGCAATTACAACAAACAAAGATTGTCCTACAAAACAGAAATTTCATGAGGGAAAATAGTCATTTTCTCGAACTTCGGATATAAGGATTTGCAAAGCTGGCGCTGATAATAAGATTGGCATCGTTCCTTTTATCTGCGGCATTTGAAAAGTGCAGAATTCAATTCAGCCAAAAAGTGAAACCTTGCCAACCTCCGATACCTCAGGTAGCATGAAAATGCCTGCAATAATTATAAGATTTATCAGAGCAAGAACAGCGAACGCAAATGTCAGACCGGCGAAAGATCCCCCTGTAATTAGAGGCGGAAGTAGAGGACCAATAACGGAACCGCCTGTCATTCCCAGTCCCCAAACAAGGGCGTTCCCCGTGGTGGAGGATCCACGAGGAACGTAGTCCGAAGTAAGTGAAAAGAATAAAGGAAAACCGCTGAAGGTAAACAAACCAAATAAAGCAAGAAAAAGGGTTGTGAACATTCCGGAAACATACAGATAGGCAAACAGGCTTAAGGACGTGCCTATAAAACTAACAGCCAGAAGAACTCTCTTGTTCATTTTACCAACAAGCAATCC
>JAGVSJ010000039.1 GCA_019720975.1 Candidatus Sysuiplasma superficiale
AGAGTCAGTCATCACGATTTTTCAGACAATGTTGCTGCACTCTCGCCTGACGGGAGCATGATTGCGTTTGCGTACAGCAAGAAAGGTCAGGAGAGTGCGATTTCGGTTCAAAGGATCGGTGACGGGGATCCTTACGAGATCGGTTTCAACGGAACTTCACTCGATGCAGACAGCCCATGCTGGTCAAGGGACGGTAGATACATCGCATTTTGCTCCAACTCCTTCGAACATTCAAGGATCGGAGTGTTCGATACGCGTGATGCCTCTGTCAGATGGATCTCTGATGAACGGCGTGACTGCTCCACTCCTGTTTTTTCACGCACTTCGATGAATGTTGCATATCTGATGGAGACAGAACTGGATTCGCTTCCGGTGATCAGCTCCGTTTCCAATCCCGAGAGAAGAAAGAAGGCCGTTAAAGTCAACGGACTCTGCCTGGACATGAAATTCGGCAGCTCCGACACAGAAATAGCAATGCTGCTTCAGAACGTGAGCAGCCCGTCAAATGTCTGCATATACAGCGCTGAAAGTGAGGAGGTTCGATGGCTAACCAAAAGCTTTCAGGCCGGAGAGAACACCTACGATTACGTTATGCCTCAGGCAGTGAAATACGCATCTTCCCACGATGGAATGGAGATACCGGCCCTTCTGTACCTTCCACGAAATAGTAGAAGCACACATCCCGTCCTCATATACATACATGGAGGGCCAACGTGGAGAACATATGCGAGATGGGATCCGCTAATCCAGTCGCTTGTGTGGAAGGGCGTTGCTGTGATCTGCCCTGACTACAGGGGGAGTTCGGGCCACGGAAAAAAATTCAGGGAGGCGAACAGATACGTGATGGGAGTCGCTGACCTTTCCGACTGTGTGTCCGCAAGGAATTATCTTCTGGAAAGAGGGATTGCGGACAGAGATAGAATTGCAGTTGCAGGTGAATCATTTGGCGGCTATCTGACAATGTGCGCACTGACACGTTACCCTGATCTATGGTGTGCCGGGTCTGCAACTGTTCCCTTCATAAACTGGTTCACCGAAATGGAAAGCGAGAGAGGGGACCTGCGGTACTGGGACCTACAGAACATGGGAGATCCTGTGAGGGACAGGGAAAGACTCACCGAAGCGTCTCCCGCATTTTTCATTGAGAGAATCAGAGCGCCCGTACAGATCATAGCCGGAGCAAATGATCCAAGATGTCCGTTAACCGAGTCACTGCAGGCAAAGCAGAAACTTGAAGGGACTGGTGTTGAACTGGACTTCAAATATTATGAAAATGAGGGGCATTCGTTCGACAGGATGGAGAATATTGTGGATTCCATGCTGCGAACATACAGGTTTCTGATTGCGCATCTTCTCCGCTGACAGTAGCGTCATATAGGTATTCCCGTCGTATGACGCGGCAGTGATGCGATGAAAATCATTCAGTGAGGGACTTTTCCGTTCCGATGGAAGAATAGGACAGCAGTTGCATCACCCTGTACCCTTCGGCTGCCGAGCCCGCCCTGTACATCAGTGTGTATCCGTCGCCTCTCTTCATTCCCGGAACAAGTTCTCCGACATCAGCATAAACAGAACGTTTCATCTCAAATACAAATTCTATCGGGGGCCTTGCAACCAGGGCTCTTGCCCTCTTCCGCCCCTTTCCGGCCAGTGATGCGATAGAAAGTTTGGCAGCTGCTCTGAGTGCAGACTGAATATCTGAAAGAGAATCGTAAGTGGAGCTCCAGTAACCGGAGGATTCCTTGAGCTGAGCGTATGTGGCCCACGGCGCAATCCTTTCAACCTCTGCGCGTAGTTTGTCGTCCCCTGCAACAAGAATCACAGGTACGCCGTACTCTCCCGCGACAAGAGTACAGAGGTGAAATTCGCTCGCTGGCTCCCCGTTAACAAGAATCCTGTGGAATGTGGAACCGTCATAGGTGTGATCGAAGCTTGAGCGCGCTGTTCCCGCGGCTGCATGGAAACCAAGCATGGCCAGAGCGTCCACAGACCTGTCTATTCCATGTATCATATCAAGCTGTCTTATACCACCTTTGACGACTTTGACAAAATCAGGGAGCGATGAATAGACAAGATTTACCATATTTCCATGTGCATCAGCGATCACAATGTCCTCTATACCCGCGGAATGGTAACCCTCCGCAAGAGCGGATGACAGAAGTGTCATCGTCTTTCTTCCCTCCGCATATCCCGGATCCGATGCACCGCCTTCCATGCCTGTGTAGAAAATATCCGGAAGACCTTCCATGTCCACTGATATCAGAACACGCATAAACCCGGAAAGGACTGCACCCTTATTAATTTACACGGAAGACGGAATCCAGGCCAGCTACGGAACACACAGGCAAGACTTAAATCGGATCCGGGGATACAACAGTTCAATGTTTGATGTCGAGGACGACCGGGATCTCGGGAAGTTTCTGAAGTACCAGGTATTTTCATTCATGTTTTCCACTGTGCTGGAATCGAAAGACGGTGAAATTGGATTTGTGACGGAAGGAGAAACAGACAGGCTGCTGCAGGATATCCGCATCGGACAAAGCGCTTTCGACCGTTTCAGGGAAATTGAACTGCCGGAGAAACGGGAAAGGGAAGAGTCTTTTGCGAGCGAAAGGCTGTCGGGGGAGCAGAGGAGGGAAGTGACGGCTTCGACGCTTTGCCACAGGGAGGAGGATGCCTGTGACTGGGTTCTCTATGAGATTTACAAGAGGAAGGTAAGGACGTTCAGTTTCGAAGAGGGGAAAAAGATATTTGCGGTGAAACTATGGAGAAAGGGGAATTGTGTCATTTCAACAACGCTTGACCGGACGAAACGGATTAAGGCTGATGTCAGGATATACGCGCTCCTGAAGAATGTTGAAACGGAGAACGATGTAACCAGAACATTCAGCCCTGTAGTGAATCTGTTCACAGTGATTGAAAGCGTGAAAGGCAAAGAGGAGGCGGATGGGAGCGCGGATCTTCTGCCAATCAACTTTTCATACATGCTTGTGGATGAGGAGGAAAACGGCGCCAGCGAATTCCAGAATTTCGTTATAAGTACATTTGCCAGAAGGTTTCTGGATGAAATAAACAACGGAAATTGGCCGGGACACGAAAGGGAGCAGCCGCAACCTGTCACAGGCAGGATATTCAAGACATTTTCCATTTCGCTCGATTCGTTTGACAGCTTTACGCCGGATCCGCTTTTTGCATTTGCGAGGAAGATGAAGACTGGCAGGGAGCAGCTTTTGATTGTGCTTTACCTGCTCAACCTTCTTTTTGTCGATTACGACAGTTTCGAACATGTGAACACAGTAACCCATACTCCTGAATTCCTTGAGGGCAGAATCAATTCAATAATGCGAATTAATGAAACTTCAACCGTCACATATGCGAGTCCCGGAAGCACGATTACGGTAGACGACTACGGGGATGCGGAAGTGAAGTCACACGTTGAAGGTATAAACATTCATGATGAAAGGAAGAGTCTGGACTACAACTTCGGAGGGCCACGAAACGAGGTCGTATTCCATACGCTGATCCTCTCCACAATATCTTCACGCGCCAGCATACTCAATTATTACGAAAAGGCTGTTATTTCATCTCTTCAGAGGAGGGAGGGGAATGCAGACGATCGCGCTTCGCGCGCAGGGCGGATCAGGTACATAGTTGAGAAGGCTACAAGTGAATTTTCTCTTCATTCGTTTGGCCCCTTCCAGTCACCGGCACTTGAGAAGGAGTATGATCAGATAAGCGAAATAAATTCAAGCAATGAGCTCCTTGATTCATTCCAAAAAAACGTAGACTTTTACGGAAAGTACGCAATAGAGGAACAGCACCATCAGCTTATGGTTGAACAGTCTGAAAGACTGAGAGAGGAGAGGGAAATACTTTCAGGTCTGCAGGAAGTTCTGCGAAATATGAACGAAAGCACAGAAAGAACAGAGCATCTTACTGCTGTCCTGATAGTTGTGTCTGCCATTTCAGTAATAATAGCACTGCTATTCAGCCTGAAGATACTCTGACTCCACGTTCACTTTCACTGCGGGCCTCAAGAATAGACTGTCCGGAAAATGCAACATTTAAGTATAAATTGCATTTTGTAAAGTGCCCCGGCAGGCATAAGTGCTCCCTTAGTGTAGAGGCCAATCATGCGGGGCCTTCGACCCCGCGACATGGGTTCAAATCCCATAGGGAGCATTCCGACAGCAGCCTGCCGGTTGTGAAGGTGGATACAGAATGACGGATGAATCAAAAGGGAAGCAGAGTCTCCAGCCTGTTCCGATCACCGTGGCATACGGTGACGGGATCGGACCGGAGATAATGGAAGCCACGCTCCAGATTATAAAGGCGGCAGGAGCACGGCTTGCCATAGAGACAATACAGATTGGAGAAGCCGTGTACAACAGGGGAATTACATCAGGCATTGAACCTTCGTCCTGGGATTCCCTGAGAAGAACAAGGGTATTCCTGAAGGCACCTATCACGACGCCAGAGGGAGGTGGTTTCAAGAGCCTCAACGTGACTGTAAGGAAGACGCTGGGTCTCTTTGCAAATGTCCGGCCGTGCCTTTCATATTCACCGTTTGTTGCTACAAAGCACCCGGGAATGGATGTTGTGATAATCAGGGAAAATGAAGAGGATCTATACGGTGGAATCGAACATCGCCAGACAGATGAGGTGTTTCAGTGCCTCAAGTTGATTTCAAGGCCCGGATCGGAGAGACTGATAAGATATGGCTTCGAATATGCGAGGCGGTACGGCAGACACAAGGTGTCATGTTTCACAAAGGACAACATAATGAAGATGACAGACGGCATATTTCACAAGGTTTTCGAAGAAGTTGCTGCTGAATACCCGGATATAGAAAGCGAACACCTGATCGTCGATATAGGGGCCGCCAAGCTTGCTGATTCCCCTGAAAAGTTCGATGTCATTGTGCTCCCGAACCTTTACGGGGACATTCTTTCTGATGTGGCCGCACAGATTGCAGGTTCAGTAGGTCTCGCAGGAAGTGCAAACATAGGGAGTGAAGTTGCCATGTTTGAGGCAATACACGGCTCGGCCCCAAAGCGCGCAGGTCAGAACGTTGCGAACCCCTCAGGTCTGCTGCTTGCTGCAGTACAGATGCTTGTGCATATTGGCCAGGGGGATGTAGCTTCAAAGGTGCACAATGCTTGGTTGAGGACAATAGAGGATGGAATCCACACATACGACATATACAATCCGTCAGTATCCACAGAGAAGGTTGGAACGCGCGAATTCGCGTCTGCTGTAATCTCCCGCCTGGGAAAGAAACCCGAGAAGCTGAAAGCAGTGAATTACCCTGCCGAAGGAAAGCCCATATCCATAAGACTGAAGGAACGACGAAAGCAGACGAAACAGCTGGTAGGTGTCGACGTCTTTGTTGAATGGAACGGATCCCCCGAGTCCCTGGGAAAAAGGCTCGAGGAGATAGCCGGGAGCGATCTCGCCCTTTTAATGATCACCAACAGAGGGACAAAGGTGTATCCCGGCGGAATGCCGGAGACATTCTGCGTGGACCACTGGCGCTGCCGTTTTCAGGCCGGAGCAAACGGCGGAAACGTAACACATGAACAGATTATTTCGCTTCTCTCACGGCTTGTTGCTTCCGGAATCCCGCCAATCAAGACAGAGGGACTGTTCACCTTTGACGGACAGCCGGGTTTCTCACTCGGCCAGGGACAGTAGAGAACTGAATGCGTTGACAGAAATGTGCTCTGGCTGGTTTCTGCTCGGATGCCGGGAGGCACGTATCAGACACCCCTGAAGCCTCCGGTCTCCCTTGCCGCATATGATAAGTGCTGGGACAGGTGTAATGAGGAGACATATCAACTCCCATTATGACTGCGGACTGAGTGCCCGGATAAACTGCTTTGGGAAAAGCGGCGTGTCACTTCACTTCCTGGGAGGCTGATGTCTGTTTTCGAGCGATCTCTTCGCAATCTCGAAAACCTCCCAGAGCGCATCTGGGTTGCTGACCGAGCCCAAATTGACAGCTTTGTCGGGCCGGGCGCCAAGGAGCATCCTCTTCAGAGGTACCTCAAGCTTCTTGCCGTTCAGAGTCCGTGGTATTTCGTGGACAGCAAAAACTTCATCAGGAACATGCCTCGGAGACAGCTCCGTCCTTATTCTGTCCCTTATCCTGTCCCTGAGTCCGCCATCGAGAACCTTCCCCTCCTTCAGCACAACAAACAGCGGAACAAAATAGTCGTCTTCACCAGCCTCGACACCAAATACAAGGCTGTCCGTTATTTCGTCCATGCCCTCTACAACACGGTATATTTCCGAAGTTCCTATCCTGATTCCCTTCCGCTTCAGTGTTGAGTCCGACCTTCCATAGATTATCAGGCTGCCGTCAGGAAATATCTTTACCCAGTCACCGTGGCGCCAGACTCCCGGAAAAACATCGAAATAGCTCTCCCTGTAGCGCTTCATTTCAGGATCGTTCCAGAAATAGAGAGGCATTGAAGGCAAGGGCTTCGTCAGAACAAGCTCTCCAACTTCGCCAATGACGCCTTCTCCCTTTTCATTGTATGCTTCAACCATTGCTCCAAGCGCCCTGCACTGTATTCTGCCGGATACAACGGGCAGGAGCGGGCAGCCAAGTGCAAAACCGGAACAGACATCTGTCCCACCGCTGACCGATGCCACCCATATGTCCCTATTGACATTATTGTATATCCATTCGAAACCTTCAGGAGTAAGCGGACCGCCAGTTGAGGCTATGGAGACCATCTCATCGAAATCATACAGCTCGGAGGGTGTAAGACCTGATTTAATGCAGGCGCCGATGTATGCAGCCCCGACACCGAAGAGTGTTACCCTCTCCTCCTCCGCCAGTTCCCAAAGGGCTCGCATGTCAGGATAGGAAGCGCTTCCATCATACAGTATTATTCTGCTTGAAGTAAGAAGGCCGCTGACAACAACGTTCCACATCATCCATCCTGTTGTTGTCAACCAGAAGAAACGGCTCCTGTCACTGAGATCGAAATGAAGAAAGTGTGTTTTAAGGTGTTCAAGAAGTATGCCCCCATGACTCTGCACTATGGGTTTTGGCAGACCGGTTGTTCCTGAAGTGTAAAGTATCCACAGCGGATGATTGAATTCCACCTTTACAGGATCAAATCCTGAGACATTGTTCCTGCCCGACCTGAGAAAATCGTTCCACAGAATCGCTCTATTGAGGGATGCGTCCCTGTTCAGATAGGGCAGCAGTATCACTTTTCTGATGGAAGGTATTTCGGAAACAATTTTCTCAACGAGATTAATCCTGTCAATCCGTTTGCCTCCATAGCTGTAACCGTCAACAGTGAACAGTACCTTCGGCTCTATCTGCCTGAATCTGTCGATAACACTCTGTGCTCCGAAATCAGGTGAACACGAAGACCATATGGCACCTCTATGGGCTGTGGCGAGAAATGCAATCACGGTCTCGGAAATATTGGGTAGGTAGGCGGCAACTCTGTCTCCTTTCCTGACACCAGTTTCATGCAGCGCTGATGCAATTCTCCTTGTGGAGTCGATGAGCTCGTTCCATCCGAGTTCAGTCCTGTTCCTGCATTCGGATCGAGATACAGCAGCTACGCCTTCCCTTCCGTGATTTCTTAACACATAATCCACGTAGTTCAATTCCGCGCCCTCGAACCATCTGACGCCGGGCATAGAATACGAGGAAAGAACCCTGCTGTATCTTCCGTTCATTTCAACTGAAAAGAATTCTGAAATTGAGGGCCAGAATTTGTCAAGTTCCTTAACCGACCACTTCCACAGCGAAGAGTAGTCTGAAAAATTACGATCCTCGCGCGATTCAAGCCATCGGATGTAGGAGGTCATCATGCTCCGTTCAATAAATTCTCTAGAAGGCAACCAGAGCTGCTTCCCGGCATCCGAGCCGCTTGTGGACTTGGTTCCACTCATCGGCTTGTTCAGTAGGTTCAACGGATATTAATCAATAGTTGTGTTGCTTGAAATATTGGTGTGGTGGAGGAGACAGGGCCCATCCGACATTGATGAAAAGACGAACAGGCAGGAAGCCTATGCCCTATCAATCTATCTTGAATGGCGTTCCAGTCATCGGCAGTCAATGCCGCTTTCGCATCCGATCCCTGACAGCCATAGAATGGAGTGAGAGAAATTGAAGAGATTTGAATAAAATAGGTGGAAACAGATTTACGGAGTTACAAGTCCGGCCGGGTGCGCTCCGGGAATTGGTGAAGGATAGAGGTCGTAACCTGACGTTATCAGACCGTTATTGTTGTATGTTCTTGTAAATCCTCGATCAAATGGTATCAACCTATCGCCGTTAAAGATGCTTCCGTTGAAATTCCACCAGTAATTACCTGTGTGCCCATAATTCCAGCTGTCGGCGTAGGCTACACCGTTTCCTGAATATATGCTGTAGTTGGGGCTGATTGCTGTGACATATACATCGAAGACGTTGTCGTAGACCGTGTTATGACTGCTATAGACGGTCAGACCAACAGGGTTGGAAAACGCAGAAGCGAAATTGGTTGATACATCAATCGGCCCGAAGTTTAAACGAGAAAGGGCAGGATCCTGATAGAAAACATTGCCTGAAATGATGTTGTGGCCCGCAACTGTATGATTGTCGTATACAAGCATTGAACTGTCCATTGTGAAGAAATAATTGTCTTTGACAGTTACCTTCACGGAATTCCAAAGAAGCAGGTTCGCCACAGGGAATTCGGTGAGAGTGCTTGAGAACCATCCGGAGAATGTCCCTGACACGATTGAGATATTGGACGAATCGTAAATGACTGTCCCCATATAGTTCTGCAGCGGAAGACCGTAAAATCCGGCAAGAAGTGCATTAAAGCCCGTATAAGAAACATTTAGGAGCGGCAAACCGACAATTTCTGTGTGCACCGTAACGTTTGACAGCAGAACACCATAATAGGAATTGAAGAAGTAATCATTGGCTTCACCGAATATGCTGCTGACCCCCGTTGGTGACGGGTTATTGACAAGCACATAGGGGGAGGAAGATGTTCCATTGCCGCCTGAACTGATGTTTGCCACCTGCTGGTTGTTAAAGGCATAGAGTGGCGTGTATATCCCCATAGAGCTGTCATGAGACAGAGTAATGGATAAACCGACGCCTGCGCTGCCGCCGGCTGCGGTAAGCATGGAGGGTTCATAATCGCTCAGCAACGCTTCGAAAGAAAGCGTACTGAGGGGAATCGAAAAATTGAACTTTCCTGAAAGCGCTAGTGGCACCTGCGCTGCATTAGACAGACTAAAGGTTCGACCAGGCGATGCGAATAAAAACGAATTGGAAGGAGCCACAGTGCCTGCATATGAATTCATTTTTGCACCATTGTTGATGCCCCACATACCGTAGACGAAAGACGGTCCGGCTGAGAGCATTGCGCTTTCAGTTGAGGGATTCCACGCCACTGCAATACCTTGGGATGTCTCGCCGGTCTCGGAACCGACGTCATATGTAGAGTTGAAACTTGCATATTCCTTCGCTGAATTAAGGTATTTCAACTGCATCGTGGCGTTAATGGCGTTGACGTTGGCGGTGCTGCCCCCGCCAGGTCCTCCAACTATTATTTCAGCGTCATAGGGTATGAAACCTGTAGGAGTCAGCGTGTTTCCACTTATTAGGTATGTGGGGGAGGGAGCGACATAGTTCGGATTCTGGACAGGTGTTGAATTGAACTGTATTTCGTCGTACGACCCGCTCACAGTTGTTCCTCCGCTTGTCACGGAATAGTTATAATAGACGGTGGAACGACCGTCCGTCAGAGAGGTGTTCAGGTATGCCGTAACGGAAAAAGGATAGGACAGTGAAAATGAGGGGCCGATATCGTAATAAAAAACAGGTGCAATTGGGTGACCATCAAACGAATAAAGTGAATTCCTGGTAAAAGTGAAACTGCTGCTGGAGAAGTTCCAGAGATTGTCCAGAAACAGCAATGAATGCGTACGGGCAGAGTAAAACATCACATTCTGTGTCCAGAAGGAGTAGTTTGCATCACCAAAAAGGGCCACGTTGTCTAGCACGGCGTTGAGCTGCAGTGTAATGCTTGTTGGCCCGTCGTCATATACATACAAATCACTGAGGGAACTCATATTCACAGTGGCCGCAATACTGCCTGTTGTAACGTTGAAAGCGTGCAAAACGCCCGTTGTGCTGTTGCTTACACCATAAGCACCTATGCCAAAGGGTGCGGGAGCGCTTGTATACGAGGGCCCTATTATTCCCGCCCCTGAATAATGAGGTTTCGAATCAAAGTTGGGAAGATAGACGTATCTGCCCGGTATGCCTCTGGAATGCAGATAACTCATTACCTGCTCTGCCTTCCCCTGAGGAGAAGGTGAAACAAGCGATGCAGGATGCCCAGCCTGAAACACTCTTTCCTGTCCGGGTACCTGGTTAGCATAAGTCAGTACTACCGCAGCAGATACAAGCATCAATACAGCAACACTCACGCTTGCAACCTTAATATAAACCCCCGAATGCATAGTACTCCATTGGAAAGTTCATATTTCAACTTTGCCGAAATCTATTCCATCTGGCAATTGCCATTGATGGCGCAGTTCTGCAATTAGCTCCTGGTCCAGATACCCGGATTTTTCCAAACAGAACGGCTGGAATTGCAGAAGCTGAAATGAGTGTCTGCATCTGAATGATTTCAGCGCAAGTTCTACAGACAGTCAGAACATCAAATACAGTGGCCAGGCAGCTCTACGACGAAAAGATGAACTGAAAATAAAAAGTAAAAAGGCGTTTAGCCTTCTGTTATTTTGATCGCACTTGTAGGGCAGACAGGCACGCAGGCCATGCAGTAAACGCACTCCTTCTCCCTAACAGGATCACATTTGTCGGTCCTGTATTTTTCATAATTCTCCTTGTCGTCCGCAATCTTCTTATCATTGTTGACACCCATCTGGCCCGGGTTCAAAAACCATTCATAGAGCGTGACAGGGCATACATCCATGCATTCGCCGTCTGCGATGCATGCTTCCCAGTCCACAGCTACGTTTGTACCATGTATACCGAGCTTTGTCGGGTAAGGCTTGCCGTCAGCATCTGTTCTCTGTATCCCTTCAGCCCTCACCTCATGCTCAGTTCCGGCATATGTCTTGTGAGTGCCTGTAACTGGATAGTGTTCCTGATCATTCAAGAAATTCTCATCGATTGGCTTAGGTTTGTAGTCCAAGCTTTCCAGTTCAACCATTTGTATAACCTCTATGACGTGTTTTCCGTAAAAACTAATACCATATTAATATTGTGTTGCCCATCTTCGGAACGTAGATCCAATGTAAACAGAATTTTTCAATGAGAACAACCTTTACACCTGCACATTCATGCA
>JAGVSJ010000004.1 GCA_019720975.1 Candidatus Sysuiplasma superficiale
CAGGGCCGCCAGGCGTGGGCAAAACGACAAGTGCGATTGCCCTTGCCCGTGAACTTGGATGGGACTACATTGAGATGAACGCCTCGGACAAGAGAAGTGAGAAGGAAATCAGGAGGATCGTGATTCCAGGATCGGAAACGAATACATTCGCGGCCACTGGCGATTATTACTCTCTTGAAAAGGGAAAGAGGCATCTGATAATACTCGACGAGGCAGATAACATACACAGCAGAGAAGATAAGGGAGGTATCGCAGCCATATCCGATCTCATAAGAAATACGCTTCAGCCTGTTGTTCTGATTGTTAACGATCTTTATGAACTCACAAGGAGGAGCGAGTATATCAAAAGGGCATCCAAGATAGTTAAGTTCGAGAATGTAAGCTCTTACGATATCGCGTCAGTGCTGCACAAGATAGCCCGGTCGGAGGGTATAAGCTTGAGCAAGGAGGCAGCACTGAGGCTTATCGGCCAGTCAGAAGGCGACGTCAGAGCTGCGATAAATGATCTTCAGGCGATTTCAATAAAGAAGACGCTTACGGTGGAAGATGTAATTTCGGTCAAGAAGAGGGAAAAGACAATTGAAATGAGGGACGGTATAATTCAGCTGTTCAGATCCAGGGACAGGGGAGAGGCGCGCGCGATAATGTCAAGATTTGATGAGGATCCTGAGCACGTATCACTGTGGCTTGACGAGAATTTGCCCTACTTTGTTGACAGCTATGAAAAACTTGCCGCCGGTTATGACATGCTTGCACGCTCATCTGAATTTCTGAACAGGGCAGGAAAGCTGAGCTATTATAAATTCTGGTCATATGCCTCTGACCTGATGGCCATAGGGTCTGGTCATTCGGCAAGGGAAAGTACGGCTAAAGCTACAGCTACGGCAAGGTTTCCTGCGATACTCACACGAATGGGATATCGTAATTCTGTAATCAGATCCAGGGCTTCTTTGATGACCAGGATAGGCGAGTACTGTCACACATCGCCCCGCAATGCCGAAAAGCTGATGCTCCCGATGATGCAGAGAATCTTTGCTGTATCCGAAGAATTCGCCCTTTCAATGATGAAGAGACTCTCTCTCAGCGCTGAGGATCTGTCTATAATTTTGAACGAGCCCGAGGATTCCGAAATTGTTCGCAACCTGATAGAGAAGGCAAGGAGTTCGTTGAGTTGAATAGGGGCCAGTAATCTACCTGCAAAAAGTTGAAGAGATGAATGAAATTGATCGCACTTCGGAAGTTTTTCTGGATCACAAGGAAGCAGGCTGTCGGATCGGTCCGCTATTGCAGTTGCGAAAGAAGCGCCTCCACAAAGCGACCGTTCTCCGCCATTGTGTTGCGGTGTATATGAGCGTACCTCGGACATCCGCCCTTTGCTGACTGAAGCAAGGAACCTTAAGCTCCCGCGTACCGGGGAATAATTAACTTAAAGGACTTCAAAAATCTCTAATATTGAAAACAGATGTCATCCTTATGGATCCCCAGAGAAAAGCTGTCCTTGAAAAGCAGCATTACAAGGTGATTGGAGAACATTCCGCAGTGAAGATCTGCCACTGGACCAGGGAGAGCATGCTTCGGGACAGGGGATGCTATAAGCAGAGTTTTTACGGCATAGAGTCGCACAGATGCATGCAGATGACACCAGCCGTGAATCAATGCTCCGAAAACTGCCAGTTCTGCTGGCGTTTTCAGGACTTTCAGGAAGATCATATCGAAGTTGAGGACGATCCTGAATTCATTCTGGAACAGTCAATCCAGGCACAGAAAAGGCTGATGAGCGGATACAAGGGGGATGCGAGATGCTCCGCTGAAAAATGGGAGGAATCACAGAAACCCAAACATGTTGCGATTTCGCTTACCGGTGAACCTACTGCTTACTCAAGACTCGGGGAGTACATAGAATTGTGCCACAGGAACGGCATGACCACTTTCCTTGTTACGAACGGTACGAATCCGGATGTGCTGAGGAAGCTTGAGCCGCTCCCAACCCAGCTGTATGTGACGGTAGCTGCACCAACGAAGGAGATATTCACAAAGATCTGTGCGCCAATAAGATCCAATGCATGGGAACAGCTTATGGAAACGCTGTCTATTCTGCCTTCGCTTGATACCAGGAAGGTTATCAGACACACACTCGTCAGGGACTGGACACTTGGCTTTGAAGAAACTTATTCAAAACTTGACGCCATCGCCGAACCGCATTTCATTGAATCAAAGGGCTATGTGCATGTGGGTTATTCCAGAGAGAGACTGTCGATCAGCAATATGCCCAGCCACGCGGAGATAAGGCATTTCGCTGAAAGGCTTGGCGGTTTACTGGGAAACTATGAAATACAGAGCGAGAGGGAAGATTCGCGCGTCGTTCTGCTTGTAAGGAAGGGTGTAGACCGTTGGCTTCCCGGACTCAAGAGACCGCTCGATGAGGAGATAAGGTACAACAGATCGGCAAACGCTGTTACGGTTTGAGCGACACCGCCAGGAACACTGCAAACACTGCAGCAAGAGCTCTCACATATCAAGGTGAAACAACAGGAACACTGATGATTTCCGTGGGTCATTTCAGCCGGACAGTCTCGAGATTCATTGGAGCTTTTGTATCGATACCGAATTTCTTGTGTATCGTGCTAGCGAGCTCAAGACATTTGTGTTCCTCACCATGACCTAGGAATATTCTTGATGGTTTGGGATCCATGCTTGCCACGAAATTCAGCAGCTGCCTTCTGTCCGAATGTCCGCTAAAACCATCCACTGTCTCTATATTCAGGTTGATCGGGACGCCAATCTGCTGGCCGCGCTCGCTAATCTGAAGTTCCTTGGCACCCCTCTGTATTCTCCTTCCAAGAGTACCCTCTGCCTGATAACCCACGAATATCAGTGTGTTCTTTGGATCGTCGGCCCAGTGTTTCATATACTCAAGAACCGGACCTCCGTTCATCATACCGGAGGTTGCCAGGACGATGCACGGTTCGGTGTCGTTCAATATTCTGGATCTGGTCTCACTGCTGTCCACACGCCTGAAGATGGGCGACAGGAAGGGATTCTCGCCATTCTGGAATATCTGCGTCCTCAGCTGGCTGTTCAGATATTCTGGGTACGCCGTGTGAATGGCTGTCGCCTCCCAGATCATACCGTCAAGCCAGACCGGTATTGTTGGTACCTGCCCTGTTCTCATCAGTTCTTCAAGGACAAGCATTATCTCCTGCGACCTGCCGACAGCAAACACCGGAATGATGACCTTTCCCTGCCTCCCCAGGACCCTTTCTACGATCTCCTTCAGTCCGATTGATGCTTCCTGTCTGGATGCCTGTATGTCTTTGTACCCGCCGTAAGTCGCTTCAAGAACGAGAGCCTCCAGCCTCGGAAATTTGTTGTTTGCCGGATTGAAGAGCCATGTCTTCTCATATTTGATATCGCCGCTGAAAGCAATGTTGTAAAGACCGTCTCCGATGTGGAAATGACAGACGGCCGAACCCAGTATATGGCCGGCATTCTGGAACGTGAGCCTTATGTCAGGCGCAATATCCGTTGTCTCACCATATTTGAGTGTGATGCAGTTGGCCACCTCCTTCCGGATGTGTGAAGACTCGTACGGCGGTTTTTTCCCCTCGCCGAATGCGACCTTGATCATATCGAGTTGAAGCATTGACATCATGTCACGCGTTGGAGGGGTGCAGTAGACAGGACCGTCATAACCGTACTTGAAAAGTGCAGGGAGCAGACCGGTGTGGTCCAGATGGGCATGCGTTATGACCACAGCATCTAATGATTCTATGGGCTGGAGCTCGGGCGCATTGAGATAAGGAGCCGGGACATTGGGACCTCCGCTGTCCTGGTCGGATGTACCCAGGCCGCAATCTATCAGAACCTTGCTTTCCCTGGTGCTCAGCAGCGTGGAGCTCCTCCCTACTTCGCGGAAACCGCCGAGGGAGGTAATCCTTATCCACCCTTCCCCCTCCATCCTCGAACGGTAAAGCCGCCTTCCAACTCTCCGGAGGAAATCCTTGCGCTCGTTTGAGATGGTCCTCATGTAAGTACGGATATCACCGATCGTCTTTGAAGGGATTGGAGGAGCCCTTACGACTTTGGGAGCCCAGCCTGTTTCCCTTTTTATCTCGTTCAGAACCGAGCCCTGCTTGCCTATAACTGTTCCGGGGCTTATAGCCTCAATTATGACTTCTCCTGTTTCATCCTCGAAGAATATATCGACTACCTGTGCCTCTTCCGGAATTATTGACCTGATTTTCTTCTCAACCTCGTCCTTGTTCGCGAGAAGAGAGGGATCCGGTCTGATGTCAACACGTCTCTTGAGCACCTGTGCAAGCTGCCTTATGATCTCCGTATTCTGGGAAAATGTCTCAAAATTCTTTATGTAAACAACCACGACAGATGCTTCAAAATCTATGTTGGTTACTTCCATCTCAGCCGGGAAAATCTTCTTTACCGTTTCTGTGACTTCTTCAAGCATTCTTTCCAGACTCATGTGTATTTTACCTTCCCTGTCGACTTGGATTGAACTGTTAACTGCGTCCCAATGCAGTCGTAATCAGGAAAATTTCATCGTTAAGTGGTTTTAGATGGATGCCTTCGCTATCTTTGACCATCTTTTGTCGATTTCCCTGTCTTCCAGTTTCACGTAGCCCTTCGGGGTGATATTCACCACGACAGCTTTGCCGCCACTGGCGGAATCCCTTTCCATGGAGGAATGAAGAGCCCTGATTGCGAGATCTGTTGCCTCACTGACTGTGATGCCTGAGTCAAAATGGTCTTCCAGGACACCAAGAGCGAAGGGTGAGCCTGAACCGATTGAGACGTATTTATCATCCGTCATTCCGCCCGCAGCATCAAGCCCATAAACGCTGGAACCACCAGAATCGATTCCGCCAATTATCAAACCGACGAAAAACGGCATGAACCTGTTGGACTGGAGAATATTGGCCGTCAAGGTGGCAGCACCCCGGGCACTCATCGGAGAACCTGTCTTGAGCCGGTGTATTTCAACCTCAGCCCTCACGTATCTGGCAAGGGCCTGATCGTCGCCTACCAGGCCGGCAGTAGTCATGCCAATGTTGTTGTCGAGCTTGTATATCTTATCGGCATGCTTGTGGGCAATGAGATTCCCCATTGTCGCCCTTGTTTCAGAAGCCAGGACGGTTCCGTCCTTGCACGCTATACCTATGGTTGTTGTTCCTTTCTTTAATTCTGAAAGTTCCATCAGATGATCCCTGCCGAGCTTAAAAAAGGCTATTTATCGATCTTTTAATCTTATTTAAGTATTTAAGCCTATAGAGGAGAATCCCGGGTGGCAATGCAAACAAACACCTCCGCACGGAAAGTGCGATTATCATGGCCGGGACCAGGTGAATGGGAATCGTTTTCGGCGAGGGCAGGACCTTTTCGGGGATAGCTGTCGGGGCGGTACAGGCACACATTCGGAGAGATAAGCTTCAAAGACAATTAAGTACATGAAATAGGATTGAAGATATCATGTTGCCCCCCGTCATTGCACCATATGCCCCGTTGATAATCATAGTGCTTGTCTTTCTGGACGGACTTTTCTTTGGTCTGGCATTCAAAAAGGGAGTGACTGCATTCGTGTTTGTCGTTGTCGCATTCGCCATAGCTGATTTCATAGGCCTTTATTTCATACCTCATATCCCGATGTCTGCCATCATTTCGCAGGCAATGTTAGACCTCTCCCTGTTGCATCTTGGCCTCATTACGATCACAGCGACTTTCATCTTCTTTCTTGTTGGCATTGCGATAGGCGTTGCAAAAGGCTGATTATGAATTGCCACGCATTCACGGAGGCGAATGCCCGATAGCCACCTGCTGCAGCGGGAACGCAGACACAATTGAATTGCAGAGGATTAGAAATGTTTTAATACTAGGCACCCTATCGTAATAGATAGGGTTTTGGGCTGGTTGTTAGAGTGCATCCCATCCCTTCTGACAAAACTGGCCCATCCCTTTCTAAGTCACCATTTAATGTAAAGTTAAAAATAGTGTAGGACATAAGCTTCTGTTACATCTGTTTCGAATGGTGGTATTTTGGTACTGGATGCACTTGGTGAGTCGCTCAGATCTGTGATAAAGAGGATCACCGGTTCTGCAAATATTGACGAGAAATTTTTGAAGGAAATAGTCAGGGATATTCAGCGCGCACTTCTGCAGGCCGATGTTAATGTCAATCTTGTAATGTCCCTCACAAAGAAACTTGAGCAGCGGGCGCTCAATGAAAAGGTACCCGCCGGCGGGAGCCTCAGGGAACATGTTATAAAGATCATTTACGAAGAGCTCGCATCCATTCTTGGTGAATCCCGGCAGCTTCCCAAGGAAAAGCAGACCATAATGCTTGTTGGTCTGTACGGTCAGGGCAAGACAACAACTGCAGGAAAACTTGCCAGGTTCCTTTCAAAGAGAGGGCTTTCAGTGGGGCTGATCGCAGCAGACGTGCACAGACCGGCAGCATACGACCAGCTTGAGCAGATTGGGAAGGAGATCAAGGTTCCTGTGTTCGGGATAAGGGAAGAGAGGGACCCTCTCAGGATTGTCAGCGACGGGATGAAACAGTTTTCTGCTCTTGACGTCAAGATCATTGACACTAGCGGAAGGCATTCGCTGGAGCCTGATCTGATAGATGAGATAAAGAGGATAGAGGGCCTCGCCAAACCTGAACAGCGTATACTCGTTCTCGACGCTTCAGTAGGACAGCAGGCAGGCTCTCAGGCAAAGGCATTCCATGAGGCGGTCAATGTAAACGGTGTCATATTGACGAAACTCGACGGTTCCGCAAAGGGCGGCGGCGCTCTGAGTGCAGTGGGCCATACTGGCGCACCCATTATTTTCATAGGGACTGGTGAACACCTGGAGGATCTGGAAACATTCGATACAGAGCGCTTTATCTCAAGATTGCTTGGAATGGGGGATCTCCATGCTCTGCTGGAAAAGATGAAGGAGAACATTGACGAGGGCAGAGCCGAAGAAACAGCTAGGAAGATAATGTCTGGGCACTTCACACTGAGGGAGATGTACGAACAGATGGAAATGATGGCTGATGTCGGGCCGCTTAAGAAGATAATGTCGATGCTTCCTGGCATGCCCGGCATGAGAACAGACATCGATCCAGAGGAGCTGCAGGCAAGATTGCACCGATTCAGGGTAATAATGGATTCCATGACAGATGATGAAATGGAAAATCCTAAGATAATCAAGTCCAGCAGGATAATGAGGATCGCAAGAGGTGCAGGCACTGAACAGAAGAACGTCAGGGAACTGCTGAAACAGTACAATCTTTCGCGGAGAGCAGTAAAAGGCTTCCTCGGCAACCGGAAGCTGAGAAGGCAGCTGATGAAGCAGATGAGAGAGCAGAAGGCATCTGATGAATGATGTTCTCCCGTTTGGTCTCCGACGTTTTGTTGTATTCCTCCATGCTGTTCCAACGGATGGCAGTTTCAGCCTAAATGATCTGCCGGGAAGCGGAGGAAGGGTGGACGTTGCGGCCAGATGCGTCGGGGCAGCACTCCTTGTTTCGAACGGAATACGCAAGGATGCTTCAGTAACATTCATATTTGAGGGTAGGGCTGAAAGAGCACTCTCTGTGTCGGTTTTCGGCCAGACTGTAAGGTATCTGAATCCGGACGAGAGGACCACGGCCGCACTGATCAAAAATGCACTGCAGAAGGCCAGAAAGACAGAATCGGGCTTTTCCAGCCCTGGCATTTACTTCAGAAGAGACAGAACACGAAGCATTCTGGAAGGTGTTTCAGAGAATACGAAGAGATATTATCTGAAGGAGGACGGGCAGAGAATCGGTGCCATCAGGCAGCCGGCCACCTTTTTCCTCGGAGACAACAAGGATCTTGATGAGTCGGAAGAGATGATGATGGACGACCTCGGATCGGAGAGGGTATCCATATCCGGGAGAAGTATTCACTCAGACCAGTGTATCGTGATTTCAAACTGGATTATGGATAACGGCACCTGCTGAATTTCCGGACCTGAACGCAATGCGCCCTTCGGGTCAGAGCCGCTTTTTCAGCAACGGCGCACCGATTCCCTGCAATAACCTGCTGCAATATGCGAAATTTGCGAAAGGCCAGGGTTGGTATCTGCACAATATAGTATCATTTATTTAGAGCCAGTACGATAGCGGGCAGAGAGGACCAGAGAAGGGGAAGACATCTGATGAGCGCAAATCAGGCGACTGGTGAAAGTGGACAGGGAGAGAATGCGGGGAGTTCTGGCGGACCACCCCGGGACAAGAAGGAGGGGGACGAAGCAATCTATGCAATGGCGCAGGCAAAGCATGACGCTGACATTCACCGGCAGATCGCAAAACTGAGATCAAAGGGCATGAAGCACAGGAATAAAGCATCCAAATTTCTGCTTAAATCCAAGAAGGCCGAAAAGCGGGCAGCAGTAATGCTCCAGAAGGCCAATCAGCTCAGAAATGAAGCAGCGGCAATCCTTGAACAGGCGAAGACAAAGGGAAGGGCTGCCGCCGACATGAAGAATGGCACTCAGCCCCAGCCCAACGGTCAGAATAATAACGACGACAGGGAAATCAGGATTGCCAGACTTGAGCATGATGAGGCAAGGCTTCAGAAACAGGCCAACAGTTACCTTGCGAAGGCAGCCTCCCTTACAGAAAAGGCGACCAGGCTGAAACAGAAATCGATTTCGTATCTTCAGAAACAGAGAAGCCATGAAGTAGATTCATCACATTATATGAAAAGGGCAGAGGATATCGAGCGGAGCAGATGACCCTTTTCTGCCGTGCAGCTTCAGTAATGCCGGCTGAATGCACTCCGCTCAGCCGTTATATTTCCTGCGTTTTACGAACGGCGGGATGCACTAACTCCAACACCTTCCCCACAGAACATTGATTCCCCTCATGAATATACAGTGACACTCGAAAATATCTCTATTGAAGATACTGCAACGCAGGTTACATTAATGGCCGGAGAAATGTGGCTGCCTTCCAGGAATCCCTTCAAACAGAGGCAGCATCAGACCGGGAGCTGTCGGCAGCGAACACAGTATTTCGCCTGCTGCCTTCCGATCCCCTGTCTGGCCACGGACTATGTTTCCCCCGAGAAAGCATTACCCGCAGGTGATGCCGGAGGACAGATGTGAAGCTGCTTACTCAAGTATGTGGAATCCGCACGGTTTGTTATAGTGCAGTTCTATACGCGAGGATTTGTGATGATCTGACACCGCTGCCGGTCATGGAACCGCTCTTTCCTTCTTCATTACATATCCCTGCTGCAACATGACGGGAACATATAAAGAGGAAACAATGGACTGGACTTTGGGCAAATCTTATTTATAAGTGAATATTAGACGTTTGTCAGTGCCCTGAGTGCAAGGGAGTGTATTGTTGGAAGCTGAAGAGATTTCTGTTGAGGAGATTGAACAGAAGAGGGATCTGCTGAACCTTGAGGCGGAGCGGAGAAGGAAGAGCAGGGATGAACTTAATGAAATCACGAGGCAATTTGCCGATCTGAGGGACAAGCACAACGCCGAGGTTCGCAGACTCATTGAAGAAGCAAGCGAGCACAAGAGGTTGAGAGACGAATACAACGAAAAGGTGAAGGAGACCAAGGAACAGCGTGAGGTCTGGAACAGGAAATACACCGATCTCGCTGCGGAACTCGTTGAACTAAGAAGAAGTCTCTCAACAAAGACAAGCACTCCCATATCAAAATTGAAGAGAGATCTGAAGGCGCTTGAATTCAAACAGATGACGAGTGTTCTCACACCGGAAAAGGAGAAGGAAATAGTAGAGCAGATGTCAAAGATCCAGGCAGAGATCAGGAAGAGGGAAAGTTCTCTTCAGACAAACCCGCGCTATTCTGAGTTGTACAGGCAGGTGAATGAGGCAAAAGAGAAGGCCGAAACGTATCACAGACTCGTCTCAGAACTTGCCGAGACAGCCCAGAAGGAACATGACAGGATGATGGAGCTCTACGACAAGGCGGACGAGGTGCGGAAACAGGCAGACGACTTTCAGGCCAAATTCGTTGAAGCCAAGATAAAGGCAGATGAAGAGCACAGGAAGCACATAGAGGCGATCCACCAGGTTCACGACTACGACAAACTTCTGTACGGTATCAGACAGAAGCAGAAGCGTCCGTACGGTATGGAAGACATGGAGAAGGTAAATCGCCAGGCCCAGGAAGTGTTTGAGCGCTTCAAGAAGGGCGAAAAACTGAGCACAGAGGACATAATGCTGCTCCAGAAATCAGGCTACCTGTGATTGAAATAGTATTATGGAGAGGCAAAACATATACGGGGTATTGATGAGATGAGCAAGAAATCGGAGAATGTGCTGTATCTGCTGCTTGGAGTCATACTTCCTGCTCTCCTGCTTGTCATATTCGTGTACTATCGAGTGAACATATTCTTCATTATCGTTCTTCTGACGTATGCGCTCACCGTTGTCCTCACCTTTTACGGTACCGAAACGAAGACACAGTGAGAACGAAGTGAACGAGCTTTGGGAGTGAACATTGCACCTATCCTTGAAAAGGATTCGATAGAACTGGAATCGCTTGCCGGAAGGGTAATTGCCATAGATGCCTACAATGCGATATACCAGTTCGTTTCGGCGATCAGGCAGCCTGATGGCAGGCCACTTTCGGACACCGGCGGCAGACCCACATCTCACCTGATGGGGCTGCTGCACAGAAACAGCCGTCTGATGCTTGCAGGAATTAGGCCAGTGTACGTATTTGACGGGATACCCAACATTTTGAAGTCGGGGACACTGGAAAAGAGGAAGGAGGCAAAGATCAGGGCCGAGGCAAAATATGCGGAAGCAATCGAGAAAAAGGACATGGAAAAGGCACACAGCTATGCAATGCAGACAAGCAGACTGACAGAGGAAATCATAACAGAGTCAATGAGGATGCTTGACCTGCTTGGCATCCCGTACCTCACTGCACCGGAGGACGGGGAGGCTCAGGCGAGCGTCATGGCTGCACGTGGCGATGTGTGGGCAATTGGTTCCCAGGATTTCGACAGCCTGCTCTTCGGGGCACCCAGATGCGTAAGGAACCTAACGCTTTCCTCAAGGCGGAAGATGCCTGGCAGCAGAACATACAGGGAGATAGGAGTTGAGATGGTTTCACTCGATGCAAATCTCAGACGACTTGAAATAACAAGGGAGCAGCTCGTGGATCTGGCGATACTCGTTGGCACAGATTTCAATGAGGGGGCCGAAGGCATAGGCCCGAAGAAGGCACTGAAGATCGTCAGGGAAAAGGGGAAAATAGAGAACACACCGTATCTTGCAGAAATAGGTGAGAAGACAGTTGAAGAGGTGCGCTCAATTTTTCTGAGACCGAAGTTTATAGAGGAGTACAGACTTGAATGGAAGAAACCGCAGCGCGAAGAACTTATTGAATTTCTCTGCAGAGAACACGATTTTTCTGTTGAAACAGTTTCGAAGGTTGTCGACAGCCTTTCCGCAGTTGACATAGTGTCCCAGCAGAGCCTTGACAAATGGTCATGAACATCACGCAAGACAAACTGATCAGGGACAATTAAATATGCATGCCATGTAGGGTAGGGAGAATACGGTGCTTTCGATGATAAAGAAAGCTGAAGGCAGCTATAACCCCGCAAAACTGGAGAATGAGGTTTCGCAGTACTGGAGCGCGAACGACATTTACGGTAAGCTGCGAAGCATGCGTAGCGAGGGGCCGAAGATATACTTCCTCGACGGGCCGCCGTACACCACGGGAGACATACACCTCGGCACCGCCCTGAACAAATCACTGAAGGATCTGAGAATAAGATACTGGCGAATGAATGGATACAACGTGCGCGACCAGCCGGGATGGGACATGCACGGATTGCCCATAGAGGTGAACGTCGAGCGGTCCTTCGGCATCAAGTCGAAGAAGGAAATAGAGAAGGTGGGTATCGACAAGTTTGTTTCTGAATGCAAGAAGTTCGCACTTAAGAACCTGAACAATATGACACAGCAGTTCATCAGGCTGGGTGTCTGGATGGACTGGCAGAAACCGTACATGACAATAGAACAGTCTTTCACCCTGACAACCTGGCTCGCACTGGAGAAAGCAAGGGAGAACGGCCTGCTCTTCCAGGGAGAAAGAAGCACACAGTGGTGTTACAGGTGCGGAACCGCTCTGGCCGAAGCTGAGATTGAATATGTCGAAAGGGAGGATCCCAGCGTATACGTGAAGATGCCCGTAATTGACAGTGAATTCTCACTGCTTATCTGGACGACTACCCCCTGGACCATACCGGCAAACATGGCAGTGGCGGTACACCCCGAAAAGAATTACGCCGAGGTGGAATACAGGAAGAGCGGCAATGTGACAGAGAAGCTAATTGTTCTTGAGGAGAAGGCTGAGGAGATAGGCGCGCTCACTGACCAGGAAGAGTATGAAATAATCAGGGTCATCAGGGGAAGCGATCTGGTCGGGACAGCCTACAGATTCCCGCTTGAGGGTTTTGCAAACAGCGGCAGGAGGAGCGAGTGGAGCTGGAAGGTCATACCTTCTGAAAGCGTGGAGATGGAATATACAGGGCTTGTGCACACCGCACCGGGGCATGGACCTGAGGATTTTGAGCTGGGGAAGAAATTCGGGATCGAGATATACTGCCCCGTTGCGGATGACGGAACATACACCGAGGAAGCCGGCAGAGCGCTGAGAGGCAGGAAGGTAACACAGTGCAACGAAACAATCCTTGAAGAGCTTTCAAAGAGGGGACTTCTCTACCATTCAGAGAGAATTGAGCACAGATACGGGACCTGCTGGCGCTGCAAGACACCCGTAATATACAGATCAACGAAGCAGTGGTACATCAGAGCGACAGAACTGAAGGCCAGAATGCTCGAAGAGATTGACAGAATCAAGTGGATACCCGACTGGGCCGGATCCTCAAGACAGGCGGAGTGGGCCAGGAATCTCAAGGACTGGTGCATATCGAGGCAGAGATTCTGGGGTACACCCATTCCCATATGGAAATGCTCCGGATGTGAGAGCGAAAAACTGGTGTCTACAATCGCTGAGCTCTCCGAAGGAAGGAATTACACAAAGGGAATGGATCTTCACAGGCCCGATATAGATGCCGTGACGTTTGAATGCAGCAAATGCCATGGCGAGATGAGAAGGGTTCCTGATGTTCTCGACGTGTGGTTCGATTCCGGCGTCTGTTCATGGGCATCACTTAATTACCCCGGCGACAGAAAGGATTTTGAAAAATGGTGGCCGGGGAAGTGGATAACAGAGGCGGGAGACCAGACCAGGGGGTGGTTTAACTCCCAGATAACCACATCACTGATAATGTTCAACAGGGCACCCTTCGAATCCGCAATGCTGCACGGCTGGGTCAATGATGCGCGCGGGAGACAGATGCATAAGAGCCTGGGCAATGTCGTTGATCCAATGAAGATCATAGAAACAGAGGGTGCCGATCCGCTTCGTTTCTACCTTCTGAGTTCGAAGGCTCCGTGGGACGACCTTTCCTTTCAGCCGGATGGGCCGAAGAATGCCAGGAGAACGCTGAACATACTCTGGAATGTCTACAATTTCGCATCTACCTACATGTCCCTTGATGAATTCAAACCGTCTGATGTCGACTGGAAGAAATTATACGCGGACATGAAGACAGAAGACAGATGGATACTTTCAGAAACGCAGCACGTGATAAAGGAGGCGACGTCGTATATGGAGACATATGAGTTCCACAAGGCGCTGCGTTCCATCGAGAAATTCCTTGTGGACGATCTGTCGCACCTTTATGTGAGGATGGTCAGAGACAAGACCTGGACGGAGGAGGAGGATCCGGAGAAGGAGGCAACCTACACAATACTTCATTACGTTCTCACTGTTATTACAAAGCTTCTCGCACCTTTCACCCCTTTCATATCCGAAGAGATTTTCCGCGCTATGAACCCGGAGGCAATGTCTGTGCATCTGTCCACATGGCCCTCACCCATGGACGAACTGAGGGACGAAAAACTTGAAGGGGACATGGCGCTCGCAAGGGAGATCATAGAAAGCGTTCTCAAGGCGCGGCAGGAAACAGGGATGAAGCTGAGATGGCCTCTTCCCAGGATCATAATCAAGCCTGCAGACGATGAGAGCAGAAGGAGCATAGGGAGGATGCTCGATATAATAGAAAAGCAGACAAATGCGAAAAGCAGCAGGCTGCTGCAGGTGGGCCAGGAATGGGAAGAGCTGGTGCTTACCGTCGTGCCAAACCCTAACGCGATTGGAAAGGTGTACAGGCAGTGGTCAGGGAAGATAGCCATGATGCTTCGCGCCAGACCGGCGGCTGAGGTCATATCTGGAATAAAGAAGGGCTCCTACACCCTTGGAATCGAGGGGCAGACGATAAAGATAGAGGAGGACATGGTTTCCTTTAGTTACACCCTCCCGAGAAACGTCGCGCAGATAGATGTGAAATCGGCGACGCTCTATGTGGATTTCAACATGGACAGGAAGCTTGAGCTTGAGTCTCTTTCGAGGGAAGTGATGCGTAGGATCCAGAAAATGAGAAAGGATCTTGGCCTGAATGTCGATGAGTTCGTCATCGCGCAGATATCAACCTCCGGTTCGCTTCTTGAAGCAATAATCGAATGGAACTCCACAATTGCGTCAGAGTGCAGAATCAGATCGCTCAATATCGTTGACAGGGCTGAGGGGGAGATAAGGGAGGCCTGGAGGATTGACCAGAACGAGCTTGTGATTGCGCTCTCCAGGGAGAACGCAATCAGGAAGGAAGCCCCCGAACACCCCGAAATTGAGGCGGCGCAGGCAGCTGTCCCGGAGGAAACGGCGAATGATGGAGCGGAAGAGGAAACTATGGAGATAGAAACAGGGGAGACATATGCCATATTCGAAGACAGGGCAGACAAGGCAATGGCGATCTTCAGATCAGTATTGGAGGGAGGTGTTCCGGGCTTCCTTCTCACAAGGGAATATCCGGACAAGATAAAGAAGAAATACGGCGTCGCTGACTGCACTGTAAAGTGGCTGACTGGCGTTGGCGGAGAGAACACCGTCAAGCCCAACGACCTTGAAACAATATCGCTTCAGGTCAACAGTTTCTTCTCAAAGGAGGCTGGAGTGGCACTCATTGACGGAATTGAGTACCTGATATCAAACAACAGCTTTTCCACTGTTGTCAGGCTTCTGCAGTACCTGAGAGATGCTGCTGCAAAGACAGGATCGATACTGCTGCTTTCAGTGAATCCGCAGTCGATGAATGAAAAGGACCTCACAGTTCTGCAGAAAGAGGTTGACAGAATCATTTAGCCCGGCCTGAAATACCGAGAGAATGGAGGCTGCCCAGGAGGCCCGGAACAGTTTCAAATTCGCCCATTTCCTGCGGCAGAACCCATCTGTACTCAGTGTGTTCCCAGTCAAGGGATATGTCCTCCTTCCCGCCATGCACGTCAAAGAGGAAAGGATACGATATCCATGCAGTCGTTCCCTTTCTGGTCACCACCGGATCGCCCTTCTTCAGCAAAAGCGGCTCGCTTAGTGATATTTCCTCCTTCAGCTCCCTGTATGCTGTGATCTCAGGCGATTCGCCCTCCTCAACATAACCGCTGACAGCGGCCCACTTGCCCTGAAATGAACCGACCCTGTCGCTTCTCTTAAGCAGAAGGAATTTTTCGCCTGACTTCACTATGCAGTTTACAACCCTCCTTCCGGTTACATCGCTCAGTGTGACGTTGCCGAGGTCTCCTTCAACAACGACCCTGTCCCCGTTCTCAAAAAAACTGCTCCTGAGCCCGCAGACAGCCGGTATCTCTGCCGAAGAAAGCATGTCTGATATCCCCTCAAGGGGATCGTCGCAGAATATAAGGACGGCGCATCCCGGCACCTGACCCGATTTCAGCCTGTCGGCAAATGCCTTCTGCATGCCGGCTCGCACACCAAACACCGGATGTTCTCCGCAATCCGCAACAGGTATCCCCCTTTCAGAAACGAGGACAATTGTCCCTGAATAGTGGCCCGAAGCAAGACTCCTGCCTCTAAGATTCAGCATCGCTACTGGAGTGACAAGCTACAATTTTAGCTTAACTAAATCCAACCAGGACGAGAAGGGACGGAATGGGTTTGACGGGCCTGCCGGGACTTTCAAAACATGATGTTTTTTTGAACCCGGGTCCGGGGCTTTCCACTGGTTAACCGGAGGCCCCTGTGATATCCATGCTACACTACAGGCCCGATTGATGTGTCATTGGGCAGTTGTATAATATATGATTCCCCCGTGAAATTTCAGAAGATTTCACTTCTTCTCGAATTCTGCATAACCGCACTTCCCGCATGACAGCCTGTCCTTGTGGCGTGCCAGGAAAACACCGGGTCCGCACTTGGGACAGCTCCTTCTGGTACGAACAAGTTTTCCATCCCTGACTTCGTAGAGATTGTTTCCGGACTTTGTTTTAGCCAAATACATCACTTCTGCTGCTTCGGCGCCTTCTGCGCTGCCTGCTTCTTCTCTGCCAGTCCATTCCTTACAAGTATGTGTCTCCTCTCAACGCGGGAGGCCTGCTCACTGGCAGCGTATACCTTGGCAAAGACAACAGTCTCATGCCTCCCGAACTGGCTCTTCATGGAATCTATAATGACGTTCTCCTTCTTTTCCCCGAGGGATTTGGAGATAGTTTCCCTCGCTTCGTTACGGCTTGGAGTGGAGGAGTTGAGATGCTTCAGAACAGCTATGACCTCGGTTCTCTGCAAAAGTGGGTTTTCCTTTCTTGACGTGATTTCAATGTCCATATTTCTATCCCTTGACTGTATATTCTGGGGTTCACTACATGTAACTTGCATTTAAAATCTGCGCATTCCCGGGGGACTGGAAGGGCGCACCCATAAAGTTCGCATCAGATATGGAGGGTGACGGGTGCATCACACGGATGTGTCGGGAGACGCAGGCGCAGACGCCCTCATCTACCTGACACTGGAAACGGGGACCATTCCTGAAAGTATTGACAGGGCGATTTTCCTTGAGTTTTCATCCGAACGAATGGCCGTCATGCCAAGACCGGGAAGCCCGTAAACGACACAGGCCCCCTTCATCAGATATATGGAGGCCAGACCAGCCAGATCCTCTTCGCCCCTGACTACGATCTTTGTCCTGCCGGGGAACTCCCATGCCCTTCGGAGAGCATTCCAGAGAGCGACGGACAGAACACCCTGGGGGTTCTCAACTGTGAGCTGCGCTCCGGGAACCGATAGAAGGACTGAAATCCAGTCCCTGTCAACCTCAGAACGCCTGGTGTGAAAATCGAACACCGCAATTCTGGGCAGGAAGCCGGATGATATGAGCGAATAACACACCATATCCCCAACGGCCACAACCTCGTTTTCGTCGCAGAGTGCTCGTATCTCCTCTACGGTCACTAGTGGACGATACTGTTTAGACAGTTCCCTCCTCAGACTTTCGGGTAAAATGAGGTCTTCCCTCAGGTCAAACTCATCTGACTCTGAGTGCGAATTTGCCATTAACCTTTATCCCCATCTGTTTCGCGATTGCTGATTTTTCGTGATCGACAACGATGAGATAACCCTGAAACTCCTTCGAAGTCTGGCCACCACAGAGAGGGCACGTATCCTCTTCAGAAATATAGCTGCAGTTCTTGCACGCCCTGAGTTGCTTTGTATTTGCCATTTCGACACCACTATGCTGCGATCTCGCCTTTCTCCTTCTTTGCCTTCTTGCTTCTGTCTTCCTCAATCCATTCCAGCTTTCCCAGACCTGGCTGTCTCATCGTGAGTCCTATCTTGCTCTCCTTGACATTCTTGTCATTGAGGCTCACTGAAATTATTCTTGCACGGACGCTGTCACCGACTTTCAGTTCCCTCTTGGTTTCCTTACCTATTATCCTCTTTCCGCCTTCATCGACGTCCAGCTTGTCGTCCATTATCTGGCTTATGTGGAGCAGACCATCCATCGGCCCGAATCTGACAAACGCGCCAAATTTGATAACGTCGACAACCGAGCCTTCAACTACTTCCTGTAGAAGCGGCTGAAACAGAAGAGCGTCGTAATAGACCGCCTGGAATACTCCGCCGTCCCCATGGACAACGCGGCCGTTGCCATCAGGTTCTATGTTCGATACCATAACGACTAGCTTTCCTTCAGAGTCCAGCCTTCCTTCAAAGGTTGATCTGGCAAGTTCAGATATCAGCTTGCCGTATTCCTCTCCAAGTCTCTCCGGCGGAGCCCTGATAACACCGTGTCTCTTTTGAATCTGATACACTTCAGCTACCTTCCCGATTGAGTTTCCCTGAATTGTTTACTTTGGCGAGATCCGAATGGCCGGACCAGTCAATCCTGGCCAGAACCATGGGCACACGCCTTCGTTCAGCGTTCATACGGTTCTGGCTCAGAATTTCGCAGACATATTGCATCAACATTGACCGGTTAATAAGCCTTTTGCACTTTTCGGCATGCTCCTTCATTAGTGATAACGGAGTGTATTTGGTCTTTCGTGATATCTTTCACCCCGATGAGGTGCTGAATCACTCCGTCCGGATGGTTTCCTTCGCTGGTTACCGACTTCAGGGATACGGTAAATGTTGCAATTGATACACCCTGGGACGGGGTTGCATGCGCAACAGACCCCCAAGTGCCGACTCCGGTCAGTTGAGTAGGAAGTACCGGGTATACAGCCATTATCGTGTTGATGCAATCTGCGTTGTCGCCACGGCACCGAAGAACTGCGGGAAGGCATTGAATAGGAGGACAGATGCACGCACTCCGCCTCAGGAGGCCTTTCTAACCAAATACATTAGCTTCAAAGTAACTGGCCTGGTGCTTCTCATTCCGGCCAGCCAGGAACAGTGAATGGGAGAAAGTGCCTTTTAACGATTACATCGGGTCGAGACCCGATGTAAAGACGGAAGCGCATTCATTCTCATTGAGTGCTAGCGCACTCTGCCTGACCACATGGGGAGAGCTTTCGGGTATTGAATGCGTCACTACGTCTGTCATCAACCGAAAGCCGTACAACGGAAACACTGTCTGCCATTCAGCCAGGCATAATGCAGACAAGGGAGACAGGCGTCCTTTGCCCTGTGTACGGGCGGGATACACATTTGCAAGTCCGGGACACATGCTCCTGCGCATATTCGGCTGGCAGCGCGCTGACCGCGGTGCAGGTGTCTGACATGGGCGGAACCGTTCATTCCGGAAGGAGGACAGATGAAGACGTGACGCGAAACCCTGTCCGTATGAGCCTGCAGGCAATCCGGAGAGCAGATGGTATGAAGCACGGGAATTCATTTGAAAGCTGATGAATTGAGGTGTCGGGTAGCATTTTACTCCTGTGGCGACTTTGCCGCAATCAAGTGGCAAAATAACGGACGTGGGGACGTTTTCGTCCGGCGTAGCCGTTGTGAACAGCGGAACCTGCATTGCAGCGGGATCGATGTTCTGTAGCATGGAATGGTTGCATGATCGCTCTCCTCAGACTGTGGAACGAAAACAGTCCCATTTTCTCTCACGAAACGAGCTTCATGTGATGAAGACATGAAGAGCATGAAGCTTTCCTGTATTCGGATTAGGCCTGTATCCGTCATAGGAAAATTATTTAATCAGTGCCCAATTTCCTTCGTTTGGTGCCTTTGCCGATGTTGAACTTCATATATTTCGTGATAGCTGCAGCTGTGATTGCACTCCTGTATTCGGTTGTCCAGACTGTTTCGATATTGAGAAAGGAGGAAGGGACGGACAGGATGATCGAGATTGCAAGAGCGATCCAGTCAGGCTCCAGGGCTTTTCTCAACAGGCAGTATTCAACAGTTGCCATGTTTGCCATCATAATCACTGCTGTGATAGCGCTTGTTCCACAGCTTGGATGGAAGGAAGCCGTGGGTTTTGCAGTCGGAGCTGCGAGTTCTGCCGTCGCCGGTTATGCGAGTATGAATGTTTCAATTAGGGCGAACGTCAGAACGGCCAATGCTGCACGCCGTTCGCTGAAAGACGGCCTTTCAGTGGCCTTCAGAGGCGGAAGCGTGACAGGAATTACAATAGTAGGATTCGCCGTGGTCGGCCTCTCTGTTCTTTTCATCTTCTACAATGGAAATCCGGTTGATATGCTCGGCTATATCTTCGGTGCCTCCCTCGTCAGCCTTTTCGCAAGGGTCGGAGGTGGCATTTACACAAAAGGCGCAGATGTGGGCGCGGACCTTATAGGAAAGGTGGAAGTGGGGATTCCGGAGGATGACCCGAGAAACCCTGCTGTCATTGCAGATAACGTTGGTGACAACGTTGGTGACTGCGCGGGAATGGGTGCCGATGTCTTCGAATCTTATGTCGTGACGCTGGTCGCGACAATGGTGCTTGCCTACTCTCTGCCAGCTGTGTTCTCATTGCTCGGATCCCGTGGAGTGATCTATCCGCTGGGCATTGCTGCCGTTTCAATAATAGCATCAATAATTGGTGTTTTCTTCGTCAGGCTTGGTAGGTCACAGAAAATAATGAATGCGCTTTACAGAGGAATATTCGTTACTGCAGTCATTGCAGCAGTTGGATTCTATTTTGTCACAAGCTACCTTCTTCCCGCAAGGTACGTTCTGGATTTCTTTGTTGACGCCATAATAGGAATAATTGTTGTTGGCCTCATTATGGGAATAACTGATTACTACACCGACACCCCTTTCAGACCAGTCAAGTCGATCGCAAGAGCATCAACGACGGGTTCAGGGACAAACATAATCACAGGGCTCGGATGGGGACTCCAGTCTTCCTTTCTTCAGACGTTCACGATAGTGGGTGCGCTGCTCATCTCATATTCAATCACAGCAGGGGGTATAGGTTCTGCCATCTCGGATTTCGGCCTCTTCGGTATTGGAGTAACGGCTGCAGCAATGCTTTCGCTAACGGGCATGATAATATCAGTGGATGCGTTCGGACCTATAACAGACAATGCAGGCGGAATAGCGGAGATGGCCGGGCTGCCTGACGAGGTAAGGCAGAGGACAGATCCTCTTGATGCTGTAGGCAACACGACAAAGGCAGTGACCAAGGGATACGCCGTTGGGTCGGCCGCTCTTGGTGCACTTGCGCTGTTTGCTGCTTACTACGCGTACATTTCCAGCCATGGATTCACTTCCCTGCAGATCAACAATCCGCTTGTTCTGACCGGTCTTCTTATTGGCGCCACCCTTCCGTTCTTCTTCACCTCTTTCCTCATGGGGGCGGTGGGAAAGGCTGCCCAGGCGATCGTGATAGAGGTCAGGAACCAGTTCAAGAGGAAACCAGGAATACTCCAGGGAACTGAGAAACCGGATTACGGCAAGTGTGTTGACGTTGTGACAAAGGAGGCTCTCAGGCAGCTTGCTGTTCCTGCCACAATAGGTGTACTTTCGCCGCTCCTTGTTGGTTTCATTCTAGGTCCGCTTGCGCTGGGAGGGCTTCTCATTGGTGTTGTTCTGAGCGGATTCAGTCTTGCAATAATGATGACTGTTGGCGGGGCCGCGTGGGACAACGCAAAGAAACTGATTGAACAGGGACAGTATGGGGGCAAGGGTTCGGATGCACACAAATCGGCTGTTGTTGGAGACACTGTAGGAGACGCGACGAAGGATACAGCCGGACCGGCGATTAACCCGCTGATCAAGGTTGTCAACACCGTTTCCATTCTGTTCATAGCAATAATAATCAGTTTCCACCTGCTCTGACGCACTGTTTCGATGTCAAACCTTTTAAGCGCCGTTCCTCTTTGTTCAGCACACCATGAAGAAAACCAGATTCATAACGGGCGGCAGAGGACGCCGTTTCGATCTGGAAATCAGGGAAGCCGGGCGTTGCATCTCCAGTGGAGGTCTTGTGGTTTTCCCAACCGAAACAGTATATGGACTGGGAACAAACGCCCTGTCGGCTGAAGCAGTATCCGGTATCTTCAGGGTCAAGATGAGACCGGCAGACAATCCGTTGATCGTTCACGTCGGAACCGAGGCTGATGTGGATCGGCTCGTCACACACATCCCCCGGATCGCTGTCAGCCTCATGAAGAGGTTCTGGCCAGGACCTCTTACACTTGTAATGCGCAGGAGCAGGATAATTCCTGATAACGTCACTGCCGGACTCGACACCGTATCAGTCAGAATGCCTTCAAACCGGATAGCCCTGAAGCTAATTGCAGAGGCAGGCGTTCCGGTAGCTGCGCCCAGCGCGAACATATCCGGAAGGCCTAGCATCACAAATGCTTCTCAGGCTGTAAAGGAGCTGAATGGCCTTGTAGACTACATAGTAGACGGCGGGCAGGCAAAATTCGGGCTTGAATCCACTGTGCTCGATGTAACGAAGGAGGTGCCGGTTATACTGAGACCGGGCGCGGTAACGCTGGAGCAGCTCAGAAGGCACATAGGAAATGTCAGAGTGCACAGAGCTGCCATATCGCCTTCAGATATTGTCGGCAATCCCCCGTCGCCGGGAATGAAGCACAGGCACTACGCGCCTGTCAACGCCTTTCTGTTCCTTGTTGAAAATGAAGGGGAAGGTCATGAAATTGATGAAGATATACAGGAGAGGGTGAGGTCCTTTGAGATGAGAGGTTTGAGGGTGGCAGCCATGGTCTCCGACGAATGCGAGGTCAGGGCCTGGAAGGTGGCCAGGCTCGGGAGCAGGCATGATCTGAGGAAGGTGGCTAGAAACCTGTTCCGCACCATCAGGCAGCTCGACGAAGAAGGTGCTGACGTGATTGTAGCAGAGGGATTCGACAGCAGGGGCATCGGGATGGCGTTGATGAACAGGCTCAGAAGAGCCTCCCTTCCGATGCCTGATGATGATGCTTTTCAGGGAAGAAAGTAGGCTTCAGGCTCGGAACCATAGAGTATCTCTATCACCCTTCTTCTACGCTCCCTCAATTCCCGAACGGTGTGTGCATTTACATTCACATGTCCCATCTTCCTTCGCCTTCTCAATTCTCCCTTACCATAAGGATAGGAATGTGTTTCCGGAATACGCATGAGTCTCTCCTCCTTTTCCCTTGTGATTTCCACCCCGACGGCGTTCACTATGCCGCTCGGTTTGTACAGCAAAGGTTCCGGAACAGGTAGGCCGGTGATGGTTCTCAGATGCTGTTCAAACTGCGATATGGATGAGCCATGCAGAGTATGATGACCGGTGTTGTGCACTCTGGGTGCTATCTCATTGACTATACACCTGCCTCCTCTGATGAAGAACTCCACTCCCATCACGCCCACGTATTCGAGTGCGTCAAGTATCTTCGACGCTACATCCCTCATGCCATAATCCCTGAACGGGGCCTCGTTGAAAAAAAGTATGCCGCCGACATTTCTGTTAAACGAGGGTATGTGAAACCTCTTGGTGCCGTCCTCACCCCGTGATGCGATAACTGACGCCTCAAAATCAAAATCAATGAATTCCTCAACGACAAATCTCTCGCCGGCGGGGAGCCGTATTTTGCCTCCCTTTCCCAAAGCATTATAATAGAACTGCCCCTTGCCATCATATCCGCCTCTCGAGCTCTTTATAACTGCCTTCCCGAATGCTCTTGCGGATTTCAGGGCGTCTTCGCGCGAGTCTGAAATTGAATATTCTGCGACTGGAATTCCATTGGCGCTCAGGAATTCCTTTTCGGCTGCCCTATCCCTCTTTAGTGAGACAGAATCGATGCCAGGTCTGAGCTTGTCCTTCTTTTCAGCATAGAGCAGGGCCTGTTCGCTCACATGCTCGAACTCGAAGGTCACAATATCGCATGCATCAACGAACTTTTTGTATTCCGAGACGGGAATATAGGAATCGGCGAGCCTTGCCGCCGGTCCGGGCTTATCGTCAAGGACGTAATAACTGTTCTGAAGTTTCCTTCCTTCAATGATCATCATCCAGCCGAGCTGGCCCGATCCAATGATTCCCACTTTCATCAAATTCGCTCTTCACTCAAGCTTCTCGGCAGCAACTTCGGCCGTCTGCTTCTTCATGAAATTCATGACTCTCTTCTCAATTTCCTTGTGTTTAATGCCCAGGATTCTTGCGGCAAGCAGGGCCGCGTTTCTTGCGTTTCCTATCGCAACTGCTGCAACAGGCACCCCCTTTGGCATCTGGACAATCGACAGAAGCGAATCAAGACCGTTAAGATGTTTTGACGGCACAGGAACACCTATGACCGGTATATGGGTCAGAGATGCAACCATTCCAGGCAGATGGGCCGCACCGCCTGCACCTGCAATTATCACCTCAATGCCGCGGCCCGAAGCACCCCTCGCATATTCAAACATAATCTCTGGTGTTCTGTGTGCCGAAACTATCTTCACCTCAAAGTCAATATCAAACTCCCTGAGCTGATCAGACGCAGCAGACATGTATTCAAAATCAGATTTGCTGCCCATTATGATTCCGACAAGTGGCATGGTTGAAGTATCCATGTGAGGATATTATAATTATTCTGTCATCGTGGATTACAGGCCGGACATCGGAATACGGCAGCAGCGCGGTGCCTGTGAACATACCGGCTCTGCGCAACAGCGCGCAACAGTCATGTTGAGTGTTTCAAGCACGTACCGCAACTAGCGCCAGTCCGGATTCTGATTCGAACCGAAATAACGTTTCTCCAGCTCCAGCAGCTTCAGCTTTGTCCTCATCCCGCCAAAGGCCGAGAAGCCGCCTATTCCGGATACGGAAACAACACGATGGCACGGGACAACTATGAGAAGATTGTTCCTTGCAACAGCTCTGCCCACAGCTCTTGCGGCGCCTTTGGCACCTGCCATCCTTGCGAGATCCCCGTATGTAACGACATTACCGGGCCGTACGGTCCTCAGTCTCCGCCAGACAAGTTTCTGGAAGGGGGTCCCGGTCATTGTTACAGGTAAATCCGTCAATGTGTCCCTTCCTCTGTCCAGAAAGTCTACTATTGCAGATGAACCTGAGGAATGCGACTCGGCGGAAAGGGGTCTGGAGGTCAGACTTACCTTTGACAGCACGCCATCACTTTCAGTGCAATTGACGTACAATCCAAGTGCATGGCTGAAGGAAGAGTATACCTGCTGCAATTCTCTTTTCACCGCCATCGAACTGGGTTAAATGATGCTGCGGATAAATACATTTGTGAGTATTGCATTCAAACTTCACATCAGGCACGGTTAGTTCTCATTCCGCATGACAGCACACAATGACACACTTTAAGAAGGTCATTTTGCGATTACCTTCTCGATTTGCGAGACCGGGCTGACAAAGGTAAGCACAAATGTCGTTCCACTGCCTGTTCCCTCTGTGGAAGTCTCCTTTATGCTGATGTCGCCGTCGGCACTTCTCATTATTGCCCTGACAAGAGAAAGCCCGAGACCGGTTCCCTTTGCAGCTGTATTGAAACGATCAAAAATTGCGTCAGGATCGCTGGAGTCTATTCCCGTACCGTTGTCCCTGATTTCAACGCCCACGAGGCGACGTTCTCCGTTTTCAACAGGATATGATCTCAGTACCAGTTTCACAACGTCGTTCCTGTTATATTTGCAGGAATTTGTGAAGAGGTTGATGAATACCTGCTCAACCATTTTGGACGCGGTGATCTCTGCCGCACGGGGATCGATATCCGTTTCAAGTTCGATCTTTCTTGGATACATTGATGCCCGGACGTTTGAGATTGCCGAACTCACTACAGAATAAAGGCTGTAATTTTCCCTGACGGTCTCCCTCTTGTAACTGAGTTTCAACAGTTCCATAACTGTATTTGCAAAATTATTGCCCTTCGATAAGCCTGCACTTACGTTTTCGATGAGCCTGATATCCGAATCTGTAATCTGTCTCGTCTGAAATGATCTCTTCTTGAAGAGCTCAAGATTCAGTGTAATTGACTGGAAAAGGTTCTTTATGTCATGTATCAGCATCTGGGAGCGCAATTCTGTGAGTCTCTCATTTTCTTCAATGCTGCGATACAATTCTATATTTTTCAACGACATTGACATGATGTTGGAAAGTATGACAATTATATCGCAGTCGTAACTGTCAAACGAGTTGACGTCAGGTGACTCTATGTCAAGAACTGCGATGCAACGCCCGTTCATAAGCACCGGAACAGCGAACTCGCTTCTGGCATCTGATATGTTCAAATCAGTGAAAAATGGATCCCTTGAAACGTCGTTTGCGAGATAGGGTCTTCCCGAGAGTGCCACTGTCCCTATAATTCCTTTCCCCTTTTCCAGATACAGTTCTGTGCTGAGCAGGTGCTGCATCTCCTCGGGCCAGTCCCAGGAGCGCAGATGCACCCTTTCATCCTTGCCCACCTCCCATATGGAAACATACATGAATCCGAGTTTATCAGTGATTTCTCTGCAGATCGAAGTATAGATGGCGCTCTCTTCCTTCACATCTATCAGTTTTCTCACCATTTCTATTACGGCGAGGAGCCGCAGGTTCATGCGCTCACGTCTTTCACTCTCGAGCATACCTTTCAGCTGTGCCGCCAGGGATGCTGTCACCTTTTCAAGCTTCCGAATCTCATCGTTGAGTGTGATCCTGCTGCCTTCTGTTGAAAAACCCATCATCAGGTACACGCTTTCCTCCACCTTGTGTAAACAGAGTGTGCAGTTCTGACCAAAGATTTTGCTGAATTGGGGAACCATACTGTTTACTTTTGAAAGTGTCACGAAGTCGTTGCCTGATGGAATGAGCGCCCTGACGTCGAATGTTAAGGCCTCCCTGACCGCGGGAGGCGCATGATCTCCGGACGATACACCCCTAATCTTCCAGTTGATCCCATCATTTGATGTATAGATGAAAACAGTCGCGCTTGCAATATAACTGCCAAGGATTGCAGTTCCCATGTTCATCGCATCTGTGCTCATCCGTGAAACAGATACCACCGGTGAATTGTACCCCCATGACATCAGCCCTGAAAGCTGACGCTCAAACTGGATGTCATGTTCAGAATCTGCTTTGAAATCGAGGAGTATTCCCCACAGCGGAAACAATGCGGCCATCCATACAAAAGTGTATGAATAATAGATGGGAGCAGAGCCTGCGTAGTCGGATAAGAGGGCGATGAGGCTGCTGAGAAGTATAAGCACAGAGAATGCGGAGAGGCCTAAAACGCTCCAGCGTGTTCGCTCGGTCGTGGAAAACCTGGAAAGTACTGCATAAAACACAACCAGTGGGATGAGGGAGAATAAAAATACAAAAGAAATGGAGGGGAGCCGGTTGCCGCTAAGAGGTGTTCCGGCTCCTGTCCCAAAAATTACCCAGAGTATGGAGAACGATGTCACCAGGACGGTTGTTCCAACAACTATTGCCGACAGAAGGTTTGATGTTTTCCTTTCTATGACTCTCTCCATGAACAGGCCCGCGTATAAGAGGAGCATTATCGTCAGCAATCTGAGAGACTCAAGGATGAAAAGTGTAGCGGATGCGTTGTATGCGGCAACGCTGTTGAAACGTATCATTGTGTAAAGCGATGCGGCCACGAACATTATTGATGCCAGAAGTGCTGACGCGACGAAGAGATCCTGAAGGTACTGGGTTCTTCTGAATCTGTCGTAGTAGAGGAATAAGGCGGCAAGCGTAAGGATGAAGACGAGTGATGAGCCGAAATAGCCGGAAAGGACGTTGCCTGCTACGGATCCGCTGATGGATGGCAGGATCCCAATCACAACCGCAAACAGGAGTATCGTAGCCGGGGGGATAAAGCCATGAAGAGGCTGTTTCCAGTAGGCTCTGAGCCTTTCAACCGTATGCTGTAGACTCCATCTCTTGGAAACCAACTGTTTCGCCTCAAATCGCATCTGACTTTCGGGTTTGTCAGTATTTAAAGAATGGTTCACAATTTTCAAAGTGCGCAATCCTCTGCATATGCCGGGCGGGCGGAAAGGGCCATGGAAGGCTGAACCCTGCCAGATTGAACGGCAATTCCGTCAGTTTTGAATGCCGGGGGAACGGAAGCAGCTGTCGCCTGCAGGGACAATCGTCATGGCACAGCTCTCCATGCGCCTTCCCGCAGCCCCTTCATTCATGCTCCGCTTCCTGCCTTTGTCGCACTTTCCGCATTACTGTCGTGTGTTTCCGCGTTGCCTATGTTGATTTTCTCTGGCGTAAGCAGGGCAACTCCCATACGCCCGATATGTGCAGGCGGCCTTCAGACGCGAAGAAAGAATGATTAATTATTACCAATCTGTCCACCGGTACATGGGAGACTTCGAGCCCGGTGACAAGGACAGTGGAATTGTCTTCAGACAAATCGAGACGAGTCAAATAAGGGAATCGGCTGACACCGGCAGACTCATATTCTGCGGTGACAACATGGAGCTCATGAAAACACTCAGCCCAGAATCCATTGATCTCATTTATGCTGATCCGCCATTCTTTTCCAACAGAAATCATTCGGCCGGCGCTGGCAATGGCGAACCAGGCTCTTTCGGCGATAAGTGGAACGGCGGACTCTCAGAGTACCTCGAATGGCTTGAGCCAAGATTCGTTGAAATGAAAAGGCTGCTAAGGATGACAGGCTCCATCTACGTGCATCTCGACTGGCACGCGTCGCATTACGTAAAAATTCTCCTTGACAGGATCTTTGGATACGGAAATTTCAGAAACGAGATCATATGGTATTACAAAACAGGGGGAACAAGCTCAAGACATTTTGGCAGAAAACACGATACAATACTGTTCTATACAAAAACCGGGAACTATTTCTTCAGGAAGACAAAGGAGATATCGTACCTGATGCACAGATACGGTTTCAGCAACATCGAGATCATGAACGATGGAAAGGGATATTACACGCTGGTCGGAATGAGGGATGTGTGGGATATTCCTGCGCTCAGGGGGAATCAGCCTGAGAGGGTCAATTACCCTGCCCAGAAGCCTGAAGCGCTGCTCAGAAGAATAATAGATGCATCTTCAAGAGAGGGTGAGACCGTGGCCGATTTCTTCGCAGGGAGCGGAACGGCAGCAGTAGTGGCGGAGGAACTGAAGAGAAGATGGATTTTATGTGATGTTTCAAGAACAGCTATAGACCTTATACAGCGTAGGCTCAGCCGTAGGTTTGCTTCTTTTCGGCGCGATTCACTGCCTCAAATAGACGTCTGTCACAGTGACTCCTGCGAATAGGCGAAGTAAGATGAGAATTGGAAAAACACACAGATAGTCTGAACTGCAGTAAACTGAGGATGATTGCATCTAACCGGCAGTGTCATGAATACTGAGTGAGCACAGGGCACCTCGCGTCAAGCATTTCCTACGCCTCTTCACCGCATGGAGCGAATTGACTCAGCATCCTGTTAGAGCAGCTGCTGTTCAACTCAATAACGCCTGAGCATGACTTTAATGTCGCTGCCCCCGATCGGGAGGGAATCAATGAGCTTGATTCTCCTCAGCTCATTGTTCATCTTCTCGATGATGTTTGTGCCAGGTATGGACATCCTGACTGCCTCAGGATAGCCGCAATCGTTTTCATTTGTCCACAAATATAATGTATCTATAGTTATATCAACATATGAATTTAAATGTAAGTCAACGTAAAATTCACACTCATTTGTCAAGAAGCCGACTCTTACTCAATATGATGCCCGTATCCTGTATATCCCAGTATTCTCATTCTGCCAATAATGTGTGACAACTGTCTGACTGTCATGAAATGTCAGACACCTTTCTCTCACTGCAACAGTGGGCCCGAAGAGATTTGGACTCTTGACCTCCCGGTTATCAGCCGGGCGCTCCAGCCAGGCTAAGCTACGGGCCCTTGGAAGTGAAAAGGGGGCCTTTATTAAAATATTGCCGAATCGGGAATCATCTATGCTTATTATATCCGTTAAACCATCCTGCTCCATAGAGACAATGAAAATTTCATCTCTCCCGCATGGTAAGACAAGAAAGGATGCAGAGGAACGTAGAAGGATAGTTGAAAATGCAGCCGGCTTTACACCCGAACATCTTTACAGGCATTCCTTCGAACCTGAGATTGCCTCACACAATATTGAAAATTTCATAGGCGTTACACAGATCCCTCTGGGCATTGCCGGGCCCCTCAAAGTAAGGGGGAAAAAGGCCAGGGGAAGCTTTTTTGTCCCGCTGGCAACAACCGAAGGGGCTTTGGTTGCCACAATCAACAGAGGATGCAGTGTGATAACTGAGGCAGGAGGAGCTTATGCGAGGGTGATGAAGGATGAGATGACCAGGGCGCCAGTATTCAGGACAGAGGGGCTGGAACATGGACTCCGTATATCCAGGTGGATCAACGATAATTTTCATCTTCTGGCGAAAGAGACTGGAAAGGTGACAAGACACGGAAAAATCATCTCAGCAGTTCCGTATATCTGTGGCAGAACAATGTTCATACGTCTCTCATTTGAAACAGGAGATGCAATGGGAATGAATATTGCGACTTTTGCATCACAGAAGATTTGCGAACTCATTGAAAGAGAGACCGGTGCGGTGACAATCTCCGTATCCGGAAATATGTGTACGGACAAGAAACCGTCTGCTATCAACTACATACTCGGGAGGGGAAAGACAGTGATAGCTGAGGCGACAATTCCTGAAGTGCTTGTGAAGCAAAGACTCCATTCGTCCCCAGCGGAGATCGCAGAAACCGCGCTCAGGAAGAATCTTATAGGCAGCGCAATGGCGCTTTCCATGGGTTACAACTCTCATTTTGCCAACATGGCGGCAGCTCTTTTCATCGCGACCGGTCAGGACGCGGCGCAGGTGGTGGAGGCAAGTATGGGAATCTCGACTGCGGAGACCACTGACCGCGGGTTGTATGTTTCCGTCAGGATACCCGCCCTTGAACTGGGCACTGTAGGGGGAGGCACAGCCTTGCCGTCGCAGAGCGAAGCGCTGAAACTCATGGGTTGCAGCGGTACGGGGAAGTCGGTGAAATTTGCTGAAATTGCAGCCTCAACGATACTGGCAGGAGAGCTTTCCACAATGGCGGCACAGGTAAAGGGAGAACTTGCGCTGGCGCACATGAAACTGGCAAGATGACGGAAGTTCGCCTTATTAGTAACAGGAGACAACTCCTGCGATCACTGGGACCAGAAACGGCATGCGTTGTGGATGCATGTTACAGAAATGCCATTTATTCAGCGAGCCCAGACCGTTGCATTCCTGCATTCCTGCGTTCGCCGGCGGGAAGGACGCTCCTCAGAAGAATCTCTCTGAAGAGTGAGGACTTCTATTGTTTCGGCGCCGGAAAGGCTTCTGCCGAAATGCTCAAAGCTCTCATAAACGAAGGTCTTGACCCTGCTGGCGGCATTGTCAGCAGCGTTGGAAGCGGAAAACTGGGAAAGGTCAGGCTGGAAAGATGTCCTCACCCACTTCCGGACGGAGATTCGGTAAAACACACGCTTGAAATAATGGATGAATTGTCTTCTCTCCCACGTGATTCAAACATTCTGTTTCTCCTCAGCGGGGGAGCGTCGTCAATGCTTGCACTTCCACTGGACTTCATTGAGCTGGAGGAGAAGAGAAGAATCATAGGATTGATGCTTCTGTCGGGAGCGAATATAGGTGACATAAACTGCGTCAGAAGGCACCTGTCAAAGGTAAAAGGAGGGAATCTGGCCCGCATCTACTATCCGAGGAGAGTGTTTACGCTCGCCATATCCGATGTACCGGGAAACCGGCCTGAGGATATTGGTTCCGGGCCAACTTGCCCCGATCCCACGACCTCTGCTGACGCCATATCCATCATGAAGAGATATGGAGCGCTTGGATTGATTGGCAGGGACAAGGTCGGGCGTCTCAATTCTGGAAGATACGAGACGCTCAAACCGGGAGATGAATTACTTTCCACAACCTCCTACAGAATCATTGCAGACAACAGAATTGCCATGCGGGGAGTCAGCAGGGCGCTTGAATCACTGGGTCTGCAAGCTGTAACGGACAGAAAAACCATAATGAGCAGTTCGCCGAGAGAGATCCGGTCGTTTTTGGGAAGGGCGAGAAATGCCGCCGGTAAGCACGGCGCATTCGTTGCAGGCGGTGAAGCTGCAGTGGCGGTCAGGGGGGAGGGGTATGGTGGGAGATGCCAGCATTTTGCGCTTACAGCTGCTTCAATGCTTGAAGAAGGAGAATTCATAGTGGCTATAGCCACCGATGGCAAGGATGGCAATACATCCAGTGCCGGTGCTGCAACTGGCCCGGTAGAGCCGGCGGTTGCTATAAAATACCTGAATGAATTCAATTCAGGAATATACTTCGAGAGGGCCGGAACAAACATTGTTGGTCCGGCAACGGGTACAAACGTTTCAGACATATACATATACCTGAAAACAGGAGTGCCAAATCACTGAGCTGTATCCTGCACAGAACGGTCTTTGCGGAGCAGACTGAGCACGCGATTGAAGGAATATTCCAGATAATGACTGTCCATGTCAATTCCGGCGAAGGATTTCTGGAGGGACGCGCATGCCAGTGCACTGTTTCCTATCCCGTTGAACGGGTCGAGAACCAGTTCTGTCTTCTCCAAGCCATGCAGTCTGATGCAGAATTCCGGCAACCTTCTCGGAAATGTGGCCGGATGAGGTCTCTGCCTTGAATTCTGAATTGTCTCATAGGGGATGTACCACACATTTCCCCTGTCCCGTATGTCGCGCTGATTCCCCTTCCACCTGCGTATGTTGGATTTGTCCTTGAATGGAACACCGATCGACTGTTTGTCCAGTTTCACGTCGCCCTTCTTTGTGAAATGAAAAATATACTCGTGCTGGTCATAGAGATACCTGCTGCTGCTCACCGGTTTCACATGACCTGTCGTGTCGATTGAGATCAATGTTCCTGACGAATCGAATTTTTCGACTGTAACCGATTTTATCCAGTGGATGGTATTCTGCAGACGGTAATGTTTTCCGATAGAGAGAGCGATCTCCATCGGAAGAAGCTGATCTCTGGGCCTGCATCCCATATTCAGGAAGAACGAACCGCCGTCGCTGAGAACATCCCTGAGAGCAAGTGAAACATTCTCCATCCATTCAATGTACCTGCTGCGGGGAAGTGTGTCGCTGTACGACCTGTATTTCGTGCCTATGTTGTAAGGGGGCGAAGTGACAATCACATCGGCACATCCTCTGTTGAATTTTCCGAGCATGTCCAGCACGTCCCCTCTGTAAAACGAAATGAAAAACTTCCCTAAGTCCAGGCTCCTGAACGGATGTGCAGAGGCGCAGGGGGAAGTGTCAGGGCGGTTCATGCACATTCTCTCCGATGCGTAAGACACGGCAAATGTCCGGGACAGGCATTCCTGCAGAACAGGCAGAGTCTGGCATCAGCTGTTCAGTTCCTCCTCGAATCGCATCGCCACGCTCCTTGACGCCTCCGTCGCAGCCTCAACAGCATTCATGATAGCTGTCCTGACTGCGCCCTTTTCGAGCTCGTAAATACCTGCTATTGTTGTGCCTGCAGGTGTTGTTACGGTGTCACGAAGTTCGGCAGGGTGCATCGGATGGGAGCTAAGCATATTTGCGGTGCCTGTCAGCGTTTTGGTCACAAGCCTGAAAGAAATATCCCTCGGGAGGCCGACCTTGAGTCCCGCACTTATCATCGCATCGATGATTATTGCTATGTATGCGGGACCGCTGCCGGAAAGTGCCGTGACTGCATCCATTTGGGATTCCTTTACCCGAACAGTCTCGCCAAACGTGGACAGTATCTCCTTTACAGATGAGATATCATTCTGAGTCATTTCCTCCTCCGCACAGAAGGCTGTTATTGATTCACCAATCGATGCAGCAATGTTTGGCATTGCCCTGACAATCTTTGCATTCGGAAGAAAGCGCTTCAGTTTTGATATGCTGACGGCCGCCATGACGGATATGACAAGCTTGCCTGTGGTGTGTGGCTCAATCTGTTTCAGAAGCTTCCTCGCATCCCCTGCCTTTACAGCGATTATGATCACTTCAGATCTCTCCGCCGCCTCATCGTTTCTGTCGCTTACAGTAATGATTGCGTTATCGAAGCTTACAGTTGAAATGTTCCTCTTCGTCACAATTACAGAGTCTGCTGCCGGTGATGATGCCAGGCATCTCGCTATTGCTTCACCTATCTTTCCTGCGCCCAGAACGGCGACCTTCCTGCCCATTTATATCATCGGGCCAGAATCGCTACCACAATTTCAATGTAATGCAGTCAGCCACGCCTGCAGGGGGCGGCGCATCCGTCTCGCTTTAGTTTAAAATAGGACAAAGGTCTGATGGTCAGCTGATGCCGGTAATAGAAATCAGAAGGGAAGACCTCGTTGGCCTTTCGGGGCTTGACAGAAGCGACGACTGGTTTGAATCTGTCATTCCCATGATAGGGGCAAGCTATGAAGGTTCAGAAAATGGCAGGCTGAGGTTTGAATTCTTCCCCAACAGGCCGGATCATTACTCCGTCGAGGGTATTGCAAGATCACTCAGACACCTCTACGCAGGGTCTCCTCCAGAGGATTACGGCGTCGGTTACAGCGGACTGATGATTGAGGTAGACAAATCGATAAAGGCAGTTCGACCCGTGATGGTATGCGCGGCTGTGAAGGGCATTCATATGACGCAGGCGCTGATGGAATCCATAATTGATTTCCAGGAAAAACTGCATTTGACTGTTGGAAGGAAGAGAAGAAAGGTTTCGATAGGGCTGCATGACCTGGACAGCGTCACTCCGCCTTTCAGCTACAGAGCCTATCGGCCGGATGAGATCAGTTTCGTTCCGCTCGGCAAGACAGTTGAGATGACTCCGGCCGAAATAGTGAGCGGACATGAAAAGGGAAAGGAATACGGACACATACTCGGTAGCGGGCCGTATCCTGTCATAACGGACTCCGCAGGCAACGTCCTTTCGATGCCCCCTGTAATTAACGGTAACGTATCTGCTATCACACTCGATACAGAGAACATTTTCATAGATGTCAGTGGAACGGTGCGGGGAACCTGCGCAGCTGTACTTCGCATACTCTGTGCCGCTCTCGCGGACAGGGGCGGCAGGATAGAGTCTGTCAGGATAAGGGAAGGGGATGCGGAATTTGCCGAACCGGATATGGCTTACAGGCCGATGGCCATTGCCAAAGGATATGTAAACAGAATGATCGGAGTCGAAATGAAGGCTGAAGAGATACAGCAGCATCTCCTTGGAATGGGTTACAGGGCATCCCTGGCCGGGGATGGCATTACCGCCTGGATCCCTCCTTACAGGATGGATGTGCTTCATGCGGTGGATATCGTGGAGGACATAGCAATTGCACACGGCTACGACAGGTTTGGAAAGAGGATGCCGTTCTGTCAGAGTGTCGGCAGCCTTTTACCTGTCACTGAATTCTCAGAGCTTGTATTCGAGGCGATGAACGGTTACGGTTACACCCAGGTACTTACATTTGTCCTGTCCTCCAGGAAGATGCAAACCGAAATGATGTCCATGGAGGAAGGCGAAACAGTTGTACTGCTGAATCCGGTGAGTGAGGACACTGAGATCCTCAGGCGTTCGCTGCTGCCCGGACTGATGCGCCTGCTTGAGGCAAACAGGCACAACGAGTTGCCGCAGAAGGTTTATGAAATTGGGGAAGTTCATCTGCCGGAAAGAAGGAAGCACCTCGCCGGCGTAAGCATCCATCCGAGGGCGACATTCTCGGAGGTGAAATCCGTTGTGGATGCTCTTTCAAGGGATCTCAGACTAGATTTGAGATATGAAGAATCGGCAGACAGCAGATTTATATCGGGCAGACAGGCGACGGTCAGCGGCAGATACGGTATCACAGGACATCTTGGTGAAATATATCCCGGCACAATAACAAACTTTAATCTTTCAAACCCCGTAGTGGGATTTGAGATTGACATAACAGACATAAAAGTGCTGAGGTAGCTAAGCCCGGTTCAAGGCGCCGGCCTTGAGAATAACCTCCGGAAAGCCGGTGTCGCTCTGCGACTCGGGAGTTCAAATCTCCCCCTCAGCGCCAGAACTGCTGCCCGACATCATAACTTACCGGCCGGGTGCGGGGCCGTCTGCATTGCTGCACGCTGCAAAACATGCAGGAGGACGGCGGGAATGATTGCGTTTCAGGTTCTTTCGAGATAAAGCTCTCTGTTAAGTCTAGGTATCAGTGCGGCGATAACTGCATCGCGTGTTATCTGTCTGCGGGTAAGCCTGCGCTTTGAAAGGAAGCCTACGGCACCAATCCCGCTGCCTACGTTCCGGAGCCCCGAAATGTCGGAAACAATGTCGCCTACCGTCCTTCCCTCCCTCTCCATCCTTTCCAGCACTATGGGTGGATATGAGAAGCCTATTCCCTGACCGTAGGTAAATCTGCCCGAGCGGTCGGCAATTGCACAGAACTGAACATCAAATCTTGTACCGGGCAGCAAGCCATCGATCAGACCTGCCTCAATGCCCACACCGAGATCGTTGCCGCGCAGCGCTTCCCTGGCTCTTGATATCGCACCCCTTGCAATCTCATCACCCACCGGCTGTTCCGGCACTCCCGATTCGGTACTCTTACAGTGGAAAGAGACCCTTCTGAATTCCGTTCGGTACAGGCGGAACGCGTCCCTGACCCCGCTTACCTTTGAACTGTTCTCTGAACCTATGCCTATATTCAGCACCCTCAGAATGTTGCCGTGCCTGTCACATTCACCGCTGAGAATCCTCGTTGAACTGATTGGCAGCCCGTCCGCAGCAGCGATCAGGGGCACGGTTGTGATTTCAAGCGCCTTCAACCCATTGCTCTCCCGTATTCTGTTTATTTCTGAAGCGGTTGACTTTGTACCGGATGAGACGACAATATGCCTCAGGCCGGGCAGCTCCACAGAAGGGCCGTACGGATCGTTCAGTTCCACAATACGGAAGCTCCTCCCGACTTTCAGGCAGTAATTCCTCAGCGTTCTGTACCTGTCTGCATAGTTACGGACCCTCTCACGGTGCTCCATAGCCATCCTGTCTGAAGTGAGGCCGATTATAACAGGCTCCCCCATTCCGAAAGCTGTCCTGAGAAGCAGTTTGTGGCCGTCGTGAAGGACATTGAACGTGCCGCCAAGGCAGACTCCGAATTCGGTCATAGTTTGCTCACGTACGAAAGAGCAAGAATGAGAAGTACAACGAGCAGGAGGTAATAAAGGTAAAGCTGCCTCTTCTTGCGCCTCAGCCCTGCCCTGTAACCGTCTCTGCATGAATCAGAGCAGAATGTACTGTCTGGAGAAATGGCGTTGCCGCACTGTCTGCAGTGCTTGTGTGGCGGTATGCGTTCGGTCAAAAGCCGTCCTCAGACGGCTGAGAAGGTTCATGGTAAATCAATTTTTGGAAAACCTGCTGCACAACAGGTATATTATTTCTATCCGCTCACCATCCGGAGTTCATATGAAAGGACTGAGGGCTGAAACGGTCAGGGACATGGATCTCGGGAGCTGTAAGGATATACACGACCTTACAGAACAGATGTACATGTCGGGCGGATTCACAGCGAAGAAGCTTGGTCAGGCCGTGCGCATACTTGAAAGGATGGTAGAAGATCATGCCCACATCTTCCTGTCATTTCCGGCGGACATTGTTTCCACGGGAACCCGGGGAGTGCTCCTTGAACTCATCAGGAGCGGCGTTGTCTCATCTGTGATAACAACATGCGGCACTCTGGACCATGACATAGCAAGGAGCTGGCGGAGATACTACCACGGCGATTTCAACCTGGACGACGCGGAACTCAGGAGGCATGGCATGAACAGGCTGGGCAATATTCTGGTACCTGACTCTTCCTACGGCAAGATAATTGAGAGCAGGATGCAAGTTTTCCTCAGCCGGATCTACAGATCAGGGAGAAGGAACATGTCCACTGCTGATTTATGTGATGAGATCGGAAGGTTCATAGGCAGGGAGGACAGCCTTCTGTACTGGGCCCACAGGAAACACATACCGGTGTTTGTCCCGGGCATCACGGACGGAGCTGTCGGCTCCCAGATATGGCTCTTCTGGCAGGAGCACAGGGATTTTTCCATAGATCTGCTCAGAGACGAACACCGCCTTTCGGACATAGTCTTCGGTGCGAAGAAAACTGGTGCACTGATGATCGGGGGCGGAATATCGAAACACCACACAATCTGGTGGAATCAGTTCAGGGGAGGTCTGGACTATGCTGTGTACCTTACAACAGCACAGGAATTTGATGGCAGCCTCTCCGGGGCGCAGACGAGGGAGGCAATATCATGGGGGAAGGTCAAACCGCAGGCAAAGCATGTGACTGTGGAAGGTGACGCTACAATCACGCTTCCGATCCTCACCTGGTCATTGATGTGCGGGAGGAGAAGGAATGGAGAACACTGAGTTTGAGAAGAGGGCAGCGGAGCTGATGAGAAGGCTGAACGATCCTTCGATAGTTACTGCGGAGGAGCTGGAGGATGCTGCCGTTGAAGGGCTCTACCGACTCTTCCCCCACTACTCATGGGTTGGAATATACTGGCTGGAGGGAGAGATGCTGAAACTCGGAAAATGGAGGGGCAGATCTCCGACAGAGCATGTGGCAATACCTCTGGGGAAGGGCATATGCGGAGCCGCCGCGGCGTCAGGCAAAATAGAGAACATACCCGATGTGGGAGCGGACAGCAGGTACATCTCCTGTTTTATCACAACAAAATCTGAGATTGTGGTGCCGATAGAAGGTGCGCACGGTTTCATCGGCGAAATAGACATCGACAGCGAGACCCCTTCCGCCTTCGGCGCCCGGGATGAGGAGCTGCTCACGCGAATCGCTTCCCAGTTCAGAAGATTCGAGGGGAAGAAGCTACGGTAGACAGCAGAACAGCCTCGCTGGAGATGAGGAATGGCCGCCTTTCCGTCAGAATATCGCCTTCCGCAATCGAGGGGTGAGGGGATGAAGATAGCACAGATTTCTCCGTTTTATGCGCCGCATCACGGCGGTGTGGAATCGTTCGTGAGGGACATGGCGGAGGAGATGACAAGGAGAGGCCATGATGTCACAGTCATAACATCCCTGCACGACAGGTCTCTGCCCGAGGAGGAAAGTATCAGGAACGTGAGGGTCCTGAGGGTTCCGCTGCGCATGACAGTATTGAGGACGCCCATACCAAAGCACCTCCAGTCCTATCTGGATGCGGATTACGACATAATACACACCCATACGCCTCCGCCAAGCTTTGCCTACATCGCCTCACGGCACTATGGCAGCGGGCCGAAGCATGTGGTGACATATCACTGTGATTCAGACATACCGTCCAGACTGCTTTCGCCTGTCATCAGGGTTCTCGACAGGCGGACGAGCGCGAGGATACTCCGGAGCGCGGACAGGGTCATTGTGACCACAGAAACATATGCTTCAACATCACTGAATACATGGGATATAAGACCTGAAATAGTGCCTGTGAGCGCAAACACAAGGCGCTTCTTTCCGGATCCTGAAGACAGGATAAGGACAAGGCGGAGGCTCTCGCTCGACGGGAAGAGGATTGTGCTCTTTGTAGGCAGACTTGTCAGGCACAAGGGTGTGCACTACCTCATTGACGCGATGCGCTTTCTCGATGACGGCTATGTGCTCATTATCGCCGGTGCAGGTGACTATGCGCAGCCGCTGAGGCGCGCCATCAGGGTCAGGGGGCTTGAGAAGCGGGTGAGCATGATAGGGGACGTCCCCGACACAGTGCTGCCTTCACTCTACAGGGCGGCAGACGTGCTCGTTGTTCCTTCCACCTCCAGGCTTGAGGCATTCGGCATATCTGCAGTGGAGGCGATGGCAAGCGGAACACCTGTCATTGTCAGCGACATACCGGGCGTGCGTGAAATAATAGATGACGGTGTACAGGGGCTGAGGGCCGAGCCGATGAATCCGGAAGACATAGCAGCCAGGATCAGAACAGTCCTTGAGGATAGAAAGAGGAGAGACGCCATGGGGAAGGAGGCAGTCTCGCGCGCAAAGGTGTTTTCCAGCGGGATCGTTGCTGAAAGGATGCTCCGGGTGTACAGCGATATTCTATCCTCAGACAACGCGTAATTCAGTTCTTGTTCCATCCTTCCTGAATGCGGCCCAGCTGTCTTCACCGAAAGGATAGCCGACAATTATGTGTACCCTTCCCACAGAGCTGAAGAGCCTGAGATCAGGTGCACTCGGTATTATGTAGCCGGAAGGGTGAGAATGGACTGTCCCAACTGCGGAAAAGCTGCCGAGTATGGAGTGGTAGTTGAATGATGCCGAATGGAAATTGCTCCTTGTTGCAGGTATTATTATCATTTCGGTTATTGTATCCCCCCTTGCCGCCAGTCCTGCGGCAAATTCATTTGGAAGTGAATGACGCGATGCCTCCATCACAGATTCGAGCAGCTCCCTCCTTATGCAGCATATGTTCGAGGAGGCGCGCCTGCTGACCCGTCTTCTGCTGAACATCGGCATGGGATCAGCCGGTCAGTTTTGTCCTTATTCTTCTGTAGAAATCATGGTCCAGGCTCACGAAGCTTGCCTTCTTCTCTGAAAGGGAGAATGTGACTGTTTCCCTGCCGGAGAGAGCATGTCTCACCTGGCCGTCTATGACGAGAATGCACCTCCTTTCACCCTCAACCGTAAGTTCTATGACAGATCCGTTTCCTGTCACTATGGGTCTGGAGGAGATGCCGTAAGGAGCAACAGGTGATATGACAAAGACGGACGCAGAAGGATCCACTATCGGCCCGCCTGCGGCAAGCGAATAGGATGTTGAGCCTGTGGGAGTGGAAACAATTATACCGTCGGATTTTACCAGTCCCACGGGATAACCTGATATTGAAAGGTTGAAATGTCTTACCTTACCAGGATCTGCGCTTGTTACAAGCGCCTCGTTGACAGCGTCATCCATCCTCCTGCCGCTCACGACTGTCTTGAGTTTGATCTTCTCCTCAACCGTGTACCTGCCCTCCCGGAGCATCCGGACGGCCCTTGCAATGCCCTTTCTTCCGACTTCGGTCAGGAAGCCGACATCACCTGCATTGACGCCGAGCACCGGGCCTTCGTATCTCATCAGCGTCTTCAGCATTGTTCCGTCGCCTCCGACTACGATGAGCACGTCCGAAGCGATCCTTCCCAGAGGCACTCCCTTTCTGCCGAGGATGGCGGCGGTCTCGGCTTCGAGCGTGACGTTTCCGTCGAGAAGGCTGTAGATCTCTGACGCTATCTCTGCTGCGGCTGAAAGCGATGAGTTGGCGTATAGGGCAATTTTCAAAGTGCGAGCCTCCGCAGTGATTTGTCACCCACTGCAATCAGCGATTTTCTGTCGTTTATGTCAAAATTCATGTCGAGCAGATTGCCCGTCATGTCAAATACCTCTCCGCCTGCCTCCCTGAGTATCAGAGTGGACGCGGCTATATCCACTATCCTCAGAGCGTGCGCGTTGTCTACAGAACGCAGATAGAACAGGTCTGCCTTCCCCATGGCCACCTGGCACATCTCCAGTGCTGCGGATCCAAGCGATCTGACCATACCGCTCTTCCTGGATATGTCATAGGCGTTATTGGACGCGTTTGCGCCCATGTAGACGAAGAAAAGTGAGTCCTTCTCACTGAATTTCTTCACGTGTATGAGTTCATCGTTGCGGAATGCTCCCTTACCCTTCTCGGCATAGAATGTGTCTCCCGTGACCAGGTTCATCACAAGACCGTACTGAACACCTGAAAGTGAACGGGAACCGATGGCGATCGATACCGAATAGAATGGAATGCCTCTTATCAGGTTATGGCTTCCGTCAAGCGGATCAAGCACGATTGTCTGCCCGGACTTATTGTCAACGTAGGGGGACTCTTCGCTCAGTATGTTCAGACCAAGGCCGAGCTCATCTATCTTCCTTTTCGCCGCCTGCTCCGCAACGGCATCAGCATTGTAGCTCGGTGCGCCGTCTACACCCTTTCCGACCACTTCACCGGCTTTCGGACTTCCCGAAATGGAGGCGACTGCCTCTCTCACACTGGACGCTATTTCTGTAAGCTCCTTCTTCACACCGTTACATTACCGGCAATAGTTAAATCCTTTGCACATCGTAGCGGGAAGGCACATCAGTGTCAAATACATGCGCTGGCTCTGAGATAGACTGGTGAGCTGATGGCGTTGCAGGAAAGAAGGGTTCTGCGCCATGAGGGTAGATTGTTCACGGCTAACAGCAGACCCGGATGGTCTCTGAACAGGGAAAAGCTGATATCTGTGGAAGGCACGGAGTACAGGGAATGGAGCCCTTACAGGAGCAAGCTCGCAGCATATATCGTGTGTGGAGGCACTCTTTTCCCCTTCGGCAGCGCGACAAGAACACTCTATCTTGGCGCAGCCTCCGGGACAACGGCAAGCCATATTGCGGACATATCTGTCTCCGGAAAGGTGTACTGCATCGAAAAGGCGTTCGCCCCATACTCCAGGCTTCTTGAGGTGTGTTCTGTCCATGGCAACATGGTTCCGGTCATGGCAGACGCGTCGCATCCGCTCGACTACTCGGTTGTCGTCGAGGAGCCGGAAGTGCTGTACCAGGACATTGCGCAGAAGGACATGGTGGACATATTTCTGAAGAACATACGTGCTTTTCCTGCACTCAGATTCTGTTTCCTCGTGGTCAAGAGCAGGAGCATAGATTCAACCGCCCGCCCTGCTTCAGTCTTTTCAGATGCCATGAGAAGGCTTGAGGGAGAACTATGCTGCCGGCCGGAGATGGTTGACATCTCTGTTTTCGAGAAGGACCATGCAATCGTAGCATTCAGACTGCGCTGAGAAGGGGAACATTTTTGGTGGAGCAGCCGATTGTGCCTTCAGGGTAGTATCCGGAGGCATTGGATATTATAAGGGTACTGCATTCAGTACAGCGTAGCGGTGACGCAGGATGCTGGGCTCGAACGACGACAGAATTGAGAGAAAGATCAAGCGGCTGAATGCGATCAGGGCGGAATACGAGTCTGATCTTGCTGACCTGAAAAAGAGGCTGAAGGAAGACAGGATCAGCCGTGAGCGGTACGAGAGGCTTAGTGCCCTCACGCAGATTAAGATCGACAGGCTGGTTTCAAAGGTTAAGGAACTGAGGCAGAAGAAAGAAAGGATGGGATGAAGCTCAAAGGAGGCGCATTGCCGCCCTCAGCATTTCGGTGAAGTCCGTATCCGCTGATTCAGTGAACGGTACGTCCCTCCTTCTGAGCTCTGCCGATGTTTCACGTCCGATGGACAGGACGATGCATCCTTCCAGCCCCGCAATCAACCGTTCCGTCAGTCCCATTGATGCTGCCCTTGCGAAAACACTCTTCACAACATTGCTGCTTGTGAACGGAACGATGTACCTCTTCCCCTCAGAAATGTCCCTGATTGCAGCAGAGAGCCTGGCCGTGTCAGCTGCCGGAACCGTGTCGTAAAGACATATCTCCTTCACTGATATGCCTGAGGACGCGAGTTTTTCACGCAGAACGCTGCTGCCGGAGGCACTCCTGAATACAGCAACACCTCCGGCATCACGGTAATCAGAGAGGATCATATCAGCGACGCCGGATGAGGAGTGTACTGCCGGAAGAACCGAAGCGACGCCATGGCGCTCAAGTTCCGACCGTGTCGCTTTCCCTACCGATATTACTGTTCTTCCACTGAAAGAGCGGAAGGTGCCGATGACCCGCACGAGTAGCCTAACCGAACGGCTGCTCAGGAACACAAGCAGGCCGGACGATTCAATGGAGTGCACTATCTCATCAGCACTGACAGGCAATATTCTGATAGAAACTGCAGGAACAATCACCGGCTCAAGGCCCAGCTCCTGCGCTGCCCTTGCAGACTCCGCACATTCCTCCTCCGGCCGGAGAATCAGCACCTTCATGAACCATCAGCCAGCCTTGTCATGTAGTTGACCGTCTCGCCTACAACAATCAGGCCTGCCGCATCATCGCCTGCTTCCGCACAGCTTTTCCCAAGGTTCAGCAGGTCTGTGACTATGACCCTCTGTGTTCCGAGAGATGCGTTGAGTATGATGGCTGCAGGCGTTTCCGGCCTCATTCCCCGCGAGATCAGGCCGGAGGATATCTCGGCAGCGCTGGATATACCCATCATGAAGACAATAGTCTGACCGCTGACGTTCAGGCAGTCCCAGCTGACTGCTGCGCCCTCAGCGCCCCTTGCCGACATTATGAGTATCCTGTCGGAAACACCCCTCACCGTCAAAGGAAGCAGTGAAAGCGAGGGGCCGGCAAGTGCGGAGCTCAGTCCCGGTATTACCTCGAATTCAATGCCAGCACGCCTGAGATGGAGTGCCTCCTCCGCACCGCGCCCGAATACGAACGGGTCCCCGCCCTTCAGCCTTACGATATCCTTCCCCTCGGATGCAAGACGGACAAGAAGATCGTTGATTTCATCCTGTTCCATCCTGTGCTTCCCCCTTCTCTTTCCTGCGTCTATGATTAGCGCCCCTTCCCTGACCATGGACAGCACCGCACTGCTGACGAGCGCATCATGAACCACGACCGACGCGCCTTCGATGATGCGCCTCGCCCTTACTGTCAGCAGTTCAGGGTCCCCGGGTCCTGCACCTACGATGTACACCTTCCCCTTAGCCAGGCCCTTCGCCCCCTCAGTCACCGAATTTCACCTTTTCGACAGCGTTGAAATCAGACACGACGCGCTCTGCATCATCCAGGGACCGTATGCTCTCCGTGATCCTGGCCTCGATCCTGCCGTCCGGGGAGAGCTTCTGGATCCTGACGGTGTAACCGCGCCCGAAAGAGATGGCGGTGATGCCGATGGGGGAATTGCATCCGCCGCTAAGCAGCGAAAGTATCCGTCTTTCAATCTCAACCTCGGACCTGGACTCCGGGTGGGAGGCCCTCCGGGCAACCTCGCTCTCGATGAAACCCTTCCTGGATACGATTGCAATTGCGCCCTGACCCGCAGACGGAACGAAGTAGTCAACCGGCAGAGGATACAGTCCGTAACCTTCAGGCGGAACGAAATTCAGCCGCTCAAGCCCCGCCATGGCAAGTATGACTGCGTCAACACCTCCCGGCCTGACAAGCGATGCCCTTGTCCCCACATTCCCGCGCACGGCGACAGTCTTCAGATCCGGGCGCATGTGCAGTGCCTGTGCCCTCCTCCTTGCACTGGATGTTCCGACGGTTGAGCCTGTGGGCAGCCTCGCGAGCATTGAGGGGCCGAGGACACAGTCAAACCTGCTCCCCCTCTCCAGGACTGCAGATATCTCCAGTCCCGCGGGAAGCTCTGGCGGCAGATCCTTCATGCTGTGGACGCCGATATCCATTTCACCCGATGAAACCAGCTCGTTTATCCTGTCGACGAAAGAACCGACGGCAGGGTTGAAGGGTCCCTTCCCTGAATCCCCGCTGGTGCTGACCGTTCTCAGCTGCATTCTCTCTCCCATTCCTGCGCCGGAGAGGGCTGCAATGGCCATCTCTGCCTGGATCCTGGCAAGTTCACTCTTCCTGCTCGCTACGAGTATGATTCAAACCACTTCTCCCTTCATCCACCCGGCGACCTCAAGTGCATGGTACGTGACCACCATATCCGCACCGGCCCTGAAGATGGAAGTAAGTATCTCCGTTACAGCACCGCGGTAGTCTATCCATCCGTTGAGTGCGGCTGCCTTCACCATTGAATATTCCCCGCTAACATTGTATGCCGCCACCGGCACATTGAAGAGCTCCCTTGCGCGGCGCACCATGTCAAGTGCCGTAAGCGCGGGCTTGACCATCACGATATCCGCCCCTTCGGCTATGTCGAGTTCGATCTCCCTGATGTGTTCGGTCCCTGATGCGAAGTTCAGCTGATATGTTCTCCTGTCACCGAAAGACGGGGAGCTCTCCGCGGCTTCCCTGAAGGGTCCGTAGAATGATGAGGCTGCCTTTGCCGAATAGGCAAGTATCGCGGTATCGGTGAAACCCTCGGCATCGAGCGCCTTCCTTATGGAAGCAACCTGCCCGTCCATCATGCCGCTCGGTGCCACGATATCAGCGCCGGCAGCAGCCTGCGATACAGCTATCCTGCCATAAATCTCCAGGGTGGCGTCATTATCCACGCTCCCTCCCTTAACGATGCCGCAGTGACCATGCGGCGTGTATTCGCACATGCACAGATCGGTTGCGACGGCGATGCTGCTGTTCTCCTTTATTGCCCTGACCGCCTTCTGCACTATGCCGTCCTTCCCGTATGCACCCGAGCCGCTGTCGTCCTTTGTTTCCGGAAGTCCGAAAACCATTGCTGCACCTATGCCGCACCGCTCCATCTCCTCGCAGAGCGCCGGAATGTCACCTATCGAGTATCGGAACTGCCCGGGCATGGACTGAATGGGCTGTTTCTCCCTGAGTCTTTCATCCACAAAGACAGGATACATCAGTGAGGACGGGCGGACACTGACAGACGAGAGCAACTGCCTGATCCCTTCCCTGCGGAGCCTTCTCATCCTGACATAAGGAAACTGTCCCGCTGACATCGCCTGTGCTAAGCTTCAATGAAGATATATAGATGTCCTGCCGCCGTCAATGATTTAATATCAAGAGACACTCACTCATCACTGTGAACGGAGAACACGCCGGACAGGAGTTGCCTGTATGTGATGCAAAGCTTCAGAGGCTCAGGGAACGCGTCAGGTCTGCGGGTTCGGCTGTGGTGGGCCTCTCCGGAGGGGTTGACAGCGCCCTCCTCGCTTTTGTGGCAAATCAGGAACTTGGCAGGAGATGTGTCGCTGTCACTGCAGTATCGCCTTCGCTCGCATCCGAAGAACTCAGATGCGCTGAAGGCGTTGCAGCCGAAATCGGAATTAGGCACATCAGCATCAGAACTGATGAGATGGATCTCGAGGACTATGTTTCAAACGGACTTATGCGCTGCTTTCACTGCAAGACCGAACTTTCCTCCAAACTCAGGGAGGTTGCTTCCTGCCTTGGCTTCAGAGAGATATTCATAGGTGTCAACAGCTCCGATTTTTCCGATTTCCGCCCCGGCATTGATGCTGCAAGAAGGGAAGGCATAGCATTCCCTCTCGCGGAAGCAGGTATTGCGAAGCAGGAGGTGAGGCAACTTGCAAGGTTCTTCGGCATAAGTGTTTCCGAAAGGCCGTCAAACGCCTGCCTCTCCTCCAGGATCCAGTACGGGCAGCGGATTGACGCGCACCTCCTCAGCGCAGTGGAGCAGGCCGAGAGTTATCTCAGGGGACTCGGCGCCGGGACTGTCAGGGTGAGGGTTCACGGTGACATAGCGAGGATTGAGACCGATCCTTCAAGTATCCATCTATTCCTCTCGGCTGATTCAAGGGGGAAGATTGTGGCAAGGCTGAAGCAGCTCAATTTCCGTTACATAGTGCTTGACCTTGAAGGATACAGGAGCGGCAGCATGAACCCCGGGAATGCGGCCTTCAGGAACAGCCGGTAGTGCTGCCGCAGTTCAGGCACTTGTAGCAGCTCCCGTTCCTTACTGTCACATATCCGCAGACCGGGCAGAGAGGCGCATCCTGGTCAGGCGTCAGGCCGCTCCCCATAACTTCCGCGCTGCCCTTCTCCTGTGCAAATTCATCGAGCGATTTTGTTGCAGGATGGACAAAGGCTGGCTTCATCTCCCTGCCTGAATCCTTCTCATCCACAGACGGCTTCACCTGGAGGAAATCGGTTCTTCCGAGATATTCCATCCCAAGTATCCTGAATATGAAATCCAGGGGGGAGGTGCATGTCCTTACATTAGGGTGGTCTGTGAAGCCCTGTGGTTCGAAACGGGTGAATGTAAAGGCGTTGACGTACTTTTCAAGCGGCACGCCGTACTGGAGGCCGATGGATACCGCAATCGCGAAGCCGTTGAGTATGCTCCTGTAGGATGACCCTTCCTTGTACATGTCGATGAATATCTCGCCAAGCGTGCCGTCTTCGTACTCTCCCGTGCGCAGGAAAAGTTTGTGTCCTGCAATGGTCGATTCAAGCGTGAAGCCGCCGCGCTTCTTCGGAAGCTCGCGCCTTACACCTCTTGCTATCTCCTGTCCCGCGCCCTTCAGTTCCTTCGAAGAACTCAGAGGCTGCGATGCCTTTGAGCCGTCGCGGTAAACAGCAATGGCCTTCAGCCCCATCTTCCACGCCTCGACGTATATCTGCTGTATCTCCTCCCATGTGGTCTCGGCAGGCAGATTGACCGTCTTGGAAATGGCACCGGATATGAAGGGCTGTACTGCTGCCATCATCTTCACGTGACCCATTGGAGCGATAAACCTTGTGCCCCTTCCGCTTTTGTTTGCACAGTCAAAAACCGGCACATGCTCCCTCCTAACCTCCGGCACAAGTTCGACAGACTGCACGCCGTTCACATAGTCGCGCGCCGCCTGTATCTGTTCCCTGTCAAAGCCCATCGCAAGCAGCTCCTTCTCGGAAAGATGCGGTGTGAAATCATCTAGGGAATGCGACCTCGCTATGTACTCAGTTGCGGCCTCTATTTCTTCGGCAGGCATTCCCTTTGCGGCAAGGCTTTCGGGGTTGATAAAAGGGGCACCTGAAAGGGTTCCGCTCCCTGTCAGCGACAGTATTATCCTTTTGACCTGCTCATCGGTGTAGCCCAGCCTCCTGAGCGCCACCTCGACAGATCTGTTGACTATCTTGAAGTACCCGCCGCCTGCGAGTTTCTTCCACTTCACAACAGCAAAATCAGGTTCAATCCCCGTTGTGTCGCAGTCCATGAGAAGACCTATCGTCCCGGTCGGTGCGACGTTGGAAGCCTGAGCATTCCTGAAACCGTATGCTGAGCCAAGTTTCAGGCTCTCCTCCCAGTCATCCATCGCTGCACGGAGCAGTGACATGTCCACGTTCGATGAATCTATGCCGAAGAGCGCGTCACGATGCATTGATATCACCTTCAGCATTGCCTCCCTGTTCTCACTGAAGGCGGCAAACGGTCCCTTCGCTGCCGCGATCTCCGCCGACGTCCTGTAGCAGTGACCTGTGATGATTGCAGAAACAGCGGCGGCAAATGCCCTTGCCCTCTCGCTGTCATAAGGGTAGCCCAGGAGCATCACGGCAGTCCCAAGGTTCGCGAAGCCGAGTCCGAGCGTCCTGTATATATGGCTGTTCCTTGCAATAACCTCCGTCGGATACGATGCGAAATCCACTATGATGTCCATTGCAATGGTGAAGGTACGTATGACATGCCTGAACCCCTCGATGTCAAAGCTTCCGTTCTCGTCAATGAATTTGACTATGTTGATCGATGCGAGATTGCAGGCTGTATTGTCGAGAAACATATACTCGGAACATGGATTGGATGCGTTTATCCTGCCCGAATTGGGGCACGTGTGCCATCTGTTGATTGTAGTATCAAACTGCAGCCCGGGGTCCGCAGATGCCCATGCGGCCCTGGATATTGCTTCCATGAGCTCGGAGGCCTTGTACGTGTGGGCTATCTCGCCAGTTGTACGGTAGGTGGTATCCCATGTTCCACCATTCAGGAATGCGTTCATGAATTCATCAGTTACACGGACAGAATTGTTCGAATTCTGGCCCGAGACCGTGAGATAGGCCTCGCCGTTGAAATCGGCGGGATATCCTTCCCTTATTAGCGCCCTCACCTTCTCTTCCTCTCTCGCCTTCCAGTTTATGAACTGAAGTATTTCCGGGTGGTCGATGTTCAGTATGACCATCTTGGCTGCCCTTCTCGTTGTCCCTCCTGATTTGGTCGCGCCGGCACCGGCATCAAGAACCTTCAGAAAGGACATCAGGCCTGAGGAGGTACCGCCACCTGAAAGCTTCTCCTCCCCCGAGCGTATCTTTGAAAAGTTCGTGCCCGTACCTGAACCGTATTTGAAAAGCCTTGCTTCGTTCTTCACGAGCTCGAATATAGACATCAGGTCATCCTCAACGGACTGTATGAAGCATGCCGAACATTGAGGCCTGGAATAAGCATCCTCTGTCGGGACCGCTCTCTGGGAACCGAAATCCCAGGCGAAGCTTCCGCCGCTTCCCCTTATGCCGTACTCGTGGAACAGACCCACATTGAACCAGACGGGTGAATTGAATGCCGCCATCTGGTGCAGCAGCATGTACGTGAGTTCTGCTTCAAAATTCTCTGCGTCAACACCGCTGAAATATCCAAACTCCTCTCCCGCGATACGAAGCGTGTGCGCCACCCTGTGGATGAGCTGGCGGACGCTCGTTTCGCCCGCACCGTTGACGCCTGCCTTGCGGAAATACTTCGAGGCAGCAATGTCCACCGCAAGCTGGCTCCATTCCTCGGGTGCCTCCACCCCGTCCATCTGGAACACAACCCTTCCGTCCGGTTCAGCAATCTTTGAACTGCGCTTTGTCCATTTCACCGTGCTGTAAGGGTCCTCGCCATCTGAGGTGAAGCGCCTCTGGAACTTCAGCGATCCTTGTTTACTGTTACCGCTTCTTGAGCCCGTATCCATCATCGTCATCCTATCATCCCTGCCCGTTTCCTTCCGTTCACGAGCTGCCTTCTCTTCAGACACTGCCTTTCTGACATGTCTAACCGTTCCTTTTCCACTCATCATTACACTTCCCGATACGCTTAAACTTAACCACCTATTGGCCGAAAGACGTTATTCTTGAGCATTAAAGCTCAGTGATGGATCCGATGCCACGGTATTTTTTAACACGCCACTCTCCCCTTGTGTTTCGCTGCATGAGAAAGATGGCTGTGCATCCCCTGCTGTGGGTGAGTGGACCGTCAGTGTTCAATCCATATAAGTTATTTTTTGGACCGGATATTGAATCCATACTGATTGCAATCACTGAATTGATTTGAATATGATATAGTATTCTATATTGTATTCAGATATTAAATCATATTTGTATTCAGATGATATACCGAGACGGGCCGCACTCAGAATCTCAGCTTCCTGAAGGACACCTCAGTCATGGGGGAGAAGCCAAGCAATATGCTGGCGCTGCCGCCTGACACGGCAAGCTCCACATTTCCGTGGGAACCAATAAGCACTGAAAGAACACCAGGGCGGGAATCACCGTATGCCCTGCAGAATTCGGCAACCCTGTGAACATCCCTGATGTCCACGGACAGTTTTTCGCCTATGCGGAAGACCCGCGAAAACTGCCCTCCGTCAATATTTGTCACAATGTTGCCGAATGTATCGGAATACATGCACATACCGTATACCTGATCCGCTGTTTTCCGGTAGGTGCCAAAATTCAGATCGACATACCTGTTCAGCTTGCGTCCCAGCCCGCTGAAATCATTCCCGGCGGCAATGAAGGCGGCTGCCGGCGCAAAGACGTCCCTTCCATGGAAGGTGTTTGATACAGCGGGAACCGAAAGCCTTGTTACGTCTATCTCCCTCACCTCGGATATGCCGCTCTTCCTGGCAGCAGGTATGAGCAGGCCGTTGTCCGGCCCGACGAAATAGTATTTCCCTGCCTTGACAGCGATTGCACGTCTTGCCGTTCCCACTCCAGGGTCGACGACAGCAAGATGGACTGTTCCCGACGGAAAATAACCACACACGCTGTTCAGGACAAAAGCTCCCTCGACAACTGATTGCGGCGTTATATCATTTGATATGTCAACAATGTCTGCATTGACCCTCGAAAGTATAACGGCTTTGACAGCGCCAACATACCCTCCCTTTGACCCGAAATCAGTCAGAAGAGAAATAACCGGTCTGCCATGGTTCTGAGTCTCCCCCTTATCCTTCTTTGCTGTCAGAGCCATCGGAGGTAAATCGACTCACGTAAATAAAATAATGGTTACATCCGAAAAGCAGTGGGACGCTCATTCCTGCACAGCAACCGCCTCTATCTCGACGAGAGCCTTGCGCGGCAGCGATGCCACGCCGACGGTCGACCTTGCAGGCCTCCTTGAACCGAAATGAAGCGAGTAAACCCTATTCACCTTATCGAAATTGCTCATGTCCGTCAGGAATATGGTCGTCTTCACCACGTCCTCCAGTGAAAAACCTGCTGATTTCAGGATGGCTTCCATATTCAGTATGCATCTCTCGGTCTGCTCCTCGACGTCATCAGACACAAGTGTGCCTGTTCCCGGCTCAAGGCCAAGCTGGCCGGAACAGAACAGAAGCTTGCCTGATACCAGTGCCTGCGAATAAGGACCTATCGCCGCTGGCGCATCGGCGGTTGTTATCTGCCGTGCCGTCATCTCACCGATCAGCAATGGACTGCTACAATAAAAATCTCATCCTTCGAAGAAAAGTGTTGACCCCCGTTTCAGGCTGAAAAGGTTTCAGGCTCCTGTGCCGGAGCCCGTGGACCGTCAGAAGTGCATCTTCCTTGCAAACCAGCGGACAAGGTTCCTGGAACCGCCTCCGTTCCTGGAAGCTTTCCTTTCCTTCCTTGTCTCCTCGATTGCAAGCAGATCAAGGTAATTCCTTCCCTTCTGACTGTTCTGGACATTTGTGGTTAATATCATCAAATCCCACATATTTGCTCACTTCCTTTGGTATTTTCTTAGTATTACTGAAAATTATTTACTATTTAAGTATATTCCTGAAATTTATTCGCTTGATAGCTTTAATACCCAAAAAATACGAAAAAGGAAAGATTTAACCGAACAAACAAAGATATGTGCCGTCAGATGGACGAAAAGGATATTATGATTCTCGAAATCCTCCAGAATGATGCTAGAACGCCACTGAAGGAGATAGGGGAAAGGGTGAAGCTTGCAGCCCCCACCGTTCATGAAAGGATACAGGCAATGATCAAGAACGGCGTGATTAAGGGTTTCACAACGATAGTGGAGCCCAGGAAGGTTGACCTTGACATAACTGCGTTCATCATGCTTTACTTCAAGACGGGAGGTTCACTGGGCGATGAGAAGGTTATCGAACTGATAAATGAGATAGATGACATCCAGGAATGTTTCCATCTGGCAGGCGACGAGGATCTTCTCGTGAAGGTCAAGACAAAGAACATGGCCACACTGGAAAACATAATTTTGAGGCTTTCCAGATCCGGGCATTTCAGCAGGACCAAGTCAATCATCGCCCTCTCAAATGTCAAGGAGAGCACAAACGTGAATCTTTCACATCTCATGGAAAGGATAATGAAGCAGAAGGAAGAAAAGGAAAGACCGCCGGTGCAATGACTGAAACTCCGGCAAACGAGCTTGGGGATCCAGTGCATGTCGTCTTCGGCAGAGAGGGAAAGCGCATCTTCCCCTGAAGGGGTTCCCGCTTTCCCGTATGAATTCGACGGTGAGCTCAGGAAGAGGGCAAGAACACTTTCAGACATTAGCTTCCGGATTTCGGTTCTATCCGCTGCAGCGGGTTTCGCCCTCACTCTCTTTCTCATAGCGAGCGGTGCCGGGGAATGGCTGTCCGTACGCCTGAGGGCCTTTCCTTCATTCTTCCAGATCCCGCTGTACGTGTGCGCAGTGGTAACACTTTTCTTCCTCACTGGTCTGCCATTCGCCTGGGAGGCTCACAGGAAGAGAAAGGAATTCGGCATATCTGTCTCAAGCGGCAGGAGATGGGCTCTCGACGCCGCAAAGGGGTATCTTCTCTCCCTTCTTGTCTCAGCCACAGCGGCTCTCCTGCTGATTGAGCTGATAGCGATATCAGCGCAGTGGTGGATTTACGCTGCAACTTTCTTCATACTGTTTTCGGTTGCATATTCGCGATTCTTCCCTCTTCTCGCACCCAGGCTCTTCTACCGTTTCAGTGAACTGCCTGAGGGAGAGGTGAAAGACAGCATAACCCAACTGCTCAAGTCGGCGGGTCTTGGAGAAATCAGCATATGTGTTATAAACGAAAGTTCAAGATCCCGCACCGCAAATGCGTTCGTTACAGGTATAGGAAGGGCACGCAGGATTGTTCTGTTTGACAATCTGCTCAAATCCTTCGCACCCAGTGAGATCAGATGCATAACGGCGCATGAACTCGGCCATTACAGGTCACATGACAGCCTGCGTTCCACACTGCTAATGGCGATTGAGACATATCTGTACGCAGCTGTGATGTATGCCGCTCTGCGCTTTGCCCTGCGTTTTCACCTCGTCTACTCCGCAACCGACCCTTACGTTCTTGTCCTCATGTCATTTGCCGCCATGATGGCGGGTGCTGCGATAGCCCCCCTGAGCAACCTCTACTCCAGGCGGAGGGAGATGAAGGCGGATGAGTTCTCGCTGATGCTGTGCGGGGATCCTGTTGCCTTCATATCAAGCGAAAAGAGACTGTGCGACATGAACATGATGCACGAAAATCCGCCGAAGTTAAGGAGGATTTTCTTCGCCACGCACCCCAGCACCCAGGAGAGGATACGCATGGGGGAGGAATGGATGCGCAGGACGACAGGATGAAGCGAGCTTGAAATATAGGTGAGACTATCCATGTAACAGGGGATCCAACGAAGGAATTTGCTGTCAGGCTTGACGGAAGGGACAGTGGGCTGGCAGAGCTGACGGACAGACTCGGAAGCAGCGGGGTGAACATAATCACGCTGAGCATGACCTCAGGCAACGGTGAAAGACAGGTCAGGCTGATTACATCAGACGAATCAACCTGCAGGGACATACTGAAACAGGGAAAATACGGCTTTTCCGAATCGGAGATACTCACCGTCGTCATAGATGACAGGCCGGGATCGCTCGCAAAGCTGCTGCAGAAGCTCAAAAGGTCAGGCATTGCAGTGAACTCCACCTACATGATGAACAGGAAAAACGGAAAGGTGGAGTTTGTTCTCGGAGTGGACAGGATAGAAGACGGGAAGGAGCTGCTTTTCAGGAAACTGAGGCTCCCGAGCACTCTTCAGGCAGAGAACGACTGACCGCAGCTGCAGGTGCTCTTCGCGTTTGGATTGCTGAACGTGAAACCTGATCCCTGCAGGCTGTCCACGTAGTCAATTTCCGTTCCTTCAATGTATGCAGCACTCTCCCTGTCAACGACAATCTTGACGCCGCCCTTCTCGAGCTGGAAATCATTGAGGACGTCAACCTTCTCGTCAAAGGTCATACCGTACTTGAAACCACCGCATCCGCCCCCCGCGACGTAGACCCTCAGGTATGCCTGCTTACCGTTCTGCGGCATGAGCGATTTCACCTTGCTGATTGCCTTCTCGGTAAATACGACGTCGAACATATTTGCACCGTACGATTTATTGTCATACTATCTATTTAAGTGTTGTTTAGCTGCGAGAGCGATATGAAAACACAACAGATGCCCTGTGAATCCTTTCACTCACTCATTTGCAGCTCAATGCGTCCCCGATACGCCTCCCGACTCATTCTCCGACAACCAGGACAATCTTTCCAATGTGCTCGCCCTTCTCCATATGCTGCTGGGCCCTCGCCGCATCCCTGAGGGAGAATACGCTGTCTACAACCGGTTCGAGTTTCCTGTCGAAGACCAGGCCCATGACAGTGTTGAAATCTGACGGATCACCCATGGTTGAGCCGATTATCTGCAGCTGCTTCCAGAAGATGAAACTGAGATCCGTTGTTATCAGCCCTCCGGAAGTCCTGCCATAGTTGATGAACCGGCCACCCCTGTCAAGCAGCCTGAAACTGTCCTTCCAGAGTGCGGTACCGACCGAATCCAGGACAACATTGAAGAGCTTCCCGTTGGAGCGCATATAGTCCTTTGACCATCCCTCAGCGGATGTTGTGATGACCTCGTCGGCACCTGCCTGCAGGAGCCTCTTCTCCTTCTCGGGACGCCGAGTTGTTACTGCCACATGGCAGTCAAAGAGCTTCGCGATCTGAATGGCCGCAGTGGAAACGCCGCCACCGCCGCCGGTGATGAGCACCCTTTCACCGAAGCCGAGCCTTCCCCTGCTCACAAGCGAATGCCAGGCAGTAATGTAAACAAGGGGTGCCGCGGCAGCTTTGACGACGGGATACGATGCCGGTACCGCCTTGAGATTTATTTCCGGAACTGAAATGAATTCGGAATATGTTCCGTCCATATGTTCACCGAGTATCCTGAACTCCGGACAGAGCGATGCCCTGCCGGTGAGACAGCTGACGCACCGTCCGCAGCTCACTCCGGGATTTATCACCACCCTGTCGCCATCCCTGAAGGCAGATCCGGGGGAGGATTCGACCACTGTTCCCACAGCATCAGCACCTGGTATGTGCGGCATGCTGATGCTGAGCCCCTGAATCCCGTTCCTTACCGCAATGTCGAGCCTGTTCACTGATGATGCCTCCACCCTGATGAGTGCACAGCCCTGTCTGCGTTCCGGCATAGGCGCATCCCCGAACTTCAGTACATCTGGGCCTCCATGTTCTGAGAAAAATACAGCCTTCATTCAAACCTCCGCCTTTGCATGTGCCGGGTCGCTCATGCCGCAAAGTGCACTTTTAAGTTTGTGCAGCGGAAGGTAAAGCAAGCGTGTCAAATTTAAACATGACTGTTCGTAATTCGTTGTGCTGTAAATCACTTGAACCAAAATGTGCATATAAAGTAAATCCGCTGATTGATAGCAATGACAGAAGGAGGCCTGGACAGCAGGGTAAGAACGTATGGGATGCAGGAAGACGACAAGATCTGGCTTTCGGCCGATTTCAGGACTATGCTGATAGGACAGGCGATAGAGAAGGCCGGAAGCGTCAATCAGCTTGGCAGGATACTCGGATACAGGTCGAGGGTCCATCCTGGGTGGAGTGTGAGGCAGCTGCTGAATGGAGCACAGCCGTTCACAATGGAAAGGCTCCGGGCGCTCTGCGAATTTCTCGGCTACCCGATTTCCGAAATACTGAAATACAGGGTTCCCAGAAGAAGGGCGCTGAACCATATGCACAACCAGTTCACCGCGCATGAACTGTAAAGAACGCAGAGAAAAACGGGAAATCTTATTAGTGCGGGAACAGTAAACCTGTGCAATGAAAGAGAACTCAGTGAGAAATCTCATAATCATAGGTTCGGGTCCTGCAGGATTGACGGCGGCGATTTATGCATCCAGGGCCCTTCTTGAACCCCTTGTGGTGGCAGGGAGGACCCCCGGCGGACAGCTGATGATAACGAGTGAAGTTGAAAATTTTCCCGGCTTCCCGGAAAGCATACTCGGCCCTGAGCTCATGGTGAAGATGAGGGAGCAGGCAACCAGGTTTGGAACGGATTTCATTGACGACGACGTCACATCTGTCGATTTCAGCAGAAGACCTTTCGCTGTAACAGTGGGGGAACAGACCTACAGATCCAGGTCTGTAATAATCGCAACAGGGGCGAGCGCGCTGTGGCTCGGAATAGAGTCGGAGAAGAAATTCATGGGAAAGGGTGTGTCGGGATGCGCGACGTGCGATGGTGCTTTTTTCAGGAACGTGCCCGTTGCCGTCATTGGCGGCGGGGACTCCGCACTGGAAGAGGCGCTTTTCCTCACGCGATATGCGTCGCACGTCACCATAGTTCACAGGAGGGACAGACTCAGGGCCTCCCCCTACATGCAGAGAAGGGCGGAGACCAATGAGAAGATATCATTCGTCTGGAATTCAGTTGTGAAGGAGATAACGGGCGACAAAAAGGTGGACGGTGTAATCCTTGAGGATGTCCGGACAGGAGAAGAGAGAAGGCTGAACGTCGGAGGAGTGTTTATCGCAATAGGGCACAGACCCAACACGGACATTTTCAAAGGACAGATACCACTGGATGAAAAGGGCTACATTATAGTGCATGACGGAAGCAGGACAGGCGTTGAGGGTGTTTTCGCTTCCGGTGACGTCCATGACCACCGCTACAGGCAGGCGATAACCGCGGCAGGAATGGGATGCATCTCCGCCCTGGATGCCCAGAGATTCCTTGAGGAAACGGAATCGCACGCTTCAGCAGAGAGGGAGGAGGAGACTCAGAAAGCTTGAGTTCCTTCCCGCATCTTCCACCCTTCCGACAGTAACTGTGCCTCCATAACGCCTGCTCAGCATCATGACAGCAAGAACGTCCATGTTGCCTCGCAGCAGAGTATCGATGTCATCCACGCTGGAGAGAATCCTGGGTGCAGCCTTCCTCGCCATGCCGTCAGGTGAAATTGTTATGAGGGTGGAGGGGTTCAGTCCCTTCTCCTCCCTTGCAGACACGGCATAATGCCTGCACCCTTTCTGGAGGTTGCTCAGGAGAGAAAGAGAGTATTCGAAAAGATCGGGAAGCTGTGCGTCGCCGGTGACGCGCATGTCACCGGGGCATTCCACCTGCACACTGTAATCGCTTCCCATGTCACGTATGAACCTTGACACGCCCTGATCCACTGCCTCGCTGAGCGGACGGGCCCTCAGCGTTATGTCCTCGACATTCCCCTTCGCTATCCTTGCAAGTTTGGAGAATGAGTTTATCAGGTTTCCGACAGTCTTCGACTGTGAAATTATGTTGTCTATCAGCGGCTTTGTCGTTCTGTTCTCACTCCTGTTCAGAAGCTCTGAAAAGGTGAGTATTGCCTGGTTGAGATCCCCCACGTCATGCTCCATTATCCTGTTGATGCTTTCGAGATACTGTGCATATTCCTTCAGTCGCTTTTCCAGCACGTCCCTTTCATGTATGATCCGTGCGCCTTCCATTGCATCGGTTATTGCCTTCGGAATGGCGCTCTGATATCCGGGTTCCCTCACAACAAGCTGCACAGTTCCCCTCCCCAGATACCTGAGATATTTCAGCGGCTCGTCCGTCAGCAGGACAACAGGGATATGCGGAGCCTCAAAAACTATACGGAGGAACTCCTCCTCGTTCTCATGAAGAAAGGGCAGTTCAATGACCACAACAGTACCGTAATTGATGCTGTTGAGCATGAATGAGACAGGTGTGGTCTCCGAAACAGTGTAACCGTGAAGGGAGGAGATATATGAACAGTCGCCTCTGTGCTCTGCGCCTGCCTCGCCTACAAGTACAACGCTGATATCTTCCATCGGAATTTTCCAGCTTTCCGATTAAATCTTCCAATGTTGCTTATAATTGTTTCTCCGAGGCTGACCTGAATCAGAATCAGCCATGGCAGTCAATAGCATGATGCCTGACTCACCTGGGCTTGACGCTGGCGCCGGAAGGCATGCCGGGCTGCTTCAGACGGAAGAGAAGGGAGTAAAGAGTGAACTGTTCCCTTCCTTTCTTCTCCGGTTCCTTCAGCCTCAGGAAGAGGAATGAAGCAGAGAACCTGCCAACCACTATAACGGAATAAGTCAGAGTGAGCGCATATCTGAGCGGAAAGGCGCCGAGCAGGAACTGCAGGAGGTATCCGCCTGTAAGCGCTCCTGCAAAATACACCATGCCGTTGAATCCGTTCATTATGGAGATGTACTCGGCCTTGTTGCCCTCGGGGACAATGTCCATCAGATAGGAATTCATGACCACGTTCTGGATGGCCCCGGCAATGCCGCTGTAAAGTTCTAGAAGAATGAATTCATCATATGTGCTGAAGAGGGCGTAAAAGAGCGGTATGGCGGAAAGCATCAGCCTGTTGCCGAATATCATCGGTGTCCTGTCTATCCTGTCAACGACCCTTCCGATTAAGTACTGGCCGGCGATTGTGGCAAGAAGGGAAACAGATGTGAGCACTGCAATGGTGGATAGATTGAAATGCATCACAGTGACGATGGTAATGGGGAAGATGGGCCACGCCATCGACCAGAAAAAGCCCTGTACGTTCATTGCAACGAAATACCTGTAGAAATGGCCGTGCTGTTTTATCCTTGAGAGCGTCTTCCTCATGCTCCCTGTTATCCTCGTCCTGTGCTCCTTTTCCGCGATCTGTGTTACAAGTATTGCGGAAATGAGATAGGATCCGACCGCTGCAAAGAAAGGTATCTGTATGTCGCTCCTGACCTTTCCGTGGAGAAGGAAGATCATGCTCACAACAGCAAAGAGGGTCCCGATGGAGCCTATGTTGTTGAGGACGGAGAGGAAGTGACCTCTCCTGCTGGATGCGGTTATGTCTGCTATCAGCGAAAACCAGTTAACTGTGATCATGGCGGATATCAGCGAAAGAGAGGCATAGGCAATTATCAGCTGGACAGGGGAGCGCACTTCGGCCATTATGAACCACAGCAGGGCGAGGCAGAGGCTGCCTGCGAATAGAAATGGTTTACGTTTCCCAAATCTGTCGCTCAGCCTCCCCCACAGCAGCTGTCCGCCGTTGGAAAGGGAATTGGCCGATGACTGGAGCCACCCCATCTCTGATGCCGACGCACCTATCAGCACGCCGTATGCACCGACAAACATCGAGGCCGCTGTCGCGCCAAGAGATATCACCAGCGTCCTTGCGGAAAGGACGACATCGTTTCTCATCTGCTGCATCCCACGTTTATGGCTTCGATTGACACGGCAGGCCCCTAATAAAAATTGTGCTCTGACTTTACAGAGCTAATGGAGAGTCCCCTAATTTTGCCGATTTCCTGCAGTTCGCAAGTGCAGACAGGAAACCATCCTCCGTGGGATATGAAATCCTTCGCTTCACTCCTGAAGCATCATCTGTGACAAGCGGTCTGCCTCTTTCCACCTTCCCGCAAACGCTGCACGGGATATGATTTCGCTCCAGTTCGCCAAGCACCGACGATGCTGCACTGCTCCGTGCGGTTATCAGTACCATCCCTTCGCTGCTGCTTTCAAGAGGATCGAATCCGAGTAGGGATGAAAGGCGGGCGACAGCACTGTCGATATGAAGAGAGGAACTGCGCAGGCTGAAACGTTTTCCGGAGGCAATGGACATCTCGTGGACCGCACCGTAGAAACCCCTCTCACTCACGTCATGCATTGCTGTTATCCCCTTCGTGCCGGAAAGGACTCTGACCTTGTCAATCACAGACAGTTCAGTCATCCTTTTCCTGATGCCCTTTATGAAGGAATGACCAGCGGCAGAAGAAATAAGATCTTCCAGTTCATATGAAAGCAGGAAGGCTGTTTCAAGAGCGGGCGTGCCTGCCGCAATGAGCACGTCCCCGGGCCTCGAGCTGACAGGCAGTATCAGTCTTCCGGCATCGCCGTATGCGATACATGTCGCGGCGCCGGCGATGGGCAGACGGCACCCTTCGTACCTTCCTGTGTGCCCCGTCAGTACGGAGATGCCGCATTTAGACGATTCCCTGCCGAAGACACCGCTCACGGTGCGCAGGTCAGAATCGCTGAAGTCAGGGGGAAGATTCCAGTCAAGAACCATGAAGCTTGGGGGAATGCCGGAAAGCGCAACGTCCGCGACAGCGATGTGGAAGGCAAACCAGGCAGAATCCCTCAACGCCATCTTTGTGTTCAGGTAAAGAGGGTCTGTGCTTACGGCCATCACAATCCCTCCCTTCAGCGAAACGACACCGAAATCTGCGCCAAACCGCGGTCCAAGAAGGATGTCCCCGCGCCTTGCACCGAATGAATTGGAGAGGAGCCTGAAGGCCGAATAACCGATCTTGCCCTCGGCGACCCCCCTCCTTTCTCCCTGACCTGATTTCATTGCACCACTTGCACAGGAAGGTGTTTCAGTATAAATCGGGAACGGCGCTGCTGAAACGTTTTTATCGTGAGCTGTAATAGATTGAGCGAAATGCCTGCAAAGGGTGCAACCTCTGAACTTTCCTTTTTTCTGAAGTCGGCACGCACGGCAGACGTGCCCCTTGAAGTCTACGACGCCCTCTACTATTCAGGCAGATTCGACCCGATATTCAGGGTACAGGGAGACATGGTCCTGAATGCTTACTACAGACCCCCCGGATACAGGGAAAGCAGGATAGTAAGGGCGGGAAGGAGGCTTCTGAAGGAACTGACTGTTGATGTCAAGGAAAAACATGGCGGAGAGGAGGTCAGGATTGAAAACCTCATGCCTGTGTTCGAGGAAGAGAGGGCTTTCTACAGGGATCCGAGGATAAGGCTGTCCTGCTCGACGCACATCAGGTTTCCCCTCAGGCATGAGGAGATAAGGAGGCAGGAAGAAGTCCTGCAGGCGACGGAGGATGTGCTGACTGCAATAGAGGGAGTGACTCCGCATGAAGAGGGAAGGATAGTGATAAAACTTCAGAACGGATCCTTCAATACAGAGCGTGCGGCGGCCCTTTACAGAGAGCAGGTGGACGGGCTCGTGAGGTTCAGCGCAACAAAGCACACGCTGACAGCAGATTTCAGGAGAGAACTGTTCGGGTCCAGTGTCATCGGATTTTTGGAGAAGACAGTCGGCGAGTGCCTGTCTAATGACCGGCGAGCCTGATTGGAATTGAATGGCCAGGCGCATGCTCCGGCTCAAGGCTGCCCAGGTCCGAAATTGCGCCACCGTACCGCCCTGACGAAAGGCTTGACTGGGCATCCGCCTCCCATCCGCCGAATGTTCCGGATGACTGTGCTGCATATTTTCGCATATCGCGTCTGCTCAGCGGTTCTGCCTCAACCACCTCATATGTCCGGTTGAGCGCCTGATCGGTGCGGAGGACAGTTGCGAATGCGCTAGCGAGCGACGATGAGGATGTGACAAACAGTCTTTCGCCTCCCTTTCTTCCAAATAATGGCGAAAAGAGGCCGCGGCTTCCGAGATGCGTGATGAGCGGATAATTCCTTTCATCAAGGATGATGCCGGACCTCAGTATTGTAAAAGGCGCCCCGCTGTTGCGCGCAGAGAGTTCCATGCGCCACTTGGAATAAGGCCAGCCGGCAGATTCATCCTCACTCAGAAAGATTGAACTCAGTGCAACGTATCTCGACACGTGCTTCATGGCACTCCTTGTGATGAGTATGTTTGAAAGCCGCTCGAATGCCTGAAAATCATCGGACGGCATGCTGCCTGTATTAAGCGGTGAGACCGCATTTATGACATAACTGACACCCTCAAATGCTGACTCCGGTACATCGCCGTCCCAGGGATCGCAGTAAAAAAACTCGACTCCCGGTTTCCTGTCTATCCTTTCCTCATCTTCAATGCGCAGGATGCACCTGACGTTGAACTCTGCCTTGAGCAGTTCGTAAAAAATCCTGCCGCCAAGTATGCCCTCGCCGCCAGCAACAAGGACAAGGTCGGGCATCTTCACTGCCCTGTTACCGAGCATCTGAGGAACAGCACACTCTGCCATAGGAGGACCTGCAGGATGACCGCTCATCTGAACACCATAAGTTCCGTTCTTTTTAACACAGCAATAATATATGAAGCTTGTTTAGCTGCTTCATTGACATTACAGAATTGCAGAGGCCACGGGCTCAGTGAATCGGGAGGAGCCGGGAATGAAGGAGAACAGCCAGGGAAGGGTGTATCAGTCGATTTCAAACAGCGACGGAATAACTGTTGTCATATGGAGGAACCCTCCGGCGGGGAAGTATTCGCTGGGAGAGATAGCCCAGGGTATAGAAGAAACCGGTGAACTGCGCAGACTCGCAGAGCAACGGGGCAAGAATGGCGACTTCATAACCCGGACTGGAGTCACAGTCGACAGTTCAAGGGATTTCTACATGTACGTTGACGACAGCGAAGGCAGGCTGATGATATGTTCAAGGCATCTGAGCGATTCAGACATAAAGACTGTATATCTCGATCTTGTCCACGAAATGGTCCACATGTTCCAGCTGGATGAAGGAAGGAACCTCTTTGACAGAAGGCACCGTTACGTTAACAGGCCAACTGAAAGGGAAGCTTACAGAATAGCTGTCGCCGAGGGAAGGAAGGTAGGTATGACGGAGGCCGAACTGTTCGAATACCTGTATGTCGACTGGATCAGTTCATCTGACCACAGGAAACTCGCAGGATATGTTGGAGTGAGGGTGCCTGACGATTCAGGATGACCTGTTCCTTGCCTGCTGGGCTCCCCTGACCATATTCACCAGCTTCGAATAGGTGACAGACCAGTCCCTTGTTCTAAGACCGCAGTCAGGATTGACGTAGATGAGCGCCGGGTCACCGAGCAGTTTTGCAGCATACAGTATCCTGTCACGGACTAAACCGGGAGATTCCACTTTGTCGTCATGAACATCCACAACCCCGAGACCTATCTCCTTGCCGGCCTTGTATTCTGCGAGGAGTTTCACCACCTCATACCCGCTCCTCCTTGACTCGCCTATCTTGTTGCTGTCCCTGTTTGCGAATTCAAGGGCGTACTGGCTTATCGACTTCGCTTCCAGGAGTTCGGGGAAGAGCGCTGTGTAGTCCGTTGAATAGCAAACATGAAGCGAAAACTTGCAGTCGAAGCCCCGGACTGCCTCATTTATTGCCTGTACGAAATTGACTATCTGTTCCTTTCCCGGCTGGGTGCTGAGCGCAGGCTCGTCTATCTGTATCCATTTCGCACCGTTCGATACAAGTGCCTGTATCTCCGGCCTTATGAGATTGCGTGCGACCTCGAAAAGCAGGTCATTGTATGCCCTCCTCTTGAGCTCGCGCGGATCGCTGTATGTGCTCTCCAGCTTTCTCTGATAATACTCGTTGAATGACCAGTCGGTGACTGTGTAGGGGCCGGTGAAAGGGACCTTCACGATCCTGGAAGTGTGAGATTTCGTGAAAAGGAATTCGTTAAGGTAGACAGGCGATTTCCACTCTATCCTGTCGACAACTGCAGCCTTCCTGTAGTACTTGTTATCCCATGAACGGACATGACCGACAAATCTGAAGCCCCCCACTTCCTTCACTAGTGCCTCGTACATTTCGGTACGCCACTGCTCCCCGTCGTAAACTATGTCAAGGCCTGCCGATTCGAGCAGTGCTATTGCATATATGGCTGACCACTCCTTTATCCGCTCCCTCACTTCGGGCGAATCCTCCGATTTCAGCAGCTCAAGCAGCTTCTCATAGCCCTGTATCTTCAGTTTCTTTCCCCAGTACCTGGCCTCACTGAAATCGCGGTCCGATATCGGTACGCCGCGGTAACCAAGAACGCGCCAGTTGGGTTTCGCAAGGCTGCCTATCTCCTGGGCGGGGAAGAGTTTAACTGCCATCTTCAAGCCTCCTTGACGCCTCGCTGAGTATCTTCATCTTCTCCTCGGCAATGGACCTCGGCAGGAACTCAAGATCTGCATTGGGTATCAGCGCAACATGTTTTATGTCCCCAAGCCTGTCCACCACAGTCTTTGCGAAGCTGGCAACCCAGTCAGCGCTCTCGAGCAGACTGTTCCTGGCGTCGATGCATCCGATTGCAATTCCCTTCTTTGTATCGAAGTCCGTCAGTGAGGAGAGGGGTGTCGAGAAGAAATCGATGCCGATGATGGATGCATTGAAATCTATGATTTCCCTGAAGTGACCCTCAATGTTTCCGAAGGGGAAATGAAGCAATACTTCGCAATTGAGCCTCTGCGAGGTGAGGTTGAAGGCGTCTATTGCAAGTTCAATATCCTCCTGTGCAGGTTTCCGGAAGAAGAGGAAGGGTTCGACGAATTCGATCTGCCCGACACCCTTTTCCTGAAGGAAGAGCGCCACCCTTTCCATTTCCTGTGCGAAGGAGAAGACACCAGATCTCTTGTCCGGGAAATACCGGTCCTCGGAGGCCATGTAGATGGCATAAGGTGAGGGTATGATCACCTTGGCCTTCCTGCCGAATTCCCAGATCCTGTCGAAGTAGTACCGCGAGAGCTTTCTGTGGGATATGCTCGGATATGCGTTGATGAGCGGCTTCCTGTAAAACGTGTTGTTGTCAAACCACCTTGTGAGCTGCGGACCGCTGTCCAGACCTTCAAGCGCATCGACAAACGGCCTTATCAGGTCCTGCCAGTAAAACATCGGATCTGAGATGAAGCTGTACTGCTCCTGCACCTGCAGTGAAAAATCGCGGGCGGCCGCAGCCATTCTCAATTCCTCGAGCTCCTCATCCGTTATCCTCTTTCTGTCCCAGTCCCTCGTACCGGCAATCAGCTCCTCTGTTCTTGGTTGAATTCCAACGAGATACTTCTCTACGCCAGGCATTACATCACCATGATTCGGCCCCGGAAAGGTCAGCCAACGCACTCATTTCTCCTTCAATTCAGGCTGCGTAGAACTGCGCCACATATTAATTGTTTTCATTTGCTCCCATCTGTTTCAAGTCGCTTAGTCAATTTTAAATTGTGCGTGCAGCTTTAGCTTTCCAATGAAGAAGGACACATCCCTCCAGGTAAATTTTCAGGATGTCGAGAGAGCCTCGAAAATTGTAAGGGAGGTTGTAAACAGGACACCCTTCGAGATATCGTCATCATACTCCAAACGGTTTGACTGTACGGTCTATCTGAAAATGGAAAACCTGCAGAGGACAGGTTCCTTCAAAATGAGGGGTTCATACAATAAAATATACAACCTGTCCGCTGAGCAGAAGAAGAAGGGTGTCATTGCAGCCTCTGCGGGAAATCATGCACAGGGAGTCGCACTGTCTGCTGCATTGAACGGAATAAGGAGCGTTGTTGTAATGCCGCAGTACGCATCCCTTGCGAAGGTTGCCGCAACAAAAAGCTACGGTGCAGAGGTGGTGCTCTACGGCAGCTCTTTTGATGAGGCGTTCAACAGATCGCTCCAGATTCAAAAGGAGCGGGACATGACGTTCATTCATGGCTACAATGACCCTATGGTAATTGCGGGCCAGGGCACGCTGGGTATCGAGATAGCGGAGGAGAACGCTGAGCTGGATTATCTCATTGTGCCCGTGGGTGGGGGCGGTCTGATCTCCGGCATAGCAGTGGCGATGAGGGAGCTCAGCCCCGGGACAAAGATAATTGGAGTTCAGGCGGCAGCCATGCCTGCGTTTGCGGAATCGCTGAAAAGAGGAAAGATTGTTGAATGCCCGGGCGGCGAAACAATAGCTGACGGAATAGCCATAGGCCATCCCGGAGAGATTGCCTTCAGAATCGTTTCCAGACTTGTGGAGGGCATCTTCACCGTAACGGAGGATGAGATTACGGAGGCCGTATTTCTCCTCCTGGAGCGCTCTAAACTCCTGGTCGAGGGTGCGGGAGCTTCCCCTCTTGCACTCCTCCTGTCGGGAAAGCTTGATGTGAGGGGCAAGAAGGTTGGTCTGGTTCTCAGCGGGGGTAATGTAGATCTTAGCCTTGTCAGGAAGATAATACTGCGCGGTCTAATGATGCACAGAAGGATCGCCGTTGTTGAATTCAATACACCTGACAGGCCGGGTGCGATGAAGGATACGCTCAGCCTTATAGCCGAGGGAGGCGCCAGTGTTATGAGTCTGCAGGAAAGCCCGGGAAATTCCACCGAGGCACTGAACAGATTTTATGCGAGAGTCGTCATAGAGGTCGAGGATTCGCAGCACCTTGACAAATTGGCCGAATCATTCAGGAAAAGCGGTCTGAACTTCAGAATAGTGGACTGACACTCAGAGAAGAGCGCCCTTTGGCCAGGCCGCAAGCCTGGCCTCTTCTTCAGTGAATCCGTGCTTCTCAATCAGATGAACGTACAGTTTTATAGGCGATTCCAGCGTTTTCCTGCATCTTTCACATTTCTCCACCATATCTGCTCCCACCAATATTAATACATCATAATAAATATACAATATTTAATAGATTTCGTCTGCTCACATTTGAGCCAGGTGAAGGTAGTAAGCCCCTTTCTGTTTCAGGCAGCATTCGACTCATGCGTCCTACCTGCCGGAATTGAGAATTGCCAGCTTTTTGGACTTGCTCCGGTGGGGTGTCGCCGTTTCATCATATCCCGGGAAACGTCATCGGCTTCCGAATCACACTGCGCCCGGGCTGTGTCGTTTCTGCGCCCTTGCCGGGGCTCTCGCCCCCCTGCGTTTAAGCAGACCACCTTTCTCTGGAGAGGGGACTTTCCTCAGCTGCCGCGCGAACGGCTACCGTCGGCTGCCCTCCTTCTCCTGGCTGAAGGACAGAGGTTCAATCAGCTAATAAGTCTTGCGCCGCCCTCCGCAATAGGAAGGCGCACATTGCACTGGGATGGCCGATTGCACTTTCAAATCAGGCCAAGCTTCTGTCCAGTGTGGACAAACGCGTCAACTGCGAATCTGATGTCGTCATGGCTGTGGACAGCGGACGGTATGAGCCTGATGCGCGCCTTTCCCTGTGGAACAGTTGGGTAAACTATCGGCGAAGCAAAAACGCCCTCTTCAGCGTAAAGCATCCTGCTGAACTCGAGTGTTCTGCGTTCATCCATCAGCATCACCGGCGTAATCGGGGTCTGGCTCCTTCCGGTGTCAAAACCGTTCTTCTTAAGCCCGGATTTAAGCGCATCTGAATTCGACCACAGCCTCCGTAGAGGCGAATCGTCGCTCCTCATGAGCTGTATGGACCTCATAACCGCTGCCGCATCTCCGGGATTGAGAGCGCTGCTGAAGAGGAATGGACGGGCCTTTTGCTTCAATAACTCTATTAGTTCGGACGGCCCCGCTACGAATCCGCCGATGCTTCCGGTCGCCTTGGAGAATGTTCCCATTTCTACATCTACCTTTCCGGAAAGATGGAAATGGTCCACTATTCCTCTCCCATGGTCCCCAAGAACACCCTCGCCATGCGCGTCGTCAACATACACCATCGAATCGAATTCGCCGGCCAGATCTGCAATCTCCGGAAGTGGAGCTATCTCTCCGTCCATGCTGAATACACCATCCGTAACGACAAGGGAGCGCCGTCCGGCCTTCCTGTTTTCCTCGAGCTGTTTCCTGAGATCCTCCATATCGCTGTGCCTGTAGACAAACCTGGTTGCAGAGCTGAGACGTACACCGTCAATGATGCTCGCATGGTTGAGCTCCTCACTGAAGACAAGGTCCCCCTTACCGACCAGGACGGGTATGGTTCCCAGATTTGCCAGCAGTCCTCCCTGATAGACAAGCGCGGCCTCTGCATTTTTGAATTCGGCAACCTCCCTCTCAAGCTGCTCATGGAGCTCGGTGGTTCCTGCAATGCTCCTGACAGCGCCTGCACCGACGCCATACTTCCCTATGGCTTCCTGTGCCGCCCTCTTTACTTCAGGGTGATTGGCATAACCGAGGTAGTTGTTGGAGCAAAGATTGAGCAGCTTTCTTCCGCCGATCACAACCCAGGCGCCCTGCGGAGACTGCAGTGCCCGAATTGGAACATACTTTCCCGCCTGCCTGAGCGCATTCAGCTCGTCGCGTACCCATTGGAGTTTGTCCATGCAACTGATGACAAAGCCAAAGCAGTCTTAAATAACTTCTCCGTTCTTGGTCAGGAAAGGGCACACCGGTTTTGTTTTCAAGGTGGCACTCATGGGAAAGATCCTTGTTACAGGGGCGGCAGGTCAGATCGGGACAGAGCTTGTCGAGAGACTGTGCAGCAGATACGGGAGGGAAAATATCATCGCCACGGATCTCAAATTCCCGCACGTACCGGAATGCGAACATGGGCAGATGGATGTTACTTCAAGGGACAGTGTGGACGAGTTCTTCAGGGAGCACAGTATCGACTCTGTTTATCATCTTGCTGCAGTTCTTTCCGCAAGGGGGGAGGAGAATCCCGGCCGTGCTTTCGATGTCAATGCAAACGGAACGAAGAACGTCCTTGATGCGTCGCTGCGAAGCGGTGTGAAGCGTGTACTCATACCGAGCACGATAGGCGTATTTGGCCCGCAGACCCCGAAGAGAAAGGTTCCCGTGGAAACTGTAACAAGGCCCGTCACGATGTACGGCATAACGAAGATTTTCTGCGAACTGCTCGGAGAATATTATTTCAGGAAGTATAGACTGGACGTGAGAGGGCTTCGGCTTCCCGGGATCATAAGCTACAAGTCGCCGCCTGGCGGCGGCACAACCGATTATTCAATAGAGATGATCGTTTCAGCGGTTAAAGGAAAGAGCTACACCTGTTTCCTCCGTTCCGATACAAGACTGCCGATGATGTATATTCCAGACGCAATAGAATCCATAATTAAACTTTCAGAGGCAGACGGAGGAAAGCTGATACACCGGACAGATTTCAACGTTTCAGCATTCGATTTCACTCCGGGAGAGCTTGAGACCGAACTGAGAAAGTATTTTTCAGGCTTCAGCGTTGAATACAGACCGGATGAAAGACAGAAGATAGCGGAAACCTGGCCATCCACGCTGGATTGCAGAGCAGCCGTGGATGAATGGGGATTCAGCCCAAGGTTCGACATGAGCAGGATGGTCGAAGACATGGTGAGGAATCTGTCCGATCAGTCGAGCCCGGCAGGGAAGAGATGAGCGGCTGATCGGACCTTCAGTGTTTTGGGTAGGAGAAGCCATCGTGGAAGGAATGACTACCTTCTCCCAATTGCCGGCACGAAAGAAACCTCAGTCTATGGCACTCAAATAAAAGATTTAATAGGACACCAGTTTTCCTCTCAGCATCCAAGCGGAGGTAGCCAAGCACGGTCAACGGCGCGAGAATGAGGGTCTCGTCTCGCAGGAGTCCGCCGGTTCGAATCCGGCCCTCCGCACTGACTGAGGAATCACCGTTATTTTAGATTTGGAACTGAATTGAACACTACCGACAGGAAAAGATTGATTTTTCAATGTTGCAGCCTGATATCTTGCACTATCACTCATGCGGATTCTAAATCACCGCATTTCGGAGCACGGGGTATTGGACAGAGGATGGCCATGCGATGACTGCGGACTCCCTTCTCAATCGAAGGCTGTGTGACAAAGCGGTCTTCATTAGATCCAGTCTGCAGATTTGAACCGGAAACAGAAATTGAATTGAATGCAGAGTGAGTACAATAAACAATTCAAAGCAACTTAATTTTGCAGGCAACGGCAAACCTGAATTAGGTTAAGGTTATTAACAATAAAATCAATGCGGTTAAATAGTGTGACGGGTGAGCGGCCTAGTTAAGACAGACAATAGGTATTCAGTACCGGTTTGATAGAGGGCTTGAAGTGTTCAAGAATAAAAGCATATTGTTCTTCGTTCCAACGGGTATTTTTTCCGTTGTTTTGCTGTATCTTGTTGGCTGGAACATATACACGTCCCTAACAAATTCCTCCTCTTTTCATCCGGTGGCTAATTTCGTCGGTCTCGGAACATATGTTACTGTCTTCCACGATGCCATCTTCGTCAGCTCCCTTGAGCATTCACTTCTTTGGGCATTTGCGTTGATTGCGGCGGGAAATGCGCTTGGTATATTTTTTGCAACGCTTATCTATAATGTAGGCAGCGCGAGAATCCGGCTTATTTTTACAACCATTTTCATATACCCTCTTGCCATATCACTCGCTGCCTCTGCTGTTATATGGACATGGCTGTTCAACACCAACACAGGAATAAATACAATATTGAGATCTTTTGGGATTCCTGGGTACACCTGGCTTGACAGGCCAGGCTCTGCGCTCCCGAGCCTCATACTCGTGTCTATATGGGTCTTCAGCGGACTGGCCATGATTTTCTACCTGGCATCATTTCAGAATGTGAGCAGAGAGGTAATTGAATCGGCGAAGATCGATGGAGCTTCAACCTTCAGAGTTCTCATAAAAATTTTGCTGCCGGAATCAAAGAATGCATTCATTGTTTCGACAGCTTTGCTTTTTCTCTTCGCTTTGAGAATCTTTTCTCTCCCGTTCGTTTCAACTGGTCTGAATCCCTTTACGGAGACATCTGTCCTTAACATGTATTTTTACTACATTACGGAGTACTTTGCCAAATCTTCTGCAGTTAGCGTAGTTCTTGTCATTCTTGCCACAGTTGTTGTTGTTCCTTATGCTTTGTTCGGACTCAAGAGGTGGATATCCCATGACTAAACATTCAATATTGAGTTACAGCACCAGGAATAGTCTCCGAATGGTGATTGTCTTAACTGTTCTCTGTTTCCTGTCTCTCCTTTGGTTGGTCCCTGTTTACAGCCTGTTGATAAATTCATTCAAATCGGCAGCTGCCGTGATAAGTACCCCTGTACTTCAGCCGTCCGGTTTTTCACTGGGCGCCCTACAGATTGTGTTTTCTGAGATGAAACAGTCGCTCGTCAATAGTCTGATAGTGACTGTTCCGGTGGCGGCGATTTCAACATTCCTTGGCGCAATGGCGGCCTATTACCTATCACTGAAACAGTCGGTATTCAATGATGTTGTCTTTACGATCATTGCGATAGCAACATTCGTACCGTATCAGATAACGCTTGTCCCCCTGACAAGTCTTGCAGTACAGCTGGGCATTCTGAACACGTACTATGGATTGATCTTTGCCTTCCTTGTCTTCTACTTGCCGACTGGTGCCCTTCTGATGTCGATATTCATGGCTGTTCTTCCTAAAAGAACGCTTGAGGCGGCGCGCATCGACGGCGCCGGCGACTGGCTGATCTTCAGAAAGGTCGTCTGGCCGCTTGTGATTCCCGGCGCCATATCCACGTTTATGTTCATCATAGTGGAGACATGGAACAACTTCTTCATTCCGCTGATACTTACCTCTACGCCGCCAATGAGAACTGCATCTGTTCTCGTCATGTCCTATTCGGGCAGCTACGGCGCGCTCTATAACGAGAGTTTTGCGGCTGCACTGGTATCATCGCTGCTGCCGCTTATACTGATTGTCATTCTGGGGAGATACTTCATAAGAGGATTCCTTGCTTTGGGGTCTGGTAGCAAGGGGTGAACATGTTTGGTAAAGATCGAATTCGAAAATGTGACCAAGTCTTTTGGTCGCAAGAACAGGGTCAAGGTTGCAGTACGCGATGTTTCCTTCGAAGTAAAGCACAAGGACTTTTTCGGGATCATTGGTTCCAGCGGAGCAGGGAAGACCACTCTGCTGCGGCTTATAGCTGGCCTCGAAGCACCAACAACAGGATCCATATACTTCGATGATGAAGTAGTGGCGGAGGACGGGAAGATAAAGGTCCCGGCTGAGGGCAGAAACATAGGAATGGTATTTCAGAACTGGGCCCTTTACCCGCACCTGACAAGTTTCGAAAACATAGCCTTTCCGCTGCGCGCCCGGAAACAGCCTGCGGAGGAAATTAAGAAGAAAGTCGAGTTTCTTGCAGAGCTGCTGGACATAAAGGAGGTTCTGGGACGGAGGCCTGGGAACATAAGCGGCGGACAACAGCAGAGGGTTGCAGTTTGCAGGGCCCTCTCGAAGGATCCGTCCCTGCTGCTGCTTGATGAACCGTTCAGTAATCTGGATGCAACAATAAAGGACAGTGCCCGCTCTTTGATCAGGTCAGTTCAGAATGAACTGGAAATAACGGCGATGATAGTCTCGCACGATCCTGCTGACATATTTTCACTTGCCCATAACGCGCTTGTGATATCCAATGGCATCAGCATACAGATTGGGAAGACCGAGGAACTCTACAACAACCCGTATTCCATTGACGTTGCCCGGGCCATTGGAGAAATCAATCTGCTCCCTTCCACAATATTCAGAAAGGACGGACAATATCTGATCCGTGCCGGAGATTCAGTGTCTTTTTCTATTGATGCCGAGAGCCTGAGAACTGACGGAAGAATAGAGGATGGACAGAAGGTAATACTAGGGATAAGACCGGAAGACATACGCCTTCTGACAAAACAGGGCAGAGAGAGCAGATACAGTGATGAATGGGTACACCTCTGCGACGGTACTGTCAATATCTCTGGTTACTCAGTGGGTGTTTTCAGGGTCATATTCAACGTCCCTGGCATATCAAAAGACATAGTCACTACCAGTGAGGTTCCGCTCTCTGGAGGCACGCCAATAAGTGTTCTGGTCAAGAAAAATGAAATGCTTTTGTTCAATTCTGAAGGCGTATCTGTCATGAATTACGAGGTCACAAGCGGCGGGTCCCGCCTGGTTGAGGCTTCGAAGTGAGCTGCAATGGTTAACAGCCATTCACAGGTACACACGTAAGGAGAACTCAGGGAGAGATGCGAAGCAGTCTAACGTGTTGGGTCCTGTTGCATTCATGCCTTCAATCTGAAATCCTATATCGATGAAGGGCAATAGTCATCTATGAAACACAGAACAGTGGTTGTAACAGGCGCCTCAAAGGGCATAGGTAGAGCTTCCTCTCTGAAACTTGCCTCTGATGGCTATGATTTGGTGGTTACTGACATCCTTGACCTGTCAGGAACAGTTGCGGATATACGTAAAACAGGGGTAACCGTAAATGGCGTGCGCGGGGACATATCGAATCCTGCAACGATCGAGAAGATAGGGAAGAAAATAGATGAGACGGATTCAAAGGTCATCGGGTTGGTAAACAGCGCATTTTCAATGGCGAGCAAACCCTTTCTGAGGCTCAACGATGATGACTGGGACCATACCTTCAATGTTTCCTTCTTCGCAACAGTGAAGCTATGCAGAAAAGTGATTCCGATGATGTTAAAGGTGGGAGGAGGGAGCATAGTCAACATCTCATCCGTGCATGCCCTGGCCGCCGGCGATGTAAATTCTGCTGCCTATGATGCCGCCAAGGCCGCTATGAACGCGCTTACACGCTCTCTCGCAATGGAGTTTGGCCCCGAAAATATCAGGGTAAACTCGATTCTTCCGGGGCTTGTTACAAGCGAGAGAATAATTGAGTGGAAGCGCGAGGACCCGCTGGGATTCAGCGCATCTGAATCGACACACGCCCTAAGGAGAGCAGGTACCCCTGAGGAAATAGCAGAAGCGGTAAGCTTTCTCATCTCGGAAAGATCATCATTCATAACAGGAAGTTCAATGCTTGTCGATGGCGGTCAGATGGCTTCAATTAATGAGACCGCGGCACTCAATATCGTTCGCAACAGCGCTCTGTTAGGAGGAAGAAATGCCAGGAACCATTCAGGGAAGCGCAGATGACCTCCCAGGCCGGCAGTTGGAATATACTTCCCGAGTGCAAATGTTTTATCGTGGATATGCCATCACCGTCTCATGAAAGTATTAGTTCTTGGAGCCAGAGGATTCGCCAAGATACACCTCGATTCATTGAGCAGATTAGGCGTTGATATAAGCGTCTTTGACAGAAATCAGGAAGCACTGAATGAAGCCAGGAATGACTATAGTATCGCCGATACATACAGCGATTTGGGGGAAGCGCTGTCATCAGACGCCGAAGTTGTGGACATAGTGCTTCCCCATAACCTTCACAGAGACGTTTCAGTGACAGCATTCAGAAAGGGCAAACATGTGCTGATAGAGAAGCCGATAGCGACGACAGTCCATGAAGCAGAGGAAATGGTTGCTCTGGCAAAACAGGCCGGAGTGAAATTCATGGTATCCGAACAGTATTATTTTGATACCACGGCGAGGTGGGTCATAGATGCTGTAGAAGCCGGGAAAATAGGCAAATTGATAACCGTTGTTATAAGGGATCAGAGACTGTATCAAAAGAACGGATGGAGGTCAAGGAAGGACCTGATGGGTGGCGGGGCTCTCATAGACGGAGGAATTCATTTTGTGGACACGATGCTGAACATAGGGGGAGAATATTCAAACGTGAAAAGCTCAGTGTACCACGGCTGTTCCTCCCTGGAGGGGGAAGATACTTCAGTGGCAATTCTGGATTTCAAAAACGGTGCCCATGGACTTTTGCTGTACACGTGGAGCTATCCCTTCTCCCCGAAACTGCCATCTTTTGAAGTGATCGGATCCGAGGGTAGCATAGTTGAGGACATTCAGACTCATCCCAAGGTTGACTTCAAATACATGACCGGAAAGAGATATGCTTTTGGAATGCCCGTTTTAAACGGCAAAACTGTAGAACTGGAGCTTGAGGACGTTTTCGACAGGGCAATCGGTGGTTTCATCGAAAGCGTTGAAACAGGTGGTGATGTTCCTATGAAACCCGAATTGGCGATCCGGGACCTGTCATGCGTGATGGACATTTACGAAAAAGGAAATCACCCTGACCGGGTGTAACAGGACGGAGTTAAACACATAGGGCAGGACTGAATCGATTTTGATGAGAGTGAATCCAATGAGGGCTCTAATCTGGACGGCAAATAACCGGATGAAAATCGGAAAGGTGGAGAAACCCGAACCTGGCAGGGGCTGGGTGCTCTTGAGAGTTGCTGTTTCCGGCATATGCGGAAGCGAGGTCTCTGCATATCAGGGTCTTAACGAGCTCAGGACGCCTCCTCTCACGATGGGACATGAGTTTTCAGGAAAGATAGTTGCTGTAGGGGAAGGCGTGACAGATGATTACATAGGTAGACTTGTTGCTGTGAATCCTCTCGTGACATGTGGAAAATGCAGTTACTGTATCTCCGGCTTGAGGAATCTCTGCATGGAGCGCAAGATAATTGGCGCTGCATTTCCAGGGAGCTTCGCCGAATATGTTGCTGTTCCGGCATCTTCGTGCTTTCCGGTTGACGACGAAGTTGCCGGTGCGCTGGTGGAGCCGCTGGCCACTTCCCTGAGGGCGGTCGAGAGAAGTGAATTGAAGGTAGGTGACAGGGTGGTCATCTTTGGCATGGGCATAATTGGATTGTTCATACTGAAACTCGTGAAAATGAAGGGTGCCTCCGAATGCATTGGGGTGGACATAAACGATGCGCGGCTGAAAACAGCGGAAAAATTAGGCGCTTCTTCCGTAATCAATATCCGGGACAAGAAAATTATGGCCGATCTTTCCAGCCGAATTGAGGATGGCGCGAATATTTCATTTGACGCGGTAGGAATAGAGTCAACAAGAGATGAATGCATAAGGGTCCTCATGAGGGACGGTGTGTCTGTCTACGTGGGAAATCATGAAAACTACTCTAAGATCGAGGCAAACAAAGTGGTAAGAGGAGAGATCACAATCAAGGGCTCCTATGCGTATACAGACATGGAGTTCTCGAGAGCTGCAAGGCTTGCTCAGACCGGGCTTCTTGATGATCGCAGCGAATGGCTGAAGCTGTTGCCGCTGTCGGAGGGGGCTAAAGCATTCCGGGATCTTGCCGCAAACAAAGTTCCCTACGCAAAAATAGCTCTGAGTTTGAAATGAGGTATGTTTAAAAAGCGGACAGACAATTAAAAAAGAAGCAACAAACAAAAGAAAGAGGAAAAAGTTTAAAGTGATTTTCCTGCACGCTTCCGATCAGTAACTTCCCCTGAAGCCTGAATCGACTCCCATCAGGTAAAACTTCTGAAGCATTGTGACTGAGCTGAGGGAAATCTCAACGTAATGCACATCTGCAGGTTTTCTGAAGAGGGCCGAGGATGTTCCGGACTTTGAACTGATGTGCGCCTGGGATTTTAGCGAAGTGTGTGTTGAAGCTCCCGAGGCTGCAGCGGTTGCCCATGGGGGAACGAACCCGCCAAATGGGTGGCCTGGGAAGCCCATGTAGCCGTATCCAAGGGAATTTGCCTGCATCCACTGTGACTGTTCGCTGCTGATAGCGCTGGACAGAGTGAGGTTCCATGCAGCAAGATCGGATGGGCCAATCTCGGAAAGTGCTGTCATCGCCGACGTAAGAGACGCAAACACGTTATCGAAGAGACCGCCGTCTGAAAGCTGATAGACGAAATCGGATGGGCTGGTATTAAGGAGCGTCTTGTAACTGTACCACTGAGCCTGTGTTGCATAGTAATCCGAAGTAACATTGTTATAGAATGTTACCGCCTTTGTCCTCGTGAAGACAGTGTCACCGGCATAAGAAGAGAAGTACTTGGCGAAAATCAGACCAAGCTTCGCAGACGGGCCTGACGGGACAGCAACGGAGTCCGTAACAAGAACCCAGTAGTGCTGTGTGCCGGGGAAAGACTGATCAAGCATTGTGAGGTTGGTCCAGGAGGTGTATGGAGCAATTGCCGGATAGACGAGGACATTCAGGTAATCGGTTGTATATTCAAGGACCCAGTTACCTGAAGTATAGAATGCAGCCTGACCATCCAAGACATAATGCAGAGTCTGCAACCAGCTGTCTGACTCCAGACCTGGCATGCTGTACTTTTCAAATGTGAAAAATGCAGCATTGGTTTCGTTCAAAACATGCATGACGGCAGGATTGCTTATATTGAGTGTGCCGTACATGAGCTGGTCATACATGGTATTACCGCCATATGCAAGAAAAGCATTCTCCCAAAGGTTCAACTGATCCCATCCGCCGTCTCCGCCCGGGATCACCCAAGCATCAACACCATGATTGCCGAGAGCTATCGTATCGTTTATCAGCATAGACATGTTGGTGGGTATCGGTAATCCGTATTTTGCCAGAACCTGCGGGTTGAAGAAAAGCTGCGCTCCCTGATGAGCGTCGACAGGAAGTGAAAATGTCACTCCGTTGAAGGTTCCGGCCTCAAGAACAGGCAGCACCGATTTGTTCATCAGTGTTGTCTTCACATAACTCGTCATGTTGACGAATGCGCTGGCACCGCCCGGGGCAGCTTCAACATAGCTCAGCATCTCGGGTCCATAATGTGTCTGGAATGTGTTGGGTGGATCCTTGGCCTTGATAAGAGTAAGAATTGCATATTTGGCATTGGTTCCTCCCGCACCAGGGGATACCGTTGGTACAGCCGTGTACTGCGGATATGCCTTATGGAATGCTTCAGTCAAATTCTGCAGTGCTCTACCACTCGTCGGCCCCCACCAGGTATAGAAGTAAACTGTGTTGCTAGTTTTTGCCGGTGGCTTAGAAATCAGAACGTCCGTAACAGCCGCAATAACCACTATCACAACGATTGCCGCGACTATTGAAATTGTCAGCTTCCGACTCTTTCTTCGCCCACTATCACCGCTCGTAGATTGCGTCAATTCATCACCCCGACTGCGAATAGCGCAAAGCTATATTAACCTGTTCCAAAACTGCGTTGCGGGCATTGTCCTTCCGAGATTCATTTCCGGAAAGGTTGCACAGTTCGTATGGGACACCTAAACAAAGTTTGTTGAACCGTCTGCAAATGGAACAAATCACCATATTTCCTCTGGAAATTTATGGGTTGACATCTGACTCAGGGAAGGCAAAAGCAAATGAATTAAGCATTAACCGGCATGAAAAACAAATAAAAATATAAACATGACTATATATGATTGCGTATTCTATCTATATCGGGGATTCATAAGACACCGACAGAATGCAAAAGAATTAAACTATCGTTTTACTAAGCTGCATGTGTGAATAAAAATGAGGGCAATAGTTTCTGAATCACATGGACCTGGGAAGGTGTCACTGAAGGAGGTTCCGGATCCTGAGGAACCTAAGGGAAATAAGGTTCGGTTAAGGATGACAGCAGTTGGCGTCTGTGGAAGTGACATTCACGTGTATAACGGGACGGAATCTTATCCAAGAAATAGCCCCGTAGTCCTCGGTCATGAGATGGCCGGAATTGTGGATGGAGTTGGAAACGATGTTCGCCACGTAAAGACCGGAGATCGTGTAGTTTGTGAGACCGCCAACTACGTGTGCGGTGAATGCTACAACTGCAGAAAGGGCAATTACAATCTATGCCCTCACAGAATCGGTTTCGGAGCGCTCAGCGACGGCGGCATGGCCGAATTCCTTGTGGTAAGAGAAGATATTTTGCACAGGATACCGGAAGGCGTCGATGATGTTGCCGCTTCCCTCACAGAGCCCACATGCGTGGCGTTCAACGCCACCTCATCTTTGGGTAAGATCGAACCTGCTGATTCAGTCCTCATAATTGGGCCGGGGCCCATTGGCCTTCTGTGCCTTCAGGTCGCGATGTTGCGTTCTCCTTCGGCGACTTATGTCCTTGGGATAAAGGCGGATCAGGACAGGCTGAAGCTTGCACTTGAACTGGGGGCGGATGAAGTTTTCGACGACCCGAGCACTTGTATTGAAAAGATGAAGGTTGCGGGCTGGGGTGACGGAGTGGATGTCGTGATAGACGCATCCGGTATAAGCGCCACGCTCAAGACGGCCCTAGACGCAGTCAGACCGGGAGGGCGTATAGTAAAGGTAGGATGGGGGCCTGACATTCCTACATTCAACCTCGATCAGATTGTTTCGAAGGCTGTTGAGCTCAGGGGTTCCTTCAGCCACAACTGGGAGACATGGGAAAGAGTATTGAAGCTCATGAAGAGAGGAAAGTTGAATCCATCGCTGATTGCGAAGCCCTACAGTTTTGATATGTGGAGGAACGCATTTGAAGATATGGAGAAGAGAAGGATAGCAAAGGCGGTGATTGTGATATGAAAGTGAAGGAAATAGACCTCCGGAAGCCAACCGTGCAGGTTTCACTGGACCTGCAGACGATTGCGGAAGCTGACAAAGTGGCACAGATAGCGGTTGAGGCAGGTATTGACTGGATTGAGGTTGGCACTCCGCTCATTCTAGGCGAAGGTCTTCACGCGGTTGAACATTTCCGAAAGAAGTTTCCAGAGATTCCAATAGTCGCAGATCTGAAGACTATGGATGGCGGCTATTTGGAGGCAGAGATGATGGCTAAGGCGGGAGCCAATTTCGTTGTGGTCATGGCTGCGAGCCATCCTGCAACAGTGCGCGCAACAGTCAAAGCCGCCCGCGATTACGGTATTTATGTGATGGGCGACGTACTTGGCAGGAGGGACAGGGTACAGGCGGCGAAAGAACTTGAAATGGCAGGAGTTGATGTTGTCATAGCACACCTTGGATTTGACGAAAGGAATGAGAACGGGGGGAGCCCTCTAGATTTCCTCAGCGACATAGTGAGTGCTGTCAGCTGCCCGGTTCAGGCGGTTGGAGGATTATCTCTGCATGAACTTCCAAGATTACCTTCAATGGGTGCGCCACTTGTTGTGATCGGTGCTCCGCTGGTGATAGACAGCCATTCCTTCTCTGCAGCCAACGAAGCGGATGAGATGAGAAAAGTTATATCGAACGTATGCAGGCTCGTGAAGAAAGGGGCGGATAGGAGGGAAGATGCATGAATGCCCCGGGACTGCTTGCATTCCCCAAGGGATACTTTGATGATCTTTGTGAAGGGAAAAGAAGCATACTGAGCTGGATTGATGAGGCATCGGAGCTTGAAATTGACGGAATTGAGATGTATCCGCATTTCTATCCGAAAATTTCACAGAGAGAGATAGCGGAGATACATGACTACGCGAGATCAAAAAAATTGCTTGTCCCGATGATGTGCACATCTCCTGATTTCACAAAGCCAAGGAAGGAAGAAAGGGAGAAAGAGATAGACCAGATGCGTTTCTGGATTGAGGTAATGGGGAAAACAGATGTTCCTGGCAGGATAAAGACCTGCAGAGTCCTTTCAGGTCAGAGAAGGCCCGGTATATCCAGGAGCGACGGGGAGAGCTGGGTGATTGATGCCATAGAAAAATTGATTCCATGTGCTGAAGAGAACGAAGTACACCTTGTAATGGAAAATCACTACAAAGACGGCAGATGGGAATACCCTGAATTTGCGCAATTCCCCGACGTTTACGAGGACATAGTGGACAGCATTCATTCAAAATGGTTCGGAATTAATTTTGATCCATCCAATGCTCTTGTGTCCGGCCAGGACCCAATAGAATTGCTGAAGAGATTTAGGAACAGGGTGCTGACAATGCATGCGAGCGATCGGCATCTCAAACCCGGTTACACTGTAAGGGATCTGGAAAAGTTCAGTGGAAAGGGATATCCCGAGGCACTGGAACATGGAGTGATAGGGACCGGCCTGATCAACTATGACGAAATCTTCAGGATAATCAGGGATTCAGAGTTCTCCGGCTGGATTTCAATTGAAGATGGCGTGAATGGCCACGAAGATCTCGTCGCATCTGTTTCATTTCTGCGGGGAATGCTCAGCAAATATTTCGGAGAAAATGCGACTCCGCGCAAGAGGCATTGAATGTTACGTAAACAGGAGAACATGATTCCAAATCACTTAATGGAGCGGCTGATAAACTGTCCCGTTATAGTTTAGACCGCCATCAACGACAAGTTCGTGCCCGCTTATATATCTGCTATCGTCTGAAACAAGGAAGACGATCGCGTCCGCTATCTCCGCAGGGGAAGCGATATGGCCCAATGGTATCCTTTCGTTGTAGATGCGCCTGACTTCCTGCGTGTAAAGAGATTCATTGAGCGGTGTATCCGTTGCCCCGGGCGCTACAGAATTGACGCGTATATTGTAACGCCCCCATTCAACAGCCAGGCATCTCGTGAGGGAGGCGACTGCCCCCTTGGATGCGGTATAAGCCGCCAGGAACTTAACGGCGAGAAGATTGACACCGGAAGTGACGTTGACTATACTTCCGCCCCTTCCCTCTGAAATAAAGTATTTGGCAGCCGCCTGGCAGCCGAAAAAATATCCGTCCAGATTTACAGACAGTATCCTGTGCCATTCGCCTTCGTCTGTTTCCTCAGATTTGGAAAGTATCTGAACGGCAGCATTATTTATCCAGCCGTCCAGCTGACCGAAGGATTCAACTGCAATATTTACAAGTTCCTGAGATGTCTGCTTCTTTGAAGTGTCCGACTCCACTATCCTGAGACTTCTCGCAAATCCCCTGTCGGCTGCATAACGGAGGAGTGACGACTCTCCGTTCCTGTCTCCATAATGGCATGTGACAACAGATGAACCGTCCGACAGCAAACGTTCAACAACCGCCCGTCCAATCCCTCTGGACCCGCCCGTTACCACCACTACCTTTCCACGACCATCCAAAACAATCATTCCTCCGTACTGTCAGATTTCATGCCTGAAATGTTCTTCCACTTCAGGTATTCCAGTATACCTGGTATATTAATGTCCATGGGGCAGACCACCTTGCAGCCGCCTGAATGAGTGCACAGATGTGATGGTACACTGTCACCCGTAGTTATGTAGTTCCACATTACTCCTGTCGGGCCGCTGTACGGGGATTTGCCCCAGTCTTTGCCCAGAATGCTGTAAACAGGGCATGAATAGTAGCATCTGCCGCACCTTATGCACATCAGTGCCTCCTTCATTTTTGGGTCTGAGGATGCATTCAATCTGCCGTTGTCAAGGAGAATGACAAATAAATCCTTTGGTCCTGTTGCTGGTCTGATTACCTCAGCCTCTATGTCCCCTGTTGAACTGGGTCCGGAAGTGAAGTTGATATAGGTGGGCGGAAACGAACCGGCATAAGCTGACTGGACCATCGCCTCGTTAAAAGCATCTTCCATTGTAGGTACAATCTTGTCAACCCCTGTGATTACTATATGAACAGGAGGTTTGACAGTGGTCATCCTTATATTGCCCTCATTCTCGACGAGAACCACAGTGCCAGTGTCCGCGGATATGGCATTGGCACCTGTGATACCGATTTCCGCCTCCTGAAACTTATTTCTGAGAAAATTCCTGACTGAATCGGCCATCTCTGAGGCTGTAGATTTCTCATCGATGTTTCTGTCCAGCTTCTCATGCAAATTATGCGCGAAACGTTCTCTTGTCATGTGGAGTGCAACGGTGATGATGTGTGAAGGTTCCTCATCGGAAATCTGCAGAAGCAGTTCGCCGAAATCGGTTTCCCACACGTCTTTGCCATTTTCCTTCAGAAATTTCCTCAGACCGATCTCGAATGCCACGCTTGATTTTCCCAATATGATCTTCCTTCGCTCTCCAATTATTTCCAGTATCCTGCGCCTTGCGTCCTCCAGGTCCCTTGCTAAATATGCAGTTCCGCCAACCCGTCTGACCGATTCCATTGTTTTACCGATATAGTATTCCATATTGTCAATGACTTTCGATTTAGCTTCTTTGAGACGTGATCTTGCGTTCTCTATGTAGCTGAAATTTGAAAGAGCGCTGAATACCGCAGGTGCATTGTTTGCTGTCGCCCTCTCTATGGCGATATCCCATTCACTTTTCACCTGAAAACCTCCGCGAAATCCACGACATTACTTATACGCTCATGCAGATTTTGAAAGCACAGTGGACACAGGACCATCACGTTTTCGGAGACTGAGGACAACTTCTCCGCTCTGAGTCCTGCAATCCTCTCGCTCAAAATTCTATCTACAATACCTACCGGGAAGCCGCAGCACATAGATGTTCCCTTTCCGGTCACGATTGGATCTTCCTTGAGATGTATGCCTGACTTCTCAATAACATTTCTTATATCCTGATACATGTCCAGATGTCTTGAATAGAGACAGGAATCGTGCAGCACGTACTCCCCCTTTCCCTTTACATTCCTTAACAGGTGAAGATAATTAACGACGTCGATGTCCATTGTGTGGAACTGCTTCATTCTGTGCAGTGCATTCGTGGTATGCGGATCCACTGTTATGAGCCTTCTTATACCTCTTTCCCTGAAGAATCCCATTAATTTGCTGGCATATTCCCTGAACTCGTCGAGCATACCAAGTTCCAGAAGAATAGCACCGCTGTATGGCTCCTCTTCATACAGATAACCGAACGAGACACCAGACGCCGAGAGCGAAGATGCGATGTTTCTCAAGATAGCATATGACCGGTTGATTTCATCTCTGGAGGGTTTGTAGAAATACTTGCCCAGCGCGGCGAAACGGTAAACACCTTTGATCTTACGGATAGTAGGTATGAGTTTCTCATAACTTCTGAAAAGAGGGGCCATCTGATACATCATTGAAGTATAGATCACCGTATCGCCTCCCCTCCGGATTCCCGATGCCCATGCCGAAGACAACTTCATATCCATGGGAAATGGAAGATAATTCCGCATAAGATTCTGAAAAATCAGATTTTTCAGGAAAGAAAGCTGCGCCTTTGGGTCTGAAGATTCGGACTGACTGCTCATGCAGGAAAGTAGGCGATTTCACTATTTAACCTCAGTTTTTTTGAATCGGCAGGTAGCCGAAACATGAAATACATGCAGAAGGGGCATCTGGAGAAAGGGATTCGATGAAGAACTGGGTGCTCAGAAATAATGCAATGCAAAGACGGGCAGAGAATAGCTCCAATGCAGAATATTTAATGCACACCTGCAAATTCAGGTGGAAAAGCAAATGCGAATTGCGCTTGTGAGGCCCATCTGGAATGAAACCTGAACATATCAGTTGCGAGATGAAAGAAATTTTTCGACCTCGTGCATGAATGGAAAGGACTCGATACCCCCATGCCGCGTGCAACTTATTGCAGAAACAGCTGAGGCAAAACGACCTATTTCTCCGAGATCCATTTTGCCGAGTCTGTTGAGAGAAGCCCTGTTATCCCACCCCTTGCTGGTCAATTTATACAGGACAGCGGCGAGAAATGAGTCACCGGCACCTGTTGTGTCAACGGCCCTGATTTGGAATGACGGAACGAAGGCAGAAGCTCTTACACTGAAAAGTATGCTTCCGTTGCTTCCCATAGTAACAACAAGGAGTCTGACACCCTCGCTCAGAATTCTGGCCGAAGATTTTTGAATTCTCTCAAGCAATATTGAATTGCCTGATCCGTGCAGATGTGCTGTGTCGAAATCGGAGTCCAGGTAATGCATCTCTTCCAGGCTGCATTTCAGTATATCGCTCCTACCGTGAAGATATCGCAGCGCACGGGAGAGCTGTCTCCTTGACTTCCACAACTGTTCCCTGACATTAATATCACAGGAAATAAGGCAGTTCTCCGAAACTGCACGTTCGATGAGCGAGACCGTTGCTTTGCCGGAGCGCCTTTCCGAGAGTGCAAAGGAGCCCACATGACATATTGATGCCCCGGCAAACAGATCGCCTGTTATTTCCTCGCTTCCCAATTCGGAGTCAGCCGTACTGCAATGATGAAAGACGAAATCACGATTCCCACTCCGGTCAAGTGAAACCAGAGAAATGGCTGTGGGTTTGCTGGACAACGGTGGTACAAACCTGAGATCAACGTTGTTCCTTCCCAGCGTATCAAGTATCAGCTTACCAAAGATATCAGTGGAGACCTTACCGAAAAACCTTGCACTGCCGCCCAGCTTTCCAATTCCTCCGGCGACATTTGCAGGTGCACCGCCCGGGTGTGCTTCAAATATGAGTTTATTCGGCGCACGTCTCTTCTGAATCATGTCTATTATCGCTTCCCCTGAACAGATAACAGAATTCATTTCCTCCGCACCATCTCCTGCGGCATAGCGTTTGACCAAGGGTTTGAAGTCACCAATCGAATGAGTTGGCCCGAAATCCCTTTGCGCCGGTTCTTATGCTGAAAATACCCCCACCATTCGTGTCAGCCCTTTCCCTGTTATCATAATTCTTAGCGGTGGTGATATAGAGATCCTCCAGATCCGGTCCACCAAAGGAACACGACGAAACATTGAGTGCGGGTATCTCTATGAAACCAATATTTTTGCCTTCTGAATTCCACACGGAAACGCCTGAACCTCCCCAGTGGGCCACATACAGATTCCCTTCACTGTCTACCGTGATTCCATCAGGAAAGCCTTTCTCAGGAGGTATCTTCACAAAAATTTGCCTGTTGGAAAGTACTCCTGTCGATGGTTCAAAGTCATAGGAGTAAACACAGCCCGAAGGCGAATCGACATGATACATCGTTGCATCGTCAGGAGACCAGTCTATGCCGTTCGATACAGTAAATCCGGAAGCCACTTTTACAAATTTACGATCCCTGTCAAATCTGTATAGATTCCCGCTGGGGGATTTTTCCGCAATATCCATTGTTCCTATCCACAATCTACCCGATCCGTCACATTTGCCGTCGTTAAATCGATTGTTTGGCGGTTCGCTGATGCTCGATATCAGGACTTCCCCTGAATCACCATCCCAGGCATATAGGGATGTACCCGCGCTGATGATGAAGCCGCCTCCGTCTTTGGGAACAATACAGCTTACAAAATCCTTTGATCTGTGGACTCTGTGAGACATGTCCACAGGATCGATTGAATGAATGCTTCCCTTCAGTATGTCTACCCAGTAAAGCCTGTTTGTGCGGCAATCCCACAGCGGTCCTTCCGCGAGCGAGCACTCCGAAGCAAAGATCTGCCTGGCAATCAACTCATCAACCCGTTTTCGGGATAATTGTTCCTCTGATTAAACCTGTCGCCTGTCGATCTCGAATCCCCTGCGGTGGAGGGAGTTGAACCACCTCCATTCTGTCCATTCAGCTGAACAGCAGAAGCTGGACTGTGTAACAGAAAGCGAAAGTTTGCATTCAACAAAGAGATATATCCGCAGAGGTATGACATTCAGGTGAATTAACATGATACGACATGGTTTTGTTGAAAAGGATATCTCGCCGGAGGATGTATATTCGAAAGTCAAGGAATTGTTGATCGGGGAAGGTTTCAAAATCACCTCTGAAGACGTAAAGGAGGGGATATGGGATCTCCACGCAAGAAAGTCGAGCGCTGAACGTATAGTTCTTGGAAGGATAAGGGACGTGGATGTCGTAATCGCAGGGAGTAGAGGGAAATTTGAGGTTCAGCTGCATGCGGGCATATGGGGCAGGGACGTGGCGATACCGGCAATCGAAGGTATTGCAACACTGGGAGTTGCAACAGCAGCGGAACTACATTCAGGCCATGATTTTGAGAAAAGACTGTGGCGCGAAATCGTCGCCGACATAGATCCGACGCTCAAGATTTGCGATATTGATGGCCTGCTGTTCAAGACACAGGCAGAACTGGACCAGCATATGAAAACCCACCAGCAGCAGCAGATGATGGCTCAGAGCTCCATGCTGGGTCCGATGGCAATGATGGGCGGATTTGGAATGATGGGTATGATGGGAATGGGCATGATGGGCGGATTTGGCGGTCCCGGTCTCTGGATATGATTGCATCCGTGCTGGCGCAAACGCAAGGAGGGTTTCGACAGATGCTGCATGGGTGTTGCTGAGGAGCTTGAAATCGGGGAGCGATCCTCTACATTCCTTCTGTAAAACAGGATTCTCCGGACTCACCTTGTTTTCCTTCTCTGCCCCTTGCTCGCCCTGCCCTTCTCCGGGCCCGGTAGAAGTCATGCCGACCAGGCATCGCACATTTGCTCCGCGATGAAATGAAAATCTGCTGCGCCATTACTACGCAGGATGTAATTTTCATGCAAATCTGCCGGTTCCACTTTTCCTTCGGTGAAATAATACTGAAATTTGTAACACCTTGGTGGAATAGTGTTTGAATGCAGTATAGCGAAAACGCCCGCAACAAACATGACACCATTTTATGGCTGAATGCTGTTTGGAAAATTGAGACAACAGGAGGAAAGGCAGCAGGGCTGCAAATCGGATGTTCGCCATATCAGCGCAAATGCCACGCTGAGTGCTAAAGCGTTGCGACATGATGCACACCCCACTCCAAAATTTCAATCCTCCTCAGTGTTGCTGAGAATGCAGTGCGGACATACGCAATCCTTGGCCATAGAGGAGAGCTGCATACGCCTTCTGCGGGACAGGTGAACTCTGCTGCACCAGCATCCCGTAATGCCGCCACATTCAAAGGTGGAACCGCACAGTTCGCACTTCTTAATTTTCACAGATTGGGAACTCAAAACAACACTTAAACAGTTTTCGGAACATAGAGGCTTATTGCGTCAGGCTACCTGAACAAATTTCGGTTCGCAGGCAGTGAATGTAATGAGACAGAGGGATGGTGCTGAAAAGGCGGAGGGAAAGACTGAGATACCGACATCAACCATGACATCGTCTGAATAATGCAGGGAGGAGGATTCGAACCCCCGAATGCCTACGCAACCAGACCCTGAATCTGGCACCGTTGACCAGGCTTGGTTATCCCTGCTCGAGCGGTGCTCTCAATGACGATGCTCATTAAAAAACTGACGCTTGACATTGTGGAGTAATGGCTCCGCCATTGAGTTAACCGATGACCTTTGAGAAACTGGTGTCCAGACTGCACACTGCGTTGTCAAAAGTTTAATTGCGCATGAAATCATAGTCGTATTCAAATGCAGGGAATAGACACAGCATTCAGCCTGACTGAACTCGAAAGGCTGCAGAAGAGAATAGAGACAAAACTGAGAGAGACGCAGAGCAGCTCTGCGTCCGGAGAAAGCATCGAAAGTCTGCAGAAACGTGCCGTAATGCAGCTGCAGCAATTTTACAAACTCCTTCTCAGTGATTATTCACCAACACAGTTCAAGGAGATGCATTCATTCCTCAAAGCCAACGGCTTTCCCGAGCTGAGAGACGCACTGAGAATGAAACCGGCGAAAATGGCTGAAAGACTCAAAGAACCTGTTGAAAGGCTGGAGTGTGAAGAACAGAGGAAGAGGCAGCTTGCCTTTCATGTGTCAAGAATCGAGGAAACTGTCAGGGAACTTGATGAAGAGATATTCAATTACTCCAGATTTTCAAAGAAGGAAATGAAACTTATTGACGAGCTGGAGGACATAAATTCACGAATAGGCGAGATACTTTCGCTGAGGGATAAAATTTCTGATCTGCAGGTCAGGAGGGAGAAATTACTTGCGAGGGTGCCGGCACCGGAAGGATTGCTTGATGTTCACAGCATGGTGAGAGAACGCCTGGAGTCAAAGAAGAAGGAACTTGTCGAGGAGAGGGATGAAATACAGAGTGAACTCGGTTCTCTGAACAATGATGAGACGGCAGCAATGGAGAACTTAAGGCTCTTCCTCCATTCGTCCGCAGCACTTATGGATCCTGTTGTCAAAATACTTCCCAGGATCAGGTTTCTGACAAGCAGCGTCGTGAAATCATCCAACACCGAGATCACAGAATGGGACGTCGGTGTGGCACTTCAGAATCTCAAGAAGATCTACAACACTCTGGACGACGATGATCCTGTCAGAATCATAGGGCCGGAAAGATCTGAACAGGCACTGCAATACATACTGGATCACCCGGAGGCTGTTTCCGACTATAACAGGGTGCTCGGGATAAGATCGAGGAAGGAAGCGTTGAAAGAGAGGCTCGTGAAGATCGAAGAAAGGATCGCAGAATTACAGAGTCCTGAAGCGGAGAATGCCGAACTGTCGGTTGTGAACCGTGAAGTGGAGAAGAATATTTCCATGCTAAGACAGACGGATGAGGATCTCGATTCATGCAGAAATGAACTCACTGAACATTTCCAGAGGCTGAAGGAAGTGGATGGATTTGACTCCGTCACCAGCCTTTCAGAGGAAGTGGACAGGATGATAAAGAAACTGCAGCCATGACAGGTTCTACCCGAATCCCAGAAGTGACCTCAGAACAGCCAGTGTCTTTCTCCTCGAGCCTGTGCGTCCTGTACCTGTCTGCATTCCAGCTGAACTCACATTGAGTGCAGAAAGGAAAATCAGGCCTGAAACAATCCATGCCGATGCCATCAGAAAATCCATGGCATATCCGTAAATCTCGGTGACGAAGCCTGCAACTATTGAGCCAAGTATTGAACCTACTCCCATAGATGAATTGTACAGGCCTATTGCCTCGCCTCTTGTGTGCGGTCCCGCCATACGTGCCACAATCGACTGCCCGGTGACGCTGATAACGGCCCAGCAGAATCCCATAAGGGCGTTTAGCACAATCATGGAAAGCAAAACCTCCATCCCTGAACTGAGAACAAGAGGAAGGATGAAGAACAGGGGGATGAGGATTATTCTGGAAAGCAGTGCAAAGGACTGGACTGACTTCTCGCTCAGAATGGAGCAGAATCTCGAAACGCTCCCGTACGTAATGGTGGATGCCACCGAACTTGCAATATAGACAGTGAAAACGTATGATTCGGTTATGCCGAAACGTCTGCCAAGGAAATCTGCGAGATAGTTGGGAAATACAACGTAAAATGAAGTGAAACCTGTCGAAATGAGAATTGTGACAAGAAAATAGAACCATATCCTCCTTCCAAGCTCACCCCGCCCTTCGCCTGAAGGGCCCACAAGCTTTACAAATGAAGTGACTCTGGACGGAAGATACTTTGCCCTCTCATTGACCCTGAGAGGTATTTCCGCGATGGAATTTCTGTGGATATGGGCGTGGTGCTTCCTCCTTTCTGACGGGGCCTCCCTTATCATTACGGATGCAAGTACAGTACTGGCAAATGCCATTAATCCGACGAATATGAAGAACAGCCTCATGTAAGTGGAATTGGGAGGGAACAGCTCAAACCACAACGCGCCCATAATAAGACCGGAAAGGTAGCCTGCACCGCCCAGTTTGCTGAACTTGCCGAGCAATGACGACCACATTTCCTTCGGTGTCTGCTCGATCAGAAGTGCAGTACCTGCGGGAGCACTTGCTGTGAACAGAAGACCCAGCAGAAAGTTCGCTATGAAGAATGCAGTGAAGTCCAGGCTTGCTGCCATGACAAACATCGAGAGTGCAAGCCCTGCAAACCCCTCGATGACGAACAGTTTTCTCAGATGCAGATGGTCCGAGAGATTGCCCCAGACTATATAGGCCGGTATTGACGCAATCGAGGTAGCTGCCGTGACAAGCCCCACCTGTATCACATTTCCGGAGAATGCGATCACGACGAAAAGGGGAATCAGCGGAGCTGTCCCTCCGTTAGGCACGTTTGAAAGGAAGAATGAATAGAACCACCTGTACTGCTTAGAGGCTGAGCTCAAGTGCACCCATCCGTCTGACGCTCACTGCCACTTCAATATTTATCTCTATCCATTACTCCGTCAGCGGTCTTGTGCATAAACTCATGATATGGCAGCTCTTGCGAGCTGCCTGACATTCCGGTAATCCTTCTTTCAAGCACTCCGCTTCTCCTGCTCAC